>JAJZBV010000042.1:5778-24696 GCA_021851785.1 Pseudomonadota bacterium
TAGTGTCCCGCCCCTGAACTGCTTTGTATGTCAGGGATCAGCAGGCCACTGAAAACAAAGAGCGAGTGTCCCTGAAATGCGCTCGCGAATTTCTGAAACGGGACACTCGGCGGGGAAAACCGGGCCGGCAAAGGGGCTGGCCCGGTCGGCGCCTCAGTTGATGGCGTTCGAGGGTGTGTGGATGGGGACGGGCAGCTTGGCGCGCGGCGCGATCACCGGCGCGGCGTGGCTTGCCGGCTTGCCGGCGCCGCTTTGCCGGAGGGTGCGCAGGAAGGCAAACCCCCAGTCGAGCGGCGAGTTTTCCGCGATCGCCTGCCACATCGCGCGCCATCTCGTCTGGCGTTCGCGATGGCTCATGACGAGGGCACGGGTGATCGCCTCGGCGATCGCGTCGGGGTCGTTGGGGTTGACCAGCAGCGCCGCGTCGAGCTGCCGCGCGGCACCGGCGAAGCGCGAGAGGATGAGCACGCCGGGGTCTTCCGGGTCTTGCGCCGCGACATATTCCTTGGCGACCAGGTTCATGCCATCGCGGAGCGGTGTCACCAGCCCGACCCGGGCCGCACGCATATAGCCGGCCAAGGTGGTGCGTGGCCCGCCTTTGGTGATCAGCCGGAGCGGGGTCCAGTCGGGATCGCCGCATTCGCTGTTGATCTCGCCGGCCGATTGCGAAAGCTCGGCGCGGAGTGCCTGATAGCTCGCGACATCCTGGCGCGAAACCGGCGCGATTTGGAGGAAAACGACGCGCCGGTGCCAGGCGGCCTCGGTCTCCAGGAAGCGGCGATAGCCGGCCAGGCGCTGCACCAGCCCCTTGGTCGGGTCGAGCCGATCGACGCCGAGGATCAGGCTCTGCCCGCCGAGGCTGCGGCGCAGCCGCTCGACGGTGGGACTGCGCGCGGCGCGGAGGGCGGCAGCGGCGAAATCCGGGGCGTCGATTTCCGCCGGGAACACGCCGAGCCGCACGCGCCTTCCGTCGATTTCGAGGAGTTCGGCCGCGATCTGGCGGGCGTCGGCGAGGGTCGTCGCGGCGGCGGCGAAATTGCCGAGATCGGCGCTGGTCTGAAAGCCGATGACATCCGCTTGCAGCAGGGCCGCGATCAATTTCCCCGCCGGCGGCGCGAGCGCGAGGATTTCCGGGCTGGGAAACGGGATGTGCAGGAAGAAGCCGATCGGATTGGCCACCCCGCGCTCACGCAGCAGGCCCGGGAGGGGGAGAAAATGATAGTCATGCACCCAGACCAGATCCTCGTCCTGGAGCAACGGCAGCAGCCGGTCGGCGAAGCGGGCGTTGGTCGCGAAATAGGTCTCCGCGTCGCCACGGTCGAAACGCATCATTTCCGGCAGCGAGTGGAGCAGCGGCCACAGCACGCCATTGGCGAAATTGGCGTAATAGCCATCATGCTCGGCCTTGGTGAGGTCGATGGTGGCATAGGTCACGCGGCCGGCATGGCTGATCCGCGCTGGCTGCTCCGCCGCTTTCGCCGCGGTCGTCCCGCTCCAGCCGAACCACACCCCGCCCTCGCGCTCGAGCAAGGGTTGCAACGCGGTCGCGAGCCCGCCCGCCTGCGCCCCTTTTTCCGGGAGCGGCACACGGTTCGAGACAACAACTAGCCGGTTCATCTTTTCCCCTCTCATTGCGATGGCTCCGACAACGCCGCCACCGCGTTTCCCGCGCTGGGCGTCGGGAACGTGGCCGCACAAAGCCCGCCAATGGACAAAACGGGGAAAATGGGCCGGGCTGGGCCGGCTCGTTCCCCATCGATCCCGCGAACCCCCATCCCCAGACCTTCCCGGACGGGGGCGCGGCGGGCTGGCCGGAAGGGCGCAAAGGCCCCGATCAGCGACGAGTGACCGGCATCACGCGCGGCGGCTCGACCTGAACGCCGAATGAACACTCTGTTAGCTAAGCGCGACGGGCGCATGGGACAACCCCGGAATTCACTCATCAGGGTCTATCCAAGCCGCCGATTGCGGCGGCCTTATGGCGCGAGCGGGGCGGCGGCGCGGCAATTTCGCCGCGCTCAGCCTGATCGCGGCGGGATCTCGGCGGCCGGATCGAGGAGCCCGGTCGGGGCGAGTAAATTCAATGTGAGTGTGGTGGGGATGGGCGCCAGCAGGGCCGCGACCTTGGCGCGCACCGCGGCAAGCGCCGCTTGCCAGGTGCCTGGGCGCGGCGGGCGCGGTGCTGCGTCGGCGAGCGGCCCGCCCTGGCGCCAGGCGAGGTAGTCGCTCCAGGTCAGATGGCGCGAATCGGTGGTGGCTTGCGGTGGCGAGGCGATTCGGGCCAGGCGCAGAACCGCGCCGTGCCCGGGGGCGTCGAGCATGGTATCGAATCCCGCCCCCGCGCTCCCCTTCCAGGCGAGCATCTCGACCCCGAGAATGCCGAGCCGGGTGCCGTCCGAGCCGATCATCGCGACGAGATCGAGCGCGCCGCGCGCGGTCGCCGCGGCGTCGTCGCGCTCGCCGGCGAAGGCGGCCAGCAGCACCTCCCGCCCAGCCAGCGCCAGCGTGACGACGAGGCGGGCGCGCCGGGCGGGGAGCAGGATCGGCGCCGGCCAGCCGGCGAAATCGAGGCGCAGGCGCTCGCTCTCGACGCTGGCCTGAAACTTCGTCGGCTTCGCGCCGGGGTCGATCCGGAGCCCGTCGCCCGAGGGCAGCCGGATCGGCGGCCCGGCGGCGGATCCCCCGGAAATCTCGGCGGCGAAAACAGCGGCGAGCGGGGCGGCGGCGAGCGGGAGGGCGAGCAAGGCGCGGCGCGTCGGCGCGGGGGACAGGATGGGCATGGCCGCAGCATGGCACGAATTTCCGCCGCGGCAACGACCCGCCCGCGCCCGCCGCCGCCCGGGGCGTCTCGCGCCGCTTGACCTTCCCGCCCGGCAAGATCATCTTCCGCGCCAACGCCAGTTTTGCAGGGGCCTGATGTCAAAAGAGGATATGATCGAATTCAGCGGGACGGTGACCGAACTCCTGCCGAATGCGATGTTTCGGGTGAAGCTCGACAACGAGCACGTGATCCTCGCCCATACCAGCGGCAAGATGCGCAAGAACCGCATCCGGGTGCTGGCCGGGGACCGGGTGAACGTGGAAATGACCCCCTATGACCTCACCAAGGGGCGGATCACGTTCCGGTTCAAATAGGCCGCCGGTTCGAATAACGGGCCCTTGAGCGAGTGCGTCGATGAGCGAAACCGGGCTGATCCTGGCGTCGGCGAGCGAGCGGCGCCTGACGCTGCTCGCCCAGATCGGCGTCGTGCCGGCGCGCGTCATTGCCGCCGATCTCGACGAGACGCCGCTTGGCGACGAATCCCCGCGCCAGCTCGCCGCGCGGCTCGCGCGCGCCAAGGCGACGGCGGTCGCGGCGCGTTTTCCGCAGGCGTTCGTGCTCGCCGCCGATACTGTGATCGCCGCCGGGCGGCGCATCCTCCCCAAACCCGCCGACGCGGACGCGGCGCGAGCGACCCTCGCGCTGCTTTCGGGCCGACGTCATCAGGTGTTCGGCGCGGTCGCCTTGCGGGCGCCGGATGGGCGCTGGGGCGAGCGCCTGGTCGTCAGCCGCGTCACCTTCGCCCGGCTCGATGCCGCCGAGATCGACGCCTATGTCTCGAGCGGCGAATGGCGGGGCCGCGCCGGTGGCTATGCCATCCAGGGCCGCGCCGGCGGCTTCGTGCGGTTTCTCTCCGGGAGTTACAGCAACGTCGTCGGCTTGCCGCTGTTCGAGGCCCGGCAATTGCTACGCGGCCTCGGCGGGCGCCATTTTGATGGATATGGCGGGGCGTGACGCCGACGCTCCGCGCCGCGACCTCACCGGGAGAGGTTCGCATCGCGCTCACCGCCGCCGATGGGGCGTTGCTCGAGTACGCCCTTTGGCGCCCCGGCGCGCCGGATGGGGTCGGCGATGGGCATGGCGGGCGGGTGATCGCGCGGGTTCCGGCGATGGCGGGGGTGTTCGTTGCCCTCGCTTCGGGGGTGGAGGGGTTTCTGCCCGATACCGCTGGCGGCGCCGGCCTTGACGTCGGCGCGCTGATCGCGGTTCGCATCACGCGCGCAGCGCAGGGGGGGAAGGGGCCGCGCCTGGCCATGCTGCGCCCGGCGCCGGCCGGGCTCACCCGGGTCGGGCTCTTGCATCCCGGCCCGACTCCGCTCGCCGAACTCGCGACGAGCCACGCCGAGGCGCCGGTGATGGTCGATGACCCGGCGCTCGCCGCCGCGTTGCGCGCCGCGTTCGGGGCGCGGGTGGAGCGTGTCGCCGCCGCCTTCGACGCCGCGACCGAGGATCAGGTGGCGGCGCTGGCCGAGCCGGTCGCGGTTTTCGCCAATGGCGCGCGGGCGCAGTTTCATCCGACGCCGGCCTTGACCGCGATCGATCTCGACGCCGGCGCGGCGACCGCCGAGCGGGGCGGGAAAACCGCCGCCCAGGCGGCGCTGAACCGTGCCCTGATGCCGGCGCTGGCGCGGCAGATCCGCCTTCGCAACCTCTCCGGCGCCATTCTCATCGATTTTGCCGGGATGAAAGCGCGCCACCGGGCGAGCCTCACCCCCATGCTCGCCGCCGCCCTCGCCGAAGATCCGCTGAAACCCCGGCTGCTCGGCTTCACCGCGCTCGGTTTCGCCGAAATCCTCCGCCCGCGAATCCGCCCCCCCTTGCATGAGCTATTGCGCGGCCCGCATGCCGCGGGATTGGCCGCCTTGCGGGGGCTGCTCGCGGACATGGCACAGGCGCCGGGGCGCGCGCCACGGCTGATCGCGTCTCCGGCGGTGGTCGCGGCGCTAGAGGCCGATCGCGCCGCCGGCGAGGATTTCACCCGCCGCACCGGCCATGTTCTCGCGCTCAGCAGCGATCCGGGATTGCCGCCAGAGGGATGGCGGATGGGATAGCGGGTCCGCCGGGATGAGCTACCCTTCCGGGGTGATCACCACCAATGCCTGCCCCTCCTCGGCCATCGCCCCGACCGTGGCCGCGACCGAACCCACGCTTCCCGCGAAGGGGGCGGTGAGGGTGATTTCCATTTTCATCGCCTCCATCACCACCAGGGCCTGGCCGCGCGCGACACGCTCCTCGGCGACGACGAGAACGCCGCGGACATAGCCCGGGATCGGGGCGACGACGCGGCCATCGCCGGCGCTTTCGTCGGCCGCCGCCGCGTCCGGGGCGATGGCGTGGAGGCGGTATTCCCCGCTCTCCGCCAGCACCACCAGCGCCGCCTCGGCCTCGATCACGCGGAGGCTTTCCTGCCGGTCATCGAGGGTGAGGCGAAGCCGCTCGCCGTCCCAGGCGCCGCGCGTTTCCATTGTCGTCTCATCCGGCAGGGTCAGGCGATAGGCGCCTTCACCCCGCCAGAGTGCCGTGATCCGGTGATCGCCATCCTCGCCGCGAAGATGCACGTCCTCCGCCGCTTGGTCGCGCACCCGCCAGCCATCCCGCGCCGCCCAAGGCGAGGCTGGATCGGGGCTCGCGTGGGTTTGCGCCGCCAGCGCCGCGCCGCGCCGGGCGAGAACATGGAGCGCCGCGGCGGCGAGGGCTTCCCGCGCCGGTGCCACCGCCGGCGGGGCGAGCAGTTCGGGATGGCGCGGGATGAAGCCGGTATCGGGCGCCGCGGCGGCGAAATCCGGATGCTCGGCGATGGCGCGGAGCAGCGCGAGATTGTTGCGGACGCCAATCAGGGCGAAATCCGCCAGCGCCGATCGCAGCCGCACCAACGCCGCCCCTCGGTCGCGATCCCAGACGATCAGCTTGGCGAGCATCGGATCGTAATGAACGCCGATGCGATCGCCCGCCCGCACGCCGGAATCGATGCGCACATGCGCGCTCGGCGCCGGCTCGGCGAGATAGCGGATCGTGCCACTCGCGGGCAGAAAATTCCGCGCCGGATCCTCGGCATAAATCCGCGCCTCGATCGCGTGGCCGTCGATGTCGAGCTGATCCTGCGCGCGCGGCAGGCGCTCACCGGCGGCGACGCGCAACTGCCATTCGACGAGATCGAGGCCGGTGATCATTTCGGTAACCGGATGCTCCACCTGCAAGCGCGTATTCATCTCCATGAAATGAAACTCGCCGCCGGCGCTGATGAACTCCACCGTCCCCGCCCCGACATAGCCGACCGCGCGCGCACACCGGATCGCGGCGTCCCCCATCGCCGCGCGGGTCGCGGGATCGAGGCCGGGCGCCGGCGCTTCCTCGATGATTTTCTGATGCCGGCGCTGGATCGAGCAGTCGCGCTCGAAAAGATGCACGCAATCGCCGAATTGGTCGGCAAAAATCTGGATTTCGATGTGGCGTGGCCGGTCGAGATATTTCTCGATCAATACGTGATCATCGCCGAAAGCCGCCGCCGCCTCACGCTTGGCGCCGGCCAGGGCGGCGGCGAAATCCTCGCCGCCCGCGACGATGCGCATCCCCTTGCCGCCGCCGCCGGCCGAGGCCTTGATCAGCACCGGATAGCCGATTTCGGCGGCGGCCGCGGCCAGCCGGGCTTCGCTCTGGTCGGCGCCGTGATAGCCCGGCACCAAGGGCACGCCGGCCGCCGCCATCAGCGCCTTCGCCGCCGCCTTCGAGCCCATGGCGCGGATCGCGGCCGGCTTTGGGCCGATGAAAACGATGCCGGCCTCGCCACAGGCTTTGGCGAAATCGGCGTTTTCGGAGAGAAATCCATAGCCGGGATGGATCGCCTCGGCACCGCTCGCCTTCGCGGCGGCGATCAGCGCCGGGATCGAGAGATAGCTCTGCCGTGCCGGCGCCGGCCCGATCGCGATCGCCTGATCGGCCTCGGCGACATGGCGCGCGTCGCGATCGGCGTCGGAATAGACGGCGACCGTCGCGATGCCCAGCCGCCGCGCCGTGCGGATGACGCGGCAGGCGATTTCGCCGCGATTGGCGATGAGAATTTTGCCGAACATCGCGCCCCTCACATCCGAAACAGGCCAAAGCGCGTCGGCGCGATCGGCGCGTTCAGCGCCGCCGAGAGCGAGAGCGCAAGCACGCGGCGCGTCTCCGCCGGAGCGATGACCCCGTCATCCCATAGCCGCGCCGAGGCGTAGGTGGGGTTGCCCTGGGTTTCGTATTGCGCGCGAATCGGCGCCTTGAAAGCGTCCTCCTCGGCTTGCGGCCAGGTCTCGCCGCGGGCCTCGATATTGTCGCGCCGCACCTGCGCCAGAACCGAGGCCGCCTGTTCGCCGCCCATGACGCTGATGCGCGCATTCGGCCACATGAACAGAAAGCGCGGCCCATAAGCACGCCCGCACATGGCATAATTGCCGGCGCCGAAACTGCCGCCGATGATCACGGTGAATTTCGGCACATTGGCGGTGGCGACCGCGGTCACCATCTTGGCGCCGTCTTTGGCGATGCCGCCGGCCTCGTATTTGCGCCCGACCATGAAGCCGGTGATGTTCTGGAGGAACACCAGGGGAATGCCGCGCTGGGCGCAAAGCTCGATGAAATGGGCACCCTTCTCGGCGGATTCGGAAAACAGGATGCCGTTATTGGCGATGATGCCGACCGGATAGCCATGGATGTGGGCAAACCCGGTGACCAGCGTCGCGCCGTAGAGTCGTTTGAACTCATCGAGCGCGCTGTCATCGACGATGCGGGCGATGATTTCGCGCGCATCCAGGCTCTGGCGCGGATCCTTGGGCACGATACCGTGCAGCTCGGCGGGATCGTAACGCGGCGCGATGGGCTCGCGGAGCGCGAGCGCGATCGGTTTCACGGTATTGAGATGGCCGACGATGCGACGCGCGATGGCGAGCGCATGATCGTCGTTTTCGGCGAGATGATCGGCGACACCCGAGATCTTGGCGTGCAGATCGCCGCCGCCGAGGTCTTCCGCGCTCACCACCTCGCCGGTCGCGGCCTTGACCAGCGGGGGACCGCCGAGAAAAATCGTGCCCTGGTTGCGCACGATGATGCTTTCGTCGGACATTGCCGGGACATAGGCGCCGCCGGCGGTGCAGGATCCCATGACCGCCGCGATCTGCGCGATCCCGGCCGCCGACATCCGCGCCTGATTATGGAAGATGCGGCCAAAATGCTCGCGATCGGGAAAGACGTCGTCCTGGTTGGGCAGATTGGCGCCGCCCGAATCGACGAGATACAAGCATGGCAAGCGATTTTCGAGGGCGATTTCCTGGGCGCGGAGATGCTTTTTCACGGTGATCGGGAAATAGCTGCCGCCCTTCACCGTCGCGTCATTGGCGATCACCACGCATTCGCGCCCGCTGACGCGGCCGATGCCGGTGATGATCCCGCCGGCCGGCACCGCGCCGTCATACATCCCGTAACCGGCGAGCGGGGATAATTCGAGAAACGGCGCGCCAGGATCGAGAAGCAGGCGTATCCGCTCGCGCGCAAGCTTTTTGCCGCGGGCGAGATGCCGCGCCCGCGCCTCGGCGCCGCCGCCTTCGGCAATGGTCGCGAGCCTGGCATCCATTTCGGACAGCAACGTCGCCATCGCCGCTTGATTTTCACGAAATCGCGGTGACCGTGGATCGATCGTCGAGGAAATTTGCATCTCAGGCGGTCTCGTTGAACAATTCGCGGCCGATCAGCATGCGGCGGATTTCCGAGGTGCCGGCGCCGATTTCATAAAGTTTGGCATCGCGCAGCAGACGCCCGGTCGGATAATCGTTGATATAGCCGTTGCCGCCGAGACACTGGATCGCTTCCAGCGCCATCCAGGTCGCGCGTTCGGCGGCATAAAGAATCGCGCCGGCGGCGTCCTTGCGATTGGTCCGCCCGCGATCGCAGCTCGCGGCGACCGCGTAGACATAGGCGCGGGCAGCATTCATCGTCACATACATATCGGCGATCTTGCCCTGCATGAGCTGAAATTCCCCGATCGGGCGGCCGAACTGGCGGCGCTCATGGATATAGGGCAAGACGACATCGAGAGCCGCCTGCATGATGCCGAGCGGCCCCGCCGCCAGCACCGCGCGCTCGTAATCGAGGCCGCTCATCAGCACATTCACCCCGCGCCCGACGGCGCCGAGCACGTTTTCCGCCGGCACCGCGCAGGCTTCGAACACCAGTTCGCCGGTATTGGAGCCGCGCATGCCGAGCTTGTCGAGTTTCTGCGCGCAGGAAAATCCCTTCATGCCGCGCTCGACGATGAACGCGGTGATGCCGCGCGGCCCCGCCTCGGGATCGGTTTTCGCATACACAACGAGGACATCGGCATCGGGGCCGTTGGTGATCCACATCTTGGTGCCGTCGAGCACGTAAACATCGCCGCGCTTTTCGGCGCGGAGCCGCATCGAAACCACATCCGATCCCGCGTCCGGCTCGCTCATCGCGAGAGCCCCGACCGCGGTGCCGGCGATGAGGCCGGGGAGGTAGCGGGATTTCTGCGCCGGGCTGCCATTCCTGCGGATCTGATTGACGCAAAGATTGGAGTGCGCGCCATAGGAAAGCCCGACGGAGGCGGAAGCGCGGCTGATTTCCTCCATCGCGACGCAATGGGCGAGATAGCCGAGACCGGCGCCACCAAGGTCTTCCTCGACGGTGATGCCGAGCAGGCCGAGTTCGCCCATTTTGGGCCAGAGATCGGCGGGAAAATCATTGTCGCGGTCGATGGCGGCGGCGCGCGGCGCGATTTCGGCGCTCGCGAAACGCGCCACCTGATCGCGCAGCATGTCGATCTCCTCGCCGAGCGCGAAATCGAGCCCGCCCTGGCTGTTGACGATGGCCATTGGCAAATCCTTTCAGGAGAGTTCGGGAAAATCCTCTTCACGGAACTCGCCGGCGGCGCGCGCCTCGCCGCGCTCGGTCTCGGCGCGGCGCAATTCCACGCGCCGGATCTTGCCCGAAATCGTTTTTGGGAGGTCGGAAAATTCCAGGCGACGAATGCGCTTATAGGGAGAAAGCCGGGCGCGGAGATGTTGAAAGATTGAAAGCGCGGTCGCGCGATCCGCGGCGTGGCCGGCGATGAGCGTGACATAGGCCTTGGGCACCGCGAGACGCAGCGGATCCGGCGCCGGAACGACCGCGGCCTCGGCGATCGCCGGATGCTCGATCAACACGCTTTCGAGTTCGAACGGGCTGATGCGGTAATCGGAGGCTTTGAAAATATCATCGGCGCGGCCGACATAGGTCAAATATCCCTCCTCATCGCGCGAAGCGACATCGCCGGTGCGGTAGGTGGCGCCGGAAATTTCCTCGATCCCGCCGGCATCGCTCTGATAGCCGCGCATCAGCCCGGCGGGCGGCGGGTCGAGCGCGATGCACACCGCACCTTCCTCGGCCAGGCGATCCTCGGCGTCGAGCAGGACGATGTTATATCCTGGCAGCGGCCTTCCCATCGAGCCCGGTTTGATCTTCTGGCCCGGCGGATTGCCGATCTGGGCGGTGGTTTCGGTCTGGCCATAGCCGTCGCGGATGGTGAGGCCCCAGGCGCGTTCGACCTGTTCGATCACTTCCGGATTGAGCGGCTCGCCGGCCCCGGTCACTTCGCGGAGCGCGGTTTTCCAGGCGGCGAGATCTTCCTGGATCAGAAGCCGCCACACGGTCGGCGGCGCGCAGAGCGAGGTGACGCGATGGGTGGTGACGGCGTCGAGCAGATCACGCGCGACGAAGCGCGGCTGATTGAAAATGAACACCGTGGCGGCGGCGTTCCAGGGCGCGAAAAAACAGCTCCAGGCATGTTTCGCCCAGCCCGGCGAGGACACGTTGAGATGGAGATCGCCCGGTCGCAGCCCGAGCCAATACATCGTCGAGAGATGACCGACAGGGTAGGAGCGATGGCTATGCAAAACCAGCTTCGGCCGCGCCGTGGTGCCGGAGGTGAAATAGAGCAGCATCGGATCGTCGGCGTTGGTCGCGCCGTCGGGCGTGAAGTCCGCTGATCCCGCGATCAGGGTTTGATAGTCGATCCAGCCGGGCGGGACCGTGCCGACGGCGATGCGCCGCACAGCGGGATCGAGCCCGGCGAATTTCTCGTGCGCCTCACCCTCGGCGACCAGGAACCTCACCCGCCCGCGCGCGAAGCGATCGGCGAGATCGACAGGCGCGAGCAGCGTCGTCGCCGGCACCACCACCGCGCCGAGCTTCATCGCCGCCAGCATCATCTCCCAGAGCGGGACGACATTGCCGAGCATCAGCAGGATGCGATCGCCGCGGCCGACGCCGAGGGCGCGGAGACCATTGGCGATCCGGTTCGAGCGTGCGGCGAGTTCGGTGAAGCTGAGCCGCGCGCCGCCCGCGCCGGTGATCACCAGAGCCGGCTGATCGGCGGTTGCGCCACGCGCCAGATAACCGTCGAACCAATCGAGCGCCCAATTGAATTCGCCGAGTTCCGGCCAGCGGAAATCGCGTGACGCCGTGGCAAAATCGGTGCGGTTGGCGAACAGGAAATCGCGCGCGGCGCGGAAATTCGCGGCACTCATGGCGCGGCCTCGCGGGTCTGCGTGGAAAGCCAGGCGAAGGCCGCGGAGAAATCCTTGCCGGCTAGTCCGGCGTCGTTGATGCGCTGATAGAGCGATGCCGCTTCCGCCCCGAGCGGGGTTGCGGCTCCCGCGGCGCTTGCTGCCTGCTGCGCGAGTTTCAGATCCTTCAGCATCAGGCTCGCGGCAAAGCCGGGCGCGTAGTCACGATTGGAGGGGGCATTGGGCACCGGGCCGGGGACCGGGCAATAGGAGGTGAGCGACCAGCATTGGCCGGAGGCGGAGGCACTGACCTCGAATAATTTCTCCCGCGCGAGACCGAGCCGATCGGCGAGCACGAAGGCCTCGCACACCGCGAGCATCGAGACCCCGAGGATCATGTTGTTGCAGATTTTCGCGGCCTGCCCGGCGCCCGGTCCGCCGGCATGGACGATGGTCTTGCCCATCGCGGCGAGCACCGGCCGGGCGCGCGCGAACGCCGCCGCCTCGCCGCCGACCATGAAGGTGAGCGTTCCGGCCTGGGCGCCGCCGACGCCGCCCGAAACCGGCGCGTCCAGCATCGCGAGCCCGGCCGCGGCGGCGGCTTCGGTGACCGCGCGCGCGGTTTCGACATCGATCGTCGAACCATCGATGAGCAGCGCGTCGTGTCCACGCATGGCCGCGATGACGCCGCCTGCGCCAAGATAAAGATCGCGCACATGCGTGCCGGCCGGCAGCATCGAGATCACGATTGCGGCGCCCTCGCAGGCGCAGGCGGCGCTGGCGGCGGCCATGCCGCCGGCCGCTTCATGGGCGGCGACGGCTTGGGCGTTGAGATCGAAGCCGCGCACGCGATGGCCGGCGCGCACCAGGTTGGCGGCCATCGGCGCGCCCATATTGCCGAGCCCGATGAAGGCGATTTCCGTCATACCGAGATCTCCTCATGGTTTTTCCGCGAGCCCCTCATTCGGCGAGCAGATGGCGGGCGATGATGACGCGCATGATCTCGTTGGTGCCTTCGAGAATCCGATGCACGCGCAGATCGCGCAGATAGCGCTCGACGGCGTAATCCTTGATATAGCCATAGCCGCCATGGAGCTGTAACGCCTCATCGGTGATGCGGAAACAGGCATCGGTCGCGAAGCGCTTGGCCATCGCGGCGCGGGTCGTCGCGTCGGGTGCTGCGCGATCGAGGGCGATGGCAGCGCGATGCACCATCAGCCGCGACGCCTCCCACTCGGTCGCCATGTCGGCCAAGCGGAATTGCAGGGCCTGGAAATCGGCGAGGCGCTGGCCGAATTGCCGGCGCTCGCGGACATAGGAAAGCGCGAGATCGAGTGCTGCGCGGGCGCCGCCGAGCGAGCAGGCGGCGATGTTCACCCGCCCGCCATCGAGCCCGGCCAAGGCGATGCGGAACCCCTCGCCCTCATCCCCGAGCCGGTCGGCGACCGGCACGCGGCAATCCTCGAACGTCACCAGCGTCGTCGGCTGGCTGTTCCAGCCGAGTTTCCGCTCCGGCTTGCCGAAGCCGAGCCCCGGCGTTCCCTTCTCGACCAGCACGCAGGAGATGCCGCGCGGGCCGGCGCCGCCGGTGCGCACCATCACCGCATAGAGATCAGAGGCGCCGCCGCCGGAGATGAACGCCTTGCTGCCGTTCAGCACGTAATGCTCGCCCTCGCGCGCGGCACGGGTGCGCAAGCTCGCCGCGTCCGAGCCCGAGCCCGGCTCGGTGAGGCAATAGCTCGCGATGATCTCGCCGCGCATCATGGCCGGAAGGAAACGCGCGCGCTGGGCCTCGTTGCCGAAGCGGTCGATCATCCAGGCGACCATGTTGTGGATCGAGAGAAAGGCCGCGGTCGAGGGATCGGCGCTCGCCAGCGCCTCGAAAATCAGCGCCGCCTCCAGCCGCCCGAGCCCGCTGCCGCCATGCGTCTCGCTCGTGTAGATGCCGGCAAAGCCGAGTTCGGCGGCCGCCCGCAACGCCTCGCGCGGGAAAATGCGCGCTTCATCCCAATGCGCGGCGTGGGGGAGGAGGGTTTCGCGGGCGAATTGGCGGGCGGTGTCCTGGATCGCTTGCTGGGTGTCGTCGAGATCGAAATCCATGCCGTTGTTCCTCCCGCCTCTTTTTCTCCCGCTCGGCGCGATGCGGCAAGGGGGCTTGCGGGTATGTTATCCCTTCCGCGCGGCGATGAAAGCCCTCGCTCTTGCCTCGCGTCGTTGCGGCCGCCAAGCTGACGCGGGGAGGACGCGATGGAAACCTTGGCGAGCGAATTTCTGTTCGAGATGGCGATCGAGGTCGGCGAGCCGGCGGTGATCGGGCCGAGTGCGAGCGGCGAGCGGCGGGTGGTGCCGATCAGGGGCGGGCGTTTCGCCGGGCCGCGCATGGCCGGGCGTATCCTGCCGATCGGCGAGGATGCCCTGGTCGTCGGTGCCGGCGGGCGCACCCTTCTCGACGTGCGGATCGTGTTGGAGACCGCGGACGGGGCGGCGATCTATGTCCGCTATCGCGGTCTCCGCACCGGTCCCGAGGCGGTGATGCGCCGGCTCGCGGCCGGTGCGGCGGTTTCCCCGGCGGAGTATTATTTCCGCACGGCGCTGATTTTCGAGACCGGCGATCCCCGCTATGCCTGGCTCAACGATCTGCTGGCGGTCGGCATCGGCCATCGTCCGCCGAGTGGCCCGGTCTATCGCGTGTTCGGGGTGTTGTGACCGGCGCCGCCGCCGTGATCGTCGATCGTCGCGATGACGCTGCGGTTTCGTCCTTCGTGCTTGGCGACATAGAGCGCGCTGTCGGCGGTGTGGAGCAGCGCCTTGGCGCTGTGATACCGCTCCGGCCCATCGCTCGCGATGCCGATGCTGAGCGAGATTCGCCCGAGCGGGGTGACCTCGTGGCTGATCTCCAGCACGGCGACGGCGTCATGGATGCGCTCGGCGATTTCGAGCGCGCCGACGGCGTCGGTGGTCGGCAGCAGCGCCGTGAATTCCTCGCCGCCGAAGCGCGCGGCGAGATCGCCGGGGCGATGCAGGCAGCCGCTGATCGTCGCCGCGAGCCGCCGCAAACAGTCGTCGCCGGCGAGATGGCCATAGAAATCATTGAACGGCTTGAAGTGATCGACATCGATCATGAGGAGGGCGAGCGCCGTCTGCTCGCGCTGGGCGCGGCGCCATTCGCGCTCGAGGGCCTCATCGAAGGCGCGGCGGTTGGCGATCCCGGTCAAGCCGTCGGTCGCGGCGAGCGCGGCCAGCGCCGCGTTGGCCGCGTTCAGTTTTTCCTCGGTGGCTTTTTGCACCGAGATGTCGCGCGAGCTGGCGATATATTCGCGCACCACCCCGCTCGCCCGGTCGCGCGCCGCGCGCACGCGGGTTTCCACCCAGACGAACCGGCCGTCCTTGCACCGCCGGCGATAGGAAAAGACGACATCGTCGCTGCCCGCGTTGAGCTTGCGGAGTTCGACCCGCACCGCCGGCCAGTCCTCGGGGTGGACATCCTCGCGCCAATTGCGCCCGACCTGCTCCTCGGGCGTGAAGCCGAACATTTCCTGCGCCGCCGGCGAGACGTAGAGCCGGCGCCCGTCGACGGACATGCGGTAGATCGCATCGCCGGAATTATCGGCCAGCACGCGGTAGCGCTGTTCGTTTTCGCGGAGCCGCTCCTGGCGCTTGGCAAGAACCCCGCGCAGCCGCCGCGTCTGCTCCGTCCGCGCCGCCAGCGCCAGCGCGCAGAGGGCAAGGACGAAGGAGAAAATTTGCGCGATGCGGAGCTTCTCGCCCTGGCTCAGTACTCCGGCCTGGGCGAGAAGCGAGATCGGCCCGTGCCCGGCGACGGTGAAGCCGAGAATCACCAGGGCCGCGAACAGCGTTGCCACGGCGGTTTCGACCAGTGAGCGCTGGGAGGCGATCAGGAGCAGCGGCGGGAACACCAGAAAACGCAGCGGATAGCGTGACTGCCAGAACACCACGACGCAGACCGCGAGCAGGAGGCCGAAATAGCGGAGCGCCGGGAGAAAGGCATCGCGCCCCGGCGGCGCCGGGCGATGCGACCGGAACATGGCGAGAACCAACGGCGTGACGACCATGAAGCCGAGCGCGCTCGCGACATACCAATCGGCCAGAACCTTGGCGAAAGCCTCGCCAGCCAGATAGAATCGTGCGTCGGCGGCGAAAATGGCCGGGAAAACGGGGGCGGCGAGGGCGGTGACGGCAAGGCGGATCAGAGCGCCCGGCCGCGCCGGGTCGGGACGGGCGCCGAAGCGCCCGCGCAACAGGCCGAAGGCGATCGCGACCTCGGCGAGCTTGCAGAGGGCGAGGATGCCACCGAGCATCAGGTTATCGCCGCGGCCTTCATTGAGGGCGAAATCGGCCAGCAGGCAGGCGAAGAGATAGGTGGCGAACCGCCGGCTCGGAACGACGAGCAGGACGCCGAGCAAAACCCCATTGGCAACCCAGATCACCGGACTTCCACCGCAGAGTTGCGAGATCGCGATCGCCCCCTCCAACAGGGACGCGAACAGCAGCACGACGACGATGAGCCCTGGCGGCCTGGGAAACGCGACGTGCTCGGACAGCAAATCAACCCCCATACCATCATTGATAGGGCAGCAAACCTCACGGATGGTAGAGAAAGAGGCTTAATGTCGCGTTACGGCGTCGGGTAATTGTGGCGGCGTTAGAATTTTCGCGATCATTTCCCGGCTGTTGGCGCTGAGGCCGGGGCGTGCGGCAAGATCCGCCAACGCCGCCGCCATCAGCGCTTGGCGCGCCGGGGGGTAGCGCCGCCAGGCCCCGAACGCCGCGACCAGCCGGGCGGCGAGCTGCGGATTGGCGGGATCGACGGTCGCGATGGTTTCGGCGAGCAGGGCATAGCCGTCGCCGGAGGCGTCGTGAAAGCCGGCCGGATTGGCCTGCGCGAAGCTGCCGATCAGGGCGCGCAGGCGATTCGGGTTGGCGGGGGTGAAATCGGGATGGCGGGTGAGGGCGCGCACACGCGCCGGCGCCCCCGGCAGCGGCGCCGCCGCCTGGATCGCGAACCATTTGTCGAGCACCAGCGGATCGTGCCGCCAGGTGGTGTAAAAATCAGCCAAGGCCGGCTCCCGCTCCGGCCGCTCGATGGCGGCGAGCAGGGTGAGGGCGCCGATCCGCCCGGTCATCGTCGGCGCGGTCCGGTATTGCGCAACCGCCGCCGCGATCGCCTCCTCGCCACCGCCGGCGACGAGATAGGAAAGGACGGCATTGGCGAGCGCCCGCCGGCCCATCGCGGCGCCATCGATCGCGGGCTCGTCGGCGGCGCGGAGTTTCGCGTGCCAGGCGCGGAGCGGCCCGGCCAGCGCCCGCCCGATCGCCGCGCGCAGGGATTCGCGCGCCGCGTGCAGGGCGTCCACGTCGATTTCGTCCATTTCCTCGGCGAGCAGGGTCTCCGAGGGGAGGGTGATCGCCTCGGCGACGAAGGCGGGATCGCGCTCGGCCCCATCGAGCAGCGCCGCGATCACCGCGACCAATCCCTCATCGGGGATGATGGCCGCCCCGGCGCGCCAGGCGGCGGCGGCGGCGAGCAGGGTTTCGGTCGCGTAGCGTTGCAGGCAATCCCAGCGGAGGAAGGGATCGGGATCGTGTGTCGCGAGAAAGCGGAGCCGCTCGCGGGTCAGGCCGAGGATCTTCACCGGGGCGGAAAAGCCGCGCCCGATCGCCGCCACCGGGCGTCTTGTGACCTCCTCGAAATGCCAGGTCTGCGCCGGCTGATCGAGGAGCAGATGGCGGGTGGCACCCGCCGCCGCGGTTTCGCCGGCGAGCTTGGCCGCGATCGGGGCGCCGGTTTCGGCATCCAAGAGGCCGATCGCGAGCGGGATCGGGAGTGGCGGCTTGTCCGCCTGCCCGGGGGTGGGCGGAATGCGTTGGCGGAGATGGAGGGTGAAGGTCTCGGCCGCGGCGTCATAGGTCTCCGTCAAAGTGACCTCCGGCGTGCCGGCGGTCGCGTACCAGGCGAGGAAGGGGGCGAGATCGGCGCCGGCGCCCTCGCCGAGAGCGGCGAGAAAATCCTCGATCGTCACCGCCCGATTGTCGCAGGTCGCGAAATAGCGGTCCATGCCGGCGCGAAACCGCTGCGGGCCGAGGAGGGAGGCGATCATGCGGACCAGTTCCGCGCCCTTCTGATAGACCGTCGCGGTGTAGAAATTATCGATCTTCTGGTAGGCGGCCGGCCGCACCGGATGGGCGAGCGGTCCGGCATCCTCGGGAAACTGTACCGCGCGCAGGCGACGGACATCCTGGATGCGCTGCAAGGCGCGGCTGCCTAGGTCTGCGGAAAATTCCTGGTCACGAAAAACCGTCAGCCCCTCCTTCAAGGAAAGCTGGAACCAGTCGCGGCAGGTGATGCGGTTGCCGGTCCAATTATGGAAATATTCGTGCGAAATCACCGTCTCGATGCCACGGTAATCGGCATCGGTCGCGGTCTCCGGGCGCGCCAGGACATAGCGGGTGTTGAAGATATTGAGGCCCTTGTTCTCCATCGCGCCCATGTTGAAGTCGGAGACGGCGGCGATATTGAATACATCGAGATCGTATTCACGCCCGAATCGGCTCTCGTCCCACGCCATCGCCGCTTTCAGGCAGTGCATGGCGTGGCCGGTTTTATCCTCGTCGCCGCGCCTGACCCAGATCGCGAGCTGGATTTCTTTCCCCGACCGGGTGACGAAGCGGTCGCGGACGGCGATGAGGTCGCCGGCGACGAGGGCGAAGAGGTAGCAGGGCTTGGGGTGCGGATCATCCCAGGTCGCCCAATGCGTGCCGTCGTCATTCTCGCCTTGCGCCACGGGATTGCCGTTGGCGAGGAGGATCGGCGCCGCCCGGCGGTCGGCGATCAAGGTCACGCGGTAGCGGGCCATGACATCGGGGCGGTCGGGGAAGAAGGTGATGCGGCGGAACCCCTCGGCCTCGCATTGGGTATAAAAATTGCCGCCCGAGACATAGAGGCCGGAGAGGGTGGTGTTGGCGGCGGGGTGGATTTCGGTCGTGGTCTCGAGGGTGAATTCGCCCGGCGGGTCGAAAATGGTCAGGTGGTGGGCGTCGAGACGATAGCGGTCGGGCGCGAGTTCGGCGCCGTCGAGCCGGATCGCGCGGAGCGCCAGCGCCTCGCCATCGAGGACGAGCGGCGCGGCCGGCGGCGCGCCCGGGGCGCGGCGGATGGCGAGCCGCGCGACCACCTCGCTCGCCGCGGCAGCGAGCCGGAGGGTGAGGGTCACGGTTTCGACCAAAAAATCCGACGGTCGATACTCGGCAAGGCGGATCGTGGTGGTGACGGCCGCTTCATTCATGGGAATGATATCCTATATTAAGAAAGAACCTTCTTTTGACTTCCGAAAAAGAAGCAAACAGACTTTTATCTGTTCCCTCGGACCGGCAGTGCCGCAGGCACTGCCCACGGGAAGGAGTTTTTTGGTTCTTTTTTTCAAAAAAGAACACTTCTTCGCTTTCTCGTCATGTCGCCGGCATCGCCCGCGCGAGGATCGCCGGCGTGTCGATCACCGCGTCGAAAGCGCCATAGGCGGCGCCGCGTGGCGCGAGCCGCAGCCGGCA
>JAJZBV010000043.1 GCA_021851785.1 Pseudomonadota bacterium
CAGGAGCGTGAGTGCCGCGCGCTGCATGAAGCGGATGCGTGGCGTCGATGCGGCGGCCATGTTTGGTATCTCCCCCCGAAATTGTCCTCAGCATGGCGGGTTATGCGTGGTTGATCCAGAGTGTTCCGGCGCTTTTTTCGGCACGAACGCGGCCCTCCGACGGCCCTGTGGGCCGCCTCTGGCTCGCCGGCGCGGTTTCCCAAGCGGACCCTATGCTCAAGGACTGGGCGCAAGCTGACTTTTGAGAAGCCCCAGACTTGCGGGCCAGCCGCAAAGCGCCCTTTGCCGCAGGCCCACAATCTACGGTGATCACGTGGACGCAAGAACAGTTGCGATTGTCTCAGTGTAGATGCTCAGCGCATCATAAGCTTGCTCGCTGCGGCCCATGACCGTTACCTCGCGATCGAGCGACCTAAATTGCTGAACGGCCCGCCGGATGAGTTCGTCTTCCTTAAAGAGGTCCGGTTTTTCGAGCACCCATCGATTTTTTCTTTGTTTTACAAACGCAGAAAGAGCCGACATCACAGGGAAAAGGATGCCCGGCGCCACCCAAACAACTTTGTTGGTCTTTTTGTCACGGCGAACTGGACGTCCCCCTATCGGCTTATCGCCGGTTCGACCTCGTTCGTGGAGTCGATGGCCATTCCAACCTTCGTGTTTTTCCCATAATCGATACTCCTTAACTGCCACCGGCGCGATCTCAACAATGAAGTTATGGAGACGAGCCGCATTATCATCTGTATTACGGTCACGCGCCCAGTTGCTGAAATCGGTAAGGCATTTTCCGCCTTGTTTATAAGAAAAATTTCTTGATGGATTTTTGTCACCCAAGAGTTCTGCCGGCATGAGTAGACGTGCGTACTGAAGGACGCTTTGCGTGTTCAAACCTTCAGTATCCGTCTCGCTCATCTGAAGCGTTTCACCAGGCAGCCCTTTTTCAATTGATATTTTCAACTCGCTAAGATAGCCACGCGCACTTGCCTGTGATACGCTTTTAACCGCCGTAGCCGTGTTTCTTGCAATAGCAATTTCGACTATGGACTCATACGAAGGGTCCATAATTATTTCGGCACGGACAAGAAAGTCTGAGTTATCGTCTTCGTCGAGGCTTTCAAAAAAACGCCTCAGTTCACCCTGCGTCTGTGCGCCATTTACAATGCTGGCATTAGAAAGTTTAACGATTTTGTGATTATCGTCCACAACACATTCGGTGCAGGTAATTGTAATTCCTGAATTTCTATTAATAAATCGGTCCGGATTTTCGGTGATAGTATTTTCGATTTGCTTATGGACCGCATTACGTTTTGTAGCAGAGTGTTCGGCAATATAGGAGCGAAGATTATCGCGTGTGCCGATGCCGAGAATTTCGCGCGCGTTGATATTCGCAAACCACGTTTGGACGCCGTTACCTTTTTCGGCTGGCGAAGTAAGGTTCCGGATTACATCATATTTAATGACGCAAGAACCATCGCTGCGATGACCGTGGGCCATAGCTATTCCTTTCTGTCGTTTGTCCTGCCATCACAGCCGACGAACACCTGCCCGTGGCCAAAACAGAGACATCGCCAGACATAGCTTGGAAAACGAAGCGGAGTCAATGGCGCCATACGTTGGGGAATCTGGAAGCTTCAAAGATGTTGCGTTCAGGGTCACAACAAGGTGCGTCGGGGGATCTAAAGAGCCCGTGCCTATCCGGTTGGCGCAGACAACCACTAGATATGGGCTGCAATATGCGGCGCGGCGGGCATTAGCCCCTATCTGTGGTGGGTGTCTGTCTTAACCGGATAGGCACGAAAGAGCCTTGCAAAATCCTTCAGATTTCCTTTGATCGGATCATGAGGTGGCGACGCGCCGGCTCCCTCCGGTCAGAAATGGATCGCCCTTCCATAGGCGTCGAGCACCGATTCGTGCATCGCCTCGCTCACCGTCGGGTGCGGGAAGACGGTTGCCATCAGCTCGGCCTCGGTGCTTTCGAGGGTGCGGGCGATGGCGAAGCCTTGGATCATTTCCGTCACTTCCGCGCCGATCATGTGCGCGCCGAGCAATTCGCCGGTCTTGGCGTCGAACACGGTTTTCACCATCCCCTCCGGCTCGCCGAGCGCGATCGCCTTGCCGTTGCCGATGAAGGGAAAACGGCCGACGCGAACCTCGCGCCCATTTTCCTTCGCTTTCGCCTCGGTCAATCCCACCGAGGCGATTTGCGGGCGGCAATAGGTGCAGCCGGGGATGTTGCTCGCATCGAGCGGATGGACGCCCTTGATGCCGGCGATTTTCTCGACGCAGAGCACGCCCTCGTGGCTCGCCTTGTGGGCGAGCCAGGGCGGGCCGGCGAGATCGCCGATGGCATAGAGGCCGGCAATATTGGTGCGGCAGAATTCGTCGATCACGACATGGGTTTTCTCGACCCGCACGCCGGCCTCGGCAAGCCCGATCGCCTCGACATTGCCGACGATGCCGACCGCCGAGATCACCCGATCGACGGTGATTTCCGACGTCTTGCCGCCCGCCTCGATGGTGACGCTGACGCTGTCCGCGGCTTTCCTGGCCCCCTTCACCATCGCCTTGGTGAGGATCTTGATGCCTTGTTTCTCGAACGCCTTCTGTGCAAACGCGCTGATTTCGGCGTCTTCGACGGGAAGAATGCGATCGAGCACCTCGACCACCGTCACCTCGGCGCCGAGGCCGCGATAAAACGAGGCGAATTCGATGCCGATGGCGCCCGAGCCGATGACCAGAAGCCGCTTGGGCAGCGTCTTCGGCACCATCGCGTCCTTGTAGGTCCAGATCAGCTTGCCGTCGGCCTCGACCCCGGGCAATTCGCGCGCCCGCGCCCCGGTCGCGAGCACGATATGCGGCGCGGTGAGGGTCGCGACCGGCTTGTCGTCCTTGGTGACCGCGAGTTTCCCCGTCCCGGCCAGCCGCCCGGCGCCATCGAACACCGTGACTTTGTTTTTCCGGAGCAGATGGGCAACGCCAGAGGAAAGCTGTTTCGCGACCGCGCGGGAGCGGGCAACCATTTTGCCGAGATCGAGGCGGATATTATCGGCGGCGAAGCCGAATTCCGGGAGATGGTGCAGGATGTGGTTGATCTCCGCCGAGCGCAGCAGCGCCTTGGTCGGAATGCAGCCCCAGTTGAGGCAGATGCCGCCGAGATGCTCGCGCTCGACCACCGCCGTCTTCATGCCGAGCTGGGCGGCGCGGATCGCCGCGACATAGCCGCCCGGCCCGCCACCGAGCACGATCAGATCAAAGGAGGTGTCGGCCATGTCTGGCTCCCGTTCGGAATGTCATAGCATCAGGCTCAGCGGATCCTCGATGATCGCCTTGAACGCGGCCAGCCATTCGGCGCCGAGCGCGCCATCGACGACGCGGTGATCGACGCTCAGGGTGCAGGTCATCATCGTCGCGATGGCGATCGCGTCACCTTTCACCACAGCGCGTTTTTCCCCCGCGCCGACGGCGAGGATCGCGCTTTGCGGCGGGTTGATGATCGCCGAGAACGCGGAGATGCCGTACATGCCGAGATTGGAAATCGAGAAGCCGCCGCCCTGGTATTCCTCCGGCTTGAGCTTTCCCGCCCGCGCCCGCTCGGCGAGCGTTTTCATCTCAACGCTGATGGCAGCCAAGCCTTTTTGATCGGCGCCGCGGATGATCGGGGTGATCAGGCCGTCCGGAATGGCGACCGCGACGCTGATATCGACATCGCGATAGAACGCGATGCCATCCTCGGTGAAGCTCGCATTGACGCGGGGGACGCGCCGGAGCGCGATCGCCGCCGCCTTGATGATCAGATCATTGACCGAGAGTTTGAAGGCTCCGGGCCCATCCTTGGGCGCTTTCGCGTTGAGTGTGACGCGGAGATCGAGCAGCGCATCGAGCGCGATGTCGAGCGCGAGATAGAAATGCGGGATCTGCTGTTTCGCTTCAGACAAGCGCCGGGCGATGATTTTGCGCATCGAGGAGTGTGGCACGAGTTCGTGCGGCGTGGTGATCGCGCTCGCCCGCGGCGCCGCCGGGGCGATCGCCGCCGCTTGTGTCGGCGCGGCGGCCGGCTTTTGCCGCGCCGCTTCGATATCGGCTTTGACGATCCGCCCGTTCGGGCCGCTGCCGGAAAGTTGCGCAAGATCGATGCCGGCTTGGTGCGCCATGCGGCGGGCGAGCGGGGAGACGAAAATCCGCTCGCCGTGATCGGCGCTTTCTGGCGTGGCAGCGGCCGGTTTTGCCGCCGGCGCGGCGGGCGCCGGTTCCGGCTTCGCGGCCCCCGGCTTCGCGGTCTCCGGCTTCGCGGCCTCCGGCTTCGCCGGCGCCGCGCCATCCGGCAGTTTTTCGCCCTCGGCGACGAGAACCGCGATCGGCGCGTTGACCTTGACCCCGGCGCTGCCTTCGGCGACGAGGATTCTGCCGAGCACGCCTTCATCGACGGCCTCGACCTCCATCGTCGCCTTGTCGGTCTCGATCTCGGCGATCACATCGCCGGCGCGGATGCTGTCTCCCTCTTTCTTCAGCCAGCGCGCGAGCGTGCCCTCGGTCATCGTCGGTGACAGCGCCGGCATCAGGATGTTGGTGGCCATGGCGTTCTCCCTCAGCCCATGCCGTGGACGGTTTTACGCACCGCGTCGATCACCCAATCTGGTTGCGGCAGCGCCAGTTTTTCGAGATTGGCGGCATAAGGCAGCGGCACATCGAGGCCGGCGACACGCACCGGCGGCGCGTCCAGCCAGTCGAAACACTGTTCGATCACCTGCATCGCGATCTCGGCGCCGATGCCGGCGAACGGCCAGCCTTCCTCGACGGTGACCAGGCGGTTGGTTTTTTTCACCGAGGCGGCGATGGTTTCGACATCCAGCGGGCGGAGCGTGCGGAGATTGATCACCTCCGCCTCGATCCCCTCCGCCGCCAGCGCCTCGGCGGCGGCGAGCGCGGTGCCGACGGTGATCGAAAACGCGGTGATGGTGACATGCCTGCCCGGCCGCTCGATTTTCGCGCGTCCGATCGGCAGCACGAAATCCTCGGCGGTCGGGCAATCGAAGCTATGGCCGTAGAGGATTTCGTTTTCGAGGAAGATCACCGGATTGGGGTCGCGGATCGCGGCGCGCAGCAGGCCCTTGGCGTCGGCCGCCGACCACGGGGCGACGACCTTGAGGCCCGGCACATGCGCATACCAGCTCGCATAGCATTGGCTGTGCTGTGCCGCGACCCGGGACGCGGCGCCGTTGGGGCCGCGAAAGACGATCGGGCAGCTCATCTGCCCGCCCGACATATAGCGTGTCTTGGCGGCGGAATTGATGATCTGGTCGATGGCCTGCATCGCGAAGTTGAAGGTCATGAATTCGAGGATCGGCTTGAGCCCGGCCATCGCCGCGCCGACCGCGAGCCCGGTGAAGCCGTGCTCGGTGATCGGCGTGTCGATCACCCGCTTCTCGCCGAATTCCTCAAGCAGGCCCTGGCTGATTTTATAGGCGCCCTGATACTGCGCGACTTCCTCACCGATCAGGAAAACATCCGCATCCTGGCGCATTTCGGCGGCCATGGCGTCGCGCAGCGCCTCGCGCACGGTGATTTTTTGCGCCGGTCCCCAATCCTTGTCTTCCGCCGCCGCCGCCGCCGCGCTCGGCGCGGGCGCGGGCGCGGGCGCGGGCGTGGGCGTGGGCGCGTGGGTGGTGGGCTTGGCCGCCGGGGCGGGTTTTGCCGCCGGGGCCGCGCCGGCCGCCTCACCATCGGCGGTGAGCACTGCGATCGGCGTGTTCACCGCGACCCCCTCGCTGCCCTCGGCGACGAGAATCTTGCCGAGCACGCCTTCATCGACGGCCTCGACCTCCATCGTCGCCTTGTCGGTCTCGATCTCGGCGATGACGTCGCCGGCGCGGACCTGCTCGCCTTCCTTTTTCAGCCAGCGCGCGAGCTTGCCCTCGGTCATGGTCGGCGAGAGCGCCGGCATCAGGATTTCGGTCGCCATCTCACGCCTCCGCCAGGACATCGGTCCAGAGTTCGGCGGGGTCGGGTTCGGGCGAGGCTTGCGCGAAATCCGCCGCTTCCTGGATCTGTTTCTTCACCGCGTCGTCGATCGCCTTGAGTTCGCCCTCCTCGATGCCGAGATCGGCGAGATGCTGGCGGGCGTGATCGATGCAGTCGCGTTCGCTGCGCATTTTCTGGACTTCCTCGCGCGAGCGGTATTTGGCCGGGTCGGACATCGAATGGCCGCGATAGCGGTAGGTTTTCATCTCCAGGAGATACGGCCCGGCGCCGGCGCGGCAATGGGCGATGGCGGCCTTGGCGGCGGCGTGGACCGCCTCGACGTCCATGCCATCGACCTGGGCGCCGGGAATGCCCCAGGGCGCGCCGTTCTTCGAGAGATCGTGAGAGGCGCTGGAGCGTTCGACGCTGGTGCCCATGCCGTATTTGTTGTTCTCGATGACGAACAGCACCGGGAGTTTCATCAGCGCGGCGAGATTGAAGCTTTCATAGACCTGACCCTGGCTCGAGGCGCCCTCGCCGAAATAGGTCACGGCGACGCGATCATTGCCGCGATAGTGATTGGCGAAGGCGAGCCCGGCGCCGAGGCTGACCTGGGCGCCGACGATGCCGTGGCCGCCGAAGAAATTCTTCTCGCGCGAGAACATGTGCATCGAGCCGCCCTTGCCGTGCGAATACCCGTCGCGCCTGCCGGTGAGTTCGGCCATGACGCCGCGCGGATCCATGCCGGTCGCCAGCATGTGGCCGTGATCGCGATAGCTGGTGATCACCTGGTCGCCCGGCGAGAGCGCCATCTGCACCCCGACCACCACCGCTTCCTGGCCGATATAGAGATGGCAGAAACCGCCGATCAGGCCCATGCCGTAGAGCTGGCCGGCCTTCTCCTCGAAGCGGCGGATCAGCAGCATGTCATGATAGGCCCGGAGCAAGATCTCGCGCCCGAGACCGGGCGTCGCTTTCGCGTTGTTGACCTTGCCGGTATCGGCCTTGCCGCCGCGTCCCGCGATTTTGCCTGACCGCGCCATAGCGATGCCCCCGTTAAGTTGTCCCTCGAACGCCAGCGGACCCGGCGGTGCGACCGTCGCCCAAGGCTCTCACCCAAGGCCCTCACCGGCCACGATCCACCGCGCCATCCCGGAGGCACTAGCCCGGAGCCTCGTTCGCGGCAAGCGCAAATCGGCAAAAATCCGTTATTGTGCAGTGCGATAGCCGAGTTTAACCGAAATTCGGTTAATCGTCTGTCCGACCGCGATTCTGCCGCCCGAGCCGGTTCGGAGATTGCGCCGTCCGCGCGATCGGCGCAGGTTTCAATCGTGGCGCTCGGCGGCGGCGCAGCAAGATTGCCGGAATTTTGCCGCGCCGAGGCTTAGAAAACCGGCCCGAGACCGCCATAGGGGACGACGATATCGGCGGGGTCGGCGAGGTTGAGCATGGCGCGGGCGCGCTCGTCGATGACGTCGGCATCGAGATGCTCGGGGCGGAGAGCGGCGACCCGACGTTGCCAGGTCGCGACATCCTCGGCGGCCTGTGCCCGCGCCGTCTCGGCGCGCGCCAGATCCTGCTCGCGCGCGGCGTAGGCGCGGAGACCGAGATCACCGCGGGTTGCATTCCAGGCGAAATACCCCGCGAGGGCCAGAAACAACAGCGGCGGCAAGGCGGCTTTCGCCTGGCGTTTCACGGTATTGCGCAAACCGGTGAGCGACGGGGGGGTGAGCGAGGGGGGAGCGAGCGATGGGGGCATGCCAAAAACCTATGCCGTGGCGGAGCCGGGCGGGACACAACGCGAGGCGGGGATCATAGCCCCGCCGATGGCGGCGAGAAAGGGTTCCCGGGCGCGAGCGTCGCAGGAAAGACTTACCAAAAAGATACAAATCCGCCCGATCCTCGCCATCATCCCATGGCTAGAGTATAGCAATCCCCCGGCTGTCCGGGAGGCGCTTGCCCGGCGTATCTTACTCCATGCCAATTTCCGCGCTGGGGACGAAGGAGACGATCGATGCCTCGCAAAATTTCCTGCCTCGCCGCGATCGGTTTCGGCGTGGCCACCCTGCTTGCGCCACCGGCCGAAGCCGATTGG
Source organism: Pseudomonadota bacterium (assembly GCA_021851785.1). Taxonomy (GTDB): domain Bacteria; phylum Pseudomonadota; class Alphaproteobacteria; order Acetobacterales; family Acetobacteraceae; genus Acidibrevibacterium. The sequence continues at coordinate 8,051 of JAJZBV010000043.1, forward strand.
CATGGTGGCGGGGGTGGCGGATTTCATGGCGGTTTCGGCGGGTTTCATGGCGGCTTCCATGGCGGCTACGGTGGCTGGCGTGGCGGCTATGGCGGCTGGCGCGGCGGCTATGGCGGCTGGCGTGGCGGCTATGGCGGCTGGCGCGGCGGTTGGGGCGGCTGGCGTGGCGGCTGGGGTGGTCCTTGGGGCGGGCCCTGGGGACGGCCGTGGGGGTTCGGCGGCTTCGGTTGGGGCGGCTGGGCGCCTTGGTGGGGGCCGGGTCTGTTCGTCGGCGGGTTGGGGCTCGGCATCGGCCTCGGCGCGTTCATCGCGTCGCCGCCGCCGATCATTTTCGCGCCACCGCTCTACGCTCCGGAGGTGGTGATGGCGCCGCCGCCGGTGGTGTTCGGCCCGCCGCTGTTCGCCCCGACCGCGGTCGAATATGGCGCCCCCGCTTACGCCACGGCCCCACCTTCCTATGCCCCCCCACCTTCTTATGCGCCGCCGCCCAATTACAATTACGCCGCGCCCAATTACCCGCCCCCTCAGGGCTATCCGCCGCCCAATTATCCCCCCAATAACGGCTACCCGCCGAATTACGGCTATGCGCCACCGCAGGGTTACGCCCCGAACAACGGCTACGCGCCACCGCAAGGGTACGCCCCGAACAACGGCTATGCGCCGTCCCAGGGCTACACGCCGCCGCCCGGTTTCGCGCCGCCCGGAGAATAGCCGGGGGGTGAGACGCAACAGCCGCCCTTGCCATTCGGGCCGGAATGGCCCGAAATCGGCGCATGATCGCGCCCGCGCCGCGGCGCGGGACGAAATCGCGCGAGGAGGAAACGCCGATGCCGCTTGATGTCCATGCCGCCAAGGTTCTGGAAATGATCCGCCTCTCCGGGCGCCCGCCCTATGAGACGCTCCAGCCGGCGGAGGCGCGGCAGTTCTCCCGCAATGCCCGCGCCGTGCTCGCCCCCGAGCCGCCGGAGATGGGCGAGGTGCGCGACGTCATGATCGGCGCCGGGCGCGCGATCCCGGCCCGCCTCTATCGCCCGCTCGGGGCAGCCGCCGGCGAGGCGCTCCCGGTGCTGATCTATTTCCATGGCGGCGGCTGGGTGATCGGCGATCTCGACACCCATGACGTGGTCTGCCGCCAGATCGCCAACGGGTCGGGTGCGGCGGTGGTTGCGGTCGATTACCGGCTGGCGCCCGAGCATAAATTTCCCGGAGCCGTCGAGGACGCCATCGCCGCCACCGCCTGGATCGCCGGGCACGGCGCCGAACTCGGCATCGACGCGGCGCGACTCGCGGTCGGCGGCGACAGCGCCGGCGGCAATCTCGCCGCCGTGGTCTCGCTCCATGCCCGCGACCAGGCCGGCCCGAAACTCACCCAACAGGTGCTGATCTACCCGGCGGTCGAATTCGCCATGACCCACCCCTCGCATGAGCGTTTCGCCGAGGGGCTGTTGCTCACCCGCCCGACGATGCTGTGGTTTCGTGACCATTATCTCCGCGGCATCGGGGACGGCGCCGATTGGCGGGCCTCGCCGCTCCGCGCCGATGCCTTCGCCGGCCTCCCGCCGGCCCTGGTGCTGACCGCCGGCTGTGACCCGCTCTGCGATGAGGGCGAGGATTACGCCGCCCGCCTCGCCGCCGCCGGGGTGCCGGTGACCTTGATGCGGGTCGAGGGCATGATCCACGGCTTTCTCACCATGGGGAAATTGATCCCGGCCGCGAACGAGGCGGTGGCGATGATCGCTGCGTCCCTCAAGATCGCGTTTGCCCGCTGACGGGGCGCCGAGAGGGCGCTATAGAGGTCGGCGAGAAAAAACACGGGGGAGGAGAAGCGACATGCGTATATCCCGGCTGGCATCGCTGTTGGGAGGGGCCGCGGCCTCGTTTTGGCTCGCGCTCGCGCCGCCGCCGGCGAAGGCCGCCGATCCGGCGGATTTCGCCCTTTCGGCGAACGACAACCACACCACCATCGTCAACGGCAAAATGCTCGGCATTCATGATGCCAAGCCCGATACGCTGTCGGTGATCGATCTCTCGGTGATGCCGCCGCGCCTCACCGCCTCGATCACCGTCCCCTTCAGCGATGTCGGCCCGCCGATGGCGGTCGCGATCGCCGCCGGCGCCCGCTTCGCCCTGGTTACCGCCTCGACCAGACCCGATCCCACCACCGCTGACGGCACCGCGCCCGATGACCGGCTCTCGGTCGTCGATCTCACCCTCTCGCCGCCGCGGGTGATCCAGACGCTCCACGCCGGCGCCGGCGCCTCGGCGGTGCGGATTTCGCCGGACGGGCGGATGGCGCTGGTCGCCAACCGCTTCGAGGGCACGATTTCGATTTTCGCGATCGACGGCGCGCATCTCGAGCCGGCCGGCAAATTCGCCCTCGACAACGCGAAATCCCAGCCCGTCGGGATCGTCTTTTCCCATGACGGGAGCTTCATCCTGGTGAGCCGCCTCGGCGATCACATGGTCAGTCTCGTGCATGTCGCGGGCGGCACGCTCAGCCTCGATCCGCGCCCGATCACCACCGGCGTCTCGCCCGACACCATGGACACCAACGCCGCCGGAACCCTCGCCGTGGTCAGCAATGTCGGCCGGAGCGACGGCGATGTCGATACCGTGAGCCTGATCGATCTCACCGCCCAGCCGCCCCGCACCATCGACACTATCGGCGTCGCCAACGGGCCGGAGGCGGTGAAATTCTCGCCCGACGGCAAATATCTCGCGGTGAATTCCATCAATGGCACGCTGAAGCCGGCGGGGACGCCGTTTTTCAACCAGGGCGGCATTCTCAGCCTCTACGCCGTCGAGAAAGCCCCCGCCAAGGGCCTGACCGGCGCCGGAACCCGGCTCCGCAAACTCGCCGAGGCGAGCGATGGCGGCTGGACGCAGGGGGTCGCGTTTTCGCGCGACGGGCGGCTGATCCTGGTCCAGAACATGCGCGAGCATGAGCTGCAGGTGTTCCGCTGGCATGGCGGCAAGCTGATCCCTGGCGTTAAAATCCCGGTCCCCGGCGGCCCGGCGGCGATCGCGACGCCCTGGCCGTGACGCGCGGGTAGGGGCAGGAAGGCCCTTCTTTTTCTGAAGAAAAAGAAGCAAAAAGACTTTATTCACGGGACAGCGCCGCAGGCGCTGTCCCGCAGACGAAAGTTTTTTGGTTCTTTTTTGTAAAAAAGAACGATCTGTCTTTTTCTGCCTCGCCCTGTCCTTGCCTTGCCGGGAAACCCGCCTTTGGCTATGCCGGTCTCGGGCGGGTGGGCCGTCCTTTTGCGCGAGGAGCGGGCGATGGGCTACAAGGTTGCGGTGGTCGGGGCAACGGGTGCGGTCGGGCGGGAGCTGCTCAAGACCCTGGCCGAGCGCAAATTCCCCGTCTCTGACATTGCAGCACTCGCCTCCGGCCGCTCGGCGGGAAGCGAAGTGTCGTTCGGCGACCGCGCGCTCCGCGTCCAAAGCCTGGAGAAATTCGATTTTTCCGGCTGGGAGATCGGGCTGTTCAGCCCCGGCGCGTCGGTTTCCGCCGAGCACGCGCCGCGCGCCGCCGCCGCCGGCTGCGTCGTCATCGACAATACCAGCCAGTTCCGCATGGAGCCGGACGTGCCGCTGGTGGTGCCGGAGGTCAACCCGCACCATCTCAAGAATTTCCGCAAGCGCAACATCATCGCCAACCCCAATTGCAGCACCATCCAGATGGTGGTGGCGCTGAAGCCGCTGCATGAGCGGTTTCGCGTCCGCCGGGTGGTGGTTTCGACCTATCAATCGGTCTCCGGCGCCGGGAAGGAGGCGATGGACGAGTTATATGCCCATACCCGCGCCGTCTTCGTCGCCGATCCGAGCAAGCCGGAGCACTTCACCAAGGAAATCGCCTTCAACTGCATCCCGCAGATCGACCGCTTCATGGAGGACGGGTCGACCAAGGAGGAGTGGAAGATGGCGGTCGAGACCCGCAAGATCCTCGACCCCGACATTCAGGTTTTCGCGACCTGCGTGCGCGTTCCGGTGTTCATCGGCCATGGCGAGGCGGTCAACATCGAATGCGAGAACCCGGTCAGCGTGAACGAGGCGCGGGCCGTGCTCGCGCGCGCGCCGGGGGTCGAGCTTTACGACAAGCGCGAGGATGGCGGCTATATCACGCCGCTCGAATGCCAGGGTGAGGACGCGGTTTACGTCAGCCGCCTGCGCCGCGACCCGACGCGGCCGAATTGTCTCGGCTTCTGGTGTGTCTCGGACAATCTCCGCAAGGGGGCAGCGCTGAACGCGGTGCAGATCGCCGAGACCCTGATCGCCGAGGGGCTGCTGGCGAAATAGCGGGTGGGCCGGGGCAAAGCCATCCCTTGATACTATACCCATGATGGGTATACACTCCGTGAAGACGTAAAGCCGACCACGGCGGCCGGCGCGCGATCGGCGGAGGGTGCGATGGCGGAATGTTGTGGCGCGGGACATGGGGGGCATGGGGCGGGACATGGCTCCGCCAAGGCGACGGCGCGGGAGATCGACCCGGTTTGCGGCATGACGGTCGATCCGGCGACGGCGAAGCATCATTTCGACCATGACGGTCGGCGCCACTATTTTTGCTCTTCCGGCTGCCGGACGAAATTCGCCGCCGATCCGCACCGGTTTCTCGCGCCCAAGACGGCGGCGGCGGCCGATCCTGCCCCCCCGGGGACGATTTATACCTGTCCGATGCACCCCGAGGTGCGAAAGGATCACCCCGGCGCCTGCCCGCTCTGCGGCATGGCGCTGGAGCCCCTGGCGCCGAGCCTGGCGCCGGGGGAAAACGCCGAACTTGTCGAGATGCGGCGGCGGTTCGGGGGCGCGCTCGCGCTCACCGTGCCGATCATCCTGCTCGCGATGGGCGGCGATTTGCCGGGCATTGGCCCGGCGCTGGCCCGGATCCTCTCACCGGCGGCGTCGAACTGGATCCAACTCGTGCTCGCGACCCCGATCGTCTTCTGGGCCGGGTCGTTCGTGTTCGTGCGCGGCTGGCATTCGCTGGTCAACCGCAGCCTCAACATGTTTTCGCTGATCGCGCTCGGCACCGGCACCGCCTATCTCTACAGCCTCGCAGCAACCCTCGCCCCCGGCCTGTTCCCGGCTGGGTTTCGCGCGGGCGATGGCGCGGTCGCGACCTATTTCGAAGCCGCGGCGGCGATCACCGTTCTCGTCATTCTCGGGCAGATGCTCGAACTCGGCGCCCGCGAACAGACCGGCGGCGCCATTCGCGCGCTGCTCAAGCTGGCGCCGAAGACCGCGCGGCGCCTGCGCGAGGGTGGCGCCGACGAGGAAATCCCGCTCGATCGCATCGCGCCCGGCGACCGGCTGCGCATTCGCCCTGGCGAGGCCGTTCCCACCGATGGCGTGGTGCTGGAGGGGCAAAGCCACGTCGATGAGGCGATGGTGACCGGCGAGGCGATGCCGGTTGCGAAAGGCGCCGGCGCGGCGCTGATCGGCGGCACCGTGAACGGCACCGGCGCGCTGGTGATGCGGGCCGAGCGGGTGGGCGCCGAGACCGTGCTCGCGCGCATCGTCGCCATGGTCGCCGAGGCGCAGCGTTCGCGCGCCCCGATCCAGCGCCTCGCCGATCGCGTCGCCGGCTGGTTCGTCCCGGCGGTGATCGCCGTCGCCCTGCTTTCGTTCATCCTCTGGGCGATCTGGGGGCCGGCGCCGGCGCTCGCTTATGGGCTGCTCGCTTCGGTCTCGGTGCTGATCATCGCCTGCCCCTGCGCGCTCGGGTTGGCGACGCCGATGTCGATCCAGGTCGGGGTGGGCAAGGGGGCGACCCTTGGGGTTCTGATCAGATCCGCCGAGGCCTTGGAGCGGATGGAACGTGTCGATACCCTGGTCATCGACAAGACCGGGACAATCACCGAGGGCAAGCCGAGGCTGGTCGAGATCGTGCCGGCGGCCGGCTTTTCCGAGGCGGACATCCTTCATCTCGCGGCGAGTTTGGAACGGGCGAGCGAGCATCCGCTGGCCGGGGCGATTCTCGCCGCTGCCACCGAGCGGGGGCTCACGCTCGATGAGCCGGCCGAAGTCACCGCCCCCACCGGCAAAGGGGTGCGCGGGCGCATCGGCGCGCGCCGCGTGGTCCTCGGCAGCGCCGCGCTGATGGAAGAGGAAGGGGCTTTCCCCGGCGCGCTCGCACCCGCCGCCGAGGCGGCGCGGGCGGGCGGGGCGAGTGTCGTGTTCATCGCCATCGATGGCGACATCGCCGGGCTGCTCGCGATCGCCGATCCGATCAAGGCGAGTGCTGCGGCGGCGCTCGCGGCGCTGCGCGTCGAGGGGGTGCGCATCGTCATGCTGACCGGCGATCATCGCGCGACCGCCGAAGCCGTCGCGCGCCCGCTCGGCATCACCGAAATCGAAGCCGATATGCTGCCCGAACACAAACAGGACATCATCCGCCGGCTGCGCGCCGAGGGACGCATCGTCGCCATGGCCGGGGACGGGGTGAACGACGCGCCGGCGCTGGCCGAGGCGGATATCGGCATCGCCATGGGCAGCGGCACCGAGGTTGCGCTGCAAAGCGCCGGGATCACCCTGGTCAAGGGCGATCTCGCCGGCATCCTGCGGGCGCGGCGGCTGAGCCGGGCGGTGATGCGCAACATCCGCGAGAACCTGTTTTTCGCCTTCGTCTATAACGCGATCGGCGTGCCGGTGGCGGCGGGTTTTCTCTATCCCTGGTTCGGCGTCCTCCTGAGCCCGGTGATCGCGGCGCTGGCGATGTCGCTGAGTTCGGCCTCGGTGGTGGTGAACGCGCTCCGGCTGCGGCGGGCGAAGCTTTCCTGAGCGCGGCTGGGTGGTATCATCGCCGCGGTTTCGCCACCCGGAGTTCGCATCATGAGTGTCATGCTGTATTTTCTCCGCCACGGAGAGACTCAATCCAGCCAGAGCGGCAGCTTCTGCGGGGGGCTAGATCTGGATTTGACCGAAGCGGGGCATCGGATGGCGGCGGATTTCGCCGCCGCTTATCGGGCGCATGCGTGGGACGCGGTGTTTTGCAGCCCGCTGCGCCGGAGCCTCGATACGGCGCGGCCCTTGTGTGACGCGCTCGGCCTCGAGATGCAGCGCCGCGACGGGCTGGTGGAAATCGCCTATGGCGCGTGGGAGGGCATGACGCAGGAGGCCGTCGACCGCCAGTTCCATGACGATTATGTGCGGTGGCTCGCCGATCCCGGCTGGAACGCGCCCAATGGCGGCGAGCGGGGGGTGGATGTCGCGCGACGCGGCGCGGCCGTGCTCGATGACATTTTGCGGATCCATCGCAAGGGTAATGTCCTGATCGTCTCTCACAAGGCGACGATACGCATCATGCTGTGTTCGCTCTTGGGCATCGATTTCGGCCGCTATCGAGACCGGATCGACGCGCCGGTGGCTTCCCTCGCCGTCGTGGAGATGACGGATCGCGGGCCGCTGCTGCGGCGCCTCGCCGATCGCGCGCATCTCAGCGAAGCACTCCGCGAGCGGCCGGGAACGTGATCGCCGTCACCCGCGAGACGCCCACGCCCGGTATGCGCCTATGAAACCTGCGGGATTCACACATTCCAAAATATTCTTAATATATCAAAGGTTTATATGAATATAATAAATACGAGTCCATTCTGATTAGGGTGGTTTGAATATTGCGAATTGACGGAATTGAGCACGGCATTCGATGAAAAACCCGTCTCGCTTCTTCATGGAAACAAGATGTGCGCCTCCCGTAGGGCCTACCGGAGAGCTTGCAAAATTACCGATTCAATGATATAAATAGATGTGTTTATAATATATACTGATGTTTGGTATAGGATAATCACACTATGATAACCTCAGGGCAGATGCGCGCCGCACGGGCGCTGTTGCAGATCGATCAGCGGCAGCTCGCGGAACTCTCCGGCCTCTCCTTGCCCACCATCCAGCGCATGGAAGCGAGCGAGGCGGTCATTCGCGGCAATATCGATTCGTTCGAAAAGCTCATCCGGGCGCTCAACGCCGCCGGTGTCGAACTGATCGGTGAGGGCGCCGCCAGCCAGGGAGGCGGGCGCGGGGTCAGGCTTTCGGGGGCAGGCGAGAGATGATCGCGACGCTGTTCGGCATCCTTGCTTTCCTCGTCCTCGGGCTGATCGGCGTGTTCCGCGGCCGAGACGCCAACGGGATCGTCTATGGCGCGAGTCTCGGTATAAGCGCGGCGCTCGGCATCGTGGGGCTTCGCGCCCTCTTTGGCGCCGCGCCGGCGACACTGGTCTTGCCGCTCGGTCTTCCTTGGATCGGCGCACATTTCCGACTGGACGCTCTGGCGGGATTTTTCCTCCTTGTCGTCAATCTCGGCGGCGTTGGCGCCTCTCTTTATGGGATCGGCCATGGTCGGCACGAGCGCGATGCGGCGCGCGTGCTCGCGTTCTATCCGTGGTTTCTGGCGACGCTCAATCTCGTGGTCGTCGCCGATGACGCGTTCACGTTTCTTTTCGCCTGGGAGTTGATGTCCGTCGTCTCCTGGGCGCTGGTTCTCGCCCATCATCGCGATCCCGCCAATATCCGTGCGGGCTTTGTCTATCTCGTCATGGCGAGCCTTTCGGGTCTCGTGCTGCTGCTGGTCTTCGGCCTGCTCGCCGGCGCGAATGGCGGCTATGCCTTCACGCTGATGCGCGCGGCACGGCCGACACCGGGCATCGCTGGCGTCGCGTTCGTGCTTGCTTTGCTTGGCACCGGCGCCAAGGCAGGGTTGATGCCGCTGCACGCCTGGCTGCCGCTCGCCCATCCCGCCGCGCCGAGCCATGTTTCGGCGTTGATGAGCGGCGTCATGACCAAGGTCGCGATTTATGCCTTCGTGCGAATTGCCTTCGATGTGCTTGGCGACCTTTCGCAATGGAGCGCCGTGGTCGTGCTCGCGCTCGGCGGCGCGACGGCAGGGCTCGGGATTCTCCATGCGCTCATGGAAAGCGATCTCAAACGACTGCTTGCTTACAGCACGGTCGAGAATGTCGGCATTATTTTCATTGGCCTCGGGCTCGCGATGGCGTTTCGGGCTTCCGGCTTCGCCGCCGGCGCTGCCCTCGCGCTGACCGCGGCGCTGTTTCACGTCTTTAACCACGCGATCTACAAAAGCCTCCTGTTCTTCGGCGCCGGCGCCGTTTTGAGCGCGACGGGCGAGCGCGACATGGAGCGCCTCGGCGGGCTGATCCATCGTTTGCCGCAAACCAGTTTCGCCATGCTGATCGGCTGCGCCGCGATCGCCGCGTTGCCGCCGCTCAACGGGTTCGTTTCGGAATGGCTGACGTTTCAGGCCATTCTCCTGCGCCCGGCGCTGCCGCAGTGGGGGCTCAAGCTGATGATCCCGGCCGATGGCGCGCTGCTCGCGCTCACCGCGGCGCTGACCGGCGCTTGTTTCGTCAAGCTGTTCGGGATCGCGTTTCTCGGCCGGCCGCGGAGCGATGCCGCGCGGGACGCCCATGAGGTGGATCGCTTCTCGCGCGCCGCCATGCTCGGCGCGGCGCTGCTTTGCCTGCTCCTCGGCCTCCTTCCGGGCGTGCTGGTTGACGCCTTGGCCCCGGTTGCACGCGAGCTTCTTGGTGTGCGCCTTGCCGAGCAGATGGCGCTGCCGTGGCTTTCGCTCATCCCGATCGCCGCCGTGCGCAGCTCCTATAACGGGCTGCTGGTTTTTCTGTTCATCGTGCTTGCGACCTCGCTCACCATCCTCGCCATTCATCGCTTCGCCTCGCGCGCGATCCGCCGCGCACCAGCCTGGGATTGCGGATTTCCGGATACAAGCCCGATCACGCAATATACCGGGGCGAGCTTCGCGCAGCCGATCCGGCGGGTTTTCGCGGCGAGTCTCCTCGGCGCCCGAGAAACCGTGTTCATGCCGCCGCCCGGCGACATGGCGCCGGCACGCATCGAGAAGACGCTCTCAGACCCGCTCTGGGAGGCGCTCTATGCCCCGCTCGGCGTTTGGATCGCGTGGCTCGCCGATAGGCTGAACCATCTTCAGTTTCTCACCATTCGCCGCTATCTCGCTTTCGTTTTCGTGGCGCTGGTCGCGCTGCTTCTGGCGCTGGCGCTATGGCAGTGACGATGCCGCCGCTTTTTGTATCCTTTCTGGCGCAGGGCGGGCAGATGGCATTCGTGCTGCTTGCGGCGCCATTGTTCACCGGCTTCGTGCGCAAGGTGAAAGCGCGGCTTCAGCGTCGACGCGGCGCTTCGATCATGCAACCCTATCGCGATCTCAGGCGCTTGATCGGCAAGGAAGCTGTGGTTGCCGATAATGCTTCCTGGCTGTTCCGAACCGCCCCTTATCTGATTTTCGCGCTGATCTGGGTTGCGGCCTCGTTGGTGCCGACCTTTGCCAGCGGCTTGATGTTTTCCTGGACCGGTGACCTGATCGCCATTATCGCGCTGCTCGGTGCCGCGCGTTTTCTGCTCGCGCTTGCGGGGCTCGATATCGGCACCGGCTTCGGCGGGATCGGTGCCTCGCGCGAGATGATGATTTCATCCCTGGCCGAGCCGGCGATGCTGATGATCGTGGTCACGCTCGCTTTGATCGTCGGCTCGACTCAGCTTGCCACCATCGCCGAATTTCTACGCTCGGGAGCGGCCGGACTTCGTGTGTCGCTGGCGCTGGCGCTTTTTGCCTTGGTGATCGTGGCACTTGCCGAAAATGGGCGTTTTCCGGTCGATAACCCGGCGACCCATCTCGAACTGACGATGGTGCATGAGGCAATGGTTCTGGAATATTCCGCGCGCCATCTGGCGATGCTGGAACTCGCCGCCTGGCTCAAGCTTTTGCTCACGATGTCGCTGATCGCCGCCATCTTCTTTCCCTTCGGCATGGCGGGCGGAGGCGACGGCGCCATTGATCTCGGCGGTTTCGCACGCGGCGCGCTCGCCTGGGGCGGCAAGCTCGTGGTCGCCGGCGCGTTGCTCGGCGTTTTCGAGACCGCGATCGCCAAGATGCGGGTCTTTCGTGTCCCTGGCCTTCTCGGCATCGCGCTGATGCTCGGGTTGCTCGGCACACTTCTGCTTTACGTGTCGCGGGGACTCTGATGCACGCGATCTCCTTCGATGTCGCAAAAATCCTGGCGGGATCCCTGGTGCTCACGAGCTTTCTGATGATCTATCAGGTGCGTCTTCTCGCCCTGCTCAACGTGCTTGGCGTTCATGCCTTCGTCCTTGCTCTTGCGGTCGCGTGGCAGGCGCATGTCCAGGCCGCGCCCGAACTTTATATCACCGCCGCGATCACGCTGATTTTCAAATCGGCGCTGATCCCGGAGGCGCTGCGCCGCATCGTCGTGCGGCTCGGCCTTCATCGCGAGATCGAGAACGTGACCAGTCTTGGGTTGGTGATGCTCGCCGGCGTCGGCCTGGTTGCGCTTTCGCTTGAAGTGATGCTGCCGGTCACCGCGCAGGCCGATCCCTTGACGCGCACCGATATCGCGCTGGCGCTTTCGGTGGTGCTGCTCGGTCTGCTGATGATGGTCACGCGGCGCAACGCGGTCAGTCAGGTTGCGGCGTTCCTGTCTCTGGAGAACGGCATCGATCTTGCCGCCGCCGGCGCGCGGGGCATGCCGCTGGTGGTGGAGATCAGTATCGCGTTCTCGGTGCTGGTCGCGTTTCTCGTCATCGGCGTGTTCTTGTTTCGTATTCGCGAGCGCTTTGACACCGTCGATATGCACGCCCTCGACGCGTTCAGGGGAGACCGCAAATGATCACGCTGATCGGCGTGCTTGGCGTGCCTCTGATCGCGGCCGCGCTGCTCGCGGTGATTCCCGATTATCGTCTCTCGGCGCGGCTCAACGGGGTGATGAGTTTTATCGCCTTCGTTGCCGCGACGCTGCTTTTCTGGCGCCGCCCGGCGATCGGCGATTTCATACTCGTCGACGATCTGAACGTGGTGTTCATCGTGCTTTCGACCTTCGTCGGTTTCACGACCAGCGTGTTCAGTGCGAGCTATATTGGGCATGAGTTGGAAACCGGACGGCTTACGCCGGCTTATCTGCGCTTCTATCATGCCATGTTCCAGGTGATGATGTTCGGCATGAATCTGGCGCTGGTTTCCAACAATATCGGCTTGATGTGGGTGGCGGTGGAGCTGGCGACGCTGTCGACGGTGATGATGGTCGGCATCTACCGCACCCATGAGGCGCTGGAAGCGGCGTGGAAATATTTCATTCTCGGCAGTGTCGGTATCGCGCTTGCCCTTTTTGGCACCATTCTGGTCTATCTTGCCGCCCATTCTGAGATTGGCGGCGGGCTCGATGGCATGGCCTGGACCGTGCTCGTCGCCCATGCCCGTGGCTTCGATCCGGCGTTGCTCGACATCGCCTTTGTTTTTCTGCTGATCGGCTATGGCACCAAAGTCGGCCTCGCGCCGATGCATGCCTGGCTTCCGGATGCGCATGCCGAAGGGCCGACGCCAATTTCGGCGGTTTTATCCGGGCTTTTGCTCAATGTCGCGCTTTACGCTTTGCTGCGCTTCAAGATGCTGCTCGCGGCTTGCCCGGGCGGGATCGCGCCGGGGCCGCTGATGATCACGCTCGGTCTGGTTTCGCTCCTGTTCGCCAGCGTGATGCTCTATCGCCGCCGCGACATCAAACGGATGTTCGCCTATTCCTCGATCGAACATATGGGCATCATCGTCTTCGCCTTTGGCATGGCGGGGCCGCTCGGCAACTTCGCCGGGCTTTTGCAAATGGTGATGCACAGCCTGACCAAGTCGGCGATCTTCTTTTCGGTCGGCCATGTCGCTCAGATCAAAGGCACCCAGCGCATCGCGGAAATGGGCGGGCTTGCGGAAAGCCATCCGCTGCTCGGCTGGAGCCTTATCGCCGGCGTTGCCGCCATCACCGGCCTGCCGCCATTTGGTGTCTTCGCCAGCGAATTTCTTGTTGTCAGCTCGACGTTTGCGCGCCAACCGGTGCTCGCGGCACTGCTGGTGCTTGGGCTTTTGCTTGCTCTCGGTGCGCTGTTCATGCGCGTTTCGGCCATCGCTTTCGGCCCCGTGCGCGGGCCGGCGGGACCGGTGCAAGCGTCTTATCTGCCGATGTTTGCCCATCTCGCTCTGGTGCTGATCGCCGGGGTCTATCTGCCGGCCCCGTTGGTCGCATGGTTCCAGCATGTCGCGGCGCTGCTCGGATGAACCCGTGGGACGAATTCGTGTCGCGCCTGGCCGCCGGCGCGACCTTGCTCAGCCTCTGGGGCGAGCCGGAGCGGGTGCATCTCGCGTTGCTTGATGGTGGCGCGATCAGGCATCTGGCGCGAGATTGCCCCGATCATCGCTATCCGTCGCTTGGCGCGCGCTTTGCGCAAGCGATCCGCCTCGAACGCAGCGCGCGCGATCTTTATGGCCTCGATCCCGTGGGCCTTGCCGACCGTCGCCCGTGGCTCGATCATGGCGCGGCGCCGCATGCCTATCCGTTTCTTCCCGTCGAGGGCGAGGCGTTGCATCAGATTCCGGTCGGCCCGGTCCATGCCGGGATCATCGAACCCGGGCATTTCCGCTTTACCTGCGATGGCGAAACCGTGGTGCGCCTCGAGGCGAGGCTGGGCTATGTGCATCGCGGCGTCGAGCGGCTGATGGCCGGGGCGGCGCTCGCTGCGGCGGCGAAACTCGCCGGGCGGATCAGCGGCGATAGCACGGTGGCCTACGCGCTTGCTTTCGCGCAAGCCGTCGAGGCGGCGCTCGGCGTTTCGCCGCCGCCGCGCGCGATCTGGCTCCGCGCCATCATGGCGGAGCTTGAGCGGCTCGCCAATCATCTCGGCGATATCGGCGCCATTTGCAACGATGGTGGATTTTCCTTGATGCTTTCCCATTGTGCGATTTTGCGCGAACGTGTGCTGCGCGCCGCCGATGCGTGTTTCGGCCATCGCCTGATGATGGATCGCGTCGTGCCGGGCGGTGTCGCGGTCGATCTTGCGTCAAAGGGCATAAGCGCGCTCGGCGCCCTGATCGCCGAACTCCATGCCCGTTTTCCAGCCCTTGTCACGCTCTACGACCTTACCGCCTCGCTGCAAGACCGCACCAACGGCACCGGGATTTTGCATGCCGACCTCGCGCGGCGATTTGGCGCTGGCGGGGTCATCGGGCGGGCCTCGGGGCGTGATTTCGATGCTCGCCGCAGCCCGGGCTATGCTCCTTACGACGCGCTCGCTTTCACGGTTCCGGTGCTGGGCGAAGGCGATGTCAATGCGCGGATCTGGATTCGTATCAAGGAGGTCGAGCAAAGCCTCGGCTTGCTCAGGCAATTGCTCGCGAGCCTGCCGCCGGGGGCGATCGCGACCGATCTTCCGTCTGGCCCAGCAGGGGAGGGGATGGCGTTGGTCGAAGGGTTTCGCGGCGATATTTTTCTCTGGCTCGCTATCGCGGATGGGCGGGTTCGCCATTGCCATGCCCGTGATCCGTCGTGGTTGCAATGGCCGCTCTTGGAGGCGGCGATCGAGGGCAATATCATCGCCGATTTCCCGCTCTGCAACAAATCCTTCAACTGCTCCTATGCCGGGCATGATCTCTGAGGTCGCGTGATGCGGAAAACCATTCTGCAAGGTCTGCTGCGTCGGCCGTTGAGTGAACCACCGCTGGCGCTCGACGATCCCGACATTGTCACCTTGGCGCGCGATCTCGACCTCGTGTCACAGCGAAAGCTCGGCCGCGGACTTTCGATCCGCGCCATCGACGCCGGTTCCTGCAATGGCTGCGAGCTGGAAATGCATGCCTTGGGCAATGCGTTTTACGATTTGGAGCGCTTTGGCCTGCGTTTTGTCGCCTCTCCCCGGCACGCCGATGTGTTGGCCGCGACGGGGATCGTGACACGCAACATGCGCGAGGCGTTGTTACGCACTTACGCGGCGATGCCACATCCGAAATGGGTGGTTGCGATCGGCGCTTGCGCACGTGACGGAGGACTCTTCGCCGGCAGCCCGGTGTGCGAAGGTGGGATCGGCGCGGTGTTGCCGGTCGATCTCTGGATCGCCGGCTGCCCGCCGACGCCGCGCGACTTGCTGGAAGGGTTTTTGACGTTATTGCAGCCGAGGACCGCGGCCGTCGGCTCGAGCCGGGGTGAGAAGAGCGGGCGGTTGGCAGAGCGGTAAAACGGCAGCCCCGGCGACGGCCGCGGACGACTGAAGTGGCCATCCTCGCCGACACTGGCGCGACGGTGCTGGTGATGATCAATGCGCTTCGCCTGCTGCGCTGGCACGGCGTGATGCGCGGCGCCTGACATCCTGTTCCTCATGCTGTAAGCTCATGATGATGAACCGCACCGCCCTGGCCTGGCCCGGCGCACCGATGGCATTGGCCTCGGCGGCGCTGTTCGGCGCCAGCACGCCGTTCGCCAAGCTGCTGTTGGGCACGGTGGACCCGTGGCTGCTGGCCGGCCTGCTCTATCTCGGCTCCGGAATCGGGCTGGGCCTGGTGCAGCTTGCCCGCCGGCCGCTCGGCATCGGCGCGGCGGAGGCGCCGCTGCGGCGCTCCGACATGCCCTGGCTGGCGCTGGTCGTGCTCACAGGCGGCGTCATCGGGCCGGTGCTGCTGATGTTCGGCCTGGCCCGCACGTCGGCCGCCAATGCGGCACTGCTGCTCAATCTGGAAGGTCTCGCCACCATGGCGATCGCCTGGGTGGTGTTCCGCGAGAACGTCGATCGCCGCATCCTGCTCGGCGCGCTCGCCATCCTGGCCGGGGCGGTGCTGCTGTCGTGGCGGGGCGGCCCTGCCGGTATCGGCTGGGGTGCGCTTCTGATCGCCGGCGCCTGCGTCGCCTGGGGCATCGACAATAACCTGACGCGCAAGCTCAGCGGCGCCGATCCGGTGCAGATCGCGATGCTGAAGGGGCTGGCAGCCGGCGCGGTCAATCTCGGCCTAGCGCTGGCGCGCGGGGTCGTGCTGCCCGCCCCTGCCACGGTGCTGGGCGCCGGGCTGATCGGCTTCCTGGGATATGGCGTCAGCCTGACCCTGTTCGTGCTGGCGCTGCGCCATTTGGGAACGGCACGTACCGGAGCATATTTCTCGACCGCGCCCTTCATCGGTGGCGCGCTCGCCGTGGTGCTGTTCGGCGAGCCTATCACCGCCCGCCTGCTCGGGGCGGCGGTGCTGATGGCGATCGGACTTTATCTGCATCTGGTCGAGAGGCACGACCACGAGCATGCACATGACGAAATGGCGCACGAGCACGCGCATGTGCATGACGAGCATCATCAACACGCGCACGCGCCGGACGATCCGCCGGGCGAACCGCATGTGCACGTGCATCGTCACGCGCGGCTCATGCACCGGCACCCCCACTATCCGGACCTGCATCACCGGCACGAGCACGCGGGCTGATCGCTAGAC
>JAJZBV010000044.1 GCA_021851785.1 Pseudomonadota bacterium
GATGCGGAGACGGCGTTTCTCGGGACGAGGCGGCTGATGGCGCTGGCCCGCGAGACCGGCCGCGCCGCGCATCTCGTGCATGTCTCGACGGCGGAGGAATTCGCCTATCTCGGCGATTTTCATGACATCGCGACGGTCGAGGTGCTGGTCAATCATCTGACCCAGGTGGCGCCGGAATGTTATGAGCGGCTCGGCGCCTATGCCGTCATGAACCCGCCGCTCCGCGACGCGCGCCATGTCGAGGCGGCGTGGCGGGCGCTCCGTGACGGGCTGGTGGACAGCGTCGGCTCCGATCACGCCCCGCACAGCCGGGCGGCGAAGGCGCGGCCGTGGCCGGAGACGGCGGCGGGGCTGACCGGCGTGCAGACGCTGGTGCCGCTGATGCTCGATCATGTGGCGGCCGGCCGGCTCTCGCTGATGCGCCTCGTGGACGTGCTCGCCGCCGGCCCGGCGCGGGTGTTCGGCGCGGTCGGGAAGGGGCGGATCGCCGCCGGCTATGACGCCGATTTCACCCTCGTCGATCTCGCCGCGCGGCGGCGGATCGAGAACGCGAAGATGGCGACCCCCTGCGGCTGGACCCCGTTCGACGGGATGATGGTCACCGGCTGGCCGATGATGACGGTGCTGCGCGGCGAGATCGCGATGCGGGACGACGACGTGCTCGGCCCGCCGCGCGGAAGGCTGGTGCGGTTTTTCTCGTGACGGGCGCTTGCCAGGGGGCGCACGGCGGCGCGAGCGGGATGTGTTCGTTAGCGGCTAAGGAATATCGACGCCGGGTAACCGGACATACCAACGCGCAGCACTGGCGAGCCCCCTGCGTTGGGCGTCCGAGAATCTCTTGCTCGGTCCCGTCGTCCAGACCTCGCCGTGGTAAGGGTTCCCCGGGTCGCTTTGGCTGGCCGGGATGGGATCGTATCCCACCCACAAGCCAAGGGTTCTGACTTGACCAGCAGAAAAGGCAACAGAGCCCATAAACACGGGTGTTGTGACAAATTTTTTTGGGCACACTCCGTCCGCAAGCATGAGTGCCTCAATGTCAACCGACATGCCGGCATCTTGACCCGATGATTTTTGGTATAATTTGGAGCTTATCCGTTCTTTCTTTGTGTTTTCGTCCCACACGACGTGCTGTTTTCGGTTTACTCGTCGGATAATGACATCGGTTGCTTCAATGCGGGCCTCGTCATAAGGCTGCACAGCCATCGGAGTTAGGCTGCCGTGTGAACTTCAGATGCAGGCGTATCTCTCAGATTGGCGATCCACCTGCCCAGATCGCTATATTCCGCTTCGAGTTCCAATTCTTCTACTTCGTCAGTCCGAAGGTTTCTACGAACAGCAAACACCTCGTAAGGCGCCAAAACATCGATTTCTATATCAAAACCATTACGATGCCATTCCATCTGGAGCGTGCCGTCGGCGCCGGGCACGAGCTGAGGCGGCGGAACATCCTCCACAAAAAGCCGTTCGATCAGATTCGCCGCGAACATGGCACAGCTAAAACTGACCGGGCGCCCCTGATAGCCGTCCCATCCCATTGAGAGAGATGTGAGTTCGTTCAGCCTTTCGCGGAGGTCAGCAATCCAAGAGGATTTAGGGTAGGGCACCCCAATTTTTGTGCCTCGCGGAGACAAAGACGAACTCTCCGTCAGTTCTGACGCTCTGCAATCAGACATACCGCCTTGAAACGCAGATCCTAACGGGAATACCGCGTTCATTTCTTCTTCCCCCAATGTGTGTGCGCGTTTTCTGTCGTTATTTTATCGAATCTCGTTACAATTGCTTCTCTGGCGATTTGCAAAAACATCATTGCGGAGTTGATGTCTCTGGACTCCGGCTTCCCCCGAACGGACAATGAGAGATTAATTGCTTTACGCCCACCGTCAAGGGAACGAACTGCCTGGACCGAATGATAAAACCTAGCAAATGGCCTATCTTCTCCGTTCTTTATTATTTCCCTAAGGTCTACCACTAGCCCCTCAACGTCGATCGAAACATTGTTCAGCAAGTTTAGCCAATTGCTTATCTCGGAAAAATCGTCTACCTCAATAATATTTATATAAGTTAACTCCGCCTGATTAATGTCCATCACATGGCGGAAGCGTTCATGTAAATACGCCGCCAACTTGTCCAGGTCGATGCGGTAGGTCTCAGCGATGGCCTCGAATCTGGGATAGTGATGTTGATCGGAGTTCTTCCGCCAATTTGCTAAAAAGCGATCGGGCTGAAACTGAAGCAGACGATTCTCTTCCTCAGCGACAAACCATATCCGGCTTCCTGGTGGCGCACCCCCGAACTGGACCCGAAACGGAGGGAGAATCTCTTGCCCCCCGAAAGTCTCAAAGTGTGGTGGGAGCGACGCAAACTCCTGCACCTTGGGATATTTGTCTCGGTACAGATCCCAAATCTCTCTCAGATACACCGAATTAAACGGCGTCAACGGTGCGAACTGCACCCCCAGAACCACCTCGTTGAGAGGAGGTTCGTCGAAGTCCGGGAGATGGGGAGGGCGCTGCATCTGTTTTTCCTCCTTAATTTATGAGACAACCCGTCCGCGATATCAAGGCAGCATATCGCACTGCCCCGCCCTCACCGCCCTCATATCCGCGTCCAGCCGCGCCCAGTCGACTCCCGCCGGATCGGTGCCGGTGGCGCGGAGCCAGTCCGGGGAAAGCAGGGCGTAAGCTTCCTCGGCGTAGGTCGCCCACCACTCCCAGGTCATTTGCTTCAGCGCCCCCCAGGTGACGCAGATCGGCCCCGTGGGGGTGTAGCCCACGAGCGGCACGCAATGACCGCCCCACGAGCCCGGCGCGTCCGAGGTCGCGGCCCAGACGTCTTCGGTCTGCGCCGAGAGGGGGAGGGCTACTCCGGCGTAGACGTTGCCGAAGGTCGCGATCGTGCTCCGCACTTCGCTGGCGTCGCGCGCAGCGATCGCCGCCGCGCCGGTGAGCGTGTCGGGCCCCCCATCCGGCGTTGTCATCCCCGCCGTCGCCCAGAAGCGCAGCACGTCGGCGCAGAGCGCGCCGCGATCGGTCGCGGGATCGCCGGCGACGTAGCCGGAAACGGCGCTGTAAGCCGCCAGCACCTCGGCATCATTCATCACCACCGGAGTTGCGTCCGTGTAAGCGGTCCATTGCTGGATGACGTGCCCGACGGCCGCACAGGTGCAGTCCCCGACTTGATCATTGGCGAGCATCGGCCACGACGAGACGCGGGAATACCAGTCGGCCGAGGGGGCGCTCGCGAGCGTCGCCGTGAGATAGGCGCGGAGTGGCGGGAGGCGGGGGTCGGGCGCGCTCCGCACGCGGCCGAGTTTCATCATCGCGTGATCGGTCACAGGGTTTTCTCCTCGCGCCCACAGCGCCAGCTATCGAGCCGATACGCGGGATGGTCATGGATCCAGCGCGCGGCTTCAGTTTGACCGGCCATCAGGCACGCAACCGGGGTTGAAAAAGGGGCATCGAGAGAGCGCGTCTCGCAACTCGTCGGCGCGTGCATAAGGCACACGACGAAGGTCAAAATGAGAGGGTCCATCAGCATGTTTCCTCGATGGCCGCGAGCGCGCGGCGATAGGCGGCGATGGGGTGGTCCGCGAGCGGATCGAACGCCGGCTCGCCGATCGGCATCAGCGCGCGGGGGTGGAGATAAAGCCCAGGCAGCCACGGGACATCGGGCACCGGATCGTCGCCGTTGCGATAAAGCCGGAGCGGCACACGGCGCAGAAGCCGATGCAGTTTCCACGAGCCGCAGCGCGGCGCACCGAAAGTGACGACGGCGCGGGGTGACATTTCCCGCGCGGTGAGCACGCCCGCGAGCAGCAACGCGATCGCGCCGCCCATGCTGTGTCCGGTGAGAACGGCGCCGCGCACGCTGATCCCCGGGGCCGCGCCGTGCCCGATGATCTCCGCGAAGAGAGAGCGCGCGCCCGTCAAAAATCCCTGATGGCAAAAGCCGAGATCGCGATCATGCGCCGGCATCGCCGACAGATCCCGGAGCCAGTCCGAAGGGTCTGCCGTGGTGCCGCGCACGGCGATGATGCGAAGGCCGGGACGGCGCGTGAAAAGCGCGTGGACATCGCCGGCGCGCCAGGTCGGCGCCGCGACGTAAGTATCGCCGGCGATGGCCGCAAGCTCTCTGTCATCCACCATCGAGCACCCCTCCCGCCGCGAGGGAGACGCGGCAGATACGGGTCTGCCAGCCACGCAGGAACCGCGGATCGGCGGGGAGGGAGGCAAGCCGCGCCGCCTGGAACTCGGCACAGAGGGTCTTGAGTTTTTCCAAAGACGCCGGAACCGAGGCGAGGGTGAGCGGCCCCAAGATGCCATCTCGCGCAACGCCGAGCGCCCCTTGCAGCCAGCGGATGGCGGTCCCGACGCCGGCGTTGACAGCGGCATCGAAAACGATCATCGCCAGCGCCGGCGGCAGCTTGTCACCCTGGATCGGCGCCCAGTAATCGCGGGCGTAGATCGCCTTCGCGTCCTCGAGCGAGAGGGACGCGATATCGAGCGCCGGATAAGACTCCGCGCTGATTCCGAATTTCGTGCCGCGACAGGCGCCGAGGCCGGGGCGAGCCCCCGTCCAGTTGCCGGGATCGTCGGGATCGGCGCTGAAACCGCCTTCCTCGCCGACGGTCTCGGCGAAGCAGCGCGCGAAAACCTCAGTGTCCGGCACGGAACTCGGCTGCCTGCTCGGCGAGCACAAGCTTGGCTTCCGCCGGCGTCATCGCTTGCGCCGCGCCGACCGGGGCGGGGAGGCCGACGGCGGATTCGAGCACCGGCAGCATGACATTGGCGGCGGCGAGAATTTCCGGCACCGGCGCCGGCAATGTCGCGACCTCGGAAAGGGCCGCGACCATGGCGTTGACGGCGCTCGCGAGCTGTTCCACCTCGGGCTGCGCGGCGGCGGCGCTGGTCGCTTGGGCCACGGCGGCGGAAGCGGCCTGCACCGCCGATAGCGCGTCATCGACCTGCACGAGCTGCGCCGCGCTCAACAGATTGGCGTCGCGCATGTCCTTGGCCGCCGCGGCAAGCCCGGTTGCGATAGTGTCGGCATCGGTCGCGATGGTGGGCAGCGAGACCGCGCCATTGACACAAGCGGCGAGCAGGAAAGCGCTGCCGGCAACAGCGGCGATGGGGAAGGGGCGCATCATTTCTTCTCCTGTGATTGCGTCTCGGTGGTTTGCGAGCGTGTCTGGCTCGCGAGAGTTTCGGCGGCGCGCACCAGCGCCTCGGCATCGGCCTTGGCGCCGCTGTTGTCGGGGAGGAGGATGGAGACCACGGCGCCGACGAGAAACGGCAGCGCGTGCGCCCAGGTCATCTGCCCGCTGAGTGCCGCGTCCAGCGTGCCGCACAAGGCGGCGAGCCCGGCAACCGTGCTCGGTTGGCGGAGAAAATCCCGGATGGTCACGGAGAGTCCTTTCAGCGCCCGTCGCTATCGAGCGGATGTGGATGGGCGCTCATGATTGCCGTATCGAGGCGGGTGTTGATCTGGCTGAGCGAGGCGTTGATCTGGGCGATCACCGCCCGCTCGGCGTCCACGCTCTCGTCGATCCGCCGTCCGATGCCGGCGAAGCGATCGGCTTCATCGGCGCGCACCGCGATCAATTGTTGTTGCAGGCTTTCGATGGATTTTTCGCGCAGCGTGATTTCGGCGGTGATCCGTTCTTCCTCATGGCCGACGGTCACCGCGACGTAGAACACCGAGCTGATCACCGCGCCGACCATGCCGAGCAGGGAGAGAAGATTGCCGGCGGTGACGACACCATCGAAACGAACGTGATGGTTCCGGCCGTCATCCATCACGCATCTCCGGCGCCGGCGAGCGCCGGATCGACCGCAGCCCCATTCAGCTCCGGCCAGCGTCTCGGGTTGCCGTCACGCGCCTCCGTCGCGGCCTTGGCGAGTTTTTCCTTGAGTGCGGCATAAAGCATCGCGGTGGTGATCGCGTGCCAGTCCGTCGCTTTCGGGAAATCGGCGAACGTCAGCGTATAGCGCCGCGGCGTGCCGAGCGGGTTGCACCCCGCGCGCCGGGCGGCCTCGGAGAGATAGCCGGCGAGGGTGATCTCGATGCGTTTGGCATCAAGAAAATCCTGCCGATGCAGAATGCGCCAATATTGCGCCGGCGCGCCGGTATGATCGGGATCGAGCGATTTGGAGAGGGCCATGGTGTGAACTTCCTATTGCAGGCGCGCCCAAAGCGAGCCGGTCGCGAAAAAAATGAAGCGGATGGCGCTGTTCGCCGGCATCGCCGTCGCGGCGCCGGCAAGGGTCTGTCCGCTATTGGCGGCAAGGGTGAGCGCGGTGATGGCGGGAAGGGTCGCGAGGGTCACTTCCTGACCGTCGATCGGCGCCGCCGGCAGCGTCACGCTGAGAGCAGCGAGCGCGGCCGAGCCGGCGATCTGTAACAGCGAGCAATTATTCGGAACCGTGATCGCGGCGCCACTCGCCGGGGTTTGATAGCTGTAAGATTGCTCGGCGCGGGCCCCGAGGAGGGCCACCGGCGAACCGCTCGCGCCGGCGGAACCGAGCGAGACCGCGCCATCGCCGGCGCCGGCGAGCGTGACACCGTTGGCGCCGAGCGCGCCGGCGCTGCTGATACCGGCCGGCGCGCCAGCACTTCCCGGAGACAGCGTCAGGTAATTCGCAAATCCGCTGGTCGAGACGAGACGCATGACATCGTTGCCATTCGCCGAGAAATGCAGGATGCCATTGCCTTGCGTCGCGACCTCGAGATCGACCGCGGCATCGCTCCCGGCGCTCGCGAGTCCGGCCGGCGCGCCGCTCACCGCGCCGAACAGGCGAAGCCCGTTGACCGCGCCGGCAACGACGCCATTTTGCGCCGGCGCATAGGCATAGCTCGGCTTGTCCCAGCCATTGCCGACATCATGGATATTGCCGGCGGCATTGGTCGCGAGCGCGGCGATGGTGAGGGTCTCGCTCGCCCCGCTCGAGGTCGTCGCGGCGAAAGAAAGCCCGGCCGCGCCCGGCGCGTAGAGCACGAGCGTCGCCGTGCCGGGATGCACGGTAACAAAAACCCCTGAGGCCGGCGCAAAGCTTCCGGAGAGCACGGCGAGCGGGCTTGCGAACGTCACCGCGCCGTTGAACGCGATCTCGGCGGTAATCGCCGCGCTCAGCGTCACGGTATTGCCGGAAATCGCGGTGATCCGCGTCGCGGCGGGGATAGCCGTATTGCCATAGGCGACCATGCCGACGGCGAGCGCGCTCGCGTCATAAAGGGTGAGCGTGGTTGCGCCGGAAGGGGCCGTCGTAAGAATGGTTGCTGGCACGATGGTGATCGCCGAGGTGAGCGCGTTCGCGAGGCCGAGTGTTGCGCTCGCCGCGGTATCACCGCTTGCGACCGTGTAGCTCGCCGCGACCGGGCCGCCGATGAGCGCGCTCCCGGAGACGGTCAGCGTCAGAACATCGCCAGCCGTGGCCGTCCCGGCAACGCTGACCGCGCTGGCTGCGAGCAGGCTGGTTGCGATCGCGCTCGCGCCATTGGTGCCGACGGAGGTGTTCCCGGCGAGGGTCAGGAATCCGGCGCCGGTTTCGATGTCGAGCGGCAGGTTGCAGCCGGAAAAGCAATTGCCGACGATGGTGGCCGCGAGAATGGCGCTGATCTGCACGCCAACCCCGCCATCCTGGGGCAGTATTTCGTTGCCGATGAGCGAAAGCCGGGCATTGGGCGCGTCGATCCGCAAAGCGGGTTGTGGCGAGATCACGCCGTTATGGGCGTACCGCGTGAGCTTGCTGTCGGTGACGCGAATTTCATAGACATGATCACCCTTGATGTCGAATATCATGCCCTCGCAGAAGCCGACCTCCATGTTGGCGACGGTCAGCATGAGATTGGCACCGGAGGCGGATTCGACGGCATTCGGCGCCGGATTGTCGATCAGGAACAGCGGCAGGGGCGCCGAGGTATCACCGGCGATATAGCCATAGACGCTGAAATTCTCGAAATGCGTGGTCTGCAAGGTGCCGTTGTTGATCACCCGCAGCACCGACCCGATGGAATCGAAATTGGTTTCGGTGAAATTCCCGGCGAGCGTGCCGCCATCGACGAGAATGGCGGTGCGGTAGCCGAAGACGAAGTTGCCGACCGAAATCGGCCCGCTATTCGTGGTCGAGGATGGCGCGCTCGCGCTGCCGTTGCCCGAGACCAGGAGCCAGACGCTCCGCGTGGTCGCGTACTCGCGGAGATAATAGCTGTTCTCTATCGCCTGGAACGTCGCCCCGCCGGCGAGCGCGGCCAGGGTCGGCACGGTGATGGTGATGGTATCACCGGAGATGCCGGCGATGGTCGCGTTATAGGGGATCGCCGCATTACCGCTGAGCGGCATGCCGGGCACCAGATTGGTGACACTGCTGACCGGGAGCATCGTGCTGCCGGCGGCGACACCGGCGGCGAGGGTCAGGGTGACCGCGACCGTCGCCGCCGCGCCGCCGCCGTAATGCAGCATCTCGTCCTGGAATACGCCCCAGGAGAAGAAATTGTCGGACATGAAGATGATGTCAGCGACATTGGGCAGCGAGAAGCAGACATTGAGCGCGCAGATGCGGTTCCGCGTGAACATCACATCGCCGACCGTGGTCGCGGCCGGGACGGTGAAGAAATCATAGGCGTTGGTCACCTGATTGTCGGCAAAAACGACATCGGCGACGGCGGAAATCCCGGTCATGCCGAGGAACAGCGGCGGATAGACGATCGGGCCGCCGGGCTGGTCGAACTGGTTCGGGTAGTAAAAGCAGAGCCGCTCGATCAACACCGCGGCGCCGATCAGGAACGGCGATTGCGCCGTGCCGGTGATCCAGATCTGGCTGCCGTTCCTGCCGTAGGGATAGCCGAAATCGGTGCCGCCATCGCCGATCAGCGTGACGTTCTGGAGCGTGATCTGGGCCGCGCCGCCAAGCAGGATCGGGCCGCCGGCGGGAATATGGAGCGCCTTGTTGGCGGCGCTCGCGGCGGCCACGGCGGCGGCGAAAGCGACCGAATCATCGGTGGTGCCGTTGCGGGCGAGGCCGAAATCATCGACATTGAGGCGATCGGCGAAGCGCGCGGCGAGTGTGCGCGCCGCCGTGGTCGCGCTCGCGATCGCGGTCGCGTTGGAGAGATCGGTCGCGCTGACGCTGCCGCCGCTGATCGCGACCGCGGCGGCGTTTTGTGCAGCCAAGCTACCGAGGCCGAGATTGCCGCGCGCGAGCGCCGCATTGGCGAGATCGGAGAGATTATTCGCGCTTTGGAGCGCGCCGGTCAGGCGCGGATCGTTGCCAGCGGCGACGGTTCCGGCAATGGTGCCGATATTCGCCGAAACCGTGGCATTGGCGAAGGCCAAGCCGCTGCCGATCGCGATCGTCTCGGGGCTGCCGGCGCCAAGGCTCGCGCGCCCGAGCAAGGATCCGGTCGGGACGGTGAGCGCGGGCTCGGTGCCGGAGAGCAAGGTTCCGACGGTAACCGAACTGGTCACGCCGTTTTGCTGCAAGGGCAGCTCGTCATCGGAATTGACCGAGGTGACGGTTGGCAGTTGCGGAATGGTGGGCATGGCGATGCCTTTCGTGAAGGGAGCCGAATTCAGGCGATGGCGACCCAGCCAGTGGCCGCGGTTCCGGTCTGCTTCACCCAGAATGTTTCGCCGACGCCGCCGGCGAGATTGCGGTAATCGGAACCGGGCGGCGCGGTGACGACACCCTCCGGCGAGCCGGTGCCGATGGTCGAGATCACCCCCTCGGGCGCGGCATCGGAGGTGATGCGAAGCACGCCGGCGCCATTGGGATGAAGACGCACATCGCCGCCATTGACACTGCCGAACGTCACTGAGCCGTCGCCGGGAAAGGCGAAATAGCCACCGAGCGGCACGAGGCCGGCGCGCCACGCGCCATAGGTCACCGTCCACTCGACCTCGCTGTTCGCCGGTACCGTCAGATCAAACAGCGTCCAATTTTCCTGAAACGGCGCCGACCCGACGCGGGTGAAGACAACCGCCTCGTTGCAGCGCGTGCGGATGCGCCGGCCAGTTGCGAGCGGCGCCGAGACATAGGCGGTCGCCGCGGCGCCGGTGCCGTCACCGCTGATGGTGACCGGAACCGTCGCCCCGATCGCGCCATAGCCGCTGCCCGGCGCCGAAAGCGCGATGCCGATGATCGCGCCGTTGCGGATCAGCGCGGTTGCCGCGGCGCCGGTGCCGGGCCCGCCGATGGCAACACTCGCCCGGGTATAGTTCGTCCCGCCGGCGACGACGCCGACGAAGCCGATCGCGCCGGCCATCGCGTATTGCGACGAGGACACCATCGTCGCGACCGGCCCGGCCGCCGAAGTGATCATGATTTCATCGGCGATATCGGGAAAGACGAGGGTTTGCGGGCCGCTGCCGCTGACCAGCGGATTGATGGTGAGGAGCGCCGTGTCATTCCAGGAATTGCCGGAGATGAGAACGGAATCGGTCGCAACAGTCAGGCATTGCGCGATCGTCGCCGAACCCGCCCCCATGAAGCGGTTCCGCTCGATTGCGACAGTCTGCGGCCCGTCACGGAGGACGATGCCGCCACCTGCGGAAAATCCGATCCAGTTATCGGTGATCACGAGATTGTTGCAGGCGATGCCAAAATTATTGCCGTGGCCATCGGTCTCGACGTTGTTGACCTGGATCGCCCAAAGCGTGCTCTCCTGGATGCGGTTGCGCGAGATCCGCATATTCTGGCTGCCGCCGGGATTGATGCCGATCGCGGCACCGGAAATGAAATTGCCGACGATATCGCCATGGATCGCGCCGCCGCTGTCGATGCCGTAGGGTGCGGTGCCCGAAAGCCAGACGATGGTATTGCCACAAACCAGGCTATAGGCGGTATTGGCGAGCAGACCGGCGCCGTTGGCACCGTTATCGACGAGCATATTGCCGGTGACCGCAAGCGCTTGGCCTGCGACCGCGATGCCGTAATCGCTGTTGTCGTGACAGATGTTGTTGGCAACCAGGATCGCCAGGGCATCGGGATTGGCGTTGCCCCAGAGCGGCGGCGTGGTGTTGCTCTGATTGAAATTGCCGATCGAGATGCCGCGCTGGTTGTTCCAGGTGCGGCACTCGGCGACGAGGCAGAGATGCAGCTTCTGGATGAAAGCGGGATCGGTATAGTCGATGACGATGCCGTAGCCACCATTGTCATGGGCGCGCGTGCCGGTGATCGCCACACCCATCACCGCTTGCACCCAGATCCCGTGGATCGCGTTGCCATAGGCTTCACAATCGCGGATTTCGTATTGCACGCTCTCGGGGTCGGACGCCTGAATGACGAGACCAGAGCCCATCGTCGGCCCGCCGGCGCCGGTGAAGCCGCAAGTCTCGAACACGGCTTTGGTGCAACTGGGCGTCACCAGGACCGCCCAGCTATCGGTGGTGATCGCGGCGTTGGCGTCAAAGAGGATGCCGGAGGCAAAGAACGACGCGCTGGAGACGGAAATCCACGCGCCGCCAGTCGCCTGCGCGCCGCGCCGGATCACCGTCTGGCCGGGCGTGCCGAGGAGCACCGCGCTTGCGGCGCTGGTCGTCCATTGCCCGCTCAAAAGATAGGTGTTCGGGCCGAAGCGCAGCGGCCGGCCGGAGGCAAGCGCCGCATCGATCGCCGCCGTGTCGTCGGTGACGCCGTCGCCCTTGGCGCCGAAGCTCTTGACGCTGACGCTGTCTTCGAGAAATTGCGCGATCGTCCGGCTCGCCGTCGCGCCATTGGCGAGGGCGACCATTCCGGAGGCGGAAATCCCCGGCAGCGTCGAGATGGTCTGCATGAAATTCGCGTAAGAGACCGCGACATTGCCGCCATTCTGCCCGAGCGGCACGAGATCGCCGGGCTGTGGCGCGTTGCCGGCGGCGAGCGAGGGAACCGAATACGGCGCCGCCGCCGCGCTCAGAACGCCGTTGGCGAGCGAGAGATTGCTACCAATCCCGACCGCCTGCGCGCCGCCGATTTCGGCTCCGGGATTGCCGAGAAGCGTGTTGGGCGCGAGCGCGAAGGCGGGCTGCACGCCGGCGAGAAGCTGAGCACGGGTAACCTTGCGGGTGATGCCGTTCTGGCTGGTCGGCAATGCGTCGGTGTCGGCCGCGGAGATCGCCGGCGGCAGGGCGTCTATGGTCATCATGATCAGGTGCTCGTGATCAGGATCGGATTGCCGTTTTGGTCGGTGAGGATGAGGCCGGTATTGGTGATCAGATCGTCCGGCAGAACCGGCAGCGAGGAGAGCGAATAGACCGGCAGCAGAACGCTCCGCGCGAGGCTGCGGCCGGAAAAAGTGGTGATGGTGATGGTGACCGTGTAAACCGTTCCGGACTGGCCGGCGGCCAGCCACAGCACCGCGATGGCGCCATTGGCGAGCGCCGAATTCAAGGTCAGATCGCCAGGATTGTCGGGCGCGATGGCGACGGTGAGCGTCGAGATGCCGTCACCGGGATTGCCGGTGAGCGCCGCCGAGATGTCGAATTGATAATCGAGCACATCGTTCGGATCCTTGAGCGGCCAGAGCGGCAGGGCCGGCGTGGTCGGTTGCGTTCCGCGCGGCACCGGAACGAAGCCGTCGAGCACCACCGTGCGCGCGGTCGAGGGCTGCCAGACATGGGTTGCGGGCGTGGACATGACGTTCTCCGAAACTGCTGATCACCACTCGAGAATGACGAGGCCGTTGGCGCCGGTACCGCCGGCGGCATCGGCGATCCCGCCGGAGCCGCCGGCACCGGCAAAAGCGCCGTCGAGACCGGGAAGATTAGTGGACGTGCTGCCCGCCGGGCCGAACGCGGCGGCGCCGGTATAGGCCGCGCCGCCGGTGCCGCCGACCAGGCCGCCGCTCGGAAAGACGAGGCCGTTTTGGCCGAACTGGCCGGGCATGTTGAAGCTTCCGCCCGAGCCCGCGCCGCCGCTCGCGGAGGCGATGCCGGAGCCGTCCGAGGTGCCGCTGCCGCCGGGCGCGCCGCCGCTCGCCGAGGCGAAGGCGCCGAAACTCGTCGTGCCGCCGGCCAGTCCCGAGCTGCCGCCGACGCCGATGGTGATCGCGATAGTGGTGCCCGGGGTCACCGGAAAATACCCCTCGGTATAGCCGCCGCCGGAACCGCCGGCGCCGGCGCCGCCACCACCGCCGCCGCCGCCGCCGCCCGCGCCCCAGACCCGCGCGCGGACCTGCGAGATCCCGCTCGGCACCGTCCAACTCCCGCTCTCGCCAAACGCCGTCATGCGCGAAACGCCAGGCGTCAGCGCCGGCAATTTGAAGGGAATGAACGGCGCGGTCGGCAGTGTCGTGATGTTCGCGGCGGTGAGGCTGGTCGCGCCATAAGCGACGGTGACGACATAGAGCCCGACCCAGCCGCTATCGACCGGCGGCGTCGTTTGCGTGCCGGTGGTTGCCGGGGCGCCGGATTTCACCTGCAACTGCACGCGCTCGATGCGCGCGGTGTTCTGCGCCGTGCCAGAATTGGATGGCCCGCTATAGGGCTGCGCCGGATTGGCGGCGTTGTAATAGGGAAGAACGACGGGATCGGTATCGCTTTCGAGGAAGGCGGCCTCGATGAGATAGGCGATCGAATCGCCGGAGCTGGTCGGCGCGGTCAGGGTGAAGCTCGTCGCGGTGGTGTTGACGCCCATCTTCACCAAGGGATCGGTGTTATCGGCGGGCAGCGACCCATAAGCGAGCGGGTCGATGGTGGTGAGTGTCGTGATGCTGCCTGGACCGACGGTGATGGTCATCGACGCCGGCGAGGTCGGCGCACAAGCGAGCCCATCGACGACGGTGTTGCTCCCGAGTGTCGCCTGCACGAGATAGCCGAGGGCGATGAGGGCGTTGCGATTGATGGTCAGAAGATCGGTGTCGAGCGGGATCGCGCCCGGATAGACGATGTTGCGGTCCATGGGATCTCCTCTGCCGGCGATGGTGGCGGCGCCGGTTGGTCAGTTGCTGATGCGGGTCCAGGCGATGCTGGCGGCGGGCATCACCGCGGCGATGGTCGCGTCGATGTCACCGTCGCTGATGCCGAGACTGGCGAGCGCCAGATCGGCGTATTCGATCGGCCCGATGCCGTAGCCGCCGCCGGCGTTCCAGCCGGCGACGTTGGCGATGCCGTTTTCCTGTGGCCGGAAGGCGGTGACGAAACACTGAAACGGCAAGCCGAGATCGCCCCAGCCGCCGGCCGCGCCATAGCCGGCGCCGCCCTGGTTGTAGCTGCCGGTGTCTTCCGGCCGCTCGGGCTCGAAGATGACCGGCGCGCGCCCGGTGAGATCGACGAGCGCTTGCGAGAGCGCGGCGCGCGTCGCCCGCGGACGGAGGATGTCCTGGTCGATGCGGTTACGAAACGCGGTATCGCTCTCGCCGGGATCGCGCGGCAGGTCGTCGCCGAAGAAATCGAGCGAAATCATGTCGAGAAAGATATCGGTCGCGGTCGCGATCCGGGTCTGCAATGTCACATAGGCGAGCAGCCCATAGACAAAAGCCCAGATCGCGCCGATGCCGGCGAGAAGTGCCGCGAGGATCGGGCTCGGCGTGCCAAACCACGGTGGCAGGACGGCTTTGATGCGTGCCGCCATGTCATTCTGATCGCCGGTCGCCATCTCAGTTCACCACCACACTGGACGCCTTGATGACGCCGGTGACCGGCGGCACGAGATCGGCATTGACCCCGTTGATGCTGAGTGCTGTGACGTTGGTGACGGTGGGGTCGGCATCGTAGGCGAGTTGCGCGAGACGCGAGATCGGCAATGTCGCGCCGATCGGGAGCGCGTCGACGAAGGTGGTGATGGCGGTGCTGATTTCACTGGCGACGGTGGCAAGCGAGCCGGCGGCGGCGAGCGTCACGTCGAGCGAAATCGCGGCCTCGATCAGGGTCGGCGGCAAGACCGCGTAGCTCGATCCCACGGGGCGCACCGCCTCGATCGCGGCGCTCACCGTCGCAATCAGGCTCGCCGGCGGATTGCCGCTGCCGTCATCGATGGTCACGGTGAAAAATCCCATCCGGGTGGCGCCGGCGGGATCGATGTTTTCCTGAAGAAGATAGGTGAGGCCTTGCTGGATGCCGGCGATCGCGTTGCCGACCGCGATCGGGGTCGCAAGCGACCGGGAATTGATGTAGTTGACGAAGCGGGCGCGAAACGCGGCATCGGTCTCGGCGTTGGTGCCCCCGACGAAGGCGAGCGGGTTGCTCACCTGGTCGATGCCGGGAATTGCGGTCGCGAGCAAGGTTATCGTATTCGGCTGCACATTTCCGGCCGTCCCCAAAGTGATGGCGATGACCGGCACGCTGACCGAGGCGACCCCGGCGGCGATGGCATAGCCGTTTTGCGAAGCACTCCAGGCGGGGTTGGTGGTGACGGCGATCACCGCGAAACTCTGCGTGCCATCCGCGGTTCTGACCCCGGCGCCGACCGGGATCAGCGCCGCGTTGCTCGGCGTGAAGCGCGAGAAGGTGACGCTCCCGGCGGCGGCGATGGCCGGAAGCCGAGTCAGGCCGTAATCCGCCATCCAACTGTCGAGATCCGCGCCGGTGCTGGTCGCGGCGCGGGTCATCGACAGCACCTGGAGGATGAGCCATTGCAGCCAGAGCGCGACCGAGCTGCTCGCCTCGAGCACCGCGCGGAGCACCGAGCCGACCGAAAGGTCGAGCAAAGCCGTGCTGGCGCCGGCGACAGCGGCCGCCGCGTTTTGTACGAGGGTCGCGAAATTCTGTAGATTGAGCGTCATGATGGGTTCCGGATTCCGAACGAGAGCAGCTGGGTCTGGCCGCTTGCCGCATCGACGTAACTGATCATCACGGCGATCGCGCCCAGCGTGTCGTAGGAAACTTCGACGCTGGGCGAGGGCGTTTGCGCAACCGCGCTCTCCTTCGCCAATTGGGTGCGAATGATCGCCTGGATCTGGAGCGGATTGGCTGGCTGGCCGACGAATTGCGCGAGCCCGGCGCCGTATTGCGGCTGCCAGATATAATCCCCAGGATTGGTGAGAAGCCGGCGCAGGACTTGCTGCTGGACCCGGAGTGCTCCGCTTGCGAGCGCGAGATCGCCGCGCGCGTCGACCGCGAGATCATTCCCCCATTGCTGGAAGAGATCGTTCATGAACGGAATTTCCTCTTGGTCTTCAGTTTTGCGGGGTCGGCGGCGAGGTCGTGGTGCCGGTCACGGTATGGGTATGCTGGTCATAATCGGCGCGCAGCGAGGCGAGCGTTCCATGCCCGTCGGCGACATTGCCGGTCGCGGTGATAGTGCCGGAAACAGCGAGATTGCCGGTGACATTGAGGGTGGTCGCATTGACCGCGATGCTGCCGTCGGCAAGGAGTTTGACGAAACTGCCGGTCTGATGGAGCAGCCAGAACTCACCGAGAGGCGCTTGCGGCGGCGGCGCGGCGAGGCTATAGGCGCCGCCGACGATGATGCCATGCTCGGCATCGCCCTCGTGGGCCACGACCAGAACCTGATCGCCGGGCGAAGGGGGTGCCACCATGCCCCAGCCATTGCCGACCCAGAACGTCAGGATCGGCAGCCAGCCGCTGAGCACGCCTTCCGGCTGCAACAGCACGCGCGCGGTATAGGTCGTCGGATCGACGCTGCTGACGAGCGCGAAGCGCGGTTGCGCGATGGCTTGATCGAGCGCGCCGGCATGGGCCCGGAGCGCGTTCAGGAACCGTTCCATGCTGGTCTTCCGATGCGGGGTTTCACGGCGTCGTGGTGCCGATGACGAGATTCCCGGGCGGCGTGAACTGCCGGCCCGGCGAGGTGTTTTTCGCGCGAATGCGTTCGGTGAAGCCGCCATCGAAGCGAATGTCCCGCTCGATGGTGTCGATGTAATAAAGCTGATCGAAGGCGGTGCCGGTGCCGGTGATCGCGATCATGTCGCGCGGCGTCAGCATCAATTCTCCGGGGAGACGCGCGATCACCACCCGCTCATGCAGCGTCAACTCCTGCAACTTCGCCGTGGCATAGCGCAGCGCTTCATCGGGGGTGAGATTGGGGCGCACGAAGACGTAGCTCTGCGGCCGCGCGCCTTGGCTCGCGAGGCCCGAGACACCGCTTGCCGTCACCGTCTGGGTAAAGGCGCTGCCTTGGCGGCTGCTCCAGCTCTTGACCGTCACCGCAATATCGCCGGCGAGGGTCAGCGCGCGCTCCATGACGATATCGATGGCGTTGGCGCCGCCGGCGCTATCGGGATTGGCGGAAAGCGTCAGCGCCGGGAGCGAGGTTTGGGTCGGGGGCTGGAAATAAAGTGTCGTTCCTTGCACGAAGACATCGAAGCCTTCGCGCTCGGCGAGCCAGACCAGGAGATTCCATTTCGTCGTCGCGCGGGAGAATTGATCGAGAGTGATGCGATCATGTTCATTGTTGTAATAGCGCCCGACCGGCGTCGTCGTCGGCGTCACCACCGCTTGCAGGTTGTGGTTGGCGGCGAGCGTGGTCGCGATGTCGGAGGCGGTCTGGTTCGCGAAGCTCTGCTGGATGCGGCTCTCGATGAACACCGCGGTCAGATCGCGGCCCTGGAGAAAAACCGTCTGGCGCAGCGCATCGATTTGGACGCTGTCGACAGCGCCCTGGATGAGGCTGACCCAGGCGGTCGCGCCGAGCGGCGAGGTCGCCGGCGCGAACCCCGCCTGGAGATCGATGAGGAAGAAATCCTGTCCGCCCCAGAACGAAGCGGTGGCGACGGGATCGGCGCCGAGCGCGATCGAGATCGTGAAACGATCGGCGGCGTAGTGGTTGTTCGCGGCAACGAATGCTTCCGTAACACCTTGCACGACGACGCCGCCGACCAGCAGGCGAAGCCGCGGGGCGCGCACCGTCCCGCCGCTGGCGGCACCATCGCCGGCGGCGGCGTTGAGCAATCCAGTGCCGATGGCGCCGCTCGCGACCGCGGCGCCGGCGGGAAAGACATCCCCGAAGAGACCGCTCATTGCGGCGCGATCCCGCCAGTGGCGTTGGGATCGGGATCGGGGATGAGCAGCGTCACCACGCCGCTCAGCATCGGATCCGAGATGTCATTGAGGGCCGCGATCCGGATCCATTGCGTCGCGTCGTTGAGATATTGCGCGGCGATCTGAAACAGATTGCCGCCGGCGATGGTGATCGTCTGCATCATGAACTCGCGTTGGTGAGATTGGTCGCGGTGCGCCCGACATAGCCTTGCGCCGCGGCGAGCCCGGCAAGCGTTCCGGCGGCCGTGGTCGCGCCGGAAAGCGCGCTGGCCCCGGCGAGCGCGTTGCTGCCGGCCAGCGGCGCCGCGGTGCCGGCCAAGGCGCTCGCCGCTTGCCCCATGCCGCCGACGATGCTGGTTTGCAGGCTGCTTACGGCATTTTGCGCGCCAAGATAGGCACCGGTGCCGAGCGTGGTCGCGCCCGGCGCCGCGAGCGCATTTTCGGCGCCGGTGAAAGCGATGCCGCTCGCTTGCGCGAGGCCGGCGGCGCTGGCGAGATCGTTGCTCGCCTGGCCGCTGAGGGTCGCGACCAGGCCTTCGGCGAACTGCACCTCGTCCTGCACGACGGTGCAGGCGATGCGATAGGGGATCCACCATCCTGCCTGATATTCCGCGGTGAATTCGGAAATCACCACGAAATGGAAGAACACGTCCCAGGAGAGCGGCAGCGTCAGCCCGGCGCCACGCAAGGTGTCGAGGAGCAGCACCCGCTCGCTCGCGGCCGCGCCGGTGAAGATGCCGGACCAACTGATCGTCGCGTCGTCGCGGCCCATGGCGTCGATGACGCGGGCGCCACCGGGAAGCCGATGCACGGCGAGGCGCTGGGCGCCGCCAAAGGAAAGAAAAGGCGGAATCTCGAACCCGGCAAAAAGCACCGGGCCGAGCGTGAGCGTCACGTCGGACATGGCGTCCTCGTTGCAAAATGCGGAAAAGCGATGAGCGGCCGGTGTTGCGGCGTTAGATGGGCGAGATGTCAGGGAACGACCGGCGCTCCCGGCCAGAGCGGGCCAAGGCGCGGATCGACCCCGGAATAGCCCGAAGGCGGCCGTGCCGCACTCGTCGCCATGTGTTCGCCGAGCCAATGCCCGACCCGCGCGCCATCGAGAAAAACATCGCCCCGGATTGCGGAATTGGCGCCGCTCGCCGAAGCCGATGGGCCGCTTGGTGCGGCGGGCGGGCCGGCCGCGAAGAGCGGCGAGAGCGGCGCCATCGCACCCGGGGCGCGGAAGGCTGGGGCGCGGAAGGATTGCGGCGCCGGCCGGGTGTGCGGCGCAGGCGCCGGCTCGGCGCCGGTTTCCAAAGGCGCTGCCGGCGCGCCGATGACGATCGTGCGCCCGCCCTCGGGTGCTGCGTCCTCGACGCTCGCGGGACTCTCCGCGAAGGGCGCGCGCGGGATCATGCTGCGCGTCAAACCGAGGAGATCATCGAGCGCAAGACCGTCCGGCGCCGGGGGCGCCGGCGCCGGCGCGGGGATGGCGCGAGCGGGGACGGGCGCGATCGGGGCGCCGGCGCGGTCGGGAACGCGGGGCGGGATCGCGTCCGAGGCGAAAGGCAGAACCTCGATCCGCGAATTTCGCTGTTCCGCGCTGTAGGTGGGCGCTTCGGCCGGCGGCGGCGCGAAAGGATGGGCCGGCAGAACCGGCGCCGGGCGCTCGGCCGCGCGCCATTCCGGCGCCGGCTCGGCGTGCGCCGCCATGGGTGCGGCTTGCGGCCAGGAAGACGTGTCCCCACGCGCAACCGCCGGCGTCTTGGCGGTTTGCGCGGGACGTATGGCGGCACTCGCGCGCCAGAGCGAGGACAGCGCCGGGCCCGCCGCGCTGCGCAAATCGGCAAGCTCCGAGAAGCTTTTGCCGAGCGCCTGATTGAGGCTTTCGAGATCACCGCGGATCGCCGCGATCCCCGGGGAGACCTCGTCGTCGAGCGTGAGGGTGATGCCGGCGGTGTAGGCGTCGTTCATGGCAATTCGGCGATGGCGCGGGCGATCTCGGCGGCGATCTCGCCCGCGATTTCGGGGCCGATCTCGGGGCCGAGTTCGGCGGCACTGGGGGCGAGAAAGGGGCGCGGGCGGGCGCCGCTGGTGCCGAATTCGCGCCCGCGCGCCTCCTCGCCGCCGGCCGCGATGACCGCGCGCGTCGCATCGCTTTCGCTGCTGATCGGTACTGTGTCGCCGGCGCGAAGACGCGCCGCATCGGCCAGGCGATTGGCGGCCCGCGCAAGCAGGGAGCGTTTGAGTTCGCCGAGATCGAGGGCCGCAAGACGGCGCGAGAGATCACCAATTCCGGTCACCGATCTTGCTCCTGCCAGGTATGGGTGGACCAGTCGAAGCGCCGGCCTTCGAGGGTGCCAAGAACAACCACGTAGGCGAGACGCTCATCATCGGGAAGGCTGAAGGCAACGTCGAATGGCACCCCGTTCCGCACCAGATAGAGACAATCGATGAGATCGGGGTGCCGGCTCAGTTTTTTGCCGAGGCCTGGTTCGCCTGTTTCTCGGCGTTGGCGGCGCGAAACGCGGCGGCGACGGCGGCGAGGCCCTCGTCACCGAGTTTCTGCACGACCATCTCGATCTGCCCCTCATTCGCCGGCGCCGGCAGCGGCAGATCATCGATCGCCGCGACGGCGCAGGCGAGCAGCGCCATCCCGAGATAGGGTTCGTTCTGCCCGAGCTGCGGCCCGACCGCTTTGAACAGACGCAGTTTCTCCAAGGCGCCGATGCGCCGGAGCATGAGCTTGCGCCCGAGCGCGTCGGTGACCGTCGTCGCGGTATCGGCCGCGGCGACGATGCGCGATTGCGGACCGTTCATCAGACGCGGGTGCGGAAGGAGGCGAAGAATTCGAGGCGCTGGCGCACCGGCGCGTCGCCGCGCCAGGAGCCGGCATTGGCGAGCCGTAAGACGACGTTGCTGTATTGAAAAGTCGAGACCGAGCCGTCGACTTCGGAAATATACTGATAGACGGTGCTGGTCGGCATCGACCCTTGGGCGTAATAGGCGGCCTCGACGCCGGCGATGAAATTATCGACGTCGGCGGTGCCGCGTTCGAGATCGAAACCGCCCTCCCAGCCCTTCGGCAATTCGGCGCCCATTTGCACCCCATCGAGACGATCGACGCGGACTTGCGCCGTGAGCTGGCGGCTCTCAAAGCCGGTGACATAGGTGAGATCGATCTGCCCGGAAGGTCCGATGACGACCAGCGTGCAGTCGCTGCCAATGGAAAATTGTGTGCCCGACACGGGAATATCTCCTTAAGCGATCTGCCCGGACGGCAGGGTCTGGTTCTGGATGGTCACGGTTTGGCCGCCATCGACATTGACGATGAACTTCTCGTTGATTGCCATGTATTGCACCTGCACGTCGGCCTGGACGTAGCCGAGCGCGGTGCGCGCCGCCGGGTTGTTGGAGGTATCGCATACCACCTGGAATGGCGCGTTCCCGCTCGCGGTCGCGCCGAGCATGCTCTGGCCGAGCATCGCCTGCAAAAACGAGAGCAGGGTCGCGCGGATTTGCGAGAATAGGGCGGCGTTGATCGGTGCGCCGACGAATTGCCCCATGCCGGCGGCGAGGGTCGCGGCGAGATAGTTGGTGAGCCTGGTATAATTGTCACCGTCGTTCGCGGGGTTGGTGGAGGTGTTGTGGCCGGCCCGCACGCCCCAGAAATTTCCCGCCGGCTGCGGATTGGCGATGACGTCGATGCCGGCGGTGAACAAGGCTTCGAGATCGGCGGTGGAATAGGTGTTGGCGAGCGGCGCGCCGGGAGCGCCGGAACGCTGGCTGCCGACGACACCATAGAGCGGCTTGTTCAGGCTCGATTGCTCGGGCGAAAGATTGGCCAGCCTCCCGGCGACGAAGCCCTGTGGCGAGACCAGACGAAGGAGATTGTTGGTCTGGTCATTCCACCAGATCCAATCACCGAACATCAGCTTCGCGCTATAGCTATCGAGACCGACGCTCTGGATCGTCGCGACGGCATTGGTGATGGTGTCACCCTGCGGCCCGGTCAGGATCATGTAGATCCCCTCCGAGATACCGAACGCCGCCTGCGTCGTCCATTGCGTCTGATCGTCGCTATCGGCGAGAACGGCGATCGAGCAGCCCTGCCCGCCGAGCGCGTACATCCCGGCGCGCGGTGTCGTGCTCTGGCCGATCAGCGTCGCGGTGGTGACATTGCTCGCGCCATCGGTGCCAGGTGTGCCGTAGCTGAAGGCGAAGGATTCGCTGCTCGGCGCAATCGTCAAGGTATTGCCGAGCGAGGCGACGACGATCTGCGACGGACCACGCAGCGTCCCCTGGCCGAGATTGATGGCGTTGACGAGATTCTGCCAGAACGCGGCGCCGGTGCCGCCGATATTGTTGAACACTTCCGGCGTGAATCCCGGCAGGCTGAAGGTGATCTGCCAGGTTGCGGCCTGGCTTCCCGGCATGATGCTGCCGGTGATCTGATTGCCGAAGCTGCCGGTATGGAACGCGGTCAGCACCAGCGGGCCGTTGGTTCCGGTGTAGAAAAGGCCGAGCTGGGCGGCGGTATCGGTGCCGTCGGTCACTCGAACGCCGCGGAAATTCTGCGCGCCCTGCTGGATCGCGGTCGCAACCTCGGTGCCCATATCGTATTTGCGCGGCTGCAACTGGCCGAATGCGGCGACGTAGTCGGCCATCGTGCCGATGATCGCCGGCTGGTTGATCGGCCCCCAGGTCGCGGTGCCGACGACGCCGATGATGTCGGTCGGAACACCGTTGAGAACCAGGTTCTGCGGCGGGACGATCTGGACATAGAGATCGGGCACCACCAGCGCTG
>JAJZBV010000045.1 GCA_021851785.1 Pseudomonadota bacterium
GGCATTGGACGAGGCCGAGGACAAGCGTGGGCTGCCGTTTCATCTCCGCTGGCGCTATGGTCTGATGGCCGTCGCGCTGACGCTGATCGTGGTCACGGTGTTCGGCGGCTCGGTCGGCATCCCGCGCTTGGTGCTGGCTTTTCTCTGGACGCCGCTGCCGTTTTGTCTCGCGGGGCTGGCGATCACGTTCCTCTGACCGCATTAACGGGCACCCATGGGCGATTTTTTTCAGAACATCGCGTATTTCTGTGAAAACATCACCGCGCTCGAGGAACGCGCGGCGCAGGCCTCGCCGAGCGAGATGAAGTTCAAATTCAACGAGATTCTTACCCGCTATCGTCAGGAAAGCGGCCTCACCACCCCGGCGGAATATGATTTCTTCTCGATTTTCGACTATGTCCGCCCGATCCACACCGAGCTTTGCATGGTTCGCTTCGAGCCGGAGCTGGCGCGGCTCTCGTTTCATGAGGGCTGGCGCGGGCATTACTCGGTGACCGCCATGGTGCGCCGGAGCGCCGGCATTTTGCACCTGATCGAGCGGATGCGCCGCCAGGGAGCCGGCGATGGCGCCGCCTTCATCTGCGAACTCGGCGACAACGGCGAATTTCCCACCATCTCCTTCTCCTCCCGCCATGAGCGCTCGTGCCCGGTGCCAGACCCCGATTTCTTCGAATCCCATGGCTATGAGGTGTTGCGGCGCGACATCGATGCCCATTTTGTGCCCTGGGAGGCGCGCGAGGCGGATATTTTCTGGCGCGGCTCTTCCACCGGCCTGCGTCGCTTTGCCCCCCCGCCGGAGGGCCAGCCCGATGATTTCGGCTGGCTCCAGCGCCTTTCGCTTTGCGAGAAGGTGCGCCGCTCGCCGCTTCGCGCGTTTTACGATGTCGGGCTGACATCGATCGTGCATGTGCCGGAGCCGCATCTGGTCGAGCGCATCAAAGAGGCCGATTTCCTCCGCCCGCCGGTCCCCCGCCTCGATTTCATGCGCCACAAAGGCATCATCGTCATCGACGGCCATTCCAACGCCTGGAGCGCCCTGTTCGCCGCCCTTCTGATGGGCTCGTGTGTGCTCAAGGTCGATTCCGAGCGCGGCTATCGCCAATGGTATTACGGCGATCTCCGCCCGTGGGAGCATTACGTGCCGGTGGCGGCCGATTTATCCGATCTTGACGACGCTCTCTCCTGGCTCCGCGCCCATGACGCGGAGGCACGGGCGATCGGCGAGACCGGGCGCGATCTCGCCCGCGCCATCACCTTCGAGGCGGCGATGGATGAAAGCGCGGCGCGCGTGCTGCGCTGGCTGCCCAAGGCACGGTTCTGGGAAGAAAAGCGTTAAGTCTTGCCGCCCCGCTCGGAAAGCAGCCGCTCGAAATAGGCGATGGTGCGGGCAAGCCCGTCATCGAGGGCGATGCCCGGCTCCCAGCCGAGCACGGCGCGGGCGCGGGTGATGTCCGGGCAGCGCTGCATCGGGTCGTCCTGCGGCAGCGGGCGGTAGACGATGTTCGAGCGCGAACCGGTCAGCGCGATCACCCGCTCGGCAAGCGCGCGCACCGGGATTTCGTGCGGGTTGCCGAGATTGATCGGCCCGGTCACCTCCTCCCCGCTCGCCATCAGGCGCAAGAACCCCTCGATCAGATCATCGACAAAGCAGAAGGCGCGGGTCTGCCCGCCATCGCCGAACAGGGTGATATCCTCCCCGCGCAGCGCCTGGACGATGAAATTGGACACCACCCGCCCGTCATTGGGGTGCATGCGCGGGCCATAGGTGTTGAAAATCCGCGCGACCTTGATGCGCAAATGGTGCTGGCGGAAATAGTCGAAAAACAGCGTCTCGGCGCAGCGCTTGCCCTCGTCGTAGCAGGCGCGCGGGCCGAGCGGGTTGACATTGCCGCGATACGCCTCTGTCTGCGGATGCACGCTCGGGTCGCCATAGACCTCGCTGG
The DNA here is from genome assembly GCA_021851785.1 of Pseudomonadota bacterium. Taxonomy (GTDB): domain Bacteria; phylum Pseudomonadota; class Alphaproteobacteria; order Acetobacterales; family Acetobacteraceae; genus Acidibrevibacterium. The sequence continues at coordinate 1,944 of JAJZBV010000045.1, forward strand.
TGGAGGCCTGGAAAATCTTTGCCCTGACCCGCTTGGCGAGCCCGAGCATGTTGATCGCGCCGATGACGCTGACCTTCGTCGTCTGCACCGGGTCGAACTGGTAATGCACCGGGGAAGCCGGGCAGGCGAGGTTATAGATCTCGTCCACCTCGACATAGAGCGGAAAACAGATATCGTGGCGCATCGCCTCGAAGCGCGGATTATCGAGAAGATGGGCGATATTGTCCTTGCGCCCGGTGAAGTAATTATCCACCGAAAGCACGTCGTTTCCTTCGGCGAGCAGCCGTTCGCAGAGATGCGAGCCGAGAAATCCGGCGCCGCCGGTGACCAGAATGCGCTTGCGGGTGAGGGCCATGGCGGGCTCCGATGGGGGGAAGGGGCGTCAGGCGGCGGCGTTGCGGGCGAGGATGGCTTCGAGCGTGGTGAAATTCAGTGTCTCGATCGGCACGTTGACCTGTTCCGGCTCGTGGCCATGGGGCGGGCCGAAGCGGCCGCCATCGCGATGGATGATATCTCCTTCCAGCCCGAAATAGCGCGCGCCCAGCATTTCGCACAGGATCTGGTGGTCATAATGATGCACGCCGGGGGGGAAAATCTCGATCAGGGTCGCGCCCGGCGCCAGCCAAAGCGCGTTGGCGAGGCTGCCGCCATAGACGCCGACCATGATATCCGCGCCGGCGGCGATTTCCATCTGCTCGCGAAGCGGCTTGCCGCCGAGATCGACGGGCAGGATCTCGCCATACCGCCCGAGCATGAGCAACAGCGGCTCTTCAAGCTCGGGGAGAAGGTGACGCGGCGGCTCTTGCCTTGCATAGACGATGCGCGGCGCCGCCCCGCCCTCCCGGCGCGTGATGCCGAGCCCGTCCAGGATCTCCGCCTGCATGCGCGGCACCCATTTCCAGGAAAACCCGAGGCTTGGTTCGCAAAATTTGTTAATCGGCGAGCGGTCCCCGGCGCGCTCGATGACGATGCAGTGGCGGACATGCGCCCCCTGGCAGCGCTCGGCGGGGAGGATGTCGGCCTCGCCGAACAGGGTATCGAGGATCTGCCCCTGCGGGCTGCCGGGGCCGAGATCGCGCGCGTCAATGCCCTCGAAAAACAGGGTTTCGATGGATTTTTGCGGGAAAAACTCCTGTTGCAGGGCGTAAATCCAGATGATGGTTTCCAGGCAATGGACGTAATGCCGCGCCATCGGATCCTTGATGACATAGGTCACCGCCCCATCATCCCCGCCCCGCGCCGGCGAGGCGCTTTTCGAGACGCTGAGCGTCCCCTCCCCGGCCGGGGCGATCACCGCGTTTTCGAGATAGGTGAGCGGGAAGGACGAAGGAAAGGCGGGTGGCTGAAATCGCTCGATCGCCAACGGTGTTTTTTCCAAAGGCTTGCTCTTGCGAGGGAGGGACATGGGAACGGTTCCACAGCGAAAGGGTTGAAGAATGTTAATCGGAAAATAAAATCCTTTCAACAATGTTCTTAATCGCTGTTATGTTAAGTATTTCTACCGGGACGTTGTGGTGGGGATCGTGACCGTAGGGGGGGCCGAAACGACTGGATTCACGATAAATCAGATCACCTTCCAGGCCGAAATAGCGCAATCCGAGAATTTCGCACATTAGTTGATAATCGTAATGATGAACGCCGGTCGGAAAAAGCTCAATTAATGTTCCGTGTGGAGGGAGCCACAGGGCATTAGTTAGGCCGTTCCCATGAACGCCGATCATTATATCTGCATTCATGGAGATGGCCATCTGCTCTTGTATGGTTTTTCCAGTAAAATCAATGGCTTCTACGCCACCAAATTCCACCAAAGCTTGGAAAAGCTGCTCCTCTAGCTCCGGCACGAGTCGCCTCGGAGGGTCACGTTTAACATAGACGATTCTGAAGCCTTTTTCTTTCTGATAACATTCTAAATTAAAGCTAGATAAAATTTCATTCCTCATTTCAGGAGCAAATTTCCATGCAAATCCGAGGCAAAATTCACAAAATTTATTTATGGACGATGATGACATGGATCGATCTAAAACAATACAATCGGAAATTTCCATATTTTCCACATTATTAGCTTCAATAATACTAGATTTGTCAAACAATTTTGATATGATAATTTTTTGTAATCCGGTTTGATTTGTATTATTCCACAACTCATATTCGAAAATAATATTTTTAACGATTCTATCATGGAAAAACTCTTTCCAAACGCAATATAAAGAAATTAAAATTTCTACAAAATGAAAATAATGGCCAATCATTTGATCCTTTATTATAAAAGAAATTTCATAATTATTTTTTCTTAGAATGTTTCTTTGTTCTTTAATAAATATTAATTTTTCATTTTTATTGTAATGGGCTAAGACATTATCGATATAAGTCATCGGGAACGAAGGCGGTATTTTTATTTTCTTCGATATGTTTTCCATTTAATATGGTCTCACACTCAAAAATTAACTGGCTTTCGGATCATACATTTTCCACTCATATTTATAAAAGAAATCGCAATTCGCCCAAAAAATTCATCAAATGCTTGGCGTACTTCAACCCACCCTCCTTCCATGGTATAATCATCTCCAATCAAAATTCCACCTGGGCGTAACAGGGGCCACCATGCTTCTAAATCGCTTATGACTGATCGATAATCGTGTCCACCATCAATATGAATTAAATCAGGCTGTATTTTACGGAGATTCAATAATCTGGCAGCATTGAGAGAATCCATAGGTAATGGGATGACAAAATCTTGAACATCAGATTCAAAAATGTTCCCAGCAAATTTATGAAATAAAGAAGGGTAGCCATTATTAAGACATAAATGGTTAAACAATTTTTTTTCTAACCAATGTTCTGACGAGCCGAGCCAGGTATCAACAGCTATAACTGCGCCGTCTTGTCTAATTTCTTTTAATTTTTTTGCCATTGTTATCGTTGAAGCGCCTTTCCAGACACCTATTTCGACAATGCATGCGGGCTTTATATCTTCAATTGCTTCCCAGAGATATGGATGGTCGCTATTCCAGCCCTGGGTATCAATTTGGTAGAGATCAACCGGGAATCCCCGAAAAGGGTCTTGGCCGTGCCAAAGCGTATTAATCAAACGGTGGCGAACTGGATTAAGATGCAATGACAAGCCGAATGATTTGAGATTAGCAAGAAGTTGGAGGCATTCCTTATCGTTTGGAGAAAGAACAAGGGCCTTGCGGACAGATGGCAGTGCTTCCTCATATTTGCCTTCGGCAGACAGGCTCTCTGCAAGGCGGTAGAAAATGTCTGCTCGCTCAAGACCAAGGGCTATAGCTCGTTGATAAGCCGCGCTAGCTTCGGCGTGTTCAGCTATGGCCTCCAATAAATCTCCAAGATGAACATGCAGGTCTGCGTCGTCAGGACGTAAAATCGCAGCCTTCCTGGCCGCCTCTGCGGCTTCCTCACCTCGTCCAAGTCCACGTAACACATGACTCAGGGCGCCAAATGCGACGCCTCGTCCGGGATCAATCTCACAGACACGGCGAAAGGCTTGCTCAGCCGCTTTGAATTCTCCCACGGCCGCGCGCATATGGCCGAGATGCTCCCAATAGCGTGCATTGCCAGGTGCGCGGCGTATCGCCTCTTCAACCGCGATCGCTGCTTCGGCCTTGCACTCTTGTTGTGCGAGCGTGGCTGATAGCCACCAATGCCGTTCTGGATCGCTATCATCAAGAGCAAGCGCAGCGCGAAATGCTGCTTCGGCCTCGACGAATTTTCCTGCGTGAAAAAGGGCTTCGCCTTCACGCCGCTTCTCCGCGCCGGGGAGGCTTGCAGCATCCTGGCCGGCTTTTTCTTGAGCTAGAGCGAAATCCAACCGATGTCGCAGTTCGGCGTTTTCTGGATCCACAGCCAATGTCGCACGAAATGCCTTAACCGCGCCACCATTATCACCGGAGGCAAGCAAAAGATCACCGAGCTGGGTTTGCATGCCAATATCTCCTGGCTGGAGTTGGAGGGAGCCGCGCGCCATCGCGACGGCTTCTTCCCAGCGGCGAAGTCCGCCGAGAACATGGCTGATTGCGCCCATGGTGCTTGCTTGGCGCGGATTAATGGTGAGAGATTGTGAGAATGCGCCCGCAGCGCCTTCGAGATCGCCTCGTCCCGCACGCATATGGCCGAGATGGGCCAGAGCCTCGTAATCCAGCGGATCGAGTTGGCTAAGCGAGTCGATCACCGCGTTTGCCTCCTCATGCTTTCCTTGTTGATCAAGAAAGGATGAAAGCACGCGATAGAGAGAAGGGCGATTAGGCGCGATGCTCAGGGCGCGGCGCACCACCCTGACAGCCTCCTCCAGATCGCCGGTGTCCGCGAAACAATGGCCGAGATGTAATAAAGTGACCGGTAATTCTTCGCTATCATCCTCAAGGATGGCTGCCGCTTCTTTGGCAAGTGCGAGCGCTTCGTGGCGTTGGCCAACCGCCCAAAGCGTATGACTGTATAGTTTATGAGCATAGCCTGAATGCGGGGAAATTCGGAGCGCTTTCTCGAATTTCGGGATCGCTGCTATATGATTGTCATCGCCGGCAAAAATAATTGCTTCGACCAGAGGTTCATTAAATTCAAAGCGCACATAGCGGGCGATATATTCGGCAAAGGTGAAGCGCCCTTCATGCCAGTACCGATACCGTTGATTTTCTGAAATAAATTTTAGACAAAAATGGTTTGCGACTTGGGGATGAATAGGCAAAAGATCACTGCCTGCATGCGGATTGCCGGCGTAAAGCCGGTTTATTCGTTCAATGAGTCGAGGCTCGACCTCAAGGCGTCCAAAAAGTTCATTAATTATAACCAGCGAAATAGAGCGCCGAAAATGGCCTGGACTTGAAAATAAAATTTCTTTATCAAAATTATCACGAATGAACTCAGAAATGTCATATCTACATTTTTCGTCTCGTTTTTTAATTGTAGTGAGAGAAATTTCTAGACGGCGATCTAAATTAACCAATTTATTCAAATCTTCGTTAATATATCTTCTGGTAATTTCGTCATATGATACACCTTCATTGATTAATTTATTTAAATAAAAATCTCCTGTTTCGGCATTATACGGTGTATGTCGAGGATAATATTTATATGACTCAGCAAATCGATGTGCAAAACCTCCAAATGGCCAATAAATTCCAACGCCAGTAACATAAGGCACAAGATGAATTTTTGCATTTATATTAAAATCTTCAAGATTTGTTTCTTGTCTATTATCTAATAATTGGCTAACAACAATATCTGATTTCAGCAAAAACCCTTTATCTTCATTGTTTATTTTTTTATAAACTTCTATATATTTAATTTTATCATCGCAATAAGGCAAAACAAATTCTCTATACACGTGGTAAAGTGTGCTTATCTGATAGTTTCCAAGAAAAGTTATGCGTTTAGATGGCGTTTTATTCGGATACGACAAAATAAGTATACCTGATTTCACTGGCGTGGGCGGATTGTTTTTGGTTGTATAGATGTTTGACGTTTCTTCCGAATCCGTTCCGATTTTACTCGGATGGTCGGTCAAATTTGTATCCTCTGCCCTTAGCCGCGCCGCCGCCTGTTCGCGCCCTTGCGCCGCGAGCACGCCGGCGAGGCGGCGATAGCCCTCCGCGTCATTGGGGTTGGCGCGGGTCGCCTCCAAAAACACCGCTTCCGCGCCCGCCGCGTCCCCGCTTGCCGCCAAAAGATTGCCGAGATGAAGGCGAAGATCGCGATCCTCCGGCGCTTCATCCAGCGCCGCGCGGGTATCGGCGATCGCTTCTGGAAGCCGACCCAGCGCGGCGAGCACATGGCTCCGCGCCGCGCGCCCGCCCGGGATATGCGGGGCGAGGCCGAGGGCGTGGGAAAACGCCGAGACCGCGCCGGCGGCATCGCCGCGCCCGGCCAGAAGATGGCCGCGCTGGACATGAAGCTCGTAATCGAGCGGGTCTTTGTGCGCGAGCGTCGCCGCCAGCGCCCCGGCCTCCGCCCGTTTTCCCTGCCGCTCCCAATGCCCGGCGAGCAAGCGGAGCCAGGGTGTGTGCTCCGGCTCCAGCGCCACCGCGCGTTCATAGGCGGATTTCGCCGCCGCGATCTCGCCTACGCCGGTGAGCAGATTGCCGAGATGGGCAAAAGCCTCGGCCTCACCCGGGTTGCGCGAAACCGCCTGCCGTGCCGCCTCCAGCGCCTCGGGGAGCGCGCCCTCGGCGATGAGAACATGGCTGAGCAAGGCCCAGGCGCGATCCGCCGCCGGATGGGCGGCGAGCCCGGCGCGCAGCCGCGCGACCGCCTCGCCCCGCTGCCCCGGCTGCGCCGCGAGATAGTGGCCGATGGCAAAATCCTCGCACCATTCATAGCGGAGATAGCGGGCGATGAACTCGGCGAAGGTGAAATCGCCATCGAGCCAGAATTGGTAACGCGTGGCCTCGTTCGCCCAGGCGAGGCCGAAATGCGCGGCGAGACGCGGATGCACCGGAAGCCGGTCCTGGGGAAAGGGACTGCGGCGGATGATGTGGGGGAGGCGGGCGATCAGATGGGCCGGCACGCCGAGGCGCGCGAAACAATTCTGCGCCACATGGAGAAAAATCCGCACATTGGGATGGTCGGGGGTGAGGAAAACCGGCTCCTCGCGGAAATACCGTTCCATCAGCTCGGCGACCGCGAAGCCGGTTTTCTCGTCCCGCTGGCGTTGCAGCGCCAGATTCATCTCGAATCTACGATCCAATCTCACTTTTTGATTGATGTCGAGGTCGAGATAGCGCGAAGCCGCTTCCTCCGCTGGCACCCCGTCTCGCATCAGCCGGTTGAGATAGGCATCACCGAGTTGGATCGGATAGGGGCCCGATTCCAAAAATTCCGTCCGCGCATTGCGCGGATGCGCCTCATAGGCAAAGGGCCAGAGGAAATTGCCGTTGACATAGGGCACCGGGATCACCGGTTTATCGAGGCCGAGATCGGCGAGATTGACCCGCTGCGCGAAATCGAAAATCAGATTGACGATGACATCGGCGCCGTCCAAGGCCGCACGGCTCGCCGCGTCGATATCGTGATAGGCGGCGACATGGAAAGCGCGCTCGCCGGTATAGGGGGAAATGTGCTGATTGAAGGCGTCCATCAGCGCATACGCCTGACAATTGCCGACGAAGACGATGCGCCGCATTCCCGACCCCGTTTAACCTACGCGGTCAGTTTGCCAGTTTTCTGGAGAAATTTCATCATTTTTTGCATGGCTTTCAGCGTCGTCTCGCTAGCGTGATGTTCCATCCCCTCGGCGTCCTCCCGCGCCGTGGTTTCATCAACGCCGATCGCCCGCAAAAACCCGGCGACGATCTCATGCCGCGCCCGCGCCCGCCGCGCCAGCGCCCGCCCGGCCTCGGTCAGCGTCACCGCGCTATAGGGCTCGGTCGCCACCAGCCCGTCCCGCGCGAGGCGCGCCACCGTGCGGATCACCGTCACATGCGAGACGCCGAGGGCGCGCGCGATCTCGGCCGCCCGCGCTTGCCCGCGCTCGCGGATCAGATCGTCGATCAGTTCGACATAATCCTCGGCGATCTCGCCCTGGCGGGCATCGCGGGCGCGGACGAAGCGGTTGCGCGCCGGGGGGTCGAGGGTGCGCGGCGGGCACATGGCTCGGGTCGGCGCGCCTCAGGCCGGCGCTAGCACGTGGATCACGCGGCTTTCGATCCAGTCCCTGGTTTTCGCGGCATAGGCGGCCATGTGCGGGGAGGCGGCATGGGCGGCCAGCGCCTCGCGGCTTTCCCATTTCTCGATGACGGCGAAGGTATCGGGGCCGAACGGGGTCTGGATCCGGCCCATCCCCTCGGCGTCGATCGCCGGGCCGTATTCGAGGCACCCCGCCTCCGCCCGCACCGCAGGCATGTTGGCGCGGAACGCCTCCAGAATCTGCGCCCGCTGGCCGGGTTTGGCGGTGATGATGGCGATGACGTGGATCATGGGCGTCCTTTCTGGTCGGGGGAGGGGTCAGTCACCGGCGAGCCGCGCCGACATCAGCGGCGAGGCAAGCCGCATGAGGCCGGAGACCTCGCCGGCGCGGTCGATCGCGAGCACCGCGTCCGCCAGACGCGCGGCCCGCTCCACCCCGAGCACGGCATCGGCGAGGCCGGCGAATTTGGCCCGCACATCGGCCTCGCTCGGGAAAGTCTCGGGCTCGCCGCTGGCGATGATCACGGTTTCGGCGTAGTCCTTCCCGCCGACCGCAAGCGTCACCCGCCCGGCCATGAAGCGTGGAAATTCGGCCTCGATCCCGGGATCCTCGACCGGCGTCACCCGCGCCATCAGGGCGCGGATCTCGGGGTCGTCGAGCAGGCGGTAGCTGTCCCAGCCCATGGCGCCGCGCGCGAGCGCGCAGGCGATCACGAAGGGGCCGCTGAACTGGCCATCGACGACGTTGCGCGGGTCGCGCTTCTGCGCCAGCGGGGCCCCGATCAGCAGCATCCCGGCGCGCGGCAGGCCGAGCGTCACGGCGTCGATCTCAGCGGCCTTAAAACCGTGTTTCGCCCGGAGCGCGAGCGCGGCATCGATCCCGGCATGGCCGTAGCGGCAGGAGGGATAGGGTTTGACCGCGGTTCGCATCAGCTCGAACTCTTCGCCGAGCGCGACGAGGGCTCGCGCCGGGTCGGGAGCGGGGGCGTAGGCGGCGAGAAAACCATGTTTGCCCTCCAGCGCCTCCGAGGCCCCCTTGAACCCCTCGCGCGCCAGCGTCGCGGCGGCAAGCCCGGCCATCGCCGCCCAGCCGACCTGAAACCGCTTGGTCCAGGCGCCATTGGCGAGGAATTGCAGGCTGCCGGCGCTCTGGCTGAGGGCGATGCCGAGCGCGGACGCCACCCCCTCGGCATCGAGCCCGAACACCCGGGACGCCGCCGCCGCCGCGCCGAACGCGCCGCAGGTCGCGGAGGGGTGGAAGCCGCGGTCGTAATGCGCGCCGGCCGGAAGGGCGAGGGCGATGCGGCAGGTGACTTCGTAGCCGGCGATGATCGCCGCCAGCGTCTCCGCCCCGCTCGCCCCCGCCATCTCGGCCGCCGCCAGCGCCGCCGGGATCACCGGGGCGCCGGGATGCAGCGAGCCGGCGGCGTGGGTGTCGTCGAAATCGAGCGAATGGCCGAGCGCGCCGTTGAGCAGCGCCGCCCCGGCCGGGGTGTAGCGCGCCGAATCCCCGAACACCCCGGCATTGCCGGCGGCGAGGCCGAGCGCGCGGCAGGCGGCGATCAGCGCCGGCGTGCTTTCGGCGTCATGCCGGGCGCGGACGATGTTGCCGACGAGATCGAGCGTCAGCATCCGGGCGCGGGCGGTGACGGCGGGCGTGAGGCTCTCCAGCCGGATCGTGGCGGTGAAACGGGAGAGATCAGCGGTGAGGCCCATGGCACGTTCCCTCGGTTTCTGGCATTCCCCGGACTGTCGCGCATTTCCGCCCCGCTTGCCAAGCGGGCGGACGGGAATGGCGGAGCGGGCGCCGCTGTGGCAGAGGAAGGCGCATGATTTCCCGCCGATTCGTGCTCGCCGTCCCCGCCTTGGCGCCCGCTCTCCGGGGGCGCCCGGCGGTCGCCGCGCCGGCGGATTTTTCGCGTTTCCTCGCCGCCTTCCGCGCCGAGGCCGGCCGCGCCGGAATCGGCCGCGCGACCCTCGACCGGGCGCTCGCCGGCCTCGCTCCCGACCCGCGCGTCATCGCCCTCGATCGCCGCCAGCCGGAATTTATCCAGACCTGGGCGCAATACCGGGCGAGCCGGGTTTCGCCGGCGCGCATTGCCGCCGGGCGGGCGGCGGCGCGCCAGAATGCGGCGCTGCTGCGCGATGTCGAGACCGCTTATGGCGTGCCGCCCGGGGTGATCGTCGCGATCTGGGGGCTGGAATCGAATTACGGCGCCAACATGGGCGATTTCCCGACCCTTCAGGCGCTCGCGACGCTGGCCTGGGAGGGGCGGCGCGCGGCCTTTTTCAAGCGCGAGATGATCGCCGCCTTGCGCGTCGTCGAGGGCGGGGTCGCGCCGGCGCGGCTCCGCGGAAGCTATGCCGGGGCGATGGGCCAGCCGCAATTCATGCCGAGCGCCTATTTGCGCTATGGCGTCGATTTCAACGGCGATGGCGGCTGCGATATCTGGAGCGATACCGCCGATGTCCTCGCCTCCATCGCCCATTACCTCGCCGGCAATGGCTGGACGCGCGGCGCGGGGTGGGGCGTGGCGGTCACCCTCCCGCCCGATCTCGACGCCGCCCATGCCGGGGAGCGGCGGTTTTCGGAGTGGCAAGCGCTCGGCGCCGCGCCGCGCGGCGGCGGGGCTTTCGCCGATCCCGACGCCGGCGCGCGCCTCAAGCTGCCCGCCGCCGGCGAGGCTTTTCTGGTCTCATCCAACTTCCAGGTGATAAAGCGCTATAATGCGTCCGATTTTTACGCGCTGGCGGTGGGTCTGTTGAGCGAGAGGGTGAGGGAATGAAGCGCGTGGCTCTGGTGGCATTGGTGCTGCTCGCCGGCTGTGGCCCGGCCGGCGCCGACCAGTCGGGGAGTTCGGGGCTCTCGGCGCTCCGCGCCTTGTTCGCGCGGCTGTTTCACGGCGGCGCGGCGCCGCCGATCGAGAGCCCGCATTACCTCGTCGGCACGCCCTATCAAGCGGGCGGCGTCTGGTATTATCCCGAGGAGCGGTTCCACTATCAGGCGAGCGGCCTCGCCGGCGTCGATCCCGCCGACCACGCCCCGCTGACCACGGATGGCGAACGCTATGACCCCGCCGCGATGGCGGTGGCGCACCCGACCTTGCAATTGCCGGCGATCGCCCGCGTGACCGATCTCGAAACCGGGCGCCAGGTGATGGTGCGGATCAATGACCGTGGTCCGGCGAACCCGGCGCGGCTGCTCTCGGTGACCCCGAAAGTCGCCGGATTGCTCGGGTTTCCCGCCTCGGGCGTGGCCCAGATCCGGGTCGATCTCGAGTCCACGCAAAGCATGGCGCTGGCCGAGGAGATGGGGGGGCATCTGGCCGCGCAGATCGCGACCGCGCCGCGCGATGCCGTCGAGGCCGCCGATCTGCCGCCGCCGAGCGGTGCCCCCCCGGCTTCGCCGGGCGCCCCGCACGCCGTTGCCACCGCCTCCGGCGCCGATCCGCTGGCGGTCGCCAAGCTCGTGGTGCCGCTGCATCTGCCGGCGAGCGTAAGCCAGGGCCCGCCCGATCCCGGCCGCCTCTATATCGAATGCGGCACGTTCAGCAGCGCCGAATACGCCTATCGCCAGCAGGCGAAGCTCGTCGGCTTGCCGGCCCGGGTCGAGCGCCGGCTGGTCGAGGGCCAGGAAAGCGATACCGTGCGCGTCGGCCCGCTCGCCTCCGTCGCCGAGGCCGATCAGACGCTGACGAAAGTCTTGCAGGCCGGCATCACCGGCGCCGCGATCGTGATTGAGACGCCCTGAAGGGCCCTGAAGGGAAGGATGCCGGTGATGTTGAGCCGCCGCTTTTTGCTGATGGCCGGCGTCGCGCTGGGCGTCGCCGATACCCGACCGCTCGCCGCGGCGCCGAAACCGAAGCACGCCCCGCCCCCGCCGCCCGCCCCCGTCGCGCCGAGCAACCCGGCGACGACGCCGCTCGGCCCGGTCGATACCGCGGCCCGCTGGGCCTTTGCGATCGATTACACCACCGGCGCTGAACTCCTTGATAAAGATGCCGATGTGGCGATGGTGCCGTCCTCAATGACCAAGCTGATGACGATCTATATCGTCTATGGCATGCTCAAGGCGGGACGCTTGCAGATCGATCAGATGCTGCCGGTGAGCGAACGCGCCTGGCGCACCGGCGGGTCGAAAATGTTCGTCCCCTACCCGGGCAGCGTGCGCGTCGAGGATCTGATCCGCGGCGTCGTCGTCGATTCCGGGAACGATGCCTGCATCGTCTTCGCCGAGGCGATCGCCGGGTCGGAGGAACAATTCGTCGATCTCATGAACCAGCGCGCGAAAGACATCGGCCTCACCCGCTCGGTGTTCAAGAATTGCACCGGGCTTCCCGATCCCGGCCATGTCATGTCCTGCCGCGACATCGCGACGCTGGCCGCCGCCTTGATCCGCAATTTCCCCGAATATTATCACTACGATTCAGAGAAAACTTTCAAATACAACAATATAGAGCAATATAATCGCAACCCGCTGGTACAGAAGGGCATCGCCGACGGGCTCAAGACCGGGCATACCGATGCCGGCGGCTATGGCGTCGTCGCCAGCACCGAGCGCGCCGGGCGGCGGGTGATCCTGGTGCTGAACGGCATGGAGACCTCCCATCAGCGCGGCGAGGAGGCGGAGCGGCTGATGGAATGGGCGTTCCGTGAATTCGAGAACGTGACCCTGTTCGCGGCCGATGACCCGGTCGACCGCGCTCCGGTCTGGCTGGGGGCAACCCCCTCGGTCGCGCTGGTCACCGGGCGCGATCTGGTGGTGACGATGCCGCGGCAATGGCAGAGCAAGGCGAAGCTCAGCGCGCAATACACCGCGCCGCTCGCCGCCCCGGTCGCCAAGGGGGCGGTGGTCGGCAAGCTCACGCTTTCGGGCCAGGGCGTGCCGAGCATGGAGGTGCCGCTCCATGCCGCCGCCGATGTGCCGCGTCTTGCGCTTCCGAGCCGGGCGCTCGCGGTGCTGACCCATTACCTGACCGGCGGTTGAGCGGGCGCCGGGGGATGGCGCGCGGCTGGTTCATCACCTTGGAAGGCGGCGAGGGGGCGGGAAAATCGACCCAGGCGCGGCGTCTGGCCGGCGCCTTCGCCGCGGCCGGGCTACCCGTGCTGGCGACGCGCGAGCCCGGTGGCACGCCGGCAGCGGAGCGGGTGCGAGCCTTGCTCCTCGATCCGGCGCTCGCCTGGACGCCGCTCGCCGAGACGCTGCTGCATGGCGCCGCCCGCGCCGAGCATGTCGCGCGGGTGATCCGCCCGGCGCTCGAAGCCGGAACCCATGTCGTCTGCGACCGTTTCGCCGATTCGACGCTCGCCTATCAGGGCTATGGCCTGGGTTGCGATCTCGGCGCCATCGCGACGCTCGCCGGGTTGATCGGTCTCGCGCCCGATCTCACTCTCGTCCTCGATCTCGCGCCGGCGGAGAGTAAGAGGCGGCTGGCGGCGCGCGGCGCCGGGGCGGACCGCTATGAGCGTCTCGGCACGGCGTTTTTCGCCCGCGTCCAGGACGGATTTCGCGCCCTCGCCGCGCAGGCGCCGGAGCGCTGCCTCTTGATCCCGGCGGCCGAGGATGAAACGCGCGTCGCCGGGCGGATTCTCGACGCCGTGCGGGCGCGGCTCGGTCTTTCGCTATGAGCGACGCCGTCGTCGCGCCGCGCGCCAATCCGCTGCTCCTCGGCCATGAGGCGGCGGAGGCGACGCTGATCGAGGCGGCGCGTGCCGGGCGGCTGCATCATGCCTGGCTCATCGCCGGGCCGGCGGGGATCGGCAAGGCGACGCTCGCTTTCCGCTTCGCGCGCTGGCTGCTCGCCGGGGCCCCCTCGCCGAGCGGCGCGCCGCGTGGCGACGCGGGGGCGGGGCTGGCGCTCGATCCCGCGCATCCGGTGTTCCGCCGCGTCGCCGCCGGCAGCCACGCCGATCTCCTCACCATCGAGCGCGGCTTCGATGACAAGCGCAAGCGTCAGCGCCGTGAGATCCTGGTCGAGGACGTGCGCGTGCTCGGCGGCTTCCTGCGCTTGACGCCGGCCGAGGGCGGCTGGCGGGTGGTGGTGGTGGACGGCGCCGAGGCGCTGAACCGCAACGCCGCCAATGCCCTCCTCAAGCTTCTGGAGGAACCGCCGCCGCGCGCGATCCTGCTGCTCGTGTGCAGCGCGCCGGGGCGGCTCTTGCCGACCCTTCGCAGCCGCTGCCGAACCCTTCGTCTCGCGCCGCTCGCGGCACCCGTGATGGCGGCGCTGCTCGGCCGCCTTTTGCCCGAAACCGCGTCCGCCGAGCGCGCCCGCCTCGCCGCCCTCGCCGAGGGCGCGCCGGGCCGGGCGCTGGCTTTGGCCGAGGAGGACGGCTTGCGCCTCGCCGGGCTGGTCGCCGAGACGCTGGCGGCATTGCCCGCCCTCACCCCCGATCGCGCCCATGAGATCGCCGATCGCGTGCTCGCCGGCGAGGAGGGCGGTTTCGAGGTGTTCGCCGATCTCCTGCGCGATGCCCTGGCGCGGGCGCTGCGCGAGGCCGGGCGCGGCGGGTCGGCGCCCGCCTGGCTCGCCGCCCGCCCCCTTGAAGCCTGGGCGGAGCTATGGCACGCCATCGGGCGCCTGCAGGACGAGACCGGGCGTTTTTATCTCGACAAGCGTCAAACCACCCTGATGACGCTGTTCCGCGCCGCCAATCTTCCCGGAGTCCGGACCTCATGAGCCCGACCGCATGAAAAAATTCTACCTCACGACGCCGATCTATTACGTCAACGGCGCGCCGCATATCGGCCACGCCTATACCTCCATCGCCGCCGATGTCCTGGCGCGCTGGCGGCGGCTCGACGGGTTCGCGGTGTTTTTCCTCACCGGCACCGACGAGCACGGCCAGAAAGTGGAAAAAGCGGCGGCCGAGGCCGGGCTCGACACCCAGACCTTCACCGACCTCGTGGCCGATGATTTCCGCGCCATGGCGGCGGCGATGGGCGTCTCCAACGACGATTTCATCCGCACCACCGAAGCGCGCCACAAACGCGCCTGCGTCGCCCTCTGGGAGCGTCTGGTCGCCAATGGCGCGATCTATCTCGGCCATTACGAGGGCTGGTACGCGGTCCGCGACGAGGCGTTCTATGGCGAGGACGAACTCGTCAAAAAGCCGGACGGCACGCGGCTTGCGCCCACCGGCGCGCCGGTGGAATGGGTGCGCGAGCCCTCCTATTTCTTCCGCCTCTCCGCCTGGCAGGAAAAATTGCTCGCGTTTTACGACCAGAACCCGGATTTCATCGCCCCCGTCGCGCGCCGCAACGAGGTGCTGAGCTTCGTCCGCGGCGGGCTCGCCGATCTTTCGGTGAGCCGCACCAGCTTCACCTGGGGCATCCCGGTGCCGAACGACCCGGCGCATGTGATGTATGTCTGGCTCGATGCCCTGACCAATTACATCACCGCCGCCGGCTTCCCCGACGAGGCCGATCCGCGCTGGCCCTTCTGGCCGGCCGATCTCCATATCGTGGGCAAGGAGATCGTGCGCTTTCACGCCGTCTATTGGCCGGCGATGCTGATGGCCGCCGGGATCGCGCCGCCCAAGCGCATCTATTCGCATGGCTGGTGGACGGTGGAGGGCGAGAAGATGAGCAAATCGCTCGGCAACGTCATCGATCCGCGCCAGTTGGTCGCGGAATTCGGCCTCGATCCGCTGCGCTATTTCCTGCTCCGCGAGGTGCCGTTCGGCAATGACGGCGATTTCAGCCGCCGCGCCCTGATCAATCGGCTCAACGGCGAACTCGCCAATGATCTCGGCAATCTCGCGCAGCGCACGCTCGCGCTGATCGCCCGCAATTGTGACGGGCGGCGGCCGGCGATCGGCGAGAGGCTGCCGGTGGACGCGGCGCTGCTCGCTGCCGCGTCGGCGCTGCCGGGCGTGCTTGGTGAGCGCCTGGCGCGCCTTGCCTTCCACGAGGCGCTGGAGGAAGTGTGGAAAATCGTCCGCGCCGCCAATGCCTATATCGACCATCAGGCGCCGTGGGCGTTGCGCAAGACCGATCCGGCGCGCATGGCGGTGGTCTTGCGCGTGCTTGCCGATGCGCTTCGCGTCATCGCGACCGTGTTGCAGCCCTTCATGCCGGGGAGCATGGCGCGCCTGCTCGATCAGCTCGCGATGCCGGCTTCGGCGCGTGATCTTGCCGCTTTGGCCGAGGATCTGCCCGAGGGCGTCGATTTGCCGGCGCCTTCCGGCATCTTCCCGCGTTTCGTCGCGCCGGTGGGGTAGCGGGAATGCTGATCGATTCGCATTGCCATCTCGATTATTTCCACGGCGACGATCTCGCCGCCGTGCTGGCGCGCGCGCGCGAGGCCGGGGTCGGGGAGATGGTCAGCATCAGCACCCGGCTCGACCAAGCGCCCGCCCTGATCGCGCTCGCCGCCGCACACGCGCAGCTCTGGTGCACCATCGGCGTGCATCCGCATCACGTCGCCGAGGCGCCGCTCGCCGAGGAAGCGGCGCTGGTGGCTTTGGCCGCCCATCCCAAGGTGATCGGGATCGGCGAATCCGGGCTCGATTATTTCTATGACCGCGCCCCGCGCCCGCGCCAGCAGGAGAGTTTCCGCATCCATATCCGCGCCGCGCGCAAGGCCGGCGTGCCGCTGGTGATCCACGCGCGCGACGCCGATGAGGATATCGCCGCGATCCTGCGTGAGGAAAGTGAAGAGGGCGGCGCTTTCGCCTTTCTTTTGCATTGTTTCAGCTCGGGCCGCGATCTCGCCGAAACCGTGCTCGCGCTCGGCGGCTATGTCAGTTTTTCCGGCATGCTGACTTTTCCGAAATCGGAGGCGATCCGGGACATCGCCCGCGCTATTCCGGCCGAGCGGCTGCTGGTCGAGACCGATGCCCCCTATCTCGCGCCGGTGCCGCATCGCGGCAAGCGCAATGAGCCGGCCCTCGTCGTCCACACCGCGCGCAAACTCGCCGAGATCCGTGGCCTGAGCCAGGACGCGCTGGCTTGCCTGACGGTTGCGAATTTCCGCCGGCTATTCACCAAGACCGGCTGAACGGCGATGATGGCGGAGCCGATGCGGGTGGTGGTGCTGGGCTGCGGCGGCTCGGCCGGCGTGCCGTTGATCGGCGGCGCCGATGGCCGGGGCGATTGGGGTGCGTGCGATCCCGCCGAGCCACGCAACCGCCGGCTTCGCGCCAGCATCGCGCTTTGCGCCGGCGGCCGGACCCTGCTCGTCGATACCGGCCCCGATCTCCGCGCCCAGATGCTCGAAAACGGCATCGCCCGCGTCGATGCCATTCTCTATACCCACGCCCATGCCGATCACATCACCGGGCTCGATGACGTGCGCATCCTCAACCGCATCGCCAATCGCCCGCTTTCGGCCTATGGCATGGAGGTGACGCTCAGCGAAATTCGCCGCCGTTTCGACTACGCGTTCCTGCCGCATGACGAAAAGCTTTTCTTCTACCGCCCGGTTTTGACGCCGCGCATCGTCGCGCCCGGCGACAGCGTCGAGATGGCGGGATTTGCCGCGCGCGTCTTTCTCCAGGATCATGGCTTCGTGACCTCGCTCGGGTTTCGCGCAGGAGGTTTCGCCTATTCGACCGATGTCGTGGCACTCGATCCGGCGGCGCTCGCGGTGCTCGAAGGCGTCGATACCTGGCTGGTCGGGTGTTTCCAGCGCGCGCCGCACAAGACGCATGCGCATCTCGAACGGGTGCTGGACTGGGCGGCGAAGCTCCGGGTGCGCCGGACCGTGCTCACCCACATGGGCACCGATATGGATTGGGGCTGGCTCCGGCGCCATTTGCCGGGCCATGTCGAGCCGGCTTATGACGGGCTGGTCTTGGAGATTCCCGGCTGACCGCCGCGGGACAGAAGGAACGACGAACATGACGACCCGAACGCTGGCTGGCCAGAACACGCCCCCGATCTTGGCCACGCGAGCCAAGCGAGGCTGGCGGGCGCAACTCGGCGCGATCGTGATCGGAACCGCGCTGCTCGCCCTTTCCGCCCATATCGAGGTGCCGTTCTGGCCGGTGCCGCTGTCCTTGCAAACCCTGGTCGTGCTGCTGATCGGGCTTGCCGGCGGCGCCCGGCTCGGCGGGACGATCGTGCTCGCCTATCTCGCCGAGGGGGCGCTTGGTCTCCCGGTGTTTCACGGCGGCGGCGGGATCGCTTATCTCGCGGGGCCGACCGCGGGCTATCTGTTCGGCTTCCTGCCGGCGGCGATCCTGGTCGGCGCGCTCGCCGAACGCGGCGGCGCCGGCGGCATCGCGCGAACGGCGGCGGTGCTGCTGCTTGGCGACGCGCTGATCTTCACCTCCGGCCTCGCCTGGCTCGCGCCGAGCTTCGGGCTGGCAAAAAGCGTCGCGGTCGGCCTGGTTCCGTTCCTGCCGGCGGAGGCGGCCAAGCTCGCCCTCGCCACCGCGATGGCGCCGCTGCTGCGGCGCCGCGCGCCCTGATCCGCCGGCCCGCTCCAGGTCGGCATCGTCTGGCATCCGTGAGGCCGACGCGTGTCATTCCCGAAGCAATTTCCATTGAAAAGACCCAAGGATTGCGTCTAGAGTTGTTTCTGGAATCGTAACAACTATACCGCGAGAAATTCCGATTTCGCGTCCGTGAAGTAAGCCGGACGCGAGCGTTTGCCTCTTGCGGTTGAGTGTTTTCGAGATCGCGCGCGTGTTTAGTTAGAGCTTGCGGGGGCATTTGTCATGGCGGCCACCACCCTGAATTCCTATTCCACGCAGCCGATCGTGCTCAGCACGGGCGAGACGCTGGACATTACCAAAACGGGCGAGATCAACGTCAGCAGCGGCGGCGCCGTTTATGCCGGCCTGAGCACGAGCGGCGTCACGGTCACCAATGCCGGCACCATCGCGAGCGGAAACGGCATTGGCGTTGTTCTCGCGGATGGCGGCAGTGTCACCAACCAGGCGGGCGGCAGCATTTCCGGCCACTTTGAAGGGATTATCCTCGACGGCGGCAGCGTCACCAACCAGGCGGGCGGCAGCATTTCCGGCGGCGTGCGCGGTATTTTCGTCAGCGGCGCCCCGGGCACCATCGTCAATAGCGGCGGAATTAGCCAGACCGAATATGGCGGCCTGTCTCCTCAGGCCGGCGTCTACATGAATGATAGCGGCAGCGTCACCAACACCGCGGGCGGCGTCATCTCCGGCACCCATTACGGGGCTATCATCAATGCCTACCCCGGCAACCCCGCGACCGTGGTGAATGCCGGCACGATCACCGGCACCGTCGGGGTCAAGATCGACGGCAACAACAACAGCTCCGGAACCCTGATCAACGCCGGCACCATCGAAAGCACCGCCGGCACGAGCGGCACGGCGGTCAGCTTCGGCAACGTCAGCGCCGATCTGATCCTCGATCCCGGCGCGAGTTTCATCGGCACCGTCGCGGCGACCGCGTCCTACACCACCACCACCAATAGCACCACCACGACCATCACGCTCTCCAACACCCTCGATCTCGCCTCTGCGAGCGTCGCGGGCGTCGTCGAGATCGGCACGCTCTCCGGGATCGGCTCGGAATTCGTCAATTTCAATAGTTTCACCGAGGATGCGGGCGCGAGCTGGCTGCTCGAGGGCAGCAACACGGTAAGCGGCCTGGGGATCGCCCTCGGTGCCAACGCGACCTTGAGCATCGATCAGGGGGCAACGCTCAACAGCACCGGCAGCTATGCGATCTATGCCGGCACGGCCGCGAGCGGCGTCGTGGTGAGCAATGCCGGCACCATCACCGCGAGCGGAAACTTCGCCTATGGCGTTTTTCTCCGCGATGGCGGCAGCGTCACCAACCAGGCGGGCGCCAGCATTTCCGGTGGCTTTTCTGGGGTTGGGTTCAACGGCGAGGGTGCCACCAGCCCCGCCTCAGGCACCGTCATCAATGGCGGCAGCATTTCCGGCGGCATTTTCGGCGTTGTCTTCTTGGGCGACTCAGGCACCGTCGTCAATAGCGGCAGCATCAGCGGGAGCAACTTTGGTATCAAAGTCGAAAACGCTGTCACCGCCAGCGTCACCAACCAGGCGGGCGGTGTCATCTCGGGTAGCTCAGGCGTCGCGATCAGGGGCGGTGTGGCCACGTCCGCGACCCTGGTCAATGCCGGCACGATCGAGAGCACGCAAGGCCCGAGCGGCATGGCGGTCAACTTCTCCGGTGACAGCTATGCCTCGCTGATCCTCGATCCGGGGGCGACATTCGTCGGCTATGTCAGCGCGACGACGACGACGACGAACAGCATCACCCTCGCCTCGGCGGCGAGCGCCGGGACGATCAGCGGCAGTATCGGCGGGAGCGGGGCGCAGTATCAGAATTTCCAGACCATCACCGAGGCGAGCGGGGCGGATTGGACGTTGTCCGGCACGGTGGCGGCCGGTGAGACGCTGATCCTCGGCAATAGCGGCATAATCGGGCTCGGCGATGCGACGGGGTTTGCCGCAACCCTCGATCATCTCGTCGCCGGCGACACCATCGTCCTCACCAAAGATTCCTATAATTCCGCCG
>JAJZBV010000008.1 GCA_021851785.1 Pseudomonadota bacterium
TCATGCACCACTTCGATGACGAGATGGGGCCGCGGTGGCAACAGCATGTTCATGGCAGCGATCCTAACCGAACCCGCGCCGCGAGGCGAGACTTTCCGCACGGAGGACACGCCGAGGCTTTACCCGCAGAGGGGCACCAAGGGGCAATATTTAATTTCGATTACTTAACATTATCCATATGCAGAAGGCGCGCCTATCCGACGTATTGGTTTTGCGGTAGTTTTCTATTGCTTGCTCAGAAAGTTCTATGTCTGCGGTAACCAATGATTTGACATTTCTCTTGAAAGGGTCATAGTCGGCATCATGGCGCTTAGATTGCATTTGTATTAAATGATTAGTAAAGTCCTGTATTTCCTTAGGGAATTTACCCATAATTCCCCTATTTTGGCATCTATTTTTTATATCTCCATGATTTAAAGATCTGTAAACTTGTCTCCATGCCTCATTGCTTCTATTTTTCTTGTTAGAGCCGGCGATCGTATTTGCACATTCTGCGGCGATAAAATGAAAAAGAGCATAGTATGTCGTGCTAGTTGCCCTGCGTAAGCAAGCCTCGTTCGGCCTGCGTCGCTGGGCTTGTGTCAGAGTTTTTGCAACGCAAAATAGGTCACGCGGCTTCAAGGCCTAGCTCATTTGCGTCTTTTTGGGAAACAAAATTTACTATAGGAAAGCCCTCCACCAAAATATTGTCTTTATTAGCGTTTAATTCCTCGCGAATACGCCGAATTAAACCAAGCATTCTGCTCCTATCTGGTGTATTTTCTGATTGAATCACAACAAAAACTGTAATGATAGGATCATCGTAACCATCCCGCTCCTGTTTGACTTGAACCTTGACAGCGCATGGAGCCAATTCTTTCCGCACTGTTCCAGCGATGATTTCTTCTATTTCCCGTTTGGTTGGCGCCATTTTCACCGCTCTCCTGCATTCATCTTTTCGGATTTTTATTATATTTCGTGTATGAATATGCGACTCGTGGTCATTGTACTAAAAGGAGATTTTTGTCAAGTAGTTGTATAATGCGCCGCATTCAGTTTGGCAAGGATTTATCTGATCAAACGGAGTAAGTGGTCACGCGGAACGCTACTTCCGCAACCCGCGCCGCGAGGCGAGACTTTCCGCACGGAGGACACGCCGAGGCTTTACCCGCGCGGGGCGATGCGGCACGCTTGCGCCCATGAGCATCATCCTGCACGACCTCGCCGGTGCCGATCCGGCGCTTCGCTTCAGCCCCTATTGCTGGCGAACCCGCTTCGCCCTGGCGCATAAGGGGCTCGCGGTCGAGACGCGGCCGTGGCGGTTTCACGAGACCGGGCGCCTCGCCGCGCTGGGCGCGGAAAAAGTGCCGGTGATCGAGGATGGCGGCCGCGCGGTCAGCGATTCCTGGGCGATCGCCACGTATCTCGAGGAGGCCCATCCCGACCGGCCGAGCCTGTTCGGCGGCGCCGGCGGGCGCGCCCATGCGCGCTTCCTCAATGCCTGGGCCGATAGCGTCCTCCATGTCGGGATCGCGCCGATGGTCGCCGCCGATATCTGGGCGGCGCTCGATCCGCGCGACCAGCCCTATTTCCGCCAGAGCCGCGAGGCGCGCCTCGGCGGCACGCTGGAAGACCTCGCCGCCGGGCGCGAGGCGCTCCTCCCGGCCTTTCGCCACAGCCTGACGCCGCTTCGCCTGGTGCTCCGCGCTCAGCCCTGGCTCGGCGGGGCGGAGCCGAGCTATGCCGATTACATCGTCGCCGGCAGCCTGCAATGGCCGCGCGTGATCAGCCATTTTCCGCTTCTCACCGAGGACGATCCGCTGCGCGCCTGGTTCGACCGGGTGCTGGACCTGTTCGCGGGGCTCGGCGGCAAGGCGGCGCGCGTCGGTCCCGGCGGCCCGTGACGAGGAGGATGAGGCGATGCCAGCGGCGGTGAAACGTGCCCTTCTCGGCTTCATCGCCGCCGCCATCGCGGTGCTGACGTTCGAGCAGGCGATGTGGGAGGCGCTGCACCTCCTTGCCATGCCCGCGATGGCGCTGCCGGCGCCCTATCCGATGGATCCGGTTATTCCGTTCGGCTTGCCGCGGGTCGCGAATGACTGCCTGCTGAGCGGGATCGCCGGCGCCGTGTTCGGGCTCGCGGCGCCCTGGCTGCGCGGGCCGCTCTGGCTTTGGGGCCTCGGCCTCGGCGTGATCGTCGCCGGCGCGGGCCTGATCGTGGTGTCCGGGGTCAAGCATTTCCTGCCCGGGGCACGCTGGATCCCGTTCAGATATTATACCGAGATCATGACCATCGTGCTCACCTATGGCCTGCCGATGGCCGGCGGCATCGCCTCGCCGCTGACCTGGCTCCGTTCGCTTCTGGTCGATGGCGCCTGGGGTATTGGCCTGGGCCTGATTCTCTCCCGTCTCGGCCCGCGTCCGTCGCGGCATTGAGGGGCGGGGGCGCGCGTTATGGCGCCGCCGGCAGGGATTTGATGTAGCGCGCCAGCGCCTCCACCTGCTCGGTCGAAAGCGTGTTCGCGAAGCCCGGCATCTCGCCCGGCGCGCCGTCCTCGATCCGCGCGCGAACCTGTTCCTCGGTCATCGCCGTGCCGGCGAGCCGCGGCGCCTTGTCGGCGGCAAGCCCGAACGCGCCATGGCACCAGCCGCAATGGCGGGCGAAGAGTTTTTTCGCGTTGATCGGCGGCGGCGCGCCCGCAGGCTCACCGGCGGCGGCGGCGAGGCTGGCGCAGCAAAGGGCCATGAGCAGGGCAGCAAACCTTAGCATCTGTCCCTCTGAATATCTTCCTCTGGGCGGTGGCCGCGCCACTAGTTCCGGGGCTCGCGTTGTGTCAAGAAATCTCTCAATATGCTGGGATAAAGATGTCCAGACCGTCCGATCGCCGGGAACCGATCCCGCGCCGGCCGGCCCTCGCTCTCCTCATGACGATCATCCGCAAAAAAACAGGCGCCATGCGAACTCCTCTGACCCTGACGGCCAATCCCACGATGATCTGGCATGGTTTTGGGCGCGCTTTCCGACGCGCCCTGGCGCTGGCCCTGATTTTCGGCCTCGGTGCCGTCTGCGCCATGGCGCAGACGGCGCCCGCCCCCGCGCCGCGCCCGGTGAGCGCCGATCTGCTGCGCCATCCCGATCCCGCCGATTGGCTGATGTGGCGCCGCACCTATGACGGTTTCGGCTTCAGCCCGCTCAAGGAGATCACCCCGGACAACGTCAAGGATCTGCGCGTCGCCTGGACCTGGTCGCTCGCCAGCGGGCCGACCGAGACCACGCCGCTGGTCCATGACGGAATTCTCTATGTCTGGAACTACGGCGACAAGGTGCAGGCGCTCAACGCCGCGACCGGTGATCTGCTCTGGGAATACCGCCGCGACCTTCCCGACGCGCTCGCCGACGCCCGCGGCAACGACCTCACCAAGCGCAACATGGCGCTGTTTGAGGATCAGCTCATCATCGCGACCTCCGATGTCCATCTCGTGGCCCTCGATGCCCGCACCGGCAAAGTCGTCTGGGACCACGAGGTCGCGGATTGGCGGCAGGGCTGGCGCTATACCGGCGGCCCGATGGTCGCGAACGGCGTCGTGCTCCAGGGCATGACCGGCTGCGGCAACGGCCAGCCCGGCGGCTGCTTCATCACCGGCCACGACGCGAAGACCGGGGCCGAGAAATGGCGGGTCTGGTCGGTCGCCCACCCCGGCGATCCGAACGCGGAGAGCTGGAACGGCGTTGCGCTCGAAAACCGCTTCGGGCTTTCGGTCTGGGCCGCCGCCTCCTTCGATCCGGACCGCGGCCTCGCCTATTTCGGCATCGCCGAACCCTATCCCTGGATCGCCGAGATGCGCGGCACCCTGCCCGCGAAATCCGCCCCGGGGATCACCGATTCGGCGCTTTACTCGGACTCGACGCTCGCGATCGACGTCGCCACCGGCAAGGTGAAATGGTATTACCAGCACCTCCCCAACGACACCTGGGACATGGATGACGCCTTCGAGCAGGTTCTGGTCGATCTCCCGATCAATGGCGTGATGCGCAACATGGTGGTCACCACCGGCAAGCTCGGCATGATCGAGGCGGTCGATCGCGGATCGGGGGCCTGGCTCTGGGCCAAGGAGACGGTGCCGCAGAACATCATCGACGCGATCGACCCCAAGACCGGCGCCAAGACGATCAACGCCGCCGCGATCCCGCATATCGGCCAGACGACGATGAACTGCCCCTCCGATCCCGGCGCCCGCGGCTGGCCGGCGACGGCGTATGATCCGGCGCGGCAGACGCTCTATCTCCCGCTCAACGAATTCTGCGCCTATACGACGCCGCTCCCGCTCAAGCCCGGCGAAACCTATCGGGGCGGCGGCGGGCGGGCGACCTTCGCGCGCAATCTGATCCCCGGGAGCGACGGCAATATCGGCCGGATCGACGCGGTGAAGCTCGCCGACCGCTCGACCGCCTGGTCGTTCCGCTTTCGCGCCCCGGCCACCAGCGCGGTGCTGCCGACGGCGGGAGGTGTGGTGTTCGCCGGCGCCTGGGATCGCGTCTTCCGTGCCCTCGATAGCGCCTCGGGCAAAGTGCTGTGGCAGGTCCGCACCAATAACGCGGTCAACAGTTTCCCGATCAGCTACGCCGTGGGCGGCCGGCAATATGTCGCGGTCGCGGTCGGCAACGGCTCCGGCCAGGGGCAGGAGCTATCGACGCTGGTGCCGAACATGCCGCTCCCGGAGGAGGGTGCCGTGCTCTGGGTTTTCGCGTTACCGGAAGCGCATTAATTTTAGAGTGGGATGACATCGCCTTCGCTCGGCCATCCCCCTCTCAATCTTCGTTTGATCGCGTGATTCAGACCTACGGCGATTCCGCCTTCGGTCATCACGCGCTAGCACCCGCGGCGTGGTGCGGTCAGGCCTCCGCCGCTTGCAACGCCAGGGTGCGGGCGCGGGGCAGATCCAGGGTGACGCGGGTGCCGATCTCGGGTTTCGATTCGATGGCGAGGCGGCCGCCATGGGCCTCGATCAAGCTCCGCGCCAGGGTCAGGCCGAGGCCGAGGCCGCGGCTGTCGGCAACCCGGCTCGGCGGTTCCGCCAGCCCCGCCGGCTCGGCATGCACCAGCCCCGCCCCTTCGTCGGTGATGATCAGCGCCAGCCCGTCCGGATGCGGCTCGGCGCTGATCTCGATCCAGTCGCCATGGCCGGAGCCGCGCGCGGCGTGGCTCAGCGTGCGCAGCAGCACCTGGCGGAAGGCCCGCCGGTCGGCGCGGAGGGTGATCCCCGCCAGCTCCGGCGCGATCCGCCATCGCCGCCGGCTCGGCCCGAGCGTCGCGACCACCGTCGCCACCGTCTCCTCGATCAGCGGGCCGAGCGCCAGCGCCTCGTCATGGAGGACGGGCTGGTGCCGCGCGGGATGGAGATGCTCGTCGAGATCATCGGCGAGGCTGAGCAGTGTCCGGCTCAGCGTCTCGATCGCCGCCGGGGCCCCGTGCCGCGCCGCCGAATCGGCGTGGTCCGCCGCCAGCACCTGGGCCTGGCCATGGAGGCGAAGCGTGGTCTGGCGCAGTTCGTGCAGCGAAAGGGCGACGAGCCGGGTCAGCGCGGCGCAACGCGCCTCGGCATGATCCGCCGCCTGCCGCGCCGCCCAGCGCGCCTGCCGCGCGCGCCGGAGCGGGCGCAGCAGCGCCATCCCGGCGGCAAAGCCGCCGAGCAGGAACGAGGCCAGCGAAAAGACAAGAGTAGTCTCGCTCATGGCCCGAGACTAACCCCGAAAAGCAAAAGCCTGGTTAACGCCATCCAGGCTTCACGCCACCGGTGGCGCGCGCCGGGAACGCGTTCAGGGCCGGAAGTCGGGGCCGGAGGCGGAGACCCTTCAGGCGGCGGCTTCGGCGCGGCGGGCCTGGGCGCGGAGAACGCGGCGCTTCAGAACTCTCGCCTCCGGCGGCAGCTTGCGCGCCGGGGTTGCGATCAGGAACGCATCGATGCCGCCATTATGCTCGATGGTGCGGAGCGCCCGCGTCGCCACGCGGAGCGTCACCGGCACGCCGAGTTCGTCCGAAAGCAGCGAGGTTTCCTGCAGATTGGGCAGGAACCGGCGGCGGGTCTTGTTGTTGGCGTGGCTGACGTTATTGCCGGTCAGCACGCTTTTCCCGGTGATCTGGCAGCGGCGGGACATCGCGAAATCCATTTCCTGAAGCCGATGACGCAAAAACGAAACCCCGGCATGGCCTTCGCCACGCCCGGGCGATCGTCTTATCCCCAAACCCGCCGCCGCCGTCAAGCGGCAGGCGGAGAGCGGGGGAAGATCGTTCTTTTTTGAAAAAAAGAACCAAAAAACTTTATCCGTTTTCTCGGGCGGGCAGTGCCACAGGCACTGCCCAAGGGGGAAAGTCTTTTTTGCTTCTTTTTCTTCAGAAAAAGAAGAATCTATTCTTATAATTTTCTCTAACCGCGCGTGCGCATGATCCGTGCTTTGTCGCGCTGCCAGTCGCGGGCGGCGATGGCGGCGCGCTTGTCGGCTTTCTTGCGGCCCTCGCCGAGGCCGAGCAGCAGCTTCGCCCGGCCGCGTTCGTTGAAATGGATCTGCAAGGGCACCAGCGTCACCCCCTCGCGCGAGACCGCGCCGGCGAGTTCGCGGATTTCCTTGCGCTTGAGCAAAAGCTTGCGCGGCGCGCGCGGCTCGAAGCGTGACAGCACCCCGCCCTGATATTCCGGGATATAGGCGTTGAAGAGGTAGATCTCGCCCTCCCGCTCGCCCGCCCAGGCCTCGGTGAGGGTCGCGCGGCCGAGGCGGAGCGATTTCACTTCCGCCCCCTTGAGCACCATGCCGGCCTCGACGGTGCGGCCGATCGCGTAGTCGAACCGCGCCTTGCGGTTTTGCGCGGCAACGCCGGTGGTGATCATGCGTGGGGCCTTCTCGCCCTTGCCCGCCATCGGGTCGGCCCCGTCGCGTCGATCAGGCGAGGAGGCCGAGCCCGGCCATCGCGGCGCGCACCCGGCTGGCCGTGGCCTCGCTGATCGGCGCCAGCGGCAGGCGGCAATGGGCGGCCGAGAAGCCGAGCAGGGAGGCGGCGAATTTCACCGGCCCCGGGCTGGTTTCGACGAATAGCGCGTCATGCAGCGGCAGAAGCCGGTCCTGGATCGCCATCGCCGCATCGATCCGCCCCTCCGCCCAGGCGCGCTGCATGGTCGCGCAAAGCCTGGGCGCGACATTGCCGGTGACGGAAATACAGCCCTGCCCGCCGGCGGCGAGGAAGGCGAGGGCGGTGTGGTCCTCGCCGGAAAGCTGGCAGAATTCCGCCCCGCAAGCGGCGCGGGTGTGGAGCGGGCGGGCGAGATTGGCGGTCGCGTCCTTGACGCCGACGATATTCGGATGTTTCGCCAGCCTGGCCATGGTCTCGACACTCATATCGACGACGCTGCGCGGCGGAATATTGTAGATCAGGAGCGGGATATCGACGGCGTCGGCGATCGCCTTGAAATGCAGATAGAGCCCTTCCTGGGTCGGCTTGTTGTAATAGGGCGTGACCACCAGGACGCCGTCGGCGCCGGCCGCTTTCGCGTGCCGCGCGAGATCGGTCGCCTCCTCGGTGCTGTTCGAGCCGGCGCCGGCGATCACCGGCACCCGCCCCTTGGCGACGGCGAGCACGATCTCGACCACCCGCTTGTGCTCGGTGTGGCTGAGGGTCGGGGATTCGCCGGTGGTGCCGACCGGGACCAGCCCGTCCGTCCCTTCGGCGATCTGCCATTCGACGAAGCGCGCCAACGCCGCCTCATCCACCGCGCCATCGGCGCGCATCGGGGTGATCAGCGCGACCAGCGAGCCCTTGAACATGACGACCTCCCTCGCGACCGGCGGCGAAATTCGGCTGTTATCTACGACCGGCGAGGGATACGCCGCAAGGCCGTGCCGCGCTATAGGGGGACGATGAGACGCCGCTCGCCCCTTTCGCTGCTGCTGCTTTGGCTGCTGCTGATCGCCCCGCCGCTCCGCGCCGAGAGCCCGGCAAGCGCGCCGGCAAACGACGTCATGGCCGCGATCCGCGGGGATGACTGGCCGCGCGCCGCGGCGCTGGCCGGGCAGATCGCGGACCCGATCGCGGGGAAGCTCGTCACCTATTACCGCCTGCTCGCCCCGGGCGCCCCGGGCGCCGATGAAATCGCCGATTTCATCGCCGTCAACCCGGATTGGCCGCAGCAGGATCTGCTCGCCCGGCGGCGGGACGAGGCTTTGGTCGCGCTCGCCGACGACCGTGCGGCGGCGGCGTTTTGCGTGCGCGCCCCGCCGGTTCTGCCGATGGCCTGGTTCCGCTGCGCGATCGCGGCGGCGGCGAGCGGCGATGAGGCGGCGGCTTTACGCGCCGCGACCCTCGCCTGGAGCGCCGGGATCGACGATCCGGTGGCGACGGCGACGCTGTTGCGGCGCTGGCCGCTTGCGCTCACCCCGGCGGCGACCTGGCAGCGTTTCACCCGCCTGCTCGCGCATAGTGCCGAGGCCGCCGGCGGCACATTTCCCGAACTCACGCCGGCGCAGCAAGCGGCGGCGCGGGCGGTGCTCGCGCTGCGGGCCGATCAGCCGGACGCCGCAGACCGGCTCGCCGCCCTCCCGGAGGCGACGCGGGCGTGGCCGCTGGTGTTTCTCGAGACGGCGCGCTGGCTCCGGCGCGCCGGGCGCAACACCGAGGCGCTGGCGCTCTGGCAGCGGTCTGGCGTGGCGGCGGCGGGCGCGGCCGGTGATCTTGGCGCGGCGTTCTGGGGCGAGCGCGACAAGCTCGCCCGCCAGGCACTCGCGAGCGGCGACGCGAACACCGCCTATGCCGTGGTCGATGGCGTGTTCCAGGATGACACCGCTGGCGCGGCTTTGCTGTCGCCGGCGGCGCGCGCCGATGCGATTTTCCTCGCCGGCTTCATCGCGCTCGAAAGCCTCCACCAGCCGGCCCGTGCCGAGTCGCATTTCCGCGCCCTCGCCGCGCTGTCGCCGGCGGTGATCACCCAAGCCCGCGCCCATTACTGGCTGGCGCGGGCGGCGGCGGCGCGGGGCGATGGCGCCGGCGCGCGGGCCGAATACGCGCGCGCGGCGCATTGGCCGGTGACGTTCTACGGCCAGCGCGCGGCCATCGCCCTGGGCTGGCCGCCGGCGCGGCTGAGCGCCCGGATTCTGGCCCTCCGCGATCCCGCCTGGAGCCCAGCCGAGGGGCGGGATTTCGCCCGCCGCGATCTCACCCGCGCCGCCGCGCTGCTGGTGGCCTGGGGGGCGGCGACCCGGGCGCGGCCGTTTCTCGCCGATCTCGCGGGGCTTGCGCCCGAGCCGCGCTATCGCGCGTTCGTCGCCCATCTCGGCCTCTCCTTCGGCCTGCCCGATGCGGCGGTCGCGATCGCGCGGCGCGCCGGGCGCGATGGCGAGATGCTGCCCGATTCCGGCTGGCCGCTTGCCGCGAGCGTGCCGCCGCAGCCGGTGGCGGCGGCGACGGTGCTCGGCCTGATCCGCCAGGAAAGCAGTTTCGATGCCGCCGCCGTGAGCCCGTCCGGCGCCCTCGGGCTGATGCAGCTTCTGCCCGGCACCGCGCGGCAGGTCGCCCGCAAGCTTGGTCTTGCGCTCGCGACCGCCGATCTCACCCGCGATGCCGGCCTCAATATCCGTCTCGGCGCCGCCTATCTCGCCGAGCTGCTGACGCGCTTCGATGGCGCTTTGCCGCTGGCGCTCGCCGCCTATAATGCCGGGCCGGGCAACGTCGCCAACTGGCTTTCCGTCAATGGCGACCCGCGCGCCGCGGCCGGCGGCGGGAGCATCGACATGCTCGACTGGATCGAGCGCATTCCGTTCGGCGAGACCCGCAATTACGTCGAGCGGGTGAGCGAGAATATCGCCGTCTACCGCGCCAAGCGGCGCGAGCCGCTCGTGGATCCGCTGGCGCCGTGACGGCGGTGATCGCCCGCGCGATCGCGAGCGGCTTCGGCGCCGGGTTTTTCCCGCGCGCCGCGGGAACCTTCGCCAGCCTGCTGGCGGCGCTGTTCGGCGCCGTGCTGCTCTCGCTTGGGCCTTGGGCGCTGATCGCGGCGGTGGTTCTGGCGGCGATCAGCGGCGTTTGGGCGATCGCCGCCGCCGGGGTCGGGGCGGATGATCCGGGCTGGGTGGTGATCGATGAAATCGCCGGGCAATTTCTCGCGCTGCTGCCGCTCGGGGAACCCCGGCCGTGGCCGATCATGCTCGGATTTGCGCTGTTCCGGCTGTTCGATATCTGGAAACCCGGGCCGATCGGCTGGCTCGACCGCCGCCATGACGCGCTCGGCGTGATGGGCGATGATCTCGTCGCCGGCGCCTTAGCGGCGGTAGTGCTCTGGCTCGTGCTCGCGTGGGGAGGATGGCGATGATCCCGGATCCGGACGACTATCGCGCGGCGGAGGGGCTGGTCGCTCTGCTCCGCGCGCGCGGGCTCCGTGTCGCGACCGCGGAGAGCTGCACCGGCGGCCTGGTCGCCGCCCTGATCACCGCCGTCGCCGGCGCGAGCGA
The DNA here is from genome assembly GCA_021851785.1 of Pseudomonadota bacterium. Classification (GTDB taxonomy): domain Bacteria; phylum Pseudomonadota; class Alphaproteobacteria; order Acetobacterales; family Acetobacteraceae; genus Acidibrevibacterium. The sequence goes on from JAJZBV010000008.1 coordinate 10,472, forward strand.
CGTGTTCGAGCGCGGGTTCGTGACCTATGCGAACGCGGCGAAAACGGAATTGCTCGGCGTGCCGGCGGCGCTGATCGCGGCCGAGGGCGCGGTCAGCGCGGCGGTCGCGCGGGCGATGGCGGCGGGGGCGATGGCGCGGGCCGCGGCCGAAATCGCGCTCGCCATCACCGGCATCGCCGGGCCGGGCGGGGGGAGTGCTGAAAAACCGGTGGGGCTGGTCTGGTTCGGCCTCGCGCGGGCGGGCGAGGCGCGGGCGGTGTCACGAAAATTCCTCGGCAGCCGCAACGAGATCCGGGCGGCCGCGACGAGGGAAGCGATCATTCTGCTTCAGGATTTCGTCAACTGAACGCGAGCGCTACGCTCGATGCGGAAAACCGAGTGAAAAACCGGGGGAAAATTTCCCCCCGGCCTTTCGCTGTGGCGTTTCGCCAATGGCCTCGCGGCGCGATCAGTTCTGCGTCGCGCCACCCGCCGCCGGAGCCGGCGCCGGTGCGGCGTTCGCCGCCGGAGCCGCCTTCTTGGTCGCCTTCTTGTGCGCGGACTTCTTCATCTTGTGATGATGCTCGTTCTGGGCCTTCTGGTCGGTCTGAGGCTGAGTGCCCTGGGCCTTCTGGTCACTTTGCGCGAAGGCCGGTCCCGCGAGGAGCAGAACGGCAGCCAACGCAACCACGAAACGCTTCATGCTTATTCTCCTTGGTGTCGCTCGCGACGAATCTATGTTGCCCGGCACCATGCGCCGGCCCGCAATCGCTAATCATTCCGCCCGCCCGCGGTCAAGCCCTTAGCCGGCCTCAACTGCCATGCGAAATGATTCGATCGCGAACTCGACGTCCGCGAGCGTGACGTCGAGATGCACACCCGCCCGCCCGCGCCCGCGCCCGAAGACGCTGATCAGGACGCCACGCGCGCGGAGCCGCGCGGCCAGGGTCTCGATCGGAAGCCCGGTGGTGAGTTCGAAGAACACCAGGTTGGTCTCCGGCGATTCGACATCGAGGCCGGCGATGGCGGCGAGACCGGCGGCGAGACGGGCGGCGTTGGCGTGGTCCTCGGCGAGCCGCGCGACGTGGTGATCGAGCGCGTAAAGACAGCCGGCGGCGGCGATGCCGCCCTGACGGAAGGCGCCGCCGAGGCGCTGCTTCCAGCGCCAGGCGGCATCGATGAAAGCGGCGTCGCCGGCGAGCACGGCGCCGATCGGCGCGCCCAATCCTTTGGTGAAATCGAGCCAGACGCTATCGAAGGGCGCCGCCATGGCGGCCGCCGAAACACCGCTCGCGACCACCGCGTTGAGGAGCCGCGCCCCGTCCATATGGGTTTTCAGGCCGCGGTGATGGGCGAGATCGGCGACCACCGCGAGCGCGGCTTGCGGCCAGACGCTGCCGCCGCCGAAATTCGCCGTCTGCTCGACGGCAACCAGGGTCTGCGGCGCGGCATAGCGGTACCCGCGCGGGGTCAGCGCCGCCTCCAGGGTCGCGGCGTCGAACATCCCGCGCGCGCCGGCAAGGCCGAGCACCCGCGCCCCGGCCAGCGCCCACGGCGCGCCGCCCTCGCTGGTCGCGATATGGGACATCGCATGGGCGAGAATCTCATCGCCGGGGCGGCAATGGGTGAGAATGGCGATCTCGTTGCACATCGTGCCCGACGGCAGGAACATCGCCGCCTCCTTGCCGAGGAGGTCTGCCATGCGGGCGCAGAGGGCGTTGATCGTCGGATCCTCGCCGCGCTGCTCGTCGCCGACCTCGGCGGCCATCATCGCCGCCCGCATCGCCGGGCTCGGGCGCGACTGGGTGTCCGAGAACAGGTTCACCCTGACCGGCGGCAAAGCGGGGTCGGGCAAGGGGGGCGCGAGGGGCATCAGGTTTTCGCCGCCGTGACCAGGGGGGAGGCGGGGGTTTGCCGCTCGGGCGGGCCATAGACCTCGCCGGCGCGCCTGAGGAAGGCGTTCACCATGCGCCGCACCGCCTCGTTGAACACGACGCCGATCGCGGCTTGCAGTAGCCGCGAGCGGAATTCGAAATCGACGAAGAAATCGACATGCGTCCCCCTGGGGTCGGGCGCGAAGCGCCATTGGTTGTTGAGATAGCGGAAGGGGCCGTTTTCATAGCGCACCCGGATGAGAAGCGGCCGCTCGAGGGCGACGCGGCTGGTGAAACTTTCGCGAAACGGGCCGAAGCCGATGGTGAGGTCGGCGACCACCTCGCGTTCGCTCTGGGCGCGCACCCGGGCGCCGAGGCACCAGGGCAGGAACTCGGGATATTTGCCGATATCGGCGACGAGATCGAAAATCTGCTCCGGCCGATAGCCGACCACCCGGCGCTCGGCATGGGTCGGCATCGCGCTAGCCCCCGGGGCCTTCAGCGAGGCCTTCAGCGAGGCCTTCGGCGAGGCTTTCGGCGCGCGCGGCGCGGAGGGCGGCGAAATCGGCGTCGGCGTGATAGGAACTCCGGGTCAGCGGCGAGGCGGCGACCATGGCGAACCCCCGGGCGCGGGCGAGCGCCGCGTATTCGGCGAATTCCTCGGGGGGCACGAAACGATCGACGGCGGCGTGCTTGACGGTCGGCTGGAGATACTGGCCGAGGGTCAGGAAATCGACCCCGGCGATGCGCAGATCATCCATCACCTGCATCACCTCGGCGCGGCTTTCGCCGAGGCCGAGCATCAGGCCGGATTTGGTGAAAATCTCTGGATCATGGGTTTTTACCCGGTCGAGCAGGCGGAGCGACTGGTAATAGCGCGCGCCGGGGCGGATCGCGGGATAGAGTCTCGGCACGGTTTCGAGATTGTGGTTGAAGACATCCGGGCGCGCCGCTGCGACCAGGCGCCACGCCGCGCCCTTGCGCAGGAAATCGGGGGTCAGCACCTCGATCGTGGTGTCCGGCGCGCGGGCGCGAACGGCGCCGATCACGGCGGCGAAATGCGCCGCGCCGCCATCGGCGAGATCGTCGCGATCGACCGAGGTGATGACGACATGGCGGAGCCCGAGCCGCACGATCGCGTCCGCGACCCGCGCCGGCTCATCGCCATCGAGCGGCCCCGGCTGGCCGGTGCGGACATTGCAAAAGCCGCAGGCGCGGGTGCAGGTATCGCCCATGATCATCATGGTGGCGTGGCGGACCGACCAGCATTCGCCGATATTCGGGCAGGCGGCCTCCTCGCACACCGTGTGCAGGCGGTTTTCGGCCAGCAACGCGCGGGTTTGGTGATAGACCGGATGGGTCGGCGCCTTGACCCGGATCCAGGCGGGTTTGCGCGCGATCGGGTTGTCCGGCCGGTTGGCTTTCTCGGGGTGGCGCGGGCCGGGCGCGGCAACCGCGCCACCCCGCCGATGATCGATCAGAACGCGCATGGCTCTCGCTTGTGCTCTTCCCCCCGGCGTGCCGAGGGGGTCCGCCCGAGAAATAATCGCTTGCCGCGGTCTTCGCAACGCGGTCGCGGCCAGGGGTGGCGGCTCATGCGGCATATAATGTTAGAAAAACACGCCAGGGTCGTATAAAACCGACCGGCCAAACCGACGTTCGCACGAAAGCCAGCGTTGTCCGAGCACGAGAATCCGGCAGGCGCGGGAATTTGGCGGGCACGGGAGTTCGGCGGGCGTGAAAACCGAGGAAGGAGGATTAGGATGGCCGATTCCGCGTCTCCCATCGCCGAAACGTCCCCGGCCACCGAGCCGCAGCACGTGCCGCGCGAGGCGCTGCGCCGCGCCCTCTCCTCCTACCTGGTGCTGGCACCCGGCCGCGCGCTCGCCGATTTCCTGATCGATTACGGCCTTTATCTGTCCGCCATCGCCGGGGTTCTGTTCGTGCCGTGGCTCGCGGTGAAAATTCTTCTCAGCATTTTCGCCGGCGTCAAGATCGCCAATCTCGGCACCCTCGCCCATGACGCGGCGCATGGCAATCTCTTCCGCCGCCCGTGGCAGAACCGCCTGGCCGGCGTCTTGGGCTTTCTCCCCGGGCTCTATAATTACCAGCTCTGGGTTTACGACCACCATTACGTCCACCACCCGTTCAACAATGGCCGCCACCGGGATTCGTGGACCCCGCTCTCGAAGGCGGAATATGATGCGCTGCCGCGCTTGCGCCGCTGGCGCGAGCATCTTTATCGCATGCCGTTCGGGCTAGGCTTCGCGCCGTACTACATCATCGAGCGCTGGTGGGTGGTGCGGTTCTTCCCCCGCGCCGCGCTGCTCCCGGCCCGCTTCCTGGCCCCGGCATGGCGGTATTTCGCGATCCTCGCGGTCTATCTCGCCGGATTTCTCACCCTGCTCGCCTGCGCGCCATTCTATTCCTCGACCGGCGCGGTAACGGCCCTCATCCTTGGCTTCGTGGTGCCGTTCTATGTCTGGCAGACGCTGTTTTCCTTCACCGTCTTCGTCCACCACACCCATCCCGATATTCCCTGGTTCGACGGCGCCGTGGACCGCAAGGAAACCGTGCCGATGGAGCAGATTTCGCTCCATCTCGCGTTCCCGCGCTGGTTCGCGGTGTTCATCCATCACATTTGCGAGCATCCGGCGCATCACGTGATGCCGCGCATCCCCTACCATCAGCTTTATGCGGCCCAGCAACGGCTCAACGGCATTTCGCCCGGGCTCGCGGTCTATCAGCGCTTCTCCTTCGCCTGGCTCAACGATACGCTCAGGCGCTGCAAGCTCTATGATTACGAGCGCAATGGCTGGGTCGGCTATGACGGCCGGCCGACCGCCGCCTCGCCGGTTGGCCCGGCGCTGCGGGCGGCGATGGCGCAGAGCCAGGGCACGATGTATATCCCGCCGCGGGATGCGGTTCTGGCGGCCGAGTAGCCTTGCCGGCGAGAGAGGAGTGATCTCCCGAAGCACAACCCGCGGATGAAATTCCTGACGCCACGTCCTCCCCGTGACAAGACGTGACTAACACTTTAAAGAGCCATAAGAATCTTGTCCGGGGGGAAGATATCCATGTTCAACCAGCTATTGACGCCGGTCGCGGGAAGCTTGCCGCTTTCCTTCGTGATCGCAGCACTGCCGATCGCCGTCGTGCTCGCCTTGCTCGGCATCGCGCGGTGGCCGGCCTGGCAATCCTCGCTCGCCGGGTTGATCGTCGGCCTCGCGATCGCGATCGGGGTCTGGCAATTGCCGGCCGGGCTCGCTCTCGATGCGGTCGCCAACGGGGTCGTGTTCGCGCTCTGGCCGGTGATGTGGATCGTCTTCACCGCGCTCCTGCTCTACAACCTCGCGGTTGCCGCCGGGCGCTTCGATGCGTTTCGCGACTGGGTTCTGGTGCATCTTCCCAATGACCGCCGGGTGGTTCTGGTGGTGGTCGCGTTCTGTTTCGGCGCCCTGCTCGAAGGCATCGCCGGGTTCGGAACCCCGGTCGCGATCACGAGTTCGCTCCTCATCATGGTTGGCTTCCGGCCGCTCGAGGCGTTGACCTATACGCTGATTTTCAATACCGCCCCGGTCGCCTTTGGGGCGCTCGGCGTCCCCATCACCGTGCTCGGCGCGGTGACGCATCTGCCGGCGGTTCCGCTCGGGCAGATGGTCGGGCGGCAATTGCCGGTTTTTGCCTTCATCCTGCCGTTCTACGTCATGGCGCTCTATGGCGGGCGGCGCTCGCTCGCCGCTCTCTGGCCGATGCTCCTGGTCGCCGGGGCGAGCTTCGCGCTCACCCAGTTCGTGGTCTCGAACTATGTCAACTACGCCCTGACCGACGTGCTTTCCTCCCTGGTCTCGCTCATCGTCACCGTCGCCTTCCTCAAGATCTGGCGCCCGGCGCATGATCCGGATTACGCCATCGCGAGCGCCATCCGCGACGGCGCCCGCCATGAGACGCTGAGCCCGTGGGCGGGTTGGATGCCCTGGATCCTGGTCTCGGTCGTGGTCATCGCCTGGACGATCTTGAAGGTGTTCCTGATCGGGGATTGGAAAATCGCCTGGCCGGGCCTCGACAAGGCGGTGTTCATCACCCTCTACAAGGTGCCCTATGGCGCGATCTGGGATTTCCAACCGCTCGGCACCGGCACCGCCATTCTGCTCGCGGCGGTGATCGCTTCGGCGCTGATGGGGATCGGGCCCGGCGGCTTCGTCAAGGCGATCGGCGATACCTGGCGCCAGACCCGGATCGCCATTCTCACCGTCGCCCTCATCGTCGGGCTCGCCTTCCTGATGAATTATTCCGGCATGACCTACACGCTCGGCCTCGGCGTCGCCTCCCTCGGCCTCCTGTTCCCGCTGGTCTCGCCCTTCCTCGGCTGGGTCGCGGTCTTTCTTTCGGGCAGCGACACCTCGGGGAATGCCCTGTTCGGCAATCTCCAGGTGGTGGCGGCGAACCAGCTTCAACTCAATCCGGTGCTGATCGCCGCGACCAACTCCTCGGGCGGTGTCATGGGCAAGATGATCTCGCCGCAGAACATCGCGACCGGGGTTTCGACCACCGAACTCAAGGGCCAGGAAGGGATGGTTTTCGCCCGCACCTTCATCCACAGCATCTTTTTCACTTTGCTGCTCGGCCTTCTGGTGCTGGTGCAGCAATATTTGATCCCCGGGATCATTCCGCATCCCTGAGACGCGGCGGGCATGGCGGCGTCTCAGGGCATGACGTATGTCCCGCGAGACGCCGCCGTTTTTGGCCGAAGAGGGGGCTGACCAGGCCGGAAACGCCACGAAAGATCATTGCCGGGGGCGAAATTTCCGGGGCCGCAATGTCCATGACAAGACGAGGATGACGCCCTAAAAAGTCAGAAAATCTTGCCTGGGGGGGATGACGGTCATGTTCAGCCAGCCCTTGACGCCGGTGGCGGGAAATCTGCCGCTTTCCTTCGTGATCGCCGCCCTCCCGATCGCCGTCGTGCTCGCCTTGCTCGGCCTCGCGCGGTGGCCGGCCTGGCAATCCTCGCTCGCCGGGTTGATCGTCGGCCTCGCGATCGCGATCGGCGTCTGGCAATTTCCGGCCGGACTCGCCTTCGCTGCCGTCACCAGCGGCATCGCTTTCGCCCTCTTGCCGATCATCTGGATCGTCTTCAACGCGCTTTTGCTTTATCATATTTCGGTCGCCGCCGGGCGCATCGATGCGTTTCGCGACTGGATCCTCGTCCATCTCCCCAATGACCGCCGCAGCGTCCTGGTGGTGGTGGCGTTCTGTTTCGGCGCCCTGCTCGAGGGCATCGCCGGCGGAGGAACGCCGGTCGCGATCACGAGTTCGCTCCTCATCATGGTCGGCTTCCGGCCGCTCGAGGCGTTGACCTATGCGCTGATTTTCAACACCACCCCGGTCGCCTTCGGCGGCTTCGGCGTTCCCATCACCGTGCTCGGCGCGGTGACCAACCTGCCCACCCTCGCGCTCGGGCAGGAGGTCGGACGGCAATTGCCGGTCTTTTCCTTCATCCTGCCATTCTATGTGATCGCGCTCGATGGCGGGCGGCGCTCGCTCGCCGCGACCTGGCCGATGCTCCTGGTCGCCGGCGGCAGTTTCGCGCTCACCCAGTTCGTGGTCTCGAACTACGTCAACTACGCCCTGACCGACGTGCTTTCCTCCCTGGTCTCGCTCATCGTCACCGTCGCCTTCCTCAAGATCTGGCGCCCGGCGCATGATCCGGATTACGCCATCGCGAGCGCCATCCGCGATTCCGCCCGCCACGAGACGCTGAGCCCGTGGTCGGCGTGGCTGCCCTGGGTTCTGGTCTCGGTCGTGGTCATCGCCTGGACGATCTTGAAGGTGTTCCTGATCGGGGATTGGAAAATCGCCTGGCCGGGCCTCGACAAGGCGGTGTTCATCACCCTCTATAAAACGCCCTATGCCGCGATCTGGGATTTCCAACCGCTCGGCACCGGCACCGCCATCCTGGTCTCGGCCATTATCGCGGCAGGGCTGATGGGGATCGGGCCAGGCGGCTTCGTCAAGGCGATCGGCGCTACCTGGCGCCAGATCCGGATCGCGATGCTGACCGTGATCCTCATCGTCGGCCTCGCCTATCTGATGAATTATTCCGGCATGACCTACACGCTCGGCCTCGGCGTCGCCTCCCTCGGCCTCCTGTTCCCGCTGGTCTCGCCCTTCCTCGGCTGGGTCGCGGTCTTTCTTTCGGGCAGCGACACCTCGGGGAATGCCCTGTTCGGCAATCTCCAGGTGGTGGCGGCGAACCAGCTTCAACTCAATCCGGTGCTGATCGCCGCGACCAATTCCTCGGGCGGCGTCATGGGCAAGATGATCTCGCCGCAGAATATCGCGATCGGCGTCTCGACCACCGAATTCAAGGGGCGGGAGGGCGTGGTTTTGGCCCGCACCTTCCTCCACAGTGTCGTTTTCACCCTGCTGGTCGGTATTTTGTTGCTGGTGCAGCAATATATCATTCCGTGAGTCGTGCCGATCTCACCGGAAAATGATTTTTTCGCGGGGATTGGGGGTGGCGAATCTTCTCCCCGCTCCCAAGTTGTAACCAAGCGTTACGTGGCTGGGCGGGAAGCCCATCCGGCTCCCGCCATCCCCAGTCCTGAAGGCCGGATCTCAAGGGAGATGTGTGATGATGCGTAAATTGCTGGTGTCCTCGATCGCGATCCTGGCGCTCGGCGCCGGCCCCGTGCTCGCGGCGCATGGCGGCGGGCATGGCGGGCATCATGGCGGCTCGGCGGCCGCCTCATCGGGGAGTGCCGCCGCCGGGGTCGGCGCCACCGGCAGCGCCAGCGCGGCGGCGAGCGGCGGCTCGCGCGGCACCATGAGCGCGGCCAACGTCAACGGCATGCATGGCGGCAGCCTGCAGCCCGGCGCCGGCTTCGCCGATACGCAAATCCCCTGGGGCTCGACCGATACTTCCGTCCAGGGCGGGCCTGGCCTCGGCGGCATGGGCGGCAGCACCATGCAGGTCAGCGATTACGGCAAGAAGAGCTGGCCTTGCTACCCGGCCGGGCAATGGGCCGGCAGCGCCGATTTCCACGCCCCGGCCGGATGCAAATAATCAGATCCTGGTTCCTGCCGGCGCTGGCGCTCGCGGTGATCGCGGGGATCGCGGGGCCGGCGCGGGCGCAGTTCGGCGGCGGGCTCGCGCCGGGGCAGCACGGCGACACCGATCTTCCGTTCGGCTCGACCGATACCACCGACCAGGGCTGGGCCGGCTATGGCGGGCCCGGCGGCAGCACGACGAAAGTGAGCCCCTATGGCCAGAAGAACTGGCCGTGCTATCCCGCCGGGCAATGGGCTGGGAGCAAGGATCTTCATCCCCCGAAGGGTTGCCCGCGGCCGGACGGCGGCGCGAGTCCGGCGGCGAGGTAACATGATTTTTGCTTGACGGGCGGCGGGCAATGCGCGACGCGAGGCGCAAGGAGAAGTGGATATGGTCAAAATCGGCTCGCTCGCGATCGGTCTCTTGGTAGCGGGCAGCGCGCTGGCTTTCGCGCGCTCGGGCTCGCCGGGCATGAGCGGCTATGCCCATGGCGGCAGTATGGGGGGCGTCTCCCCCTTCACCGCGATGACCGGCCTCCCCGCCTATACCGGCGTCGGCGGGACGGGGATGATCGGCTCCCATGCGGCGCAATATGGCTCGCATGTCGGTGGCAATGTCGCTGGCGGCGGGGCCGGCAGTCTCGGCTATGCCGGCGCCTCGATGAAGGGGACCGCGACCGGCGGCGCGAGCCGCCTGCATGCGAGCCCGTTCCTCGGCGCGGGTTCGGGCGGCATGGGCGGCGCGAGCGGCATGTAGCCGGCTCAACCCGGATTGGCGTGCTCTTCCGGCGTCCGCAAGGTCAGCGCCAAGGCGTGGAGTCCGTTTGAAAATTCCGCCGCCAGCGCCGCATGCACGGCGCGAGAGCGGGCAATGCGGGATTGGCCGCGAAACCCGCCCGTGACCATCAGGATATGGTAATGCGTCTCGCCCTCGGGCCGTGCCCCGGCATGGCCGACGTGGCGGGCGCTGTCATCGCTGACGGCCAGAATCTCCGGCGCGAATGCGGCGCGGAGATGGGCTTCGATACGGTCGGCGCGGGTTTGCATGGCCCCCATATCGGCCTTGCCGGCGCGGTTGCCAAGCGGTGGTTGCCAAGCGCCGCCAGCATGGCACATTAGGAGATGATGACGAGACGCGTTTCCCGAGCCCGGGCCTACGCGCCCGACCCGGCCGCGCCGGGCCGGAGTTGCGACATCGCCGGCTGCCCGGCGGCGGGCGAATACCGGGCCCCGAAATCCCGCCGCAGCTTGCGCGATTACTGGTGGTTCTGCCTCGAACACGTGCGCGCCTACAATCTCTCCTGGGATTACTACAAGGGCATGTCGCCGGGGCAGATCGAGGCGGAATTGCGCGCCGATCTCTCCTGGCAGCGCCCGACCTGGTCGCTCGGCCAAGGCGCCCAAGGGGGGACGGCGAGCGCGCGCGGGAATGAGCGCCGCGCCGAGGAGGTTCTGCGCGATCCGCTCGGGGCGTTCGGCGCCCGCCTGCGCGAGGCGCAAGGGCGTGAGGCGGCAGCACCGGCGGAACTGCGTGGCCCGCTCGCCCTCTTCGATCTCGGCTGGCCGACCACCCTCAAGGATGTGAAGCAGCGCTACAAACAGCTCGCCAAACGCCACCACCCCGACGCCAATGGCGGCGATCCCGCCGCCGCCGAGCAGTTCAAGCGCATCAGCCACGCCTATGCGACGCTGCGCGGCCACCTCGCCGCCGGCGCGCTCGCGGCGGCGGAATAGGGATTGCCTTGCGCGCCCGCGAAGGCAGAGTCATTTTTCATGAAACCGACAGGATCCCGAGGCCGATGAACAAGGTTGCCGCTCTCGCCGAAGCCCGCAGCACGACGCCGACCTCGGCGATCGACATGCCCGACCAACGGGTCGCCGCCGGTGATCTCTTCGGGGTCGATATCGACATGGAGGTGCCGGCCTTCTCGGTCCGCACCGAGCATGTCCCGGATATCGACGATACCTATCGGTTCGACCGGGAGACCACGCTCGCCATCCTCGCCGGGTTCGCCTTCAATCGCCGGGTGATGATCCAAGGCTACCACGGCACCGGCAAATCGACCCATATCGAGCAGGTCGCGGCACGGCTCAATTGGCCGTGCATCCGCATCAATCTCGACAGCCACATCAGCCGCATCGATCTCATCGGCAAGGATGCGATCGTGCTCAAGGACGGCAAGCAGGTGACCGAGTTCCGCGAAGGCATCCTGCCCTGGGCGCTGCAGCACCCCTGCGCTTTGGTATTCGACGAATACGACGCCGGCCGCCCGGACGTGATGTTCGTGATCCAGCGCGTGCTCGAGGTCGAGGGCAAGCTCACCCTCCTCGACCAGAGCCGGGTGATCCGCCCGCACCGCGCCTTTCGCCTGTTTTCGACCTCGAACACCGTCGGCCTCGGCGACACCACTGGGCTCTATCACGGCACCCAGCAGATCAATCAGGGCCAGATGGATCGCTGGAACATCGTCGCGACCCTCAATTACCTGCCGCATGCCCAGGAAACCGCGATCGTGATGGCGAAGCTCGACATCAACCCCGAGGACCGGGCGGCGAAAGCGCGGATCGAGAGCATGGTGGCACTCGCCGATCTCACCCGCGCCGGCTTCATCAACGGCGATATCTCGACCGTGATGTCGCCGCGCACGGTGCTGACCTGGGCCGAGAATACCGAGATTTTCGGCGATGTCGGTTTCGCCTTCCGTCTCACCTTCCTCAATAAATGCGATGAGGCCGAGCGCGGCACGGTCGCCGAGTATTATCAGCGCTGTTTCAACGCCGAACTGCCGACCGGCGTCGCGCCGCGGCGGGGGATTTGAGCCGCGGCGATGACCGCGTCATCCGATAACAGCCGCGGCGAAGCCTTCAAGCGCGCGACCGCGGGGGCCCTGCGCGCCATCGCCGCGGCGCCGGACGTCGATGTCGCCTATCAGCCCGGCGCCGCCGGACTGATCGGGAAAAAGGCGCGCCTGCCGCTGCCGACGCGCGCCCTGCCGGCGGCGGAAATCGCCAAGCTGCGCGGCGCCGCCGACAGTCTCGCGGTCAAGCTCCGCCATCACGACGCCGCCCTCCATAGCGCGCGCAGCCCGGCGAGCCGCGAGGCGCGCGAGGTGTTCGACGCCCTGGAACAGGCGCGGGTCGAGGTGATCGGCGCCCGCCACATGGCTGGCGTCGCCGCCAATCTCGAGGCGCGGCTGGTCGAAAGCGTCGCCGCCGACGGCCAGGCCCTCAGCCGGCGCGAGCAATTGCCGCTGGCCAACGCCCTCGCCCTGCTGGCGCGCGAACGCATGTCGGGCCATGCCGCGCCCGCGACGCTGCGCGCGGTGCTCGGGCAATGGCGCGCGGCGCTGGGCGCCGAGGCGCAGGCCGGGTTCGACGATCTCGCCGGCGCGAAGGACGATCAGACCGCCTTTGCCGGCATCGCCCGCAAATTGCTCGCGACCCTCGCTATCGCCGAGGCCGAGGCGGAAGCGACCGAGAGCGAGGACGGCGGCGAGGGCGCGGATGCCTCCGATGGCCCCGAGGACAACGCGCCGCAAGCCGCCGGCGACGCCGAGAGCGAGGCCGAGCAGCTCGCCGGGGCGAGCGACGAGACGGCGGATGCCGAGGCGGGCGAGGAGGAAACCGGCGACGCCGATGAAAAAGACGGCGCCGCCGACGGCGATGAGCGCCCCGGCGGCATGCGCCCACCGCCGAGCGCGCCATCGGGCCGCCATGAGCCGGGCTATCGCGCCTATACCCGCGCCTTCGATGAGGAAATCGCCGCCGAGGCGCTCTGTGACGCCGAGGAATTGTCGCGGCTGCGCCAGCAGCTCGACCAGCAGCTCCAGCATCTGCAAGGCGTGGTCAGCAAGCTCGCCAATCGCCTGCAACGCCGCCTGCTCGCGCAGCAGACGCGGGCGTGGGAGTTCGATCTCGAGGAGGGCATGCTCGATGTCGGCCGCCTCGCCCGCGTCGTCGTCAATCCGCTGCAATCGCTCTCCTACAAGCGCGAGCGCGAGACCGAGTTCCGCGACACCGTGGTGACGCTTTTGGTCGACAATTCCGGCTCGATGCGCGGCCGGCCGATCACGGTTGCCGCGATGTGCGGCGATATCCTCGCCCGCACGCTGGAGCGTTGCGCGGTCAAGGTCGAGATCCTCGGCTTCACGACGCGCGCCTGGAAAGGCGGGCAAAGCCGCGAGCGCTGGATCGCGGACGGCAAGCCGCGCGATCCCGGCCGGCTCAACGATCTCCGCCACATCATCTACAAGGCCGCCGACGCGCCATGGCGGCGGGCGCGCAAGAATCTTGGCCTGATGCTGCGGGAAGGCCTGCTCAAGGAGAATATCGACGGCGAGGCGCTGCTCTGGGCCTATCGCCGCCTCGTCGTCCGGCCCGAGCACCGGCGCATCCTGATGGTGATCAGCGATGGCGCGCCGGTCGATGACAGCACGCTCTCGGTCAATCCCGGCAATTATCTCGAACGCCATCTGCGCGAGGTGATCCGCGAGATCGAGCGCGCCGGGGCGGTGGAATTGACCGCGATCGGCATCGGCCACGATGTCACCCGCTATTACCGCCGCGCGGTGACGCTGGTCGATGCCGAGGAGCTGGGCGGGACGATGATGAAGAACCTCGCCGAGCTGTTCGACGAGGACGAGGCCGCCGCCTGGGCGCGCGCCAGCATCGAGCGGGCGCCGCTGATCGCCTGAGGTGTTGGCGGGAAGGTAGGGAAGAAAGCGTTCTTTTTTGAAAAAAAGAACCAAAAAACGTCTCACTGTTAGGTCGTGGCTGGGTCTGGCGGCGGCAGGTCGGCGAAGGCCGGGATCCGCGCGATCAGCGCCGCGTGGAGTGCCGCCCGCCGCGCCCAAAGGTCATGATACCAGGCGATGCGCGGCGGAATTTGATCGGCGAGCATGCGGCGCGCGGCGATCAGCGCGCGCGCTTCCTCGGCGAGGCCGCGCGTCCAGACCGGGGTCTCGATCATGCGGGAGAGCAGCGTCCGCAATTCGTCAGGGTTACGGAAAATCGCGCCGTTCCGGCCAGCGTCGATGACCTCGCCATACACCGTCGCGCTCGCCAGCGCGGCGACCCTGCGGGCTGCCGCCTCGATGAATTTGAGATCGGATTTGCAGCGATTGAAGGGTGTATCACCGAGCGGCATGAACGAAATCTCGGCCTCGGCGAGGCGCGCGAGATAATCGGGGTAGTCGAGCATCGGATGGAACACCTTGTGCGGCGTCGCCAAGGCGTCGAAAAACCCGCGGTCATGGACGACGACGAAGCGGAGCCGCTCCCCGGCAGCCGCCGCGACCGCGTTCAGCGCCGGCATGAATTCCGGCCAGTCGGCCTCGCGGTTGATGCCGCCGAAAAATAGCGCAAGGCGCGTGGGATCGGCGAAATTCCGCGGCGGTGGAAGCTGGCTTACGGCATTGGGGAAAGCCGCGACCTCGGGATTGGCGCGGCCCAGCACCTCGGCCAGCCGCGGCGTCGTCGTCTGCACCGCATGCACGGCGCGGAAATTATGCATCTCTGGGTGTTGCAGGATAGGAATGAAATCGGGGTGGTCGTCGAATTCGCACACCACCAGGAATCCCGCCGCGATCACCGCGCGCAGCGTCGCGAGCCCGGTCTCGCCGAGGAGCGCCGGGCGGTGGAGGATCAGGATCCGCGGAACCCCCGGCGCTGGCCGCGGCAAATCACGGAGATTGGTGAGCCGCGCCTGCACGCCGGGTGCGGCGGCCAGCGCCTGCATCGGCTCGACGACGCGGACATGGCTCACGCCTCCGACCGGGGCCAGCATGGTGGCGAAAATCTGCAGCCGCGCCGGCGGCGTGCGCGTTGCCCGCCAGACATGCTGGAGCGGCAGGGCGCGGCGCGCATACGCCTCGCGATCGACGCCAAGGGCATCGAGCGCCGGGGCGATGGCGGCGATGAAGCGCTGGCCGCGCTCGCCCTCGAACACCCGCCCGACGCTGTCGAGCGGCACATAGCCGGCCTCGGCGAGGGCCTGGCGGCCGCTTTCCTGGGAGAACCAGCGCAGATGCGTCTGATCAAAGAGGCCGCTCTCCTCGTAGCGCCAGCCGCCTTGCAGGAGGCGCGCGGCGAAACTCCAATGCTCGACATTGGGCAGCGAGGCGAGCAGCACACCGGTCGGTGAAAGGAGGGAGGCGTTGCGGCGAAGCAGCGCCCAGGGGTCGCGCAAATGCTCCAGCACATCGCCATAGATCAGGCAATCGACGGCGCCGGTGAAACGATCGGGGAGGGCCACCGTCTCGACATCGCCGGTGATCACGCCATCGAGCCGGCCGGCCGCCACCGCCGCCGCCCGCGGATCGCCCTCGATGCCGAAAACCCGGGCGCGGGGATTGCGCTGCTTGAACGCGAGGCCGAGTGCCCCGGTGCCGCAGCCGATATCGAGCACCAACCCGGCCCAGAGCGGGATGCGCTCCAGAAGCTCCGCGTTATAGCCGTCGGCGTAGGGATAGGGCGCGACGGGCGCCGACATTCAACCGCCCGGCCGGCCGATGCCGTGATAGGCAAAGCCCGCCGCGCGCAGCGTCGCGGGGTCGAAAATATTGCGCAGATCGATCACCGCCCGCCCGCGCATGGTCTCGGCGAGGCGCGCCGGGTCGAGGGCGCGGAACTCGTTCCATTCGGTCGCCACCACCAGCGCCTCCGCCGCCTCCAAGGCGGCGAGCGCGTTCGGGCAATAGGTCACGCCGTCCGGCAGCATCATTCGCGCCTGCGCCATCCCCTGCGGATCATAGACCCGGACATGGGCGCCATCGCCGACCAGGCGCGAGACGATCGGGATCGCCGGGGAATCGCGCATGTCATCGGTTTCGGGCTTGAAGGTGAGGCCGAGGACGGCGATGGTCTTGCCGCGCACCGTGCCGCCGCAGGCGGCGATGACGCGCCCGGCCATCCCCGCCTTGCGCGCCTCGTTCACCGCGACCACGGTCTCGATCAGCCGGCTCGGCGCGCCGGCGTCCTGGGCGATGCGGACCAAAGCGAGCGTGTCCTTGGGAAAGCAGGAGCCGCCGAAGCCGGGGCCGGGGTGGAGGAATTTCCGCCCGATGCGGCCATCGAGCCCGATCCCGCGCGCGACGTCATGGACATCGGCGCCGGCCTTCTCGGCGAGATCGGCCATTTCGTTGATGAACGCGACCTTCATCGCGAGAAAGGCATTGGCGGCGTATTTGGTGAGTTCGGCGGACTCCAGATTGGTGAAGACGATCGGCGTCTCGATCAGGTAGAGCGGGCGATAGAGTTGGCGCAGCACCTCGCGCGCCCCCTCCTCCTCGACGCCGATCACCACCCGGTCGGGGCGCATGAAATCGGCGATCGCGCTGCCTTCGCGGAGAAATTCCGGGTTGGAGGCGACGGCGCAGGGAAGATCGGGGCGGACATCGCGGAGGATCGCCGCGATGCGCCGGCCGGTGCCGACCGGCACCGTCGATTTGGTGACGATCACCGCCGGACGGGTCAAGGCGCGGGCCACCTGCTCGGCGGCGGCATAGACATAGGTGAGATCGGCATGGCCATCGCCGCGCCGGCTCGGCGTGCCGACGGCGATGAACACCGCCTCGGCGCCGGCGAGGGCGGCGGCGAGATCATCGGTGAAGGAGAGCCGCCCGGCGGCGACGTTGCCGGCGACGAGCGCGTCGAGCCCGGGCTCATAGATCGGCATGCGCCCGGCATGCAAGGCCGCGAGCCGCCCGGGATCGGCCTCGACCACGGAGACCTCGACACCGAATTCAGCGAAACACGCCGCCGAGACCAGCCCGACATAACCGCCGCCAATCATCGCGATGCGCATGCGCAGCACTTCCCCTCACGCGAAACCCGTCCGACACGGCGCCGAACCTAGCCGGGCCATGGTGAATTTAGCGTATAATCCTCACGCTTTCGACTGCGCGAGGATGTTTTTCTCGAGCGCCTCGGCGGCGGTGTTCCATTGCGTGATCTCGTCGGTATTTTCCGGCGGATTGGTCTCATGCAGCGAGAAGCCGGTGGGGTCGTATTCGACCAGGATCGAGATATCGCCCTTATGGGCGAGCATATGGCCGGGATCATCCTCGGTGATGGTCCAGCCGAGACCGGTCGCGGCGCGGCGGATCTGCGCCTGGCGCGCCTCGATGGTGCCGGTGGTGGTGGCGAAGGGCTCGGCCATCACCTCATAGGGGGTGGTCACCGAGCAGCCGGCGGCGACCAAAAGGCCGAGCAAAACCAGACAGCGTGGCGGCATCAGAGATGCTCCTCGGGCAGGGTGAGCGCCCGCCATAGCGACCACGGCGAAAGCCCGCGGGCAAGCAGCCGGGCGGCGACCACCAGGACAATCTTCGTAACATCCGCCACCGGGCGGAAATGGCTGGCCCGCTGGCTCGCTCCTCCATAAAGCGCCGGCACGTCGACGGCAATGGTGCGATAGCCGGCCCGCGCCGCCTCGATCAGCAGCGCCGCCTCGAAGGCGAAGCCGCGCGGGCGGCGCCTGCGCGCCGGCAAAGCGCGCAGCAAGGTCGCGGGATAGACACGAAAACCGCACTGGCTGTCAGCGATCGGGTGGCCCGCGGCCCAGGAGATCCAGAAATCGGCGACGCGATTGGCGACCCGCCGGCTGCGCGGCGCGGGCAATCGGCTGGCCCGGCGGGAGCCGATCACGATGCGGTGTGGCGCGCGCCGTGCCGCGGCGAGCAGGCGCGGCAGATCCTCCGGCCGGTGCTGGCCGTCGCCATCGAGGGTCGCGATGAACGCGGCGCCGGCGGCCAAGGCGGCGGCGAAGCCGGTCTCCAGCGCCGCCCCTTTGCCGCGCCGCGCCGGATGGCGGAGCACCAGCGCCCCGGCCGCCGCGGCGCGCGCGCCGGTCGCATCCGCCGAGCCGTCATCGACGACGATCACCCGCGCGGCGAAAGGCAGGCAGCCGGCAACGATCGTGGCGATGCTTCCCGCCTCCTCGCGGGCCGGGATCACCACCACCACCTTTGCCGTACCTTTTGCCATGTTCGGAGAGAGCGATATCGCAGCCGGGCCCGATCGCGCTATAGAGAGCGCCTCTTTGGTGGCAATTCTGCAAGGGGAAACCATCCGTGTCCGTTCCTTGCGACATTCTGGTGATCGGCGGCGGTCCGGCCGGCGCCACCGCCGCGGCGCTGCTCGCCGAGGCCGGCCATGACGTCGTCATGCTCGAAAAAGCGGCGCATCCGCGCTTTCATATCGGCGAATCCCTGCTCCCCGCCAATCTCCCCTTGCTGGAGCGGCTGGGCGTCGCGGCGCAAGTGGCGGCGATCGGGGTCAAAAAACCGGGCGCCGAATTCGTCTCCGACGCCCATCATCGCGCCGTCGCCTACCCGTTCGCGTCCGGCGACAGCGCGGCGCGGCCCGATTACAGCTATCAGGTGCCGCGCGCCGCCTTCGACGCCATCCTGTTCGCGAACGCGCTTCGCCGCGGCGCGCGCGGGATCCAGAACACGCGGGTGATCGCCGCCCGTCTCACCCAAGGCGCGCCGGCCGAGATCACCGCCATCGGCGCCGGCGGCGAAACCCTTCACTTCGCTCCCCGCTTCGTCCTCGACGCCTCCGGGCGCGATACCTTCCTCGCCACCCGCGCGCGTCTCAAGACCGCCCACAAGCACAACAACACCGCCGCGATCTTCGGTCATTTCCGCAACGTCGCCTGCCATCGCGACGGGCGTCACGGGTATATCAGCATCCATCTCGCCGAAAACGGCTGGTTCTGGTTCATCCCGCTCCCCGACGGCGTGACCAGCGTCGGCTTCGTCGGCAATCAGGCGGCGTTCCGCCGCCGCGGCGCCGATATCGAGGAGTTTTTTCGCGCCCGCATCGCGGCCAGCCCGAGCGTCGCCCAGCGCATGGCGCCGGCGGTGGCGCTGGGCGCGGTCACCGCGACCGGCAATTATTCCTATCGCGCCCGCGCGGCCGGCGGCGACGGATATTTCCTGATCGGCGATGCCTTCGCCTTCATCGATCCGATTTTTTCGAGCGGCGTCATGCTGGCGATGCGCGGCGCCGAACTCGGCGCCGGGGTCGCGAGCGCCTGGCTCGCCGACCGGCGCGCCGGGCTGCGTCTCGCGCGGCAGGCGGAGGCGCGGATGCGCCGCTCCCTCGACGGCCTCGACTGGCTGATCCGGCGGATCAACACCCCGGCTCTCCGCGACATGTTCATGGCGCCGCAGGATCGTTTCGGCATGCGCGCCGGCCTGGTGTCGCTGCTCGCCGGCGATCTCGACGCGCCGCGGCTTCACCTTCCGGTGCTCGCCTTCAAGGCCTCGTTCCACCTGCTCAACGCCATGCGCCGCCTCGGCTACCAGCTCCAGCCCGACGGCTCGCTGCTCCGCGCCGGCGGCGGAGAAGGCGAAAGAGCCGTTCTTTTTTGAAAAAACTTTTACCCGTTGGGCAGTGCCTACGGCACCGCCCGCTCCGAGAAAACAGGAAGCAAAGTCTTTTTGCTTCTTTTTCGGAAGTCAAAAGAAGAGCTTTTTACTCAAAGCCCGCGCGCGATCAGTCCGGGAAGGCTCCCGCGATCGATCTCGATCACCCGGTCGGCGCGGATCAGGTGATGCGCGAGGTCGATATCGGCGAGGCCGAGGCCCGGAATCTCGACCCCGGTGTGGAGGCCGTGCCCGGTGAAAATCATGCCGCAAACCGCGGCGATGGCGGTGCCGGCCGCGATCGGGTTCCAGCAGAAGGCGCGCCGGATCGCGCCCGCCAAAATCAGGTCGCGGGCTTGCGAGGGCAGCGCCATGCCGACGACCGCGACCCGCGCCGCGAGCCCGCGCGCGGCGACGATTTTCCCGGCGCCGACCGCGCCGTTCTCGCCGAACGCGAGAATCCCGCCGAGATCGGGGAATGCCTCGATCACGTCCTCGGTGATGCGGCTGGCGGCGGCGATCTCGAGACCGTCGGGAAAGCGCGGCGCGGCCAGCGCCATCGCCGGGAAATGGGCTTTCTGATGGGCGATGGCGGCGTCCGCCCAGAGCCGGTGCGACGGCATCCCAAGGGTTCCGACATAGACGGCATATTTCCCCTGCCCACCCATTTCGCGCGCCAGCGCCTGCATTTGCAGCGCGCCGAAGGCGGCGGGATCGACCGGTTCGACATCCCAGCTGCGCGCCGCGATCGCGCCGCCTTGCAGGGTGAGGACGAGGATCCCGGCGTCACGCGCCGCCTGGGCGAGCGGGGCGAGCCGCGTGGTCTCGAGCGGCATCAGGGCGATGGCATCGACGGCGCCGCCCTTGCCATCGATGAGCCCTTGCATCAGCGCGGCTTGGCGCGCCGGGTCGGGGCGGTCGGGGCCGATCAGGCTGGTATTGACGAAAAACCCCTGGCCACCCTGGCGCAGGCCTTTCGCCATCAGATCGGCCCACGGGGTTCCGATGATGTCGGCGATCATCACCAGGGTTTTCTGGTGCATCTGCGCCCGCGCCGGGCGGAGTGCCGCGCCAAGCCCGGCAAGACCGATCAGCCCGAGCGCTGCGCGGCGATGCATGCTGTTTCCCCGATGTCCCAGAGCGTCGCGATGATCGGCGAAACGGGAGGATCGCGCAAGCGGATGGCGGGATGGAGCGGTATGGACGGGAAGCCACGTCCCGGCTAGCGTTTTTTGCCCTAGATGCGCGGAAAACCCGCGAGACCAGTTGCCGGCCGATGGTTTGCGAGCTTGGGGCGGCGCTTCGGCCCGTGCCGGGGGTCTCGGCTCGTTTCAGGAAAAATGCCGTCATGATGAAATTTCGTTTCCGGCGCGCGGCGCCGTTTGCCGCCGTGTCCCTGCTCTGGCTTCTCCCTCCCCTGGTTTCGCTCGGAATGCCGGCCGCCGCCTTCGCCCATGCCTATCTCCGGGCGAGCGAACCGACGAACGAGGCGGCGCTGAAGACGGCGCCCAAGGAGGTCGCGATCGAGTTCACCGAAGCGGTCGCGCCGCGCCTTTCCGGGATCGCCGTCGAGGACGGCGCCGGCGCGCGCGTCGATCGCGGCGATCTCCATCCCGAGGGCCAGGAGGGCACGCGGCTCGGTATCGGTCTCCCGCCGCTCAAGCCCGGCGTTTACACCGTCCATTGGCACGCGGTCGCCGCCGATGACGGGCACAAGACGGCGGGGAGTTTCCGTTTCACCGTCCTCGCCCCCTGAGGCTGGGGCGATGAATGGCGCCGAGGTCGCGGCGGCGGTCGCGCGGTTCGCGCAAATCCTGGGCATGATTTCGGCCTTCGGGGCGCTCGGTTTTCGCCTGCTGGTTTTGCCGGGCGTTGGGCGAGACGAAGCCCTTGTCGCCGAGATGGCGGCCAGGCTCGGGCTTCTTGCGCAAGCGAGCCTCGCGTTCGCGCTCCTCGGCGGGCTGGCGCGGCTCGGCTGGCAAGCGGCGGTGGTTGGCGATGCCGGCGGGGGCGAGGCCGGCTCGGTTTCGGCGCTGGTCGCGGCGGCGGCGGACATGGTCGCGCTGACCCGGTTTGGTCAGTTCCTCGCCCTGCAATGGCTGGCGCTCGCCCTCGCGCTGGTGCTGTCGCCGGGGCGCGGGCGGCCCGCCGCTTGCGCCGCTCTCGCCGGGCTCACCCTCGCGCTGGTGCTGGCGGCGGGAAGCGGGCACGGCGCGGCGATGCCGGGATGGCGGGGCGATGTTCTGTGGATGGTGGCCAGCCTTCATGTTCTTGCCGCCGGGGTCTGGCTCGGCGGCCTCGCGCCGCTCTCGCTGCTGCTCCGCCGCCTTCCCGCGCCCGCCGCGGCGGCGGCGGTCGCGCGGTTTTCCGCGCTCGCGACGATCGCCGTTGCCGTGCTCGCGCTCTCGGCGCTGGCCCAGGGAGCGGCGCTGATCGGCGGCCTCGCCGCTCTCGCCGCGAGCCCCTATGGACGGCTCATCCTGGTGAAGACGCTGCTGTTCTTGACCCTGCTCGGGTTTGGCGCGCGCAACCGGCTGTTGCTGCTCCCGGCCCTCGCCGGCGCCAATGGGCCGATCGCCTTGCGCGCTCTGCGGCGCGGCCTGGGCTGGGCAATGGCGCTCGCGCTGGCGGTGCTGCTCGCCGCGAGCTTTCTCGGGAGCCTCGCGCCCGGGCAAGATTTTCGTGGAGGCGATACGCTGGCCGCCTCATAAGGGGGAAAAGTTTTTTGGTTCTTTTTTCAAAAAGAACAGGACTTCTTTTTTGTAAAAAAAGAAGCAAAAAAACTTTTATCCTGGAAAGGTTGGGCGCGGTCGTTCGCGGCAGGCGGCGGCGAAGGCGGCGAAGAGACGGTGGCTCGCCGCGTTTTCCCCGGCGCGCCATTCCGGGTGCCATTGCACGCCGATCGCGAAGCCTTTCGCGTCCGCGGCGCGGACGCCCTCGATGGTGCCGTCGGGGGCGGTGGCCTCGATCACGAGGGCGGGCGCCGGCCGGTCGATCGCCTGTTCGTGGACGGAGTTCACCATGATTTCGGCGGCGCCGATGATCTCGGCGAGCCGGCCGGAGAGCCGCACCTGATGGCGGGCGGCGTAGCGCGCCTCGCGATCGCTCTCATGGCCGAGATGGGTGAGGCGCCCGGGGACGGCGCTGAGCTTCTGGATCAGCGTGCCGCCGAGGGCGACGTTCAGCTCCTGAATGCCGCGGCAGATGGCGAGCAGCGGCAGGCCGGCGGCGAGCGCTTCGCGGGTGAGGGCAAGGGTGGTCGCGTCGCGGGCCGGGTCATGGGCGCCGGGGGTCAGATCCTCGGCGGCGCCGTAGCGCCAGGGCTCGACATTGCTCGGGCTGCCGTCGAGCAGCAGGCCGTCGAGCCGGGGAAGCAGCGCCAGCGCCGCCTCGCCGATCGGCGGGATCAGCACCGGGACGCAGCCGGCGGCGTCCAACAGCGCCGCGCCATAACGCGCCGGGGCGCTGTGATGCACCTGCCCCTTGCTCGCGATCGCGCAGGCGGGAATACCGACGACGACGGCCATGTCGCTTTCCTTTTCCTTGTGGGGATTTCATAGACCGGATCACGCGGCGCGCAAATACGGCAGGGGCTGGCGCGGGGCCGCAATAATTTTAAGAATTTTCTCATGATACTATAATTTGGGACCGATTGCGCTGCCATGGATATTGCCAGTTATTTTTCCCACACGCTGAAATAGCTTTTGCTTCCTGGTTTGCAATCGCTCTAACCATCTCGACTGCCCCGCAAGGCTCCGGCCGATCCGCGGTGGGCGCAGCGGGAGAGGATTGGGAAGCCGCCGATGACCACGACAACGCTCAGTACGTTCACCGCGAGCCAGCAAACGATTGCGAACGGCAACACGCTCGATATCCTCAAAACCGGCACCGTCGATGTCGCATCCGGCATTGCCGTTTATGGAAAATACAAAGGCGGCCCCGGCGACAGCGTCATCAATGCCGGGCTGATCGAGAACTCGTCGAACAGCGGACACGGCGTCTCGTTTTTCGACGGCGGAACGGTCGAGAATTCGGGGACGATTTCGGCGGTTTACGGCGTTTTGATCACCAACTTGACGCCAGCCGACGGTGGCGGCGCCTCGGTCACCAATAGCAGCGCCGGGACGATTTCCTCCGCCCCGCCCGCCGGGACGACTAATGCCTTCACCGTCAAGGATTTCGCCGTCTCCCTCCAGAACACGGATGCCAGCAATTATCTTCTCAATGCCGGTCATATCACCGCCTCCGGCAATGTTTCGACCGCCATCATCATCGACAATACCCTGACCGGCACCAACACCATCGACAACCAGGCCGGCGGGGTCATCAAGGGCGGGCAAGGTTCGGGGGGCGGCTTTATCGGTCGTGGCGTTTATATCCAGAACGGCAGCGCGACGATCACCAATGCCGGGACCATTTCCGGTTTTAACGGCATCGCGGTCAACAGCGCCGATACCGCTGGCATCACCCTCACCAATGCCGGCACCATCGAAAACCCTCATCCCATCTATGCGGCGGTCGCCTTCGGCGGCGGCGATGCCTCGCTGATCCTCGATCCGGGGGCGACATTCGTCGGCTATGTCAGCGCGAGCGCGACGACGACGAACAGCATCACCCTCGCCTCGGCGGCCAGCGCCGGGACGATCAGCGGCAGTATCGGCGGGAGCGGGGCGCAGTATCAGAATTTCCAGACCATCACCGAGGCGAGCGGGGCGGATTGGACCTTGTCCGGGACCGTCGCCGGCGGCGAAAATCTCGTGCTCGGCAATGCCGGCACAATCGGGCTCGGCGATGCGACGGGGTTTGCCGCAACCATCGATCATCTCGTCGCCGGCGATACCATCGTCCTCACCAATGATGCCTATAACAGTGCCGATCAACTGACCTTGGGTTCGGGCAATGTGCTGACCGTCAGCGCTGCCGGCACGCCGCTCGCGACCCTGCAGCTCGCCCCGACCGCGAGCTATAGCCAGAGCGATTTCAGCCTGGTCAATGTCGGCGGCAACGAGGCGATCAGCAACACCATCCCCTGTTTCGCGCGTGGGACACACGCATTCGCACCGCGCGCGGGGAAATCGCGGTCGAGGATTTGCGCCCCGGCGATCGTGTCGCGGTGCTCGGCGGCGGGTTCCGGCCGATCGTCTGGATCGGGCGGCGCGGGATCGATATCTCCCGCCATCCCCGCCCGGAAACCGTGTCGCCGGTCCGCATCCTCGCCGGCGCCTTCGCGGACGGCGTGCCCGCGCGTGATCTCGTGGTCTCGCCCGGGCATGGTTTCTACCTCGAAGGGGTTCTGATCCCGGCCGAGCATTTGCTGAACGGCATCAGCATCCGCCGCGACACCGTCCCGGCGGTCGAGTATTTCCATGTCGAGCTTGATGAACACGCCGTCCTGTTCTCGGAAAACTGCCCGAGCGAGAGCTATCTCGACACCGGCAACCGGCGCGATTTCGAGGGCGCGGGGATGGTGCTGCATCCCGATTTCTCGACGCGGCCGGCGAAAGACTGGCGGGCGACCTGTGTGCCTTTGGTCTGGGACGGGCGGCCTTGGCTCGCGGCGCGGCAGCGCCTCCGCGCGCGCCTCATCGCCCTCGGCGCCAGCGAGACCGAGGCCCCCGATCTTCATCTCCGGCTCGGCGGGCGCCGGATCGAGGCGATGGCGAGCGAACGCGAGGGCGGGTTCACGATTTTTGCCTTCCCCGTCCCCGACGCGGCGGCGCCGAGGCTGGTCTCGCGCATCGCCATCCCCGGCGAGATCCTGCCCGATTGCGCCGATCACCGCCCGCTCGGTGTCGCCGTCCACCGTCTTCTCTGGCGCGGACGCGGCCGGGCGGCCGAAATCCCGCTCGCGACCCTCGGCGCCGGCTGGCACGCCCTCGAAGCCGGTGAGAGCGGCCATTGGCGCTGGAGCGCCGGCGAGAGCGAAATTCCGCTCGCCTGGGCGCGGCCGCGCCATCTCGCCGGCGCCGGGCGGCTTTTGGTGACGATCGGGACGGGCGGCTTGCGCTATCTCGCGGCGCCGGCGCGTCTCGGCCAGGCGCTCGCCGCCGCCTGATCCGCCCGCCGGCCCTCCCGAAGCCCCGGGGGTGGGTTTTCCCCCAGGGGGGTTTTTCCCGGGACGCCGTTTTGGCGCCGAGCCGTTTTGGCCCCAGAGCGTGATGACCGAAGGTGGACTCACCCGCAGGTCTCACTCACGCGATAAAACAAAGAGCGAGAGCAGGGCGCCTTCGTCTATCAGAAGGCATCCTGCTCTAGAACGGCAGCAGCACGTCCAGCATCTGCTGGCCCCAGCGCGGCTCGTTGACCTCGGTGAGCTGGCCACGTCCGGCATAGGTGATCCGCGCCTCGGCGATGCGGTCATGCGGCACGGTGTTGTCGCTCGCGATGTCCTCCGGGCGGATCACCCCCGTCACCTTCACCTGGCGCAATTCGGCGTTCACCAGCATCTCCTGGCGCGCGACGACGACGAGATTGCCGTTCGGCAAGACCTGCGTCACCACCGCGGCGAGGCGGACGGTGACGGTCTCGTTGCGCTGGATCTGGCCGATGGTGAAAAGATTGGTGCCGCTGGTGGTATTGACGAGATTGGCGGGGGTGGAGCCCTTGAGGAACGAGGGCATCAGCGCGCCGAGGCCGAAGAAGCCGGGCATGCCCATCGTCTCGCTGTCGGTGCGCTGCTCCATGGTGTTGTCGTTGGCCGTCGCGGCGTCGTTCACGTTGACGACGATGGTGACCAGATCGCCGACCTTGGCGGCGCGCTCATCCTTGAAGAAGGCACGCGAGCCGGGGCGCCAGAGGCTGTTTTCGACCGGCGGCGGCGGCTGCGGCGCCGGCGTCGGCATGGTCATCGGGCGCCAGTCGGGGGCGAGGGTCGGATCGGTGGAGGCGGAAACCGGCGGCGGCTTGCCGACCTCGGCGAGATTGGCGAGCACGCCGCAGCCGGGCAGCAGCGCGGCCAGGGCGACGGCGAACAGGTGGCGGCTCACGGCTGACCTCCGAGCGGCAGCGAAACCATGCCCGCACCCATCATGCCGCCGGACAGGCCATTGGTGTTCGGCGGCACCTCCGGCACCGAGCCCGGCAGCACGCGGGCCATCTGCGGCCCGGTCACCTCGGCATCGACGACGGCGTGCGAGAGCGGATTGACCACCCGCACCACGGCGCCGAGCATGCCGTCCTGCAGCGCCTGGCCCTGCACCACCATCGAGATCCCGGGCTGATCGAGCGTCACCCGCACCGGCAGGCCGCGCTGGACCAGCGGCGGGCGGGCGAGATCGGCGCGCGGGATCGGCCGCCCGGCGATCGCGGCGTGGCGCAGCATCATTCCTTCCGCCTCGCCGGGATCGCGCACCGTATCGCCCGGGATCTGGTCGCGGCGCATATGCTCGATGCGGAGATCGCCGGTTTGAATCCGGCTGCCGGCGGCGATCGGGAGCGCCGCCACCGGCACATCGACCATCGGCCAGGCATGACCGGAAACATCGATATGCCGCGTTGTCATGCCCGGCGCGGCGAAGCCGAGCATCGCGGTGAAATGGCTGCTCGCGGCGTCGAAATCGATCCGCTCGACGGTGGGGTGGAGCGCGCCGTCGGCGGCGACCGGCGGCGTCGCGACGCTGTTCAGCGCGATCGCGCAATCCGGTCCCGCCCCGGCCTCGGTCAAGGCGCCGCGCAGCGCGTCGATGATCTCGGTCCGCGCGAGCGAACGCGCCGGCCGCTCCAGCACCACCTGATCGTCATTCGAGGCCGGCTGCCAGGCGACCCCGAACTGGTGGGCGATGGCGGCGAGCTGGCGCGCCGGCACGGTGATCCGCCCGCCCGGCTGCGGCGCCGGGCCGAGCACGCGCTCGGCATTCGGCCCGGCATCGTCGAACAGATCCGAAAGCCGCACCACCGGCCCGGAGAGCACGACGAGGTCGCGCAAACTCGCCGCCTCGGCCGCCGGCGCGGCGAGAAACGTCACGAGCAGCAGGAGTGCTAGGCGCGGGGAGGGGGGGGAACGGGTGCGCATGGCCGGCCTCAGCGCAGATTGGTGAGGGTGGAGAGCATCTGATCGGAGGTGGTGATGACCCGGCTGTTCATCTCGTAAGCGCGCTGGGCGGTGATCAGATTGGTGATCTCGGTCACCACGTTGACGTTCGACACCTCGAGAAACCCTTGCTGCACGGAGGCATAGCCGGGCTGGCCCGGCATGCCGGGAATGGGGACGCCGGAGGCCGCGCTCTGCTCGAACAGGTTGCTGCCCATCGCTTCCAGCCCCTCCTCATTGGGAAAGATGACGAGCTGGAGCTGGCCGACGGTCTGCGGCTGGGTCTGGTTGGGCAGCAAGACCTGCACCTGGCCGGCATTGCTGATGTTGACGCTGACGGCATTGCTCGGAATGGTGATGCCGGGGAGCACGACATAGCCATCGGTGGTGACGAGCTGGCCGGTCGGCGAGAGGCTGAAGGTGCCATCGCGGGTATAGGCGATCTGGCCGGTCGGGAGCTGGATCTGGAAATAGCCCGCCCCCTGCAGCGCGAGATCGAAGGTGTTGTTGGTCTGCTGGAGATTGCCCTGCTCGTTGATCCGCCCGATCGCCGAGTTCTGCACGCCGAGCCCGACCTGGATGCCGGCGGGAAGGATGGTGCCGGTCTCGGAGGTGTAGGAGCCGACACGGCTCAGATCCTGATAGATCAGATCCTGGAACTGGGCCCGCTGACGCTTGTAGGCGGTCGTCGTCATGTTGGCGATGTTGTTGGAAATCACCTCGA
The DNA here is from genome assembly GCA_021851785.1 of Pseudomonadota bacterium. Lineage (GTDB taxonomy): Bacteria > Pseudomonadota > Alphaproteobacteria > Acetobacterales > Acetobacteraceae > Acidibrevibacterium. The sequence continues at coordinate 38,504 of JAJZBV010000008.1, forward strand.
CGTTGAGTTCCTGGGCCTGCATGCCGGTGGCGGCGATATCGAGCGAACGCATCATGGCGGGGGGGTCTCCGTGACGTCAGACGGGCGGCTTCGGGACGGCGGGGGGATCAGGCCGGGGTCATGATCTTGGTGATCGCGTTCATCTGCCGGTTGTCCTCTTCCTGGATGAACTGGGTCGCGAATTCGAAATTGCGGGACTGCTCCATCATCGAGGTCAGCTCCACCACCGGCTTCACGTTGCTCTGCTCGACCATGCCCTGGATGATGACCGGGGCGGCGACCGGGGCGGTCGGGCCGGTGGCGCGCAGCCGCTGGCCGCCCTCGGTCTGCATCGCCGTCGGGTCACTGGGCGCGACCAGGCCGATCTGACCGATCTGGCCGTTGGCGCCGCTGATGGTGCCGTCCCGCGCGATGGTGACGGGGGCGTCGGAGGAGGCGACCTGGAGCGCCTGGCCGCTGGTGTCGAGGAGGGTGTTGCCGTTGGCATCGATGATGTTGCCGCTGGCATCGAGGCTGAAATGCCCGGCCCGCGTCAGCCGCGGCCCGTTCGTGGTGGCGACGGTGAAATAGCCGTCGCCCTTGATCGCGAGATCGAGCGGGTTGCCGGTGCGGCTCAGCGCCCCTTCATTGGTGTCGCGATAGATCGCCTTGTCCTCGGTATAGGCGATGGTCTGGCCGCCGCGCGGGGCATCGGTATGGAGCTGGCGGCTCATCCAGCCGCCGAACAGCATGCGCTCGGCGCGGTAGCCGGTGGTCGCGGTGTTGGCGATGTTGTTGGCGGTGATGTCGATCAGCCGCTGCTGGGCGACGACGCGCGAGAGGGCGATGGTGGAAGGATTTTGCATAACTGGCATCCGCTCCTGGTCTTCGGGTGAGGCCGCGCTGGCCTCGCCCTCGGTGACAGCAAGCCCCATGCCAACCGTCGCCCAGCCGGCGATGGCGGAATTCCGCCGCCGCGTCGGCCGCTGCCGCCGCGACCCCCCGCCCTCTCCCGGCATGGCTTGCCGCCTCGGCCGCCGCTGGCGCCGCGCGCGCCCGGCAGAACTTGCCGGCGGGGCCGATTTGGCAAGGCTTCGTTAATCGCTTCGCGGCAAGATGGCGCCGGAGACGAGATCGGGCGAAAGGTGCAGGCGGGCGATGAGTTCGGCGGTGGCGACCAACGAGGCGGCGGAAGAGACCAAGGCCGGCGGCGGCGGACGGCGCAAGCTGATCCTGCTCGCGGTGCCGGCTTTGCTCGCCGTGATCGGCGTTGGCCTCTGGTTCAGCGGCATCCTGCCGCGCCTCCTCGGCGCCCACCATGAGGCGCCGGCGGCGGGCGCGAAGGCGGTCGAGGTGCTCAACCCGGTCTATACCGATGTGCCGGAAATCATCACCAATCTCGACACCGGCGGGCGGCGCCAGAGCTATGTCAAGCTCAAGGCGCGGCTCGAACTCGCGAAAAGCGGCGATCAGGCCATCGTCACCGCGGCGATGCCGCGCATCCTCGATATTTTCCAGACCTATCTGCGCGAGATGCACCCCGATGAGCTGCGCGGCTCGTCCGGCACTTATCGCCTGCGCGAGGAGATGATCGCGCGCGCCAATCTCGCGGCACAGCCGGCGCGCATCGTCGATATCCTGTTCGAGGAGCTTCTGGTGCAATGAGCGGCAACGCCGACCCTTCGGATGATGATCTCGCCGCCGCCTGGGGCGCCGCGGCGGAAGGCAGCGTGGACGCGGCGCGCGTCCTCAACCAGGCCGAGATCGATAGCCTGCTCGGCTTCGATGACGGCAGCGGCCATGGCGGCGACGCGCGTTCCGGGATCCAGCGGATCATCAGCTCGGGCCTGGTCTCCTATGAACGCCTGCCGATGCTGGAGATCGTCTTCGATCGGCTCGTGCGCATCATGTCGACCTCGCTCCGCAATTTCACCAGCGACAATGTCGAGGTCAGTATCGACAACATTCTCTCGCTCCGCTTCGGCGATTATCTCAACTCCATTCCGCTGCCGGCGATGCTCGCGGTGTTCAAGGCGGAGGAGTGGGACAATTACGGCCTGATGGTGATCGATTCGGCGATGATCTATTCCATCGTCGATGTCCTGCTCGGCGGCCGCCGCGGCACCGCGGCGATGCGCATCGAGGGGCGGCCCTATACCACCATCGAGCGCACCCTGGTCGAACGGCTGATCCATGTCGTGCTCGCCGACCTCTCGGCGAGTTTCGATCCGATCTGCCCGGTGACGTTCCGCTATGAGCGGCTGGAGGTCAATCCGCGCTTCGCGACCATCAGCCGGCTTTCCAACGCCGCCGTGTTGGCGCGGCTGCGCATCGACATGGAGGATCGTGGCGGCCGGATGGAGCTGCTGCTGCCCTACGCGACGCTGGAGCCGGTGCGCGAATTGCTGCTCCAGCAATTCATGGGCGAGAAATTCGGCCGTGATTCGATCTGGGAGACCCATCTCGCGGAGGAGTTGTGGAACACCGAGGTCGAACTCGAGGCGCTGCTCGACGAGCAGGTGATGCAGCTCTCGGACGTGCTGGCGCTGCGCCCGGGCAGCCAGCTTTTGCTGAACGTGCTGCCCGGCGCGCCGGTGCAGCTCCGCTGCGGCGGCCGCCCGCTCTATGAGGGGCGCATCGGGCGGCGCAAGAACCGCGTCGCCGTCCGGATCGAGCGCGACGTTCCTCACAATCCGGTCACTTCGCGTCAGGGCTGAAAGGCGGAGCACGGCGATGAGCGGCATGGAATGGCTTCTCGAACTCGTTCTCATCGGACTCTTGGCAGTGACCCTGGTGCATGCGCTGCGGCTTGAGCGCGCGCTCGGCCTGCTCAAGCGCGACCGGGCGACGCTCGAGGAAATGATCGCCGGCTTCAACGCCAGCACGCGCGAGGCGGAAGGCGGCATCACCCGGCTGCGCGAGGCCGCCGACGGCGCCGGGCGCCAGATCACCCGCCATGTCCAGCTCGCCCAGGAACTCAAGGGCGATCTCGGCTATCTCGTCGAGCGCGGCGAGAAACTCGCCGACCGGCTCGATCGCTCGCTGCGCGCCGGGCGCGCCGTGGCCGCCGAGGCCAGCCCCGCGCCGACCTATGCGCCGCGCCAGCCCGCGCTGGCCGCGGAGGCGGAGGCGGGCGCGGGCGCGGAGCCGGTGCCGCGTGGGCGGAGCCAGGCCGAGCGCGATCTGATGAAAGCGCTGAGGATGGCGCGATGATCTCGCGACAGGAGCCCCCCCCGAAGCGCGGCTTCGGTTTTCGCCCCCCCCGCCTGTTGCCGCTGACGATGGCGGTGATGCTGGCGCTGCTGGTGCTCAAAACCACCGGCCTGGTGCGGGCGGCGTTCTTCACCCCGGTCGAGGAGCGGGCGCTGGCGGCGGTCGAGGGCAGCGTGGTGCCGATGGCCCATGCCGCGCCTTCCGCCGCCAACCCGGCGTCCTCCGCGGCATCCGCCAATGGCGCGGCCCCGAACGCCGACACGAATGATGCCAGGGCCGATGCCAAGCCGGGTCCGGTCGTCGATCCGGACACGCCGGTCAATCTCGCGAAGCCCGAGGAGCCGCAAGTCAGCGCCGCCGAACGCCATCTGCTGCTCGATCTTCGCGAACGCAAGAAATCTCTCGACCAGCGCGAGGCGGCGCTCGGCGCGCGCGAGGCGACGCTGGCCGCCGCCGAGCGGCGGATCTCGGCACGCGTCGACGAACTCAAGACCTTGCAGGACCGTCTCGTGACCCTCGATGCGGCGCGCAAGCAGCGCGAGGAATCGAGCTGGGCCGGTCTCGTGAAACTCTACGAAACCATGCGCCCGCGCGACGCGGCGGTGATTTTCAATGATCTCGACATGAATGTTCTCTTGCCGGTGGTCGACCGGATGAAGGACGCCAAGGCGGCCGCCGTCCTCGCCGCGATGCAACCCGAAAAAGCACGCCAGATCACGACGCAACTGGCGGCGATGCGTACCCGCGAGACCGGCGGCGGCAACTGACCGCGCCGGCGATGAGGATTTTTGCGCGGCAAAACACCGTGGTCTGACGAAAGGACGAAGAATGGCGATCGACAAAGCGATGAACGTGCTGATCGTGGATGATTACAAAACCATGCTGCGTATCATCCGCAATCTTCTGAAGCAGATCGATTTCAATAATGTCGATGAGGCGACCGATGGGGCCGAGGCATTGTCCAAACTGCGTTCGGGCAATTTTGGCCTCGTGATCAGCGACTGGAACATGCAGCCGATGACCGGCCTGCAACTGCTCCAGGAAGTGCGCGCCGATGCCCGGCTCAAGGCGATGCCGTTCATCATGGTGACGGCCGAAAGCAAAGCGGAAAACGTCGTCGCCGCGCGCCAGGCCGGGGTCTCGAACTACATCGTCAAGCCCTTCAACGCCGAGACCTTGAAGGAAAAAATCGAAAAGGTGCTCGGGCATGCCTGAAACCGCCGCGGAGATTTCGGCCCTGACGCTGCGCCTCGAAGAATGCCGCCGCCGCTATCCCGCGAGCGATCCCGAGATGGTGGCGGACGTCGTCCGGGCGGTATTGACGACGATGCACGGCGACCTCACCGCGCCGGAAACCTCGCTGCTGCACGAGATCGAGGAACTCGGCCAGGTGATCGCCAACGCCAAGGCCGAGATCGAGGCGCTGCGGGTGGACGATATCGGTTCGAGCCACATTCCGTCTGCGACCGACGAACTCGACGCCATCGTCGCCCATACCGCGATGGCGACGGAAGCGATCCTGGAAACCTGCGAAACCCTCGACGGCATCGGCGAGCATCTCGATCCCGCCGATGCCGCCAAGCTCCAGGGCGCGACCACGCGCATCTACGAAGCGTGCAGCTTCCAAGACATCACCGGCCAGCGCATCACCAAGGTGGTGCAGACGCTGAAGCAGATCGAAAACAAGGTGACACAGATCGTCACCGCGTTCGGCGTCGGCGAGGGCGCGCCAAGGGCCGCCGGCGAGGCCGGGATGGCGGCCGCGGAGGTCGAGACGGCGCTGCTCAACGGTCCGCAACTGCCGAGCCTCGCCATGGATCAGTCCGATATCGACCGGCTGCTCGCGAGTTTCGACTGATGCGCGCGGCACTGTTCGCAACCATGCTTTGTGCGCTCGCGCCGGCGGCGTGGGCGGCGGATACCGCCGTCACCCCGGTTTCGGTGCCGGTGCGCATCGGCGAGCATGACGGGTTCGGGCGTGTCGTTTTCGATTTTCCCAAGCCGCCGGCCTGGCGGATGGAACGCCATGGCGACGAGGTGACGCTTTCTTTCGCCGCCGAGGATCAGGTGATCGCGCCCGGCGGCGCGGTGCCACGCAATGTCCGCGCGATTGCCGGCGGCGCCGGCCAGGCGGTGATCCGTGTCGTCCCCGGCGCCGAACTCCGGGTGACGCGGATCGGGAACCGTCTCGCGCTCGACGTTCTCTCCCCATCTCCCGCCCGCGCGTCTTCGCCGGCGCCACCCGCCACCCCTGCGCCGGCCGCTGCCGCGACACCGGCGCCGCCGCGTCTTGCGGCCATCAAACGGCATCTGCCCAAGGCGATGCCGGCGCTGGTGCCGGCGGCGGCGGCGGTGCCCATGGCGGCTCCGCCGCCGTCCGTCGCGCCAGATACGGCCCCTGCCGCCGTGACCGCGACCGCCGATGTCGACGGCGTGCCGGCCGGCGCGGTCGCGCGCGTGGATGCCAGGGACGCCAATGCGGGCGCCAATGCGGACGCCAATGGGACGAACACCGGCGCTGCGCCGCGGCGCAGCCTGCCGGACATCGTCGCGACGCTGCCCGGCGCCGTCGGCCCGATGGCGCTCGCCGCGATGCGGGTCGATCCGCCCGCCGAATGGGGCGGGGCCGCGATCCTGCTGCCATTCGCGCCGGGCACCGGGGCGGCGGCGTTCCGTCGCGGCGGCGAGGCGCTGGTGGTGTTCGACGAGGTGCGCCCGGTCGATCTCGCCAGCTTGCGCGGCGATCCGTTCTTCGGCCACGCCGTGGTTCAGGAGCTTCCCGCCGGGACGCTGCTGCGCCTGCCGCTCGCGCCGGAGGCTTCGCTCGCGCTGCGCCCGAGCGGGCGCGGCTGGCTGGTCGTGGAAACGGTGAAGCCGCCCAGCCTGACACCGATCGACCCCGCGACCGAGGCCGCCGGCCAGGAGGAACCGCAGCCGGCACCAAAGGGTGGGGGCAAAGCGGAGGCCCGGAAAGGGGGGGCGGGGGATCCCCGAGCGGCGCCGCCAAAACCGTCCGGCGCGATGGACGTCACGCTGGTTGCGCATAACGCCGCCCATGTCGTCATGCTCGACGATCCCGAGACCGGCGGCAATCTGCTCGTCGGAACCCAGAGCCGCGCCGGCGAGGGCGTCGAGGTCTCGCGCCATGCGCCGGAATTCGCGCTTCTCGCGAGCTGGATGGGGGTCGCGGTGGAAGCCTTCTCCGACCGCCCGGTGCTGCGGGTCACCAAGAACGGATTTCTGCTCAGCGCCGGGGGCGAGCTGCCCGGCCTCGCGGTATCGGCGATCATGCCCGGCGCGGCGGCGCTGGCCCGGGCGATGACCCTTACCCGCCATTTCGATTTTCCTGACCTGCCGGCGTCGGTTTTGCAGCGCCATCTGCAAGCGGCGATCGACGACGCGGCCGCCGTGCCGGCGCGCGCGCGCGGTGCTGCGCGGCGCGACGTCGCTGCGACGATGATCGCGCTCGGCCTCGGGCCGGAGGCGGAAGCCGTGCTCCGCCTCGCCACAATCGAAGACCCCATGGCGGCGAACGATCCCGATACGATCGGCCTCGCCGCGATCGCCGCCCTGCTCGCGGCGCGGCCCGCCGAGGCCGCGGGCATCGATGATCCGCGCCTGCCGGCCAGCGATGAACTCACCCTCTGGCGCGCCGTGCGGCGGGCGATGCTGGATGCGCATAGCGAGGCGGCGGCAGCCGGCTTCGCCGCCGAAACCCGGCTGATCCTCGCCTATCCCGGCGGCTTGCACGCGCGGCTGCTGCCGCTCGCCGCCGAGACCATGGCGCAGGGCGGCCAGGTCGCCGCGGCGGCGGCACTGCTCGCCGAGCAGAAAAACGATCCGAGCCTCGATTTCGCCCGTGCCCTCGCCGCCGAAAAGCAAGGCGACGACAAGGCGGCGCTGGCGCTCTATGACCGGCTCGCCAACAGCCCGGACCGGCTGGTCCATGCCCGCGCGGCGCGGCGGGCGGTGGAGATGCGGCTCGCCAGCGGCGCGCTGACCCCGACCCAGGCCGCCGAAGCCGAAGACCGGCTGCTCTATGCCTGGCGTGGCGACGGGCGCGAATTGGCGGCGCGGCTGCGGCTTGCGGCGCTCCGCCAGCAGGCCGGGCAATGGCGCCAGGAACTCGCCTTGCTGCGCGAGAGCGAAACCCTGTTTCCCGCCGACCGGCCGACTATCCATGCCCGCCTGCTCGACGCTTTCGCCGATCTTCTGCACAGCGATAGCGAGGCGACGCTGTCGCCGCTCGATCTCGTCGCCCTGGTGCAGGAAAATAGCGATCTCCTGCCCGAGGGACCGGCCGGCGAATCGCTGGTCGCGCATTTCGCCGACCAATTGACCGCGCTCGATCTGCCCGGCCAGGCGGCGCAGGTCTTCGAGAAACTCATCAAACACGCGACCAGCGCCGGCGCGCGGGCCAAATTCGGCGCGCGGCTCGCGGCCCTCCGCCTCGATGAGCATGATTATGCCGGCGCGCAGGCGGCGCTCGATGCCTCGAACGGCGACGGGCTGTCGCCGGCGCTGCTCGCCGAGCGGGCGCTTCTCGCCGCCCGGGTCGCGGCGGGGCGCGGCAATCTGTCGCTCGCGATGTCGCTGCTCGCCGACCAGAGCGGCGCCGACGCCAGCGAAACCCGCGCGAGTCTCCTGGAGGCGGCCCATGATTGGCCAGCGGCGGAAACCGCTCTCGCCGCCTACGTCGCCATGGTGGTGCCGGCGGATGGGCCGCTTTCGGACAATGGCAGCCGGGTCGTTCTGCGTCTCGCCAGCGCCGCGGCGGAGGCGAATGACGAGGCGAAGCTCGCCGAACTCGCGCATACCTACGGCGATCGCTTCGCCGAGGGGCCGCTTGCGCAGATGTTCCGTGTGCTGACCGGCAAGCCGGTGCAGGGGGTCAGCGATCTGCCGCAGATCACCAAGGGAATCGCCGCCGCGCGCGCCCTTCCGGTGGCGCTACAGGCCCTCGGCGCGGGTCTGCCGGCGAATTGAGCCGCGCCGGCGGGAGCGCAATTTTGGCCTTGCGCTGAGGGCCCGCTTCGCTTATGCCCCGCCCTTCCTGGCCCAAGGGGGCAATCGCCCAACAGGCCGTCTGCTGGTAGGACAGGGGTACGCGATGAACGCACTCAGCCCGCTGGGGATGGTCTCGGAGAATCCGAGCAGCAACCAGGCTTTTTCTGGCCCCGATGCGGAGCCAACCGACGCGGCGGCGAAGGATTATTTCGTCGAGCGCGACGGACAGCGTTTCGCCGGCATGCATTTGCTGGTCGATCTCTGGGGGGCCGACAATCTCGGCGATCCGGCGCCGATCGATGCCGCCCTGCGCGAGGCCGCCCTGGCCGCGGGGGCGACTATCCTGCACAGCCATTTCCATCATTTCTCGCCCAATGGCGGGGTATCCGGCGTGGTCGTGCTGGCCGAGAGCCACATCTCCATCCACACTTGGCCGGAGCGGAATTTCGCCGCCGTCGATATCTTCATGTGCGGCGATTGCGATCCTTACCAGTCCATCGCCGTGCTCCGCGCCGCCTTCACGCCTGACCGCGTCGATCTCGACGAGCGCCGGCGCGGCCTCGTGCGCTGATGCCGGGTGAGGTCTGGGCGAACGAAACGCTGTACCCGAGCTGGGGGCAGCGTTTCATGGTGGTGCGCGAACTCGCCCGCGTGCAAAGCGCTTTCCAGGACATCATGATCTTCGAGAGCGCCGCGCATGGGCGGGTCATGCTGCTCGACGGTGTCGTGCAGATCACCGAGGCCGATGAATTCGTCTATCAGGAAATGATCGCCCATGTGCCGCTTCTCGCGCATGGCGCGGCGGCGCGGGTGCTCATCATCGGCGCCGGCGATGGCGGCGTCTTGCGCCGGGTGCTCGCCCATCGCGGCACGCGACGCGCGGTGATGGTGGAGATCGATGGCGAGGTGATCCGTCTGGCCCGCGAATTCATGCCCGCGATCGCCGGTGATGCCTGGGACGATCCGCGCGCCGAAATCATCGTCGGCGACGGCATCGATTACGTCAAACGCGCGCCGGATGCCGCCTTCGATGTCATCATCGTCGATTCCACCGACCCGATCGGGGTGGGCGAGGTCTTGTTCACCGACGCGTTCTATGCTCATTCCGCGCGGATCCTCTCGCCTCGCGGCCTCATCGTCAACCAGTGCGGCGTGCCCTTCATGCAGGCCGACGAGCTGCGCGAGACCAGCGCCCGGCGCGCCCGTTTCTTTCCCCATGTCGGCGCCTATGTCGCGGCGGTGCCGACCTATGTCGGCGGCTTCATGACCCTCGGCTTCGCCGCCAAGGTGCCGGGGCTGGATGCGGTCGCGCCGGGCGAAATCCGCGCCCGCGCCGAACGCGCCGGCATTCTCGGGACGACGCGCTATTGGACGCCGGAGATCCACGCCGGGGCTTTTTCCCTGCCGCCCTATATCGCCGCGGCCCTGGCGTAACGGTTGCGGCGTAACGGTTGCGGCGTAACGGCGCGGCCTCACGCCGCCGGGCGAAGCCCGAGCGTCGCCGCCAGGCTCTCGCGAATGAAGCCGACCAGCGGCGCGACCAGCGCGCTCCGTCCCTCGCTATCACCGAAAATCGCCATCTCGGCGGTGCCGAGCCGCGGCAGTCCGGGGATTTCGCGCAAGCCCGGCGGCAGCGAGGACCGGCCGAGCACGGTCACCGCAAACCCCGCTTGCGCCGCCGCGATGACCCCGAGCAGGCTCGCCGAGGTATAGACGATCTCATGCGCGAGATTGTTCTGGCCGAGCAAGGTGAGGGCGCGATCGCGAAACATGCAGCCGGCCGGGAGCATGGCGAGCGGCAGCGGCCGGGCGCGCGGGTCGGGGGGCGTGAAATCCTCGGCCCCGACCCAGGCGAGGGTTTCGGTCCAGATCGGCGTGCCGGCGGTTTCGCCCTCGCGCCGCTTGCCGATGGCGAGATCGAGCAGCCCCTTGTCGCAGGCGGCGCGCAGTTCCTGACTGCGCCCGACCTGCACCTCGAGCCGCACCTCGGGATAGGTGCGGGCGAAGCGCGAGAGGATCGGCGCGAGATGCTGCGGCACGAAATGATCGGCAACGCCGAGGCGCAAATGCCCGGCCATCGGCGGCGCGATCAGCCGCCGCACCGCCTCGTCGTTCAAGGCGAGCAGGCGGCGGGCATAGACCAGCAATAATTCGCCATCGCGGGTGAGCGCGATGCTGCGGCTGGTGCGGACGAAAACGCGCTTGCCGACCACCTCCTCGAGCCGCTTGATCTTGAGGCTGATCGCCGATTGCGTGAGGCCGAGGGCGGTGCCGGCGGCGGTGAAGCTGCCTTCGCCGGCCACCGCGACGAAAGAGCGGAGCAGATCGAGATCGAGATCGGGATAGCGCATGGCGCGCCGGTCAGATATCGTCGAAAGACGTATCGAAAGACGTATCGTCGGGGCTGGTATCGTCGGGCATGTCGGCGGCATCGCTCCAGCCGCCGGCGGCGTAGTTGCCGGCATCGCCTTGCGGGGCGTCGTTCTGGGCGGTGTCCCAGGCGGAGGAGGGCTCAGGCTGATTGGTGGCATTGTCCCACGGGTTGGGCGCCTCCGGCGCCGCGCCGGGCACGCCGGTCGGCCCGGCGGACCAGGGCGAGGCGGCCGGCTCCGTCATCCCGAAGCCGCCGGCCTCGGCATGGCGGGGCGATAAAAGATCCATCAGCGCATTGCCGACCACCATGCCGCCGGCAACGCCGGCCGCCGTGGTCAGCGCCGAGCCGAGAAAGCCGGAGCCCTGGCGTTGGAACATGCCCGGCTGATAATTCGGCGGATATTGCGGTGGCGGCGCGTAGGCCGGCTGCGGCCCGGGTTGCGGGCCCGGCTGCGGGCCCGGCGCGGCCGCTTGCGCGCCAGCCCCGAACAACCCGCCGAAAAACCCGCTCGACCGTGGCGCCCCTTGCGGCGATGCCGGCGGCGCCGCGGCAAGAAGCTGGCGCGCCTGATCGAGATCGGCCTGCATCTGGCGGATGCGGTTCTGCGCCTCGGCGAGCGCGTGTTCCTGGACGAAAGCGGTCTGGGTGATGCGATAGCGCGCCGCCGGGTAGCGCGCGAACAGATCGGCGATCAGCGCATCCGCTTCCGGGTCGATCGGCGGCAGCGCCGGCGCCGTCGCCGGAACCGAGCCCGCGAAGCCGCCATTCTCGGCGCCGGCGATGCGGGCGATGAAGCGGGCGATGATGTCGCGTTCCTCATTGGTCATGGCTTTCTCCCACTTCTTCCTGATGGCGCAGTGGCCATGTGGCGGCGCGAGCCGGCGGCTTCAAGCCGGCGGCGCCTCGTATTTGGCGATGCGCCAGGCGGCGGGTTCGGCGGCGGCGGCTTCGTACCATTGGTCAACCAGCGGAAACCCGCGCACGGCGGCGGCATAGGCGCGGCTTTCCGGGGTGAGATCCGGCGCATAGCTCAGAAACCGCGCGACCACCGGCGCATACATCACATCCGCGATCGTGAAGTACTCACCGAACAGATACCGGCCGCCGGCACCGAACCGCGCCCGCGTCTCGCCCCAGATCGCCTCGATCCGGTCGATATCGGCGCGCGTCTCGGCGTTTTGGCCGAAGCCGGGCGAGGCGCGGCCGAGAACCATCGGCATCATCTGACGGAGCGCGCGGAAGCCGGCATGCATCTCGGCGCTGATCGCGCGGGCATGGGCGCGGGCGAGGCTGTCCCGGGGCCAGAGCGCGGGCTCGATCTCGGCGCAATATTCGGCGATCGCGAGCGAATCCCAGACCGCGTGACCGCGATGTTCGAGATAGGGGACGAGCCCGCTCGGCGAGGCGGCCTTGATCGCCGGCGTCGCCCCGGTGCCGGACACCGGGATCACCACCTCCTCGACGGCGAGCCCGGCCAAGCGCACCGCGAGCCAGCCGCGTAGCGACCACGAGGAATAGCGCCGCGCGCCGATGAAAATTCGTCCGTCAGGCATGGAACGCATCCTCCCAAGCATGAAGGCCAGGGCGCCGCCCCGGACCCGCATCCTCACCGCGCATCCTCAGGCGGTGCGATCGCCCTCCGCGCCGAGCGCCGCCTGTGCCGCGGCGAGCCGCGCGACCGGCACCCGATACGGGCTGCACGAGACGTAATCGAGGCCGACACTCTCGCAAAACGTGATCGACGCCGGATCGCCGCCATGCTCGCCGCAAATGCCGAGCTTGATCGCCGGCTTCACACGCCGCCCCTTCTTCGCCGCCATCCGCACCAGCGCCCCCACCCCCTCGATATCGAGCGAGACGAAAGGATCCTTGGGCAGAATGCCGCTCTCGATGTAATGGGGGAGGAATTTCCCTGCGTCGTCGCGCGACAGGCCGAACGTGGTCTGCGTCAGGTCATTGGTGCCGAAGCTGAAGAAATCCGCGCTTTCGGCGATGCTATCCGCGATCAGGGCGGCGCGCGGCAGCTCGATCATGGTGCCGATCGAGTAGGTGAGGGTGCGGCCGGCGGCAGCGAACACCTCACCCGCCACGCGCTCGATCTGGGCGCGGGTGATCTCCAGCTCGCGCCGCGTTCCGACCAGCGGGATCATGATCTCCGGCACCGGCGCCGCGCCGGTCTCCGCGGCGACCGCGAGCGCCCCCTCGAAAATGGCGCGGGCCTGCATCTCGTAGATCTCGGGGTACGAAATGCCGAGGCGGCAGCCACGATGGCCGAGCATCGGGTTGGCCTCGGCGAGTTCGGCCACCCGCCGCTCCATCGCCGCGATGTCCTGGCCGAGCGCGCTCGCGACCTCGGCGATCTCCTGCGCGCCATGCGGGAGAAATTCATGGAGTGGCGGATCGAGAAGGCGGATGGTGACCGGAAGCCCGGCCATGATGCGAAAGAGAGCCACGAAATCATCGCGCTGGAAGGGCAGCAGCTTGCCCAGCGCGGCACGCCGCCCGGCCTCGTCATGGGCCATGATCATCTGGCGCACGGCACCGATCCGCGTCGGGTCGAAGAACATGTGCTCGGTGCGGCAGAGGCCGATGCCCTCGGCGCCGAATTTGCGCGCGGTTTCGGCATCCAGCGGGGTTTCCGCGTTGGTCCGCACCTTGAGCCGGCGATAGCGGTCCGCCCAGCCCATCAGCACCGCGAAATCGCCCGAAAGCTTGGGCTCGATCATCGGCATGGCGCCGATGAACACCTCGCCGCTCGCGCCATCGAGGGTGATGGTCTCGCCGGCGCGCACCATGCGCCCGCCGACGGAAAGCGTCTGCGCCCCGTAATCGACGGCGATGCCGCCGGCGCCGGCAACGCAGGGGCGGCCCATGCCGCGCGCCACCACCGCGGCGTGGCTGGTCATGCCGCCGCGCGTCGTCAGAATGCCGCGCGCGGCGTGCATGCCGTGGATGTCCTCGGGGCTGGTTTCGATGCGCACCAGGATCACCGCCTCGCCCTTGGCGGCACGGCTTTCGGCCTCATCGGCGCTGAACACGACGGCGCCGACCGCCGCCCCCGGGCTTGCCGGCAGGCCCTTGGCGAAGGCCTGGCGCGCCGCTTTCGGGTCCAGCGTCGGGTGCAGGAGTTGGTCGAGGGCGGCGGGATTGACGCGGCGGACCGCCTCCTTCTCGTCGATCAAGCCGTCCCGCGCCATCTCGACCGCGATCCGCAAGCTCGCCGCCGCGGTGCGCTTGCCGCTCCGCGTTTGCAGCATGTAGAGCTTGTTCTTCTCGACGGTGAATTCGATGTCCTGCATGTCCTGGTAGTGTTTTTCCAGGGTTTCGCGGACTTTCAGCAATTCGGCGTAGGCCCCCGGCAGGGCGCGCTCCATGCTGGTCTCGCCGGGTTTCGCCTGCGCTTCCGAGAGCGGCTGCGGCGTGCGGATGCCGGCGACCACGTCCTCGCCCTGCGCGTTGACCAGGAATTCGCCGTAAAACACGTTCTCGCCGGTCGAGGGGTCGCGGGTGAAGCAGACGCCGGTCGCGCAATCATTGCCCATATTGCCGAACACCATCGCCTGGACGTTCACCGCCGTGCCCCATTCGGCGGAAATGTCATGCAGACGCCGATAGGTGATGGCGCGCGGGTTCATCCAGCTTCCGAACACCGCCCCGATCGCGCCCCAGAGCTGATCCTCCGGATCCTGCGGGAAGGGGTGTTTGGTCTCTTGCTCGATCATGTCCTTGTAGGCGGTGACGATGCGATGCCAGTCCTGCGCGGTGAGCGCGGTATCCTCGGTCGCGTCCTCGTCGAGCTTCACATGCTCGATGATGTCCTCGAAGCGGTGGTGATCGACGCCGAGCACCACCGAGCCATACATCTGGATGAACCGGCGATAGCTGTCCCAGGCGAAGCGGGCATCGCCGGAGGCGACGGTCAGGCCCTCGACGGTCGCGTCATTGAGGCCGAGATTGAGCACCGTATCCATCATCCCCGGCATCGAGACGCGCGCACCCGAGCGCACCGAGACCAGAAGCGGCTTGTGGCGATCGCCGAATGTCCGCCCCGTCGCCTGCTCGACGCGCGCGAGCGCTGCGCGCACCTGCCCGGCCAGCGTCTCGGGATAGCGGCGGTCGTTTTTGTAGAATTCGGTGCAGACCGCGGTGGTGATGGTGAAGCCGGGCGGCACCGGCAGGCCGATCGCGGCCATTTCGGCCAGATTGGCGCCCTTGCCACCGAGCAGATCACGCATCTCGGCGCGGCCCTCATTGTGGCCTGCGCCAAAACTATAGACCCATTGGGTCATGCTGCGGCCCTCCTCAAGGATGTTAGGCATACGAGAGCAAAAGAGTCCTCTTTTTCTGAAGAAAAAGAAGCAAAAAGACTTCTATCCGGTTTCCTCGGCGCGGCAGTGCCTGCGGCACTGCCCAACCGGGAGAAAAGTTCTTTTTTGCAAAAAAGAACACGTTTTCTTTCCCTTCAGCCTTCGATGAGCGAGAAATCGGCGAAGCGGTTCATGGTATCGCGGATGCGTGAAAGAAGCCTCAACCGGTTGCGGCGCAAGGCGGGATCGGGGTCGTTGACGGTGACTTTATCGAAGAAGGCGTCCATGGGCGCGCGGAGAACGGCGAGATCGTGAACGAATTGGGACAGATGATACTCTGATTGATAGCCCTCGGTGTTCACTCCGGACCTTTTTTCGAAATCGAGCAGAGTGCGAAAGAGAGTCGGCTCCTCATCGGTTTTGAAAAGAAATTCGTCGACCTTTCCGGTGTGCGGGCCGTCTTTTTTGTCCTCGATGCGGAGAATATTGGCGGCACGACGATAGGCTGCGAGCAGATTGGCGCCGTTGTTGCTGGTGAGAAGCGCGGAGATGGTGTTGGCGCGGGCCAGCAGCCGGAAGATATTATCATCGGCGGAGATGGCGAAAACGGCGGCAAGAACGTCGTGCCGCTTGCCCTCGGCGCGCAGTTGAACCCGCAGCCTCTCGACGACGAATGCGATGATGTCATCAATGGGAACGGCCATACCGAGACCCTGTCCGGCCATTTCCAGGGCTTCACGAAGGGAGAAAAACTCTAGATGAAATCTCGGAATGATCCGGACGATGCCCAGGGCGGCGCGGCGAAGCGCGTAGGGATCGCCGGAGCCGGTCGGTTTTTCGCCAATCGCGAAGAAGCCGGCAAGCTGATCAACTCTATCCGCCAAGGCAACGGCAATTGAGACACTTTGCTCGGGCAAGTCATCAGAAGCGTCTCTGGGCAGATAATGATCGCGGATCGCCTCGGCGATCTCGGGTGCCTCGCCGTCATGAAGCGCGTAGTAATAGCCCATGACGCCTTGCAATTCAGGAAATTCGCCGACCATACCGGTGGTGAGATCGGCTTTGGCGAGCAGCCCGGCGCGGGCGGCCAAATCCGCATTGGCACGGACCAGAGGCGCGATATATCTCGCCAGCCGCTCCAGCCGCTGCGCACGGTCATATTGCGTGCCGAGCTTGGCGTGGAAGGTCACCGTTTTCAGCGCTTCCACCCGGCTTGCCAGCCGCACACGGCGGTCGAGATCATAAAAATGCCGGGCATCGGAGAGACGCGCGCGCAGCACCCGCTCATTGCCGGCGATGATCGCGGCACCGCCATCCTCCGCCGTGATATTGGCGATGAAGGCGAAATGCGGCGCCGGCGTCCCGTCGGGGCGGCGGGTGGAAAAATAGCGCTGGTTGACGCGCATCGAGACCTGCCGCACCTCGGCCGGCAACTCCATGAACGCGTCATCGATGCGTCCGAGGAGGGCAACCGGCCATTCGACGAGGCCGGTCACCTCATCGAGCAGCCCGTCATCGGGGGCGATCCGCAAGCCGCGTGAGGCGGCGAGCGCTTCGAGATCGTCCCGGATTTTCTCCCGCCGCTCGGTGGGGTCGGCAATGACGAAATGTTGGCGTAATTGTGCCTGCCAATCCTCGGCATTGCGCACGGCAAAAGCCCCCGGCGCGAGGAACCGGTGGCCCTCGGTCTCGTTCCCCGAGGCGAGGCCATGCCCGTCATCCTCGCCCTGGCGCAAATCGAACCGCGCCACCTCGCCATCGAGCAGACAGACGATGCGGCGCAACGGCCGCACCCAGGCAAAGCGGCTTTTGCCATCTCCCCAGCGCATCGATTTCGGCCAGGGGAAACGCCAGAGGAGGCCGGGCATCACCCCGGCGATCACTTCGGCGGCGGATTGGCCGGGGATGGTCCGGCGCAGAACCCAGTAATCGCCCTCGGCCACGAGTTCCTCGCGCGCCGCGCCGTGTTTGCGGAGAAACCCGGCGAGCGCCGCCTCCGGCGCGCCCGCGCGCGGCCCGCGCTCGGCGATCTCGCGCGCCGCGACCTCGCCCCGAACCTCGACCGAAAGCGCGATCCGCCGCGGCCCCCAAAACAGTTTGGGGATGCCGGGCTTCAGCGGCGCCAACCCCTCGGCGACGAGGCGCGCGAGGGTTTCGGCGCCCCGCGCCTGCATCCGCGCCGGAATCTCCTCGGAAAACAGTTCGAGAAAAAATTCCGGCATTATCCGCCCTCGCCCGCGAGCCACGCCTCGGCGCAGCGTTTGGCGAGCGCCCGCACCCGCCCGATATAGGCGGCGCGCTCGGCGACGCTGATCACGCCGCGGGCATCGAGCAGATTGAACAAATGGCTCGCCTTGATGCACTGGTCATAGGCCGGCTGAGCGACGCCGGCATCGGCGAGCCGCGCGCATTCTCCTTCCGCGTCGGCGAAATGGCGCGCCAGCATCGCGGTATCGGCCAACTCGAAATTATGCCGCGAGTAATCGCGCTCGGCGCGCAGGAACACGTCGCCATAGGTCACGCCGGCGCCGTTGAAATCGAGAGCGAAGACGTTTTCCACCCCCTGGACATACATCGCGAGGCGCTCCAGCCCATAGGTCAGCTCGGCGCTCGGGAGGGCGCAGGCGATGCCGCCGACCTGCTGGAAATAGGTGAACTGCGTCACCTCCATGCCGTCGCACCAGACCTCCCAGCCGAGGCCCCAGGCGCCGAGCGTCGGGCTCTCCCAATCGTCCTCGACGAAGCGGATGTCATGCCGCGCGGGATCGATCCCGAGCGCGCGATAGCTGTCCAGCAACAGCGCCTGCGGATCCGGCGGGCTCGGCTTGAGCAGCACCTGATATTGATAATAATGCTGCAAGCGATTCGGATTCTCGCCATAGCGCCCATCGCTCGGCCGCCGTGATGGCTGCACATAGGCCGCCCGCCAGGGTTTTTCGCCGAGTGCGCGCAGCGTCGTCGCCGGGTGGAAGGTGCCGGCGCCGACCTCCATGTCGTAGGGCTGCAAAATGAGACAGCCCTGCCGCGACCAGTAGTCATGCAGGCGGAGGATCAGCTCCTGAAAGCTCGGCGCGGACATGGGCTCCATTGACGAAACGGGGGCGGGGCGTCAGATGGCGCGCACCATAGGGGCGAACCCCAAACCCGGCAAGGAGACCCGGCAAGGCGAGCGCCCGTGACGATCCCGAACGAACCGCCCGAAAGGACGACGATGAACCCGACGACCACGGCCGAGCAACTGATCCGCGATTACTACGCCGCCTTCAACCGCGACGACATGGCGGGTTTCCTCGCCCTGCTCGCGGACGACGTGATCCACGATATCAGCCAGGGCGAGCGCGAGATCGGGCGGGAGCGGTTCGCCCGCTTCCTCGACCACATGAACCGCTGCTATCACGAACGGGTCGCCGATCTCGTGGTCATGACCGAGCCCGGCGGGCGACGGGCGGCGACGGAATACACCATCCATGGCACCTATCTCGCGACCGACCCCGGCGTTCCCCGCGGCACCGCGCCGGCGAGCGGGCAAAGCTACGTCCTCCCGGCCGGCGCTTTTTTCGAGATCCATGACGGCAAGATCGCGCGCGTCAGCGTTCACTATAACCTCGGTGATTGGATCGCGCAGGTGAATGAAGGGACGGCGCCGTGATCGCGGGACGACGCGGCCTCTTTCGCCGGCGCCGGTCTCTCGGCTAGAGTGGTTTTATGTTGCAAGCCAGTCCGCGCGTCGCGCTGTTCGTCACCTGCCTCGTCGATCTGCATCGGCCGACGGTGGGCTTCGCCGCCATCCGCCTCCTTGAACAGGCAGGCTGCCAGGTCGAGGTGCCGCGGGCGCAGACCTGCTGCGGCCAGCCGGCCTATAATTCCGGCGACCGCGAGACCGCACGCGACCTCGCTCGCTCCATTCTGGAGGCGTTCGGCGGCTATGATTACGTCGTCGTCCCCTCGGGCTCCTGCGGCGGCATGCTGCGCCATCATCTGCCGACCCTGTTCGAGGACGACCCCAATCTCCGCGCCCGCGCCGAAGCCCTGGCCGAGCGCACCCATGAGCTGGTGAGTTTTCTTACCGATGTCATGGGGTTGGAGCGCGTCGCCGGCGCCGCCTCGGGCACCGTCACCTATCATGATAGTTGTAGCGGTCTGCGCGAACTCGGGATCAAGGCGCAGCCGCGGCGGCTGCTCACCGGCCTCGGCCTCACCATCAAGGAGATGGCGGAGCCGGAGGTGTGCTGCGGCTTCGGCGGCACGTTCTGCGTCAAATACCCTGAAATCTCCACCCGCATGGTCGCCGACAAGGCGGCCGACATCGCCCAGAGCGGCGCCGAGACGCTGCTCGCCGGCGATCTCGGCTGCCTCCTCAACATGGCCGGGCGGCTGAAGCGGGAAGGCAGCGCCGTCAAGGCGCGCCACGTCGCCGAGGTGCTCGCCGGCATGACCGGCGCGGTGCCGCCGATCGGCGAGGCCGGCTGAGAAATCCGGCGGAAAAACAGGGAAACGCGGCATGCTCTCCACCTCGCCCGCCTTCAAGGAAAACGCGCATAAAGCGATCGCCGATGTCGGCCTGCAGAAAGCGTTGACCAGGACCAAGCCGCATTTCCAGGGCCGGCGCGCGAAAGCGGTCGAGGCTTTGCCGGAATTCGAGCGTCTCCGCGAGATCGGGCGCGACATCAAGAACCACACCCTCGCCAACCTCGATTTCTACCTCGAGACCTGGGCCGGCAATGTCGAGCGCGCCGGCGGCCAGGTGCATTGGTGCGCGACCGCCGATGACGCCCGCGCCGCCGTTCTCGGCATTTGCGAGCGCGTCGGCGCGAAGACGGTGACCAAGGGCAAGTCGATGATTTCCGAGGAACTCGGGATCAACGAGCATCTCGAACAGCACGGCATCACCCCGGTCGAGACCGATCTCGGCGAATACATCCTCCAGCTTCGCCGCGAACCGCCGAGCCATATCATCGCCCCGGCCTTCCACCTCAACCGCGAGGATTGGGAGGAGAGCTTCCGCCGCGCCCACACCGATCTCCCCGCCGACCGCGTGTTTCGTGAACGCCGCGACATCCTGACCGAGGCGCGCGCGAAGCTCCGCGCCCGCTTCCTCGCCGCCGATGTCGGCATCACCGGGGCCAATTTCCTGATCGCCGAGACCGGCTCCTCGGTCATCGTCACCAATGAGGGCAATGGCGATCTGACCCAGACCCTGCCGCGCGTGCATATCGTCCTCGCCAGCATCGAAAAGATGGTGCCGACGCTGGAGGACGCGACCAACATGCTGCGTCTCCTCGCGCGCTCGGCGACCGGGCAGGATTTTTCCGTCTATACCACGTTCTCGACCGGGGTGCGCCGCGAGGGCGACCTCGACGGGCCGGAGGAATACCACGTCATCCTGCTCGATAATGGCCGCAGCGCCATGCTCGGCACCGAGTTCCAGGACATGCTGCGCTGCATCCGCTGCGCCGCCTGCATGAACCACTGCCCGGTTTATGGCGTCGTCGGCGGCCACGCCTATGGCTGGGTGTACCCCGGGCCGATGGGCGCGGTGCTCACGCCGACCCTGATCGGCATCGATCAGGCCGGGAATCTCCCCAACGCCTCGACCTTCTGCGGCAAATGCGAAAGCGTCTGCCCGGTGAAGATTCCCTTGCCGAAAATGATGCGCCATTGGCGCGAGCGCGAGTTCGAGCGCCATCTGACGCCGGGCGCCGTCCGCACCAATCTCGCGCTTTGGGGGTTTGTCGCCCGCCGTCCGGGGCTCTATCGGCTGGCAACCCGGATCGGCGCCGGCGTGCTCGGCTGGCTCGGGCGCCGGCGCGGACGACTTTCCCGCTTTCCCTTCGCCGGCGGCTGGACGGCCGGGCGCGATCTGCCGACGCCGGAGGGCGAGACCTTTTTTGCCCGTTATGCAAGCGAGCAGCGTGGCAAGAGAGGCCGCGCATGAGCGCCGAGGCAAGCCCCCCCGGGCGCCCCCCCGGGCGCGTCGCCATTCTCGGCGCCATCCGCCGCCATCTCCGCCGTGGCGCCCTGCCCGAGGATCAGGCGGCGATGCTGCGGGCGCGTCTTGCCGCCCATCCCCGCCATCTCATCCCCGCCCGCTCGCGTCTGTCGCGCGCCGGGCAGGTCGCCCTCTTCATCGCCAATGTCGAGAAGGAATTCGGCAGCGTCGCCCGCCTTGCGGATGCGCGCGCGGTGCCCGGCGCCATCGCCGATTATCTCGCGCAGCAGAATCTTCCCTCCGAGATCGTCATGGCGCCGCATCCCGAATTGCGGGAGATCCCGTGGGCGGAGCGGCCGCTGCTCAAGCTCCGCGCCGGGCGCGCCGAGGCGAGCGACCTGGTCAGCCTGCAACAGGGTTTCGCCGCCATCGCCGAGACCGGCACGCTGATGCTGCCGGCCGCGCCCGAGCGGCCGACGACGGTCAATCTCCTCGCCGATACCGCGCTGGTCCTGCTCCGCGCGAGCCGCATCGTCGGCGCCTATGAGGAGGCGTGGGATCTGCTCCGCGCCGAGCGGCGCGATCCGCTGACCGGCGGGTTCATGCCGCGCAATGTCATGCTGGTGACCGGGCCGTCGCGCTCGGCGGATATCGAGCAGACGCTGGAACTCGGCGCGCATGGGCCGCGCCGGCTGCATATCCTCCTGCTCGACGACGACGAGGCGGCGCGCGCCACGCCGGAAAGCGTCCCAAAGTGACATGCCGCGCGATGGATCGCGTCGAAGCGCGCCGAGCGAGGCCGATCTCACCCTCTGGGCGGCTTTTGTCCGCGACATAAAACCGCTTCCCGGCCGCGCCCGGCCGGTTTTGGTGGAGATCCCGCAAACCCCGCCGCCGGCGCCGAGCCCGGCCCCAGACCTTCCCGCCGCTCCGCTCCCGCGCCGCGCTCCCGCGCCGCGAGCGCCGCTGGTGATCGGCGTCGCGCCGGCCGGGCTCGATGGCGCGACCTGGGAGCGGCTGCGCTCGGGGCGGCTGCGGCCGGCACGGGTCGTTGATCTCCATGGTCTCACGCTGGCTGAGGCGCACCGCGCCTTGCTCGCCGCTGTCGCGGCGGCGCGAGCGGAACGGTTGCGGTGCATCGAAATCATCACCGGACGCGGCAGCGGCGAGGCGGGCGGCGCGATCCGGCGCGAATTGCCGCATTGGCTGAACCTCCCGGCGCTTCGCCCGCTGCTGCTCGCCGCCGCCCATCCGCACCGCGCCAATCCCGGCGCGACCCGTCTCCTCTTCCGCAAATAGGCCGGAGCCGCCGTTCGCGGCGCGGTTTGATCCAGATCAAGGCCGGCCTCTCCCGCCTCCCGGAAGATGCGCCGGAGACGACCAGGAGAAAGAAACCACAATGACCGCGATGATGAGCCCTGCTGATCTGGAGCGCGCGCTCCGTAAGATCGGCGAGGAACGCTATCACAATCTCCACCCGTTCCACAAAATGCTGCATGGCGGGCGGATGAATTTCGGCCAGGTGCAGGCCTGGGCGCTGAACCGCTACGTCTATCAGGCGGCGATTCCGAGGAAGGACTCGGCGCTGATGGCGAGGCTCGAGGATCGCGCGTTGCGGCGCGAATGGATCCATCGCATTCATGACCATGACGGCATTGATGCCGATAGCGGCGGCATCGAGCGCTGGCTCAGGCTCACCGACGGGCTGAAGCTCGGCCGCGCCTATGTCATCTCGCAGGAAGGCGCGCTGCCGGCGACCAAATTCGCGGTCGAAGCCTATGTCCGCTTCGTCTATGAACGCCCGACGCTGGACGCCATCGCGTCCTCGCTGACCGAACTCTTCGCGCCGGCGATCCATGCCGAGCGCATCGCCGGCATGCTGGAACACTATGATTTCATCAGCGACGATCTCGTCGCCTATTTCAGGAAGCGCCTGGATCAGGCGCCGCGCGATTGCCGCTTCGCCCTCGCCTATGTCCAGGAACATGCGCGCACGCCCGAGCAACAGGCGGCGGTTCTGGCGGCGCTGCGTTTCAAGACCGATGTCTTGTGGGCGCAGCTCGATGCGCTCTATTTCGCCTATGTCGAGCCGGGTTTCATTCCGCCCGGCGCGTTCCGCCCGGACGTTGGGTGATCGAGCGGTTGACCCGCTTCGCGGTTCAACTCGCTCGGATCAACCGCAATCGCCGTCCCCGCGACCATCGAGAAACGCGGCGATCCCTGGGTTGCGGCGGAGTGTTGCGAGGTCGGCGGCGCTCGGGAGAAGCGGCTTGTCGCGCACCGCGTTCACCAGGCAGAGGAAGCCGAGCGGCGCATCGGGGGCGGCGCGGAACTGGTGCCAGGTCCAGCCCGGGATCGACACCAGATCGAAGGGACGGACCTCCGCGACCGCGTCCCCGACCAGCGCCCGGCCGCGCCCGCTGAGGATCATCACCGCATGCGCGTGCTCATGCCGCTCCAGCGTCGAATACCCGCCCGGCGCGACCTCGAAATAGCGCCATTCGGCGGCGAGTTCGGGGGTGTGGAACAGCACTTGCCGCGTCACCGCGCGAAACGGCGTCGTCTCGTCCTCCTTGTAGGCGAGGAGCGGCACCGCCGACCAGCGGAGGCCACCGCGAGCGAGCGGGTCGGCGCCGGTTGCGGCGGCGCGAAACGCCGGCGGGGGGCGATCAGACATCGGAACTCTCCGCGACTTGGCGCACGAAGGCGCTGGTTTCCGTGACCATAGACGCGCCGGCAGCGAGCAGCGCGCCGCCGATCAGCAGCATGGTGTCGCGGCCATAAAACGCCAGCATCTCGGGAACCCGCGCCGGAATCATGCCACCCGCCGGCACCGGCAGCGCCGGCGCGAGGCCGGCCCAGGGCGCCCGCGCCGTCTCGGCGATGGCGCGGCAGGTCTCCGGCGTATAGCCGAACCGCCCGCCATGATGGGGATAGATCACGGCGTCGGCCCCGAACAAGCGGAACAGCTTGCCATAGAGCAGCGCCGGCGCGATGCGCCCCGCCCCGGCCAGGGCGGGGTGGGCGAGAAACGCGAGATCGGGATTTTCCCGCACGATCGTCTGAAAGGCCGGCAAACCGACCACCAGGGGCGCGATCAGGACGGTGTCGACCCCGGCGCCACGCGCCGCGTCGATCTGGCGGCGGAGGTCATCGAGCGAGCCCGAGAGATTGGGCGCATAGCAGGTCGGATGGCCGGTTTTCGCCCGCGCCTCGCGGGTCGCCCCGGCGCAGGCCCGCACCCGTTCGGCGAACGGGGCATAGGGCTGATCGGCGATGCCGTGATCATCCTTGATCATGTCGATGCCGCCAAGCGCGAGGCGCCCGGCGAGCGCGGCCAGCGCCGCCGGCCCCAGACCCTGCGGCTTCAGCGCGGCACAGGTCAACGCCCGCGCTGAAGCCCCGAGGCGCCGGCGCAGCCCGGCGATCCCGTGACGCGGCCCCCCGAAGGCATTGGCGAAACCGGCCGGCAAAGCGATATCCCAGAGCACGACGTCATCGTGGATCGAGGAATTGCCGAACAGCATGTTCAGCATCTGCCCGGCCTCGCCGCCGCGCCGGCCGAGCATCGTCGCCGCCGCCAGCGCAATGCCGACCTCGAACACGCCGCCGCCGCGCTCCGCGATCGTTGCGACCTGCCCGACGATGCCCTCCAAAACCTGCCGCTCGTTGATCGCCGCGAGCGGCATTTCGACGCTCTGCTCGACAGCGAGGGCGGCGGCACGTTCCTTGATCGTCGCCGCCTCGCCTCGCACCCGGTAGGTCACCAGGACGCGCTGGTCCATCGCTGTCATGTCCTCCGCTTGCCGCCGCCGTTCTGACCCGGCGGCGGCGCGGACGCAAGCCGCGCTCAGACGACGATATGCGAGAGGAAATCGATCTGCCAGTGCATCTCCTCGGCGGTGAGCGGAAAGCCGCCGCCCGGCTTGGGCGACAGCAGGCTGGTCGGCGGGAGATCGCAGAGCAGGGTTTGCAGCAGCACCGCGACCTGCATCGAGAACCCGGATTTCCACACCAGGCTGACCAGGCCCTTGGCGTGGCGGAGACGCCGGGCACGCTCGATCAGGGAGGCCGGCACCTCGGCGGCGACGGCGAGAATGGCGATGCAGCGGAAAATATCGCCGTTCCGCACGTAGGCGAGGAGGAGCGACTCATCGAGCCGGGTTTCGGCGTTCCGCGCCCGCGCCCAGGCGAGCGCGGCTTCGAGATCGGGCGGGACTTCCGCGGCGCCGGGCTTCTCGGGGGCGCCGATCCGCGCGGCAAGGCGCTGGCGAAGGAGGGTGATCGCCTCGACCGGCAGATCGGCGCGGCGGGTCAATTCGCCGAGCAGGTCGGTCGCGACGATTTCAGCCAGCGCGCGGGCCGCTTTCGCGGTCAGCGCCGGGCGGCGGACCAGCGGCGCGTGCCAGCGCGGCTTGCCCTCGGCGCGGGCGATGAGCGCGTCGAGCGTCGCCTCGCGGATTTGCGCCCGGGGGTTTTCGAGCAGGATCTGGATCGCCTGATTGTCGCTGCTGGCGGCGATCGCCTCGGCGACCGCGGCCGGGACGAAAGCGCGGCGGGCGATGGTGCTGGCGGTGCCGCCATGCGGCGGATCGGCGAGCAGCGCCAGCAGATCCTCGCTCTCGAGCAGCGGCGAGAAGCGCAGGATCGGCACGCTGACGACGCTGGTCGCGTCGCGCGCGAGGCGGAGCACCAGCGCCGGCGGCACGTTCGGCAGATCCTTGATCATCTCGGCGATGGTCGCGCGCACCCGCACCGCTTCATCGGCGACGAGATTCATCAGGGTCTGATAGGCCTGCTCGCAGAGCCGCGCCTGATCGCTCGCGCCGAGCAGCGGCACCGATGTCGCGAGCTTGCGGGCCAGCAGCACCCGCACCCGCTCATCGGTGTCGGCGGCCAGGATCTCGTCCGCCGTGGGCGGCGTCGCCGGGTTGAGCGCGACCGCCGCGCGCACCGTGACCGAGGGGTCGCTCGCCAGGCGTTCGAGCACCGCCGGCGCGGTGCCGCGGCTTGCCCCGCTTCGCACCCGCGCGGCTTCGTCGGCATCGCCGAGCGGCGCGCCCGGGACTTCCGCGATCCCGGCCGGCATCAGTGCGGATCCGTCGCGCTGGCGGCGTGCGCGACCCGCCAGCGGCCGCGCCCGGTGCGTTTGACGTTATACATCGCCTGGTCGGCGCGGCGCATGAGATGGTCGAGATCGAGGCCCTCGTTCGGCCAGCGCGTGGCGATGCCGATCGAGAGCGAAATCGGCGCCGCTTCCCCGGCCGCGAGATGGGCAAGCTCGTCGGGGCCGCGCGCGCAGAGCGCCTCGGCGCGCTCGGAGGCGGAGAATTCATCCGCGCCGTCGAGCCAGAGGGCGAATTCATCGCCGCCGAAACGCGCCACGAGATCGGTCGGGCGCACCGTCGCGCGGAGCAATGTCGCGGTGATGACGAGCGCCTGATCCCCCGCCTCGTGGCCCAGCCGGTCGTTCACCGACTTGAAATTATCGACATCGACGAAGATGATCGTGCCCGGCAGACGCTCGCGATCGAGGCGGCCGATGCGCCGTTCGACCTCCTCGACGAAGGCGCGGCGGTTGAAGAGGCCGGTCAGCGGATCGGTGCGGGCCTGGCGGGCCATGTCCTGCTGGATGCTTTCCTGCTCGAGTACGAGGCGGAGTATGCCGACCGCGGCGGCCATCACCGCGCGATCCTCGGGCTCCCAGTCACGCCCGGTGATGCCGCGCCAGAGCACCACCGCCGCCGCCCCACCGAGGCGCGCGGCGCAGGAACTCACCAACAGACGCTCGCCGAGCGGTCCCGCGACCGGCATCGGCCCGGCCTGATGCGGCCGGCACAGATGTTCGAGCGCGACCTCGACGAATTCCTCGGGAACGTCCGTCGTCTGGTGGCGCACCGGGTCGGCGCGCCACTCGATGGTCGCGTCGCGGTGCAGATCGATCACCGCCCCACCCTCCGCGCCGAGCGCGCTGCACAGCGCCCCGAGCCCGGCCCGGGCCATGTTGGTGGCGAGCATTTCCTGGCGGATATGCCAGAGAATATGGTCGATCACCTCGTTGCGGCGGAGGGCGGTGATGATTTCGCCGCGCCGGTCCTCCTCCTCGGTGATTTCGATGCCGGAACCGCGCTGGCCGACGATCCGGCCCTCGACATCGGTCATCGGCGTGGTGGTGGCGCGGAGACAGGCGAGCGAGCCATCCTGGCGCCGCAGCCAGACCTGGCGGCGCTGGCGGATCGCCGCCGGCAGGAACACGTTGTTTTGCGCCGCCGGCTCGGCCAGGATCTCGCTGCCGCTGCGCCCGAGCAGCGCCGGCGCCGGCCAGCCGAGGACCGGGTCCGGGCCGATGAAGGTGAACCTTCCCGCCATGTCGGTCTCGAACACGAAATCGGCGGTCAGCAGGACGAATTCCCGCCAGCGCTGGCGGCTGTCGAACAGCGCCGAGCGCAAAGGCTCGATCAGAGGCTCGGCGAATTTACGATCGACCTCGGCCTCCGGCTGGGCAACCCCGGATTGGGACGCCAGATTCCCGCTCGTCATGTCGCCATCTGCCATCTTCGCTCTCGCTCAAGCTTGCGCGGCAATGAGACACGGGAAGTGTAAATGTGGCGTTACCGCACTGACGATTTGTCACAAAAATCCGGGAGGCGCGAGCCTCGCTCCGGCCTTGGCGCCGGCCGCGCGCCACCATCTTGCGTCGCCTTGCGTTGACAGTGCCGAGGGAGGATCGCATGGTCGCGCCGCGCCCGCCGCTTTCACCGCCAAGCCGATAGAGAGCCTCATGACCGAAGCGACACTCCGCCCCGCCATCGAGGCGCTCTGGGAAGCGCGCGAGACCCTTTCCCCCGCGGCCTCCGGCCCGGCGCGCGCCGCCATCGAGGCGGTGCTCGGCGGGCTCGACCGTGGCGAATACCGC
Source organism: Pseudomonadota bacterium (assembly GCA_021851785.1). Taxonomy (GTDB): domain Bacteria; phylum Pseudomonadota; class Alphaproteobacteria; order Acetobacterales; family Acetobacteraceae; genus Acidibrevibacterium. The sequence continues at coordinate 66,229 of JAJZBV010000008.1, forward strand.
GTCGCGGCGCCGAGCGAGGCGGGTTGGCAGGTCGCAGAATGGCTGAAAAAAGCGGTTCTGCTCTCCTTCCGGATCAACTCTTCGGTCCCGCTTCCCGGCGCCGCCGGGGCGCCGGTCTTCGACAAGGTCGCGCTCAAGACCGCGGGCTGGGATGCCGAGCGCTTCGCCGCGGCGGGATTCCGCGCCGTCCCCGGCGCGGTGGTGCGCCATGCCGCCTATATCGCGCCCGGCGTCGTCCTGATGCCCTCCTTCGTCAATGTCGGCGCCTATGTCGGGCGCGGCACCATGGTCGATACCTGGTCGACGATCGGGAGCTGCGCGCAGATCGGCGCCAATTGCCATATCAGCGGCGGGGTCGGGATCGGCGGCGTGCTCGAGCCCTTGCAGGCCAATCCGGTGATCATCGAGGATGATTGCTTCATCGGCGCCCGCTCCGAGGTCGCCGAGGGGGTGATCGTCGAGCGCGGCAGCGTGCTCGCCATGGGCGTCTTTCTCGGCGCCTCGACCAGGATCGTCGATCGCGCCAGCGGCGAGGTGTTTTACGGCCGCGTGCCGGCCTATTCGGTGGTGGTGCCGGGGAGCCTCCCGGGCGCGACGCTCGCCGATGGCCGGCCCGGCCCCTCGCTCGCCTGCGCGGTGATCGTCAAGCGCGTCGATGCGCGCACGCGGGCCAAGACCGCGATCAACGAATTGCTCCGCGATTGAACCCCGCCGATCCGGAAGCCCTGGCCGCGGCGCTGATCCGCCGCCCCTCCGTCACCCCGCGCGATGCCGGCGCGCAGGACGTGCTGGCGGAGGCGCTGGCCGGGCTCGGCTTTGCCGTCACCCGGCTGCGTTTCGGCGAGATCGACAATCTCCACGCCCGCATCGGCGCGGGCGCGCCGCATTTCGCCTTTGCCGGCCATACCGACGTGGTGCCGCCCGGGGGCGGCGCCGGCGCGGCTTCGTGGTCGTCCGATCCCTTCGGCGCCATCGCGCGCGAGGGGCTGCTCTATGGCCGGGGCGCGGTCGACATGAAAGGCGGGATCGCGGCCTTCGTCGCCGCCTGCGCCGATCATCTCGCCGCCGGGCCGCGCCGCGGCACGATCAGCCTCCTGATCACCGGCGATGAGGAGGGGGTCGCGAAGGACGGCACGGCGCCGCTCATGGCCTGGCTCGCCGAACGCGGCGAGGTGCCCGATTTCTGCCTGGTCGGCGAGCCGACCTGCCGCGCGCGCCTCGGCGATGTGGTGAAGATCGGACGGCGCGGCAGCATCAACGCCGCGATCACCGTGTTCGGAACGCAAGGCCACGTCGCCTATCCCGACCGCGCCGACAACCCCGCGCATCGTCTCGCCCGCGCCCTCGCCGCGCTGATCGCGGCGCCGCTCGATGCCGGAAGCGCCCATTTCGAGCCCTCGTCCTTGCAAATCACCAGCATCGACATCGGCAATCCGGCCGCCAACGTGATCCCCGCCGAGGCGCGGGCGCGGCTCAATATCCGCTTCAATGACCGCCATACCGGGGCGGGCCTGGAAGCCTGGCTGCGCGCCACCCTCGCCCAGCACGCCGAGCGCTTGGAGATCGAGACCGCGATCAGCGGCGAGGCCTTCCTGACCGCGCCGGGACCGGCGTTGGCCCGCCTGGTCGCGGCGATCGCGGCGGAATGCGGCGCCCCGCCGGCGCTGGAAACCGGCGGCGGCACCTCGGATGCGCGGTTCATTTCCCGCTACTGCCCGGTCGCCGAGTTCGGCCTCGTCGGCGATACCATGCATCAGGTGGATGAACGGGTGGCGATCGCCGATCTCTGGCGGCTGAAGGCGATCTACGCCCGGATCCTGGCGGATTTCCTGGCATGAACGCGGGCGTCGCGGCGCTCGCCTCGGGGCTGCGCACCGCCGCCTTGCTGGCTGCCGGCCGGGCGGACGGGGTGACCGGGATCGAACCCGGCCTGGCCGGCGCGCGGCGCAGTTTTCTCGCCGCCCCGCTCTCGCTGCCGCTGTTTTTCCTGCTCCGCCTGCTCGACTGGTCGGAGGGCGCTCTCCCGCCCCATCCCGGACACGCGGCGGCGCTCGATGTCCTTGGCTTCGTCGCCGGCTGGGCGGGGTTCGCGCTGCTGACCCGGAAGCTGGTCGCGGCGATCGGACGCGGGCCGCTCTGGCCGCGCTATCTCGCGGTGTGGAACTGGTGCAATTTCGCGCAATACGTGCTGCTCGCCCTCGGCGCGGTGCCGGAATTTCTCGGCGCGCCGGCGATCATGCAGCAGACCGCGGCGCTGGTGACCTTCGGCTGGGCGATCTGGCTGGAATGGTATGCGACGCGCATGGCGCTCGCCATCGGCGGGCTGCCGGCGGCCCTCTTCACCCTGCTCGATCTCGCGATCGGCATCGCGCTGGCCGGCCTCGCCGATCTGCTCGCCTGATCTCAACAGACAAAAATGTTCTTTTTTGAAAAAAAAGAACCAAAAAACTTTTTACCCGGTGGCAGTGCCTGCGGCACTGCCATTCCGAGGAAAATTGCCACTCCGAGAAAATGGGAAGAAAGTCTTTTTGCTTCTTTTTCGGAAGTCAAAAGAAGGGGGTTTATAGACTTTCTCGAAACGGATCGAGCGCGGCGGGATAGCGCACGCCGGTGAGGCAGAGCCCGGCGGCGGGGGCGGTCGGGCCGGCGCGCGCGCGGTCGCGCGCGGCGAGCGCGCGGGCGACATCCGCGACCCGCCAGCGTCCTTCGCCGACCAGCTTTAGTGTCCCGACCATGTTGCGCACCTGGTGGTGGAGAAAGCTCCGCGCCTCGGCGAGGATCACGATCTCCTCGCCCTGCCGCGCGACATCGAGCCGATCGAGGGTGCGGAGCGGGGTTTTCGCCTGGCAGGCGCTGGCGCGGAAAGAGGTGAAATCATGCCGCCCGAGCAGGGTCTCCGCCGCCGCCCGCATGGCGTCCGCGTCGAGCCGATGGCGGACGTGCCAGACCCGCCCGCAGGCCAGCGCCGGCCGCGCCGCGCGGTTGAGGATGGTGTAGCGATAGGCGCGGCCGATCGCCGAAAACCGCGCGCTCCAGCCCGGCGGCGCGGCGGCGGCGGCGAGCACGGCGACGGGGTGGGGTTTGAGGTGGAAATTGAGCGCGGCGGGCAGGCGCGCGGGCGCGAAATCCGCATCGAGGGTGATCCCGACGATCTGCGCCGCGGCATGCACCCCGGCATCGGTGCGCCCGGCGGCGATGCTGACGACCGGCGCGCCGCCATTGAGCCGCGCCGCCGCCGTTTCCAGAACGTCCTGGACGGAAACCCCGGCGCCCTGGCGCTGCCAGCCGACGAAGGGCCCCCCGTCATATTCGAGAACGAGGGCGAAATTCGGCATCAGCCGAGCCGGCTACCCGGCGGGAGGGGATGGCCGCGCAGGAAATCCGCGGTCGCGAGGGCGGCGCGGCCGGCGAGCTGGAGGCGAAGCGGGCGCAGGATTCCCTCGCCGCAGGCGATCGCGAGCCGGTCATCGAGCACGGTTCCCGGCGCCGCCGGCGGGGTGCCTGCCTCGGCGCGCGCGGCGAGGATCTTGAGCGTCGTGCCATCGATGCCGGTGAACGTGCCGGGCCAGGGGTTGAGGGCGCGGATCCGCCGCGCGATCGCCGCCGCCGGGCGCGTCCAGTCGATCCGGCCATCCTCGCGGGTGAGCTTCGCGGCATAGGTCGCGCCCGGCGGTTGCGGCCAAGGCTGCGGGTTCTCGGCGAGTGCCCGCACGATCAGCCGGGCGCCGAGTGCGGCCAGCGTGTCATGCAGCGCGCCGGCGGTGGTCTCCTCGGTGATCGGCACCGCTTCCTGGAGCAGGATCGGCCCGGTATCGAGCCCGGCCTCCATCTCCATGATGGTGACGCCGGTTTCGGTATCGCCGGCGAGGATCGCCGCCTGGATCGGCGCCGCCCCGCGCCAGCGCGGGAGCAGGCTCGCATGGATGTTGAGGCAGGCGCGGCGGGGGGCGGCGAGGATCACCGGCGGCAGGATCAGCCCGTAGGCTGCGACCACCGCGGCGTCGAGATCGAGCGCGGCAAACGCCGCCGCCGCCTCGGCGCCGCGGAGGGTGAGCGGGGTCGCGACCGCAAGGCCGAGTTCCAGCGCCTTCTGATGCAGCGGCCCCAGACGCGGCTTCTGCCCCCGCCCGGCCGGGCGCGGCGGCTGGCAATAGACGGCGACGATTTCGTGCCCCGCCCCGCTCAGCGCGGTGAGCGCGGGAACCGCGAAGGCGGCACTCCCCATGACCGCGAGCCGCATCTCAGCCCGCCGCTTTCTGACGCTGTTCCTTGGCGAGGCGGCGGAGGATCATGTTGCGCTTGAGCGGCGAGAGATGGTCGATGAACAGGATGCCATCGAGATGGTCGATCTCGTGCTGGAGACAAGCGGCGAGCAGCCCGTCGGTGGTGATTTCCCGCGTCTTGCCGGCGAGATCGCCGAAGCGCACGGTGACGCGCGCGGGGCGGGTGACATCGGCGTATTGATTGGGAAGCGAGAGACAGCCTTCCTCGCGGGTCGCCATCTCCGCGCTCGCGGCGACGATGCTGGGATTGATCAGCACCACCGGCGCCGGCGTGTCGTCCGGCTGTAGATCGATGACGCAAAGCCGCAGCCCGACGCCGATTTGCGGCGCGGCGAGGCCGATGCCGGGGGCGGCATACATCGCCTCGAACATGCGCGGGACGAGCACGGCGATCTCGGCCCCGTCCTCCGGGCGCACCGGGCGGGCGCGGGTTTTGAGGCGCGGATCGGGGGCGATCAGGATGCTGAGGGGAGATGCCGGCATGGGCGGGGATATATCGCGCGATCGGCGAGGTTTCCAGAGTGCCGCCAGGTCCGGTTTGCAGGGCCGATTTTGCGCGCCCCCCCTTGCAACGCGCCGGCGCCCCGCCAAAGTCTTCGCCAGCCGGAATGCCCGAGCGGGTTCCGGCGCCAGCTTCGCTCCTAGGAGGAGGCCCGATGTCGTCACGCGTATTCACGTCGCCGCTGTTTCTCGGCTTCGATCATCTCGAACAGATGCTCGAGCGCGCTTCGAAATCCGCCGCCGACGGCTACCCGCCCTACAATATCGAGCAGATCGGGGCGTCCCGATTGCGCATCACGCTCGCGGTGGCCGGGTTTGGCATGGGCGATTTGCAGATCACCGCGGAAAGCAATCAGTTGGCGATCCGCGGACGCCAGACCGAGGAGACGGAGGGGCGCGTCTTTGTGCATCGCGGTATCGCCGCGCGGCAGTTCCAGCGCAGCTTCGTCCTCGCCGAAGGGATCGAAGTGGAAGGCGCATGGCTCGATAATGGCTTGCTGCATATCGACCTCGCTCGGTCGCGGCCCGAATCCCGGGTGCGGACCATCCAGATCGGCCGCACTAGCGGCGAATGACCGTAATCGCCGGGTCCGGCATGGCCTCGCGCATGCCCCCCCGGCGCAGGAGATGATGACCATGAACCCGCAAGATGACCCCGCCACATTGGCCGCCAAGCCGGCGCTGGTTGATATCCGCCATCTTTCGCCGCTGGAATTCGCCCGCCTCGGCGTCTCCCAGATCGCCTATATCAAGCCGGTGATGGTGGAGGGGAGCCGCGCTTTCGCGATCCACGGCGCCGATGGCGCGCCGCTCGCCATGACCCAAGATCGCGAGCTTGCGCTGGCGGCGATCGTTCAGCACGAGATGGTGCCGATTTCGCTGCACTGAACCCGACGCGAAGAGAAGGGCGCCGCGCATGCCTCGCCGTGGCAAGCGTGCGCCCAGATCGTTACCCCTTGGGGCCGTTAACCCCCTTGGGGCCGTTATCCCTTGGCGGCGGACGGCGCGACGCTGGCAGCGGGCGTGGGCGGCGTCTGTTCGGCCTGGGCCTGGCGATAGGCGTCGAGCTGATGCTGGGAAGGGATCGAATTCTCCACCGCGCCGGTGCTGCTCAGAAATTCAATGACGGTGATCCCGAGCGCGGGATCGATCGTCATCTGGGGGTTGAGGAACGGCGCCGTCGCGGCCGGAGCCGGGGTTGGCGCGGACGCGGAGGAAGACGGATCTGCCACCGAGCGGGCGGTTGACACACTCGGCAAGACCGCCGTGTTGACGGAAACTTGGCCGGACATGATGACACCATGAGCTATAGACTATTTTAGACTGTTTTCTCCCCTGTATCCCGGGGTGTGCCAAAAATTACCCTCATTTTTATTAAGAAACCGTTAGCGCGCTCTATGCCGCGTCGCGCAGCGCCGGGTTGCCTTTGAAGTCATGCGACCCGGCATGGGTCAGCCGAGCTTGCGTGTCGAGCCAGATACTGCCGCCGAGCTGGCGCCAGCGCCGGCAGAACGTGTAATCCTCGCTGAGATAGGCGTTGCTGTCGGGGTCGATCATGCCGTCGAACAGGGCATGGTTGTAGGCCGTCGCCGGCATCCCGGTGCTGAAGATATGGGCGCCGCCGTAGCGGGTCTCGGGGTAGGCGGCGATCATGCGTTCGATGACGTGGCGCTGGATGAGCATGAAGCCGGTGCCGGCATATTCGGCGGTGACGAAATCACCCTCGCGCGTCAGCGCCGCCCCGCGGCAGGGCTCGCCGACATAGAGCATGGCCGCGGTTTCCGCCGCCTCGCCGCCGGCGAGCCTGGCCTCCGCCGCCTGGTCCCAGTGCAGCGCCTTGATCGGATACATCCCGGCGGCGATATCCTTCCCGGCGCGCAGCAGCCGCGACACCTGTTCCGGCGCGAAGGCGATGTCGGCGTCGATGAACAAAAGATGCGTCGCCGAGGCCTGGCGCATGAAATGCCCGACCAGGGTGTTCCGGCTGCGGCTGATCATCGCGTCGTGGCCGAGCAGGGCGAGCGAGAGATCGAACCCGGCGAGCGGCGCCTGCTGCATCAGCGCGACCACCGACTCCATATAGCCTTGCGTCACCAACCCCCCGAAACAGGGGGTGGCAAGAAAGAGATGGGCCGGCGTCGTCATCCGTGCCGTCATGCTTGTCGTCATGCGTTTTGCATCTTCCGCGCACCTGAAGGAAGGTCGAGCTGTGGCGGACGAGCTATAGCGGCAAGAGATGAAGAAACTCTTTGCGGCGCGTCAGCCCGGATGCCAGTCGAGCCGCTCGGCGAGCCAGCGGCGCAGATCGAGCAGCGCCAGCGGCCGCGCCGCGAGGGTTCCGAGACATAGCGTCGTCTCCGGCCCGGCGAGGATGCGCGTGGCCTCGATCCCGGCGCTTTGCTGCCAGCCCTGATCGGCCATCACCTCGTGCCCGGCGGCGCGCCACAGCGCCACCATCGGCGGCGGGGTCAGGGCCGGCAGAACCAGCGCGAAATCCAGGATCGCCGCCGCCGCCGCACTCCGCCAGGCGGCATAGATCGCCCCCGAGGGCGGGGTGCCGCGCATCTGTTCGTAAAGCGCCGGCAGATGCGGCACGTCCGGCAGCGTCGGATCGGCGGCCAGGCGCCCGTCGGCGTCGATCATGCCGAAGGAGAACAGCGGCGTCGCGAGCGTCGCGAGCGCGAGCCGCGCCTCGGCGATATCCGCCCCTTGCACCAGCACCGCGTCGACCTCGCCCCGGGCCAGGGCGGCGCGCGCGGCGACCCCTTCGAGGCCGAACACCGGCACCGCCCGCGCGCCCAGAAGGTCGATCCCGAGCAGCGCCGGCAGATCGGGCCCGACCGGGCGCGCCGCCGCAACCCGCACCGGGGTCGCGGAATCCGCGAGGTTCACCCCGTTTCGTCCGAGCAGAACCCTTGAAGTGAGCCCGCCCAGCACCGGCACGAAACGGTTGGCGTCGAAATGGCAGCGGCTATCGCCGGCCAGCCATTCGATCACCGCGACCCCCGGAAGCAGCAGCGCCGTGAGCCCGTCGGGCGTGACGCGGGCGGCGAATTCATTCGCCCCGGCGACGCCGTCCGGCCCGCCGCGGGCGAGGCGGTTGATCGGCGTCCCGGACGGAAATCCGGGCAGCAGGGCGCCGGCGAGATGCGCCGAGACCCGATCCAGCCGGCCATTGACCGGCCCCGCGATCAGCAGCGTCGCGCCATCGCGAAACGGCTGGCTCGGCAGCGCCGCCGCCGCCCGACGCGCCGCGAACAAGGGTACGGCGAGCCCGGCGGCCAGGAGATGCCGGCGCGCGAGCCGCGCCGTGTGCTTCCCGCCCGCGCCGCTCCCGTCACGCATCATAGCTCACGAGCGCCGAGAACGGCACATCGAGCCGCGCCCGGCCGTCGAGGAAGGCGAGTTCGATCAGCGCCGCCGCCGCCGGCACCACCGCCCCGGCCTCACGCAGCAGCGCCACCGCCGCCGCCATCGTGCCGCCGGTCGCCAGCAGATCGTCGAGCAGCACCACGCGCTGGCCCGGCGCCAGGGCGTCTTTCTGGATCTCCAGCCGGTCGGCGCCGTATTCCAGCGCGTAATCGCGCCCCACCGTGCCCCCCGGCAGCTTGCCGCGCTTGCGCAGCATGACGAAGCCGCAGCCGAGTTTGAGGGCCAGCGGCGCGGTGAGCAAAAAGCCGCGGCTTTCGATGCCGGCGAGGAGATCGGGCTGATAGGCGCGCACGACATTGGCCAGCCGCCCCATCGCCACCTGCCAGGCATCGGGATGCCGGAGCAGGGTCGAAATGTCGTAAAACAGGATTCCGGGCTTGGGAAAATCGGGAATGCCGCGGATGTAGTCTTTGAGGTCCATGTGAAGCCCGCCTTGTTCTTTCCATCGCGAGCGCGAGAGGGCGCCCTTGGCCGCCCTGGCTGTGGCCTCCCCCCTCGCGCGTGCCGCCTCTTGCTTCCGGCGATTTCTCCAAGGGTATATCCCCGCCCGCCGCCCGCCGGCAACCCGTCCGCCGCCACCTTGCCATCGCAACCGGCAATGCCCACCCTCGGGCGGCGAGAAACCGGCGGCGGGTGAGAGATGGAAAGTCGTGAAAATCACTTCGGCCAGACGATCGGCGCGCCTGTCGCCGGCTGGACGCCGCGCCCGCATCCGCCGGCAACCGCGCTCGCTGGCCGCCACTGCCGGATCGAGACGCTCGATCCCGCCCGCCACGGCGATGATCTCTTCGCCGCCGACCAATTGGCACCCGATGCCCGGGACTGGACCTATCTGGTCGGCGAGCGGCCGGCGGGACGAGAAGCGTTCCAAGCCTGGCTCGAGGCCTGCGCCGCGCCCTGGCGCCGCGCCGACGGCGATCCGCTGTTTCACGCCATCCTGCTGCCCGATGGCCGCGCCGCCGGGCTCGCCGCCTATCTCCGCATCGATCGCGGCAATGGCGTGATCGAGGTCGGGCACATCCTCTTCACCCGCGCCCTCCAGCGCCGCCCGGCCGGCACCGAGGCGATGTTCCTGATGATGCGCCGCGCCTTCGACGAACTCGGCTACCGGCGCTATGAGTGGAAATGCGACAGCCTGAACGCGCCCTCGCGCCGCGCCGCCTTGCGTTATGGCTTCCGCTTCGAGGGCATCTTCCGCCAGGCCGTGGTCTATAAGGGCCGCAGCCGCGACACCGCCTGGTTTGCGATCACCGATCAGGAATGGCCAAGGGTGCGGGCGGCGTTCGAGGCCTGGCTCGACCCGGCGAATTTCACCCCGGCCGGGGCGCAGCGCCGCCCGCTCGCCGCTCTGCTTCCCCCGCCCGCCTGACCTCTACCATCGCCGCGCGCTCAGGCGCCGCCGACGCGCGCGCGGTTCCGCGTCCGACGCACCAGAGCGAGGCCGACCAGTCCGGCGCCGAGCACCCAGGCCGAAGCCGGCTCGGGCACCGATGTCGAACCGCCGCTCGGGGCGCCGCTAAACCCAGCGCTGCCATAGTCGCTACGGCCGGTGCCGAAATTCGTCCCCGCGCAGTTGTTCGAGATCGCGTTCCCGTCCATCGTGACCGCCCCGTTCAGCGCGATGGCGCGGCCGCACACGATATCCGCCCCGGTATCGAGGGTGATGCTGGTATCGGCGACAATGTTGCCGGCAAAAACCGTGCTGGTGCCGAGCGTCGCGGAACTGCCGACCTGCCAGTAGATACCGCTGTTGGCGTCGCCGCCGGTCACGTCGACGGCGGCATTGCTGGCGGTGGTGAGCGTGCTGGCGATCTGGAACACGAACGCCGCGTTGGGATTCCCGGAGAAATCGAGCGTGAGCGCGCCTGTCAATTGCGCCGAGCTGGCAAAGAAATAGACGCCCGGTGTCAGCGTGAGCCCGCCGAGATTCCGCCCGGTCAGCGTCTCTGTCGGCGACAGGCCAGCGAGGGTGGTATAGGCCGTGCCGGCATCGCTCTGCGCCTGTTGCGCGACAGCATCGGTGTCATGCTCGGTTCCGGTCAAGCTGATCGTGCTGGCTCCGGTGATCGAGGTGCCGGGATAGAGCCCGAGATCGCCATAGAGCATGCTCGCGCCGGTATTCGTCACGGTGCTGGCGCCCAACACACCGAAACTCTCTGCCGATCCCAGGAACGCGGCCGCCGATACCGGCGAAAGAGCCGCCAGAAGCGCCGCGAACGAAATAACGAACGCGAGGCCAGAACCGCATCGGACAGAATTCCGCACGACATTCATGAGCAAGGCCTTCCGCTGACGGCAAGGCTTGGCACAACATCATGCCCTCGGCCGTTATCCTAGAAAAATTGCCAGCCGCTGTCAATGATCGAACGATGACGACGCCCCGCGCCAGGTGAACGGCCGGAAGGGGGCGAGGTTTGCCGGGCCTGGCTCGACCCGGCGAATTTCACCCCGGCCGGGGCGCAGCGCCGCCCGCTCGCCGCGTATCATGCGCCGGCAGGGTCTGGAGATACGCCGCCAGCGGGTCCATGATCTGGAGCAGCATGTTGTCCCAGGAAAACCGCGCCGTGATCTCACGCGCGCGGGCGATGAAATCCGGGCGCCGCTTGGGCGGGTTCTCCTGCACCTCGCGCACCACGCGATAGAGGCTTTCGGCCGAGAACGGGTCGAAATAGAGACAGGCCTCGCCGCCGATTTCGGGGAGCGAGGAGCTGAAGGAGGCGATCACCGGCGTTCCCGCCGAGAGGCTCTCCAGGACCGGCAGGCCGAAACCCTCGAAGAACGAGGGGTAGATCGTTGCCTCGGCGCCGCGGAGCAGAAGATATTTGTCGAAATCGGAGACGAAGCCGGGAAAGATGATCCGCCCGTCGCGCAGCGCTTTTTCGAGAATGGCGGGCGGCGACTGCGCCTCCAAAAGCCAGCCGGCGCGCCCGGCGATGACGATGCGGGTGGTTTCGAGGATTTCCGGAAACAAAGCGAGAAGCTCGAAGACGCAGCCGATGTTCTTGCGTGGCTCGCGGGTGCTGAGGACGAGAAAATAGGGGTCGCCGCCGAACGGGACGGGCGTGTTCGGCGCCTGCACCTCATACCAACCCGGCCAGGAGACGCCGTTATAGGCGACGAAGACGCGGTCTTCCGGCGCGCCGAGATAGGCTTTGAGATCATCGACCGTCGCCTGCGAGACGCCGAAGGTGAGGGAGTTGGTGCGGAGATCATCGACCAGCCCCTTCTGGTGGTGGCGGATGTTCTCGATGACGTGGAAATGCGGCGTGATCAGCGTCGAGAGGTCGTGATAGAGGCTGCATTCGATGGGAAAAATCTGCGTCACCCGCTTGACCGAGGGATAGAGGCCGATCGCGTTGCGGCGGGCATCGAGGGAGGGCAGTTTGCCGCCCTGCGCCGGGCCGCGGAAAAAATCGCGATGCAGGAAAAGGCCGCTATTCCTCGCCAGCGCGTCGGTCACGGCGGCGTTGGCGACGCGGTGGTGTTCGTAGAAAAATTGCACCTGGCGCGGAAATCGCGCCAGCAGGGCACGCGCGAGGCCGGCGGCGGCCACCGGGATCCCGGTCCAATGCTCCTCAAAGAGCGGCGAGACGTCGAAATAGAGCTGCCAGCCGCCGGCGTCGAGCGCCGCCGCGATTTCGGCGAAGGGCTGGTTCATGACAGCCCCCGCCGCGACGGCGCCGCCGGCGCGGCCGCCAGCTTGGCGGCGTGCTTGGTGGCCGGTCCGGACGCTGGCGTGACCGCGGGCTCGCGCGCGTCGCGCTGGCGCGTCTTCGGCTTGGCCCCCGCCGGTTTGATCGCGGTCGGTTTGATTGCGGCCGGTTCGTCCGCGTTTTCCCGCCCCATCGCCGCCGATGCCGTCTCCACCGGGGTTTCCTCCGCCGCGGCTTCCTCCAACGTCTGGTGCAGCAAGGCGGCGAGGGCGCGCGCCGAAAGCGTACCGACGGAGAACAGCCGCCCGCCGAACTGATCATCGGCATTGATCAGCCGCACCTCATCGGCGGCGGCCACGAAACGCGGGGGGACGTGGTGCGGTGGCGTCGCCTCGGCCTCGCCCTCGGGCGCCGTCGCGAGCAGGGCGGTGGGAAGACCGAGGGCCATCAGCCGGCGCTCGGTCCATAGCCGGTCCGGCGCGTCCGCTTCGAGCCAGGCGATCTCGAACAGCGACGCCAGCGTGGCGGCGGCGCGGTGGGACGCCAGCCGGGCGATGAAAAGATGCCGGAGATCGGCGGGTGCGGCGTGGAGCAACTGGCGGGCGTTCTCGATCACCGCGGTGATCTGGCCGGCGCTGTCCGTGGTCTCGTTATAGGGAAACAGCACCAGCCGGCCGATGGTCGCGGCGAGGCCGCCGGAATGCGCGAGCTTTTCGACCAAATCGGGAATGATGCTGGCGGGATGGGCGAGATTCCACGGCACCATGATCATGCGCGGCACCGCCTCGCCGCGTTCGCGGGCGACCTCACGCATCGCGACGACGCCGCGCCAATCGAGCAGCGCCGGCGGCACGACGGCGGCCGGGGGTTGCTGCCAGGCGGCGGGATCGTATTCGGCGAAGGAGCGGACGATCAGGCCCGAGGCATCGCTGCCGACCACGCGCGCCGCCGCGCCGCGCGCGGGCGGCGGTGGCAGATCGGCGATCGCGAAGCCGGCGGCGAGGCATTCGCTGGCGATGGCGCCGCCATTGCTGCGCCGTGGCAGAAAACTCTGCGGCTGATAGAGCAGCAACTGCGCCATCGCCGTCGGCAGCCGGTTGCCGCCGCCGAAGGGGTGATGGGTCGGGGTCAGCGGCGTGGTGATGCGATGCTCGGCGAGCACCATGACATTGTGCGCCCCTTTCACCACCCGGGCGAAATAGGGCATACCGAAACGAAGATGGGTGAGGGCGCCGCGCCCGTCCCAGCCGGTGGCGCGGGCGATATGGGCATGGCTTTCGCGACTGGAAAAAATCTCCGGGGCGGGGACCACGAACAAGGTCCGGCCGAGCGTCGCGATCTGGCTGGCGAACGCCTGCATCTGCGCCTCCCACCCGAACAAGACCTGGCGCGGCAGGCAATCGGCGAGCGGCACCACCGCGCCGGCGGCGCAACGCCCGAGCGGCGCGCTCGCCACCAAAACGCCGCTCGCTCCGAGCGAAGCCGGCATTTCCCTCGTCGCCGCCGCCGCGAAACCGTTCGATCCCGCCCTGCTCAAACCAAGAGAGTGTTCCATGCGGTCATGACTATCCACTTGCGAGGGAAGCTTGCCGGCAACACACGCCACTATCGGCGAGTTCCGCGCCGATGAAAACGGAAATCCTGACAGTTCCCCTCAAAAAACGATATACGAATTGCAATGATCGGTTTATGCCTAGGGTCAGGCTGGTCCGCAAGCGTAGAAAATTAACCAGATCATGGTCGCCAACGTTCCCCTTCGCCCCGTGCCGCCACCGGTTTTCGAAGGCGGCCTCGACGGTTTCACGCGCGATGGTTTCATCGCCGGCTGGGTCTGCCGCCCGGGCGTTGTCGCGCGCTGCCATGTGCGGGTTTTGTGGGAGGACGAGGTTCTCGGCGAGGCGGTTGCGGAATCGTTTCGCATCGATCTGCTGCGCGCCGGCAAGGGGCTCGGCCATTGCGGCTTCTTCGCCCGCCTGCGCCGCGAATTACCGCCCGGGGAGCACGTCTTCGCGCTCGTCGCGCTGCCCGAAGATGGCGGCGAGATCGAGGTCGCGCGTGACCTTCCCCTCCTCATGCCGGCGGATCCGGAGATCCGCGCCCATCTCCCGGACAGCCCGCGTGAGCGCCCGATCTGGCGGGATGAAGACGTGCTCGGCCATCTCGCGCAATTCGATCTCGCCCGGCATTGCCGGGAGATGGGTGTCGATCGCTTCGTCGATGTCGTCTACCGCTTCGCGCTCGACCGCTGGGCCGATGACAGCGCGCGCGGGCTTTATCCCTCGATCCTGGAAAAAGCCTCGCTCACGCCGGAGGCGTTCTTTTCCATCATCCTCACCTCCGATGAGCGCAAGGGGCGGCAGACGCCGCTGCCCTCGCCTTTCGACTATCGCTTCCCCTTCCCCACCTACGCGATCGAAACCGCCGCGTCCGCGCCGGGGTGAGACGGCGCCAGCGAGGCTGCCGCTCCGAGCGCCGGAAAGAAAGTCTTTTTTTGCTTCTTTTTCTTCAGAAAAAGAAGTTCTCCCCCATCCTCCAACGCCCACTCGGCGGGATGAACGATCTCAGAGGGGAGGTCGTCGGGAGCGCCGATAAATCCTCAACCGTGTCGATATCGCGGCGGCAGGGGAGGAAGGCGACGCGCCGGGCGGTGACATTGGCCAATGTATCGGCGAGCGCGTCCGGGGTCGACCAGCGCACGCCGGCGAACGGCCGCGCCGGGCGCCGTGGCCCGAGCCCGACCAGCCAGTAGCCGCCATCCAGCGCCGGGCCGAACACCGCATCCGCCCGCCCGAGCGCGTGCCGCGCCGCCAGGATATCGGCGGGGCCGGCACCCGGGATGTCGCAGCCGATCACATACACCCGCCGGCGGGGAAACCGTGCCAGCGCGCGCGCCATCCGCGCCCCGAGATCCCCCGCGCCCTGGCCGATCAGGGGCAGCCGCAGGCCCGGGACACGCGCGTGATCGGGCGTGATCATGACGGCCGGCCGCAAGCGCCGGTCGGCCCGCAGCCGGCGGGCGAGCGAAAACAGCATGGCGCGATGAAAGCGGAGCGCGCCCCGCGCCCCGATCCCGGCCGCGAGCCGGCGCTTGACCGTCCCGAGCCGGGGCGCGCGGGCAAAAATCAGCACCGTCTCCGCCATCACCCGCCGCCGTCATAGAACGCCACCAGCCGCGACGGCGGCACGCCGAGACAATAGAGCCCGAGACAGACGAGATTGCGCAAACTCCGCCGCCGGAAGCCGCGTCCATACCGCGCCGCCGAGGTGGTCGCGTCGGCGTCGAGGGCCGCGAGGCGGGCGCGGCCGATGCGGCGGACGAGATCGACATCCTCCATCAGCGGCCACGCCGCCATCCCGCCGACCCGTTCAAGAAACGCGCGCGAGATCAGAAGCCCCTGATCGCCATAGGGAAGGCCGAGCACCCGCGCCCGCCAGGCGACGATGCGCATGAGCCGCCGCACCCGGGGCGTGGCCTCGGCGAGGGCGAAACGGAAATACCCGGCGCGTTCGTCGGCCTCGGGGCTTCCGATGAAACGCGCCACCACCTCGCCCCAGCCGGGGGCGAGCACGGTATCGGCATGGAGCAGCAAGAGCCAGGGCGCCGCCGTCGCCGCGATCCCGGCGGCGAGCTGCGCGCCGCGCCCGCGCGCGGCGAACATCACCCGCGCGCCCGCTTCCCGCGCGACGGCGACGCTGTCGTCCTCACTTCCCCCATCCACCACCATGATCTCCGCCGCCCCCGCCTCGGCGGCGAGGCGCGAGAGCGTTGCCGGCAGCCGTGCCGCTTCATGCAAAACCGGGATGACGATGGCGAGAGAGCCGGGGGCGAGAGAGCCGGGGCCGCTCACGCGCGCGCCGCCATCTCCGCCATCACCGCGCCGATCCGGGCGCGAAACTCCGGCGCCTGAAACACGGTGGGCGGTTTGAGAAGGTTGGTCACCTCCATCCACAGGCGGCATATCTCCCAGTCACGTGCGCCCAGCATCATGATGGCGGCAGCAAATCGCAGGCGTTCGGCCAAATCCGGCGGCCGTTCGCCGATGGTTTGCGGAAAGCCGAGATCGTTGATCGAGGCGGACCAGGCGGGGGCGATGATCGCCGGCAATCCCTTGAGAAAAGCAGCCTGTAGTTCTGCGAGGTCGCCGGCGCCATCATCGAGCAGCCGGCGCAGCCAAACCGCCTCCTGCGCCGCGACCGCCATGCCCTGGCCATAGACCGGGTTGAAATCGCAGATCGTATCGCCGAGCGGCAGCCACCCGCGCGGGGGGTCGTCCAGGCGCTCGAAATGCCGCCAGGTGCTGCCCGGCGCGATGAAGCGGGCGAACTTGCCCTCCGGCACCGCGGTTTTCAGCGCCTCATGGAGAACCGGGCTTCTGAGCCCGCGCGCGAAGTCGAGAAATCCGGCGTGATCAGCGGGCGGGCGGTCGCCGAAGCGGCCGACCATGGTCACCAGCCAGCGCCCGCCCTCGATCGGCAAGAGCAGCCCCGATCTTGTGTCCGCCGGCGGGCCGGCCACCACATAGGCATATTTCCACGCCCGCGCCGCATCGTCCGGGATGGCGAAGATGCCGGTCGTGTAGGCGATCTCCATGCCGATTGCGGTCGCGGCAAGCGGCTCGCGGCCGGTTCGCGCCAGCATCTCCCGGCTCAGCGTGCCGTTGCGCCCGGCGGCATCGATGACGAGATCGGCGGCGAGCGTCACCGGCGCGCCATCCGGCCCCGCGTGCCGCACGCCGAGAACCGCGTCGCCCGCCGACGAGGTCAGCAGCGCCTCGACGCGCGCGCCCTCGATGATCGTCACATTGGCGAGGCCGGCGACACGCCGCCGCACCACCGCCTCGATCAGCGGGCGAGAGGCAGCATAGCAATTCATGCCGATATCGAATGGCGTCATCTTGCCGATCCGGGCGAAATCCATGAACCCGTCGGCACTCTGGCGGAAGGAGACGGCGCCGGCGGCTTCGAGGTCGGCCTCGAAGCCGGGCAGGAGAGCGGAAAGCGCCTGCTGGGCGCCGAGCAGCAGGACATGCGCCTGGTTGCCATGCGGCACGCCGCTTCGCGCGATCGCCTTCTGCGGCGGATGGTCGCGCTCCAAAACTAGGATTGCCGCGAAATGCGGCGCCAGCGCGGCGGCGGCGGCGAGCCCGCCGATCCCGGCGCCGATGACGATCGCGGTTTTGCCGGCATGGGCAGCCATGTTCGTCTCCCTCCCGCGGCGGCGGCTTGCCAAACCATAACAACGATAGGCTTGGCCCGTCACCATTTTTTCGTGAAACTCACGCGCCGCGCGCCGCCGAGGGAGGCGTCCCGAGATTTAACAGGCTGCGGAAAAACTGGTCGTTGAGGTCTGGCGAGCGAATTTTCGTGCAGGAAAGGACAAGGTGCGGCAACGATGTTTTTGCATCGTTGCAAGCCTTGGACGAATCCTGCGCGGAAAGGTGCCGTCGGACCGACCGATCCAGTTTTTCCGCAGCCTGTTAAGGCCTCGTTTTGTTCTTGACGGCTTTGAGCGGGCGTGTCACGCTACAATCTCGAACAAAACAGCAACATTTATGATCGCCCTTATGATCGCCCTTATGATCGCCCTTATGGTCGTCATGCCGAAAGGAGTGCCGCATGTCGGAGCCCCCTCATCCCGCGACGCCAGCACCATTGCGCGGCCGGGGCGCGACCCATAACCCGCCGGTGCGTTTCGAGGCCCAGCACACGGATGCCTTCGATGACGGCTGGGGCACGTTCGATGCGCTCGCGGCAGCGCCGCCGCCGCTCGCGACCACCCTGATCCGCGACGCCAGCCGCTCGGCGATCAGTTGGAACGACAGCCCCGATCTCGGCTTCGATCGCGCCGTCAATCCCTATCGCGGCTGCGAGCATGGCTGTGTCTATTGTTTCGCGCGGCCGAGCCACGCCTATCTCGGCTTCTCGCCAGGCCTCGATTTCGAAAGCAAGATCACCTTCAAGCCCGATATCGCGCGCCTCCTCGCGCGCGAGCTGCAACGCCCCGGCTATGTCGCGCGCCCGATCGTGCTCGGCAGCAATACCGACCCCTACCAGCCGGTGGAGCGGCGGCTCCAGCTCACCCGCGCCATTCTTGAGGTGATGGCGCGGTTTTCCCATCCGGTCGCGATCGTCAGCAAATCGGCGGCGATGCTGCGCGATCTCGATCTCCTGCAAGCGCTCGCGGAAAAGCGGCTGGTCAGGGTGCATCTTTCGATCACCACCCTCGACCCCAAGCTCGCGCGCGCCATGGAGCCGCGCGCGGCGAGCCCGGCGCGGCGGCTCCAGGCGCTCGCCGCCCTGGCGCGGGAGGGAATCCCGGTGGGCGTGCTTGCCGCGCCGATGATCCCGGGGCTGAACGATGCCGAACTCGAGCGCATCCTCGCCGCCGCCGCCGCCGCCGGGGCGGGCCATGCCGGCTATGTGCTGCTCCGCCTGCCGCACGAATTGCGCGAGTTATTCGAAGCCTGGCTCGCCACCCACCGGCCGGAGCGGGCGCGGCACGTCCTCAGCCTGATCCGCGAGACCCGCGCCGGCAAACTGAACGAGGCGGCGTTTCACCGCCGCTTCCGGGGCGGTGGCTTCTATGCCGATCTCCTCGCCCAACGCTTCGCGACGGCTTCGCGCAAATACGGGTTCGCGCCGCGCCGCGCCGAACTCGATTGTTCACGCTTCTCCCCGCATCCCGACCGCGCGCCGGCGCGCCAGCTCATGCTCGCCTTTTAGCCGACAACGCGCAGCCGCTGGCGCGGCTCGGCGATCGCGCGGTAGAGCGCGAGATAGTCGAGCGCCATGCGCTTGGCGGTGAAGCGCCGCTCGAACTGGGCGCGCACGCGCTTGCGGTCGAGTTCGCCGAGGCGTTCGACGGCGCCGATGGCCCCGGTCTCGTCCTCGACGATGAAGCCGGAGATGCCGTCATCGATCACTTCCGGGACCGAGCCGCGATTGACCGCGATCACCGGCGTGCCGCAGGCCATCGCCTCGATCATGACGAGGCCGAACGGCTCCGGCCAGTCGATCGGCATGAGGAGGGCGATCGCGCCGGAGAGGAAATCGGGCTTCTGCGCCTCGTTGATTTCGCCGATCAGCTCGACGCCGGGGCCATCCAGCATCGGTTTGATCACGGTTTCGAAATATTCCCGGTCGGCGTTGTCCACCTTGGCCGCGATCTTGAGCGGGATGCCGGCGGCGCGGGCGATACGGATCGCGCGGTCGGGGCGCTTTTCCGGCGAGATGCGGCCGAGGAAGGCGAGATAGCCCGGGGTTGCCGGGCGCGGCGTCAGCAGGTTTTCCGGCAGGCCGTGCAGCACGGTGCCGACGAAATTGGCTTGCGGCAGGGGGCGGCGCTGGGAATCCGAAATCGACACCAGCGGCACCTGCGAGAAGACATCGAAGATGCCCTGGTATTCGATCATGTCGAGGCGGCCATGCAGCGTGTTGAGCCACGGCGTCGGCTGGCGGCTGAACAGGCTGAAGGGCAGATACTCGTTGTGGAAATGGAGCACGTCGAACTCACCCGCGCGCCGCATCACGCGCTCCATGAGCAGCGCGTGCGGGGCGATCGGATCACGGATCGCGGGATCGAGGCGGAGCGCGCGCGGCCAGGCCGCCTCCAGATTTGCCGCGGTCTCCGAATCCCCGCTCGCGAACAGCGTCACCTCGTGGCCGAGCGCCACCAGCTCCTCGGTCAGATAGGAGACGACGCGCTCGGTGCCGCCATAGAATTTCGGCGGCACGGCTTCATAGAGGGGGGCGATCTGGGCGATGCGCATGGTTTTTCTCTCTCTTATTCGCTCTTAGCAGCTTGTTCGTTCAGTGCGGTAGTTAGAGAGACGAAACGGGCAAATCTAGGGCGGGGTTTGCCTTAACTCCGCCGCATTGCCGGCGAC
Source organism: Pseudomonadota bacterium (assembly GCA_021851785.1). GTDB lineage: Bacteria > Pseudomonadota > Alphaproteobacteria > Acetobacterales > Acetobacteraceae > Acidibrevibacterium. The sequence goes on from JAJZBV010000008.1 coordinate 85,984, forward strand.
AATGGCGGGCGCATAAGAGGATGCGAAAGCCGATGCCGCTCGCCAGAAAATTCCCCACCGCCGCGCCCGCCGCCGCCGCGCCCGCCACCAACGCGCCCGCCACCAACGCGGCGCCGGAAATCGACCGCTTCGACGGCGCGGCCCTCGAACGCCTCGCGCGCCAGCCGATCGCGTTCATCTTCTCCTATGTGCTCCGCCACAAGCTCCAGCACGCGGTGGTGATCGGCGCGGTGATGCTGGCGGTCGGATTTTCGGTCAGTTCGCAATACGCGCTGAAGCATCTCGTCGATACGCTGATGGCGCACCGGATCGCGGCGGTGTGGTGGGCGTTCGGGCTGCTCGCCGGGGTGATCGCCGCCGATAATCTCACCTGGCGGCTCGCCGGCTGGGTCGCGTCCTATGTCTTCGTCACCGTCACCGGCGATGTCCGGCGCGATCTTTTCGCCCATCTCACCGGCCACGCGCCGTCCTTCTTCGCCGAGCGCCAGCCGGGCACGCTGGCCGGGCGCATCACCACCACCGCCAACGCCATCTTCACGGTCGAGAATCTGTTCTCCTGGAACGTCATGCCGCCCTGCCTCGCGGTCATTCTGGCGATCTGTTTCCTCGCCTCCGTCGATCCGGTGATGGCGCTGGTGCTGGCGGCGATCTCGGGTTCGCTCGCCGCCCTGCTGATCCGGCTCGCGAGCCGCGGCACCCGGCTCCATCACCGCTACGCCGCCGAAGCCGCCGCCGTCGATGGCGAACTGGTCGATGTCATCAACAACATCTCCCTGGTGCGCGCGTTCGGCGCCTTCGGGCGCGAGCAGGCGCGGTTTCGCCGCCGCATCGGGGGCGAGATGAGCGCGCGCGGCGAGAGCCTCCGCTATCTCGAGCGCCTCCGCCTCCTGCACGCGGCGACCACGGCGCTGCTCACCGCCGGCATCCTCGCCTGGGGCATCCTGCTCTGGCAGCGCGGCGCCGCCAGCGCCGGCGACATGGTCCTGGTCAGCACGCTCGGCTTCATCATCCTGCACGGCACCCGCGATCTCGCGGTGGCGCTGGTGGACATGGTGCAGCACATCGCGCGGCTCTCGGAAGCGCTCTCGACGCTGCTGCTCCCGCACGAGCTGCGCGACGCCGCGGATGCGCAAAGGCTCGCCGCGCCGCGCGGTCTGGTCGAATTCCGCGACGTTTCCTTCGCCTATCCCGGCGGCAATACGGTCCTGAAGAATTTCAACCTCCGCATCGAGCCGGGCTCGCGCCTCGGCCTCGTCGGCCGCTCGGGCTCGGGCAAGACCACGGTGCTCACCCTGTTGCAGCGTTTCCGCGATATCGATGGCGGGGAAATCCTGATCGACGGCCAGAGCATCGCCGACCTCACCCAGGAAAGCCTGCACCGGGCGATCTCGGTGGTGCCGCAGGACGTGCTGATGTTCCATCGCAGCGTGCGCGACAATATCCGCTACGGCCAGCCCGAGGCGACCGATGCCGAAGTGCGTGCCGCCGCCGAGGCCGCCGGCTGCCATGATTTCATCGCCCAGCTCCCGGAAGGCTACGACACCCTCGTCGGCGATCGCGGCACCAAGCTCTCCGGCGGCCAGCGCCAGCGCATCGCCATCGCCCGCGCCTTTCTGCGCAACGCCCCGGTGCTGCTGCTCGACGAGGCGACCAGCGCCCTCGATAGCGAGGCCGAGCAGGCGGTGCAGGAAGCGCTCGCGCGGCTGATGATCGGGCGCACGGTGATCGCGGTCGCCCACCGGCTCTCCACCCTCAAGGATTTCGACCGCATCGTGGTGATGCAGTCCGGCCACATCGTCCAGGACGGCAGCCCGCTCGAACTCGAGCAATCCCGCGGGCTCTATCGCGAGCTGCTCCGGCGCCAGGCGCTGCATCTCGTGGAAGAGGCGGCTTAGGAGGAAGGCGGGAAAGCGGTTCTTTTTTGAAAAAGAGCCAAAAAACGTTTATCTGTTGGGATTATTGCGTGCCTCCGCAATTAACTGATTCACGCCTCACCGCAAAGCATTATTTAAGCTTGATTTTTTTTATCTGATGCGGAAACTTATTTGAATGGATTTTTATGATTTAGCGAAAGATATCCTGGTTCCGCTGCTGGCACCGACAGTCGCGGCCTTCTCCTTAATCGGCGCTTTCTATTTTGACCGACGCCGTGCTCGTATAGCGCGAGAAACCGAGATAGAAAATGCGGCAGGTGCCATCTATCGCGATGCAATATTCTTAAAAAATCAGTATAATGCAATTATGGCGGCTTGGTATTACGACAAAAAAATTGAGCCTGAACGCTGCACGGTTGCAGAAGCGACGTCTAAGAGAATTTTCAAAAATCTATATGTGAGTCCATATGTTTACAAAAAATATTTCATGGGATTCCATTTAGAGATACAGGAAAATACAATAAACTATGAAAAATTACCACATGTTCTGTCAGAGCTGGAAATTCGTATAAAAAATATAAAGAAAACAAATAAATCAGATTTATTATTAATGTTCTGCGTTGAATTGTTGATCTATGCTGGCGCTGAGTGCAAAAAAAATCGCGACAATAGCACCAATGAGCTGCGTGAGATTTCAAAAAAAGAACCAGAAATATTCCGACGGCTCTGGTCCGAATCTCCTGATGCAGCGCTCTGGCTGACCGAACCAGGTCAGAATCATTGAAGAAAGAAATTGAAGAAAGAAGACGACAGCGCCTCGGAGCAATTTATTTCCCGCGCGCCCCTCAGAGCGCCGCGGGAACAACCTCGGCGCGGCTGACGTCGAACCGGCCCTACCGTCCAGGACGGCAGCCCGCTCGAACTCGAGCAATCCTCAGGTCTCTATCGCGAGACAAAGAGGGCTTTATCGCTACGATTTATCCGCCCCGGTATAGAGATGTGGCCAGCGGCGTTTGATGACCGGGCTGGCGCTGCCCCAGGCGAGGCAGGTATCGAGCAGCACCGGCCGGCCATCACTG
>JAJZBV010000009.1 GCA_021851785.1 Pseudomonadota bacterium
GATCTGCCGACCGCGACGCGGCCAGAAAACGCGCCCGCGCCGCCGCCGAGGCGCTCACCCGGCGCCACGCCGATGCCGCCGCGTCACGCGCCGCACGCGAACAGGCGGCCCTGCTCGCCACCCCGAGCGGCCCCGGACCAGGGCCGCCGCGCCGCGCCCTCATCGCCCCGGTCGCCGGGGCCGTCATCGGCCATTTCGGCGCGCAAGGCGAAGCCGGCCCGGCGCAGGGCATGTCCTTTCAGCCGCCCCCCGCCGCCCGTGTCGTCTCGCCTTGCGCCGGACGGGCGGTGTTCGCGGGACCATTTCGCAGTTATGGCGTGATCGTGATCGTCGATTGCGGCCGGGGCTATGATTTCGTCCTCGCGGGGCTTGCGCGCCTGACCCTGGAAGTGGGACAGGCGCTGCATCCCGGCGATCCGGTCGGGGAAATGGCGCACGATGACGGGCCGCCGCATTTGCTGTATGTGGAATTGCGCCATCATGGCGAGGCCGTCGATCCCGCTCCCTGGCTTCACACCGATGGCGGGTCGCACGGGGGGTAGTTGCAGGGGGCGGAATTATTGGGCAGGCTTAGCGGCTTGCCTCTCTGGGGTCATTCGCGACAAGCGCACAGGCGCAAGAGGATCATGAGGATGAAGCTACGCAACGGTCTGTTGCTCGGCGCCGCGTTCCTGGCCGGCGTCGCTGTTTCGCCGGAAATGGCGCGGCTTTCGCACCATATCGGCATCGCCACCGCTTTCGCCGACAACGCCGACAACGCCGACACCTACCGCCTGCTCAGCCTGTTCGGCGACGTTTTCGAGCGCGTCCGCGCCGATTACGTCGAGCCGGTGGGCGATCGTGAACTGGTCGAGAATTCGATCAACGGCATGCTCACCGGGCTCGATCCGCATAGCAGCTACATGAACGCCAAGGCGTTCCAGGACATGCAGGTGCAGACCCGCGGCGAATTCGGCGGCCTCGGCCTCGAGGTGACGCAGGACAACGGCTTCATCAAGGTGATCAGCCCGATCGACGACACCCCGGCGGCGCGCGCCGGCATCAAGGCCGGGGATCTCATCCTCTCGCTCGACGGCAAAAGCGTCCAGGGGCTCAGCCTGAACGACGCCGTCGACAAGATGCGCGGCACGCCGAACAGCAAGATCACCCTGACGATCAAGCGCGAGGGCGTCGAAAAGCCGATCGAGGTCTCGATGAAGCGCGAGATCATCCATATCCAGGTGGTGCGCTCATCGCTCGAGGGCGATATCGGCTATATCCGGCTTTCGCAATTCACCGAGCAAAGCGACAGCGGCATCCGCCAGGCGGTGCAGAAATTGCAAGCGCAGGCGAACGGGCATATCAAGGGCTTCATCCTTGATCTCCGCAACAATCCCGGCGGGCTGCTCGACCAGGCGGTCGCGGTATCCAATGATTTTCTCAATCACGGCGAGATCGTTTCCACCCGCGCCCGCCATCCCGATGACAGCCAGCGTTGGGATGCCAAGTCTGGCGGCGATCTCACCGGCGGCCTGCCGCTCGTCGTCCTGATCAATAACGGCTCCGCCTCGGCGAGCGAGATCGTCTCCGGCGCCTTGCAGGACGACCGCCGCGCGGTGCTGCTCGGCACCCGCAGCTTCGGCAAGGGCTCGGTGCAGACGGTCATCCCGCTGCCCGGCAATAACGGCGCCATCCGCCTCACCACGGCGCGCTATTACACCCCCTCCGGCCGTTCCATCCAGGGGCTCGGCATCACCCCCGATGTCGAGGTGCATGAGACCCGCGAGACCAACTCGGCGCTGCTGCCTGAGCGCGAAGCCGATCTCAACCACACCATCACCAATAGCGGCGGCACGGCGCAGCCGCCGCCGGCGCGCAATGATCTGCCCGTGACCGCCAAGGAGATCCCGTCCCGCCCGCCGGCGAATTGGCCCACCTTCGATCCCGCCAAGACGGACACCGATTTTCAGCTCCAGCAAGGGCTGAAATTGATCAACGCGATGGCGGCGACGAAGCGCGCCTCCTCCAACTGACGAGACGCCCGCTGGCGGTGATGGCGGACAGCGATCCAGCGCCGGCGCGGCTCTCCTGGCCCGCTCTGGCGCTCGCCGTCTTCTGGGCGGTGGTGCTCGGCGCGGTGGGCCTGACTTTCGTCGTGCTTGCCCTCCTCGGCGCGCCGCCCCTGCCCACCTCCGCCCCGAGCGCGGCCGCCCACCTCGCCGCGGGGGCGGCGGGAGAGAGCGACAACGCCGCCGCGACAACGGCCAGCTCCGCGCGCGCGCGCGTGCCGGGCGTCGCGATCGCCGCGCCCGATGCCACGCTTGCGGAATCGGCACCGGATTATCCCGGCGCCCTCCTCCCCCGGATCGGGCCGGACGGGCAGGCGCCACGCATCCTCTACGCCGGCGGCACCGATCCCAACGATCGCCGCCCGCGCATCGGCCTCATTCTCAGCGGCATCGGCCTCTCCGCCGCCGAGAGCACCGCCGCGATCGACGATCTGCCGGCCGCGGTGACGCTGGCGTTCTCGCCCTATGCCGCCGATCCCACGCCGCTGCTCGCCGCCGCCCGGGCGCGGGGGCATGAGATCCTGCTCTCGCTCCCGCTCGAGCCGCAGAATTATCCGCTCAACGATGCCGGCCCGGAGACCCTGCTCACCGGCGCGCCCGCGGCGGAGAATGCGCGGCGGCTGGAGTGGGCGCTCTCCCGCATCACCGGGTATGCCGGGACGACAGGGGCGCTGGACGGACTGCACGGTGAGCGTTTCGCCGCCCAAAGCGTCAATTTCAGCCTGTTGCAGCGTGATCTCGCCCGGCGCGGCCTGTTCTACATCGACCCGCGACCGGGCGCGCCGGCGCCGGCCGATATCCCTGGCCGGGCGATCGATCTCATCGTCGATTCTTCGCCGAGCGAAGCGGCCATCAGCGCCGCCCTCGACCAACTCGCCGAACGGGCCCTGGCCCATGGCAGCGCGCTCGGCCTCGCCGATCTGCCGCGCCCGGTGACGGTCGCGCGCATCGCCGCCTGGGCGGGAACGCTCGCCACCCACGGCCTCGCCCTCGTGCCGGCGAGCGCGCTGATCGTCGTGCCGCCAGCCGCGGCAAAACCGGAGACGCCGAACCATGGCGAGTGACGCCGACCCTCTGCCCTATCGCCCCAATGTCGGCGCGATGCTGTTCAACCGCGCCGGCCATGTGCTGATCGCGCGCCGCGCCGATGCCCGCCAGCCGCTCCATCTCGCGCGGGCCTGGCAAATGCCGCAAGGCGGGATCGATCCCGAGGAGACGCCGCGCGATGCGGTGCGGCGCGAACTCGCCGAGGAGATCGGCACCGCTCACGCCGAGATCATCGACGAATACCCGCAATGGCTGACCTATGATCTGCCGGCGGAGCTGATCGGCCGGGCGCTCGGCGGGCGCTATCGTGGGCAGAGACAGCGCTGGTTCGCGCTCCGCTTCCTCGGCGAGGACGAGGATATCCGGCTCGATGCCCATCTCCCGGCGGAGTTCGACGCCTGGCGCTGGGCGACGCTCGCCGAACTTCCCGCAATCGCGGTGCCGTTCAAGCGGGAGATTTACGCGACGCTCGCCCAAGCCTTCGCGCGTCACGCGACGGGGGCGGGGTGAAAGGCGTAAAATGGGGGAAATTGTTCTTTTTTGAAAAAAAGAACCAAAAAACTTTTGTCCCCTGGGCAGTGCCGGCGTTCAGGGCTGGCGCTCGCTATCCTTGAGGTCACGGAACACGAGATCAGGCGCGTGCTCGGCGGTGCGGCGGAGCATGAAGGCCGAGGTGGCGAGGAATACCGGGTCGCCATCGATATCCTCGGCCATGGCGCTCTTCTCGCGGGCGATGAACGCGGCAAGCGCGGCCGGCGGGCCGCCGAGCCAGCGCGCGAGCGCGAAGGGGGAAGGGTCGAAGCCGATGGCGACACCATATTCGGCGGCGAGCCGCGCTTGCAGGACATCGAGCTGCAACGCGCCGACGACGCCGACCAGCGGCGGCGAGCCATCGAGCGGGCGGAAGACCTGCACCACCCCCTCCTCGGCGAGTTCGGGCAGCGCCTGACGCAGCTTCTTCGCCTTCATCGCGTCATCGAGCCGCACCCGCCGTAGAATTTCCGGGGCGAAAGCGGGCACGCCCATGAAACGCAGCGTCTCGCCTTCGGTGAGGGTGTCGCCGATGCGCAAGCCCCCATGATTGGGAATGCCGACGACATCGCCGGCATAGGCCTCCTCGGCGAGCGCCCGTTCGCGCGCGAAGAAGAATTGCGGCGCGGTGAGCGGGATGGTGCGGCCGGTGCGCACCTGGCGCAGCCGCATCCCGCGTGTCAAACGCCCCGAGCAGATGCGGGCGAACGCGATGCGGTCACGGTGATTGGGGTCCATATTGGCCTGGATCTTGAAAACCAGCGCGGTCAGCGCCGGCTCGGTCGCCGAAACCACGCGCTCCGTCGCCGCCTGCGCCCGCGGCGGCGGGCCACACTGGGCGAGAGTGGCGAGCAGATCGTCAACCCCGATCCCCTTGAGGGCGGCGCCGAACAGCACCGGCGTCAAATGCCCGGCGCGAAAATCCGCGAGCGAAAACGACGGCAACGCCGCCCGCGCCAATTCGATCTCTTCCGCGAGCGCCATGCGGCGCGGATCCGCTGCCGGCAGATCGAGATGAAACGCCTCGTCGGCGAGCGGGATCGCCCCGACAAACCCGCTCGCGCGCCCGACCGGCCAGGTGAGCGGCGCGGTATCGAGCGCGAGGCTGTCGGCGATCTCCTGCAACAGCGCGAACGGATCAAGACTCTCGCGGTCCATCTTGTTGATGAAGGTGATGATCGGGATGTCGCGCAGGCGGCAGATCTCGAATAATTTGCGGGTGCGCGCCTCGATCCCCTTGGCGGCATCGATCACCATCACCGCGCAATCGACGGCGGTCAGGGTGCGGTAGGTATCTTCCGAAAAATCCTCGTGCCCGGGGGTGTCGAGCAGGTTGAACACGACGCCGTCATGCTCGAAGGTCATCACCGAGGTGACGACGGAAATGCCGCGCGCCCGCTCGATCGCCATCCAGTCCGAGCGCGTGCGGCGGCGCTCGCCCTTGGCGCGCACCTGGCCGGCGAGCTGAATCGCGCCGCCGACCTGGAGCAATTGCTCGGTGAGCGTGGTCTTGCCGGCGTCGGGGTGGGAGATGATGGCAAAGCTCCGCCGACGCGCAACCTCACGCGCGAGAGCGGTGTCGCCCGTCGCTGCGTTCTCGCTCAGGGGTCAGCGCCCGCCCGAGACCGGTAGAATGGCGCCGGTGATATAGGCCGCCCGGTCGGAGAGCAGGAACGCGACCGCGTCCGCCACCTCGGCGGCGCTGCCGGCGCGCCCCAGCGGGACGCCGGCGGCGAGCCGGGCGACGCGGTCCGGCGCGCCGGCGCTGGCGTGGATCTCGGTATCGATGAGGCCGGGCGAGACCGCGTTGACGCGGATGCCCTCGCCCGCCACCTCGCGCGCGAGGCCGATGGTGAAGGTCTCGACCGCGCCCTTGCTCGCCGCGTAATGCACCCATTCGCCGGCGCCGCCGAGGCCGGCGGCACGCGAGGCGATGTTGACGATCGCCCCGCCCGGCCCGCCGGTTTTGCTCGAAAGCCGCCGGATCGCCTCGCGCGCGGCGATAAAGCAGCCGGTGACATTGACCGCCAGCACCCGCGCCAGGACATCCGGGGTGATATCGGCGACGCGTGAGAGCGGACCGGTGATGCCGGCATTGTTGACGAGGCCGCCGAGCGGGCCGAGCGCCGCCTCGGCTTGCACGAACAAGGCGACGATATCGGCTTCACGGCCGATATCGCCAGAGAACGCCGCCGCCCGCCCGCCGCCGGCGGTGATCTCGCCGACCAGGCGTTCGGCGGCGTCGCGGTTGGCGGCATAATTCACCGCGACCGGATGGCCGCTCGCCGCGAGCTTGCGGCAAACCGCGGCGCCGATGCCGCGGCTGCCGCCGGTGACGATGATCATCCGTTTCCCATCCATCGCGCGATCCTCCCTTCCGAAATCAGGCAAAATCCCGCGCCCGACCCGGAACGCGGAATTGGGGCACGAGCCGGGTGATCAGCGCGAGTAGTATTCCACCACCAGATGCGGCTCCATCTGCACCGGATAGGGCACATCGGCGAGTTTTGGCGCGCGCAGGAAACGCCCGCGCATGGCGCGGTGATCGACCTCGATGAATTCCGGCAGGTCGCGCTCGGCGCTCTGGGCGGCATCCAGCACGATCGCGAGTTGCTTCGATTTCTCGCGCACCTCGACCACGTCGCCGTCACGCACGAGATAGGAGGGGATATTGACGCGCTTGCCGTTCACCATGACGTGACCATGCGAGATGAATTGCCGCGCGGCGAACGGGGTGATGGCGAATTTCATGCGGTAGACGACGGCGTCGAGGCGGCGCTCGAGCAATTCGATCAAATTCTCGCCGGTATCACCCTTGCGGCGCACCGCTTCGTCGTAATATTTGCGGAACTGCTTTTCGCCAATATTGCCGTAATAGCCCTTGAGTTTCTGTTTGGCCATCAACTGGACGCTGAAATCGCTCGGCTTCTTGCGGCGCTGGCCATGCTGGCCGGGGCCGTAATCGCGCTTGCCGAGCGGCGATTTCGGCCGTCCCCAGAGATTGACGCCGAGCCGGCGGTTGATCTTGTACTTGCTCTCCAGGCGCTTGGTCATGCGTCGTCCTTCGTCTTTGGCGCGTGCCGTCCCGGCCGCGTCTTGTTGCGCCGGTAGTCTCTTTCCTCCGCCCACGAAACCACGCGGCAAAAAGGAAAGAGCGGGCGCGCCGGCAAGCGGCGTCCTCGTTCCCAGCCATGCGGCGGGTGATAGGCGCAGCGGGCGCGGCTTGTCAAACCCGCCCGCCGCGCTCTAGGGATAAAGGCATGATCACGCGAGGCGATATTCTCTGGCTCGGGATCGCCGCCGGCGTCTCGGGCGGGCTGATCGGCGGCATGATGCTCGGGATCGGGATGGACCTCACCGTGAACGGCCAGCCGCTCGGATTGCTGCTCGTCGTCCCTGGCGCCCCCGCCTCCGGCCTGATCGGCTGGCTCATGGCGCGGCGGCTGGCGCGCCAGCTCGCGCCATGACCCGCCGCCGCCGGGTTCTCGCGGCGGGGCTCGCCGGAACGCTGCTGCTGAGCGCTTGCGGGGCGACGGACACCTACACGCCGCAGCCGATCGCGATGGTGCCGCCGGAGAATGTCCCGAACGGCACCGCCGTCCCCGGCACCGCGATCGCGGTCGCGGCCTATGTGTTCAACAATCCCGACGCGCTGCATGGCGTGTTCGGCCATAACGGGCTTTGGCGCAAACACGTTCTGGTCGCGCGGCTCGACATCCAATCCAGCGACAAGGTGGCGACCGATGTGCTGATCGATTCCGCTTTCATCGGCATCAATGGCGTCCAGTATCGCGCCATTTCCGCCGGCGAAGCCTACGACATCGCCTGGCAGGCGCATCAGCCCTATGCCGCCGTCGCCGCGACCTTCCTTGGCCTCGGCGAATTGCTGTTCACCATCGTGACCCTCGGCCTCGGCGATATCGTCTATGCCCTGCCCTCCCCGTTCGCGCAGCCGAAACCGGGGGACGACGCCTTCGGGCGCGACCTCATCAATCAGGGCCTGCAGGGCAATATCAATCTCGTCCTCGGCTCGGTGCGGAGCGGCTATCTCTATTTCGCCCTGCCCCAGACCATGGATTTCACCAAACTCAAGAATGCGACGCTGGTCGTGCATTTTCTCGAAAAAACCCCCGCTCCGGTCGAGCAGAGCGTGACCTTCACCCTCCCCCCCGCCGGCCAGGTCAGCGCGCGGCAGATCCGCCCCCTCCTCTACGGCTTGCTCGGCGCCATCTGAGCCCCGAGGCCGCGCTTGAGGTCTCCCGGCGGGTCTGATATATTAGACCCCGAGGGGAGGGAACAGGCGATGATGGCGGCTCGGCAAGCGGCGTTCCGCGAGGCCTATCGGGCGAAAATCGCGCCTCTTTATAGCGGTGCGTTGCATGTTCTGCTGATCTATCTGATCGGCGGCGCGGTGATCTGGCTCGCCGCGCGGCATATCCACCATCCCGGGTGGCGGGAATGGCTGGTGGTGCCGGTGGCGTTCCTCGGATGCAATGTTTTCGAGTGGTTCCTGCATATCGAGGTGATGCACAAGCCGCGGCGCTTTTTCATCGGCATCTATCGCCGCCACACCCTCGCCCATCATCAGTTTTTCACCGATGCGGTGCCGCATTACGACACCTGGCGGGATTTCCGCATCGTTTTCTTTCCGCCCTACGCCCTCATCATCTTCATCGCGCTGTCGGCCGCCGGGGCTTGGGCGCTGAACGCGATCTGGTCGGCGAACGCCGCCTGGCTCCTGATGGCGACGACCACCGGCGTCTATCTCAATTACGAGTTCTTCCACCTCTGCTGCCACGTGAAGGATGACCGGCTGATCCGCCACATCCCGTTCATCAACACCATCCGCCGCCACCATATCGCCCATCACGACCCGGCGATCATGATGCAGCGCAACATGAACCTCACCTACCCGATCGCCGATTGGCTGTTCGGCACCTCCGATCTCGATCGCGGCCTGCTCGGCCATCTCTTCAACGGCTATGACCAGCGCCATCGCCGCCGCGACCTCGCGACGCCCATGGCGGGAGAGTGACCGCGTTGCCCCGCCCCGAGCGGCCGCCCGCCATCACCGCGCCGCCGGAGCGGAGCCCCGCCTCGCTCATCGGCGGGGTGATCATCGCGCCGGCATTCTTCGTGCTCGCGCTGCTGGTTATGCGCGAGGCGCTCGGCGCCATGCCGGGGCGGGCGGCGATCGGTGTCGCCCTCATCCTCGCCGCCGCGCTCGGAATCTGGGTGCGCCTCGCGGATTTGTGATCTCTTTTTCTTCGACCCATCTCTTTTTCAATTGATCTTCGTATCGGCCTAAGATTAACTCTCTGTTAATTTCGAGGGTGTCGCGGTCATGCCGGGGCGCGGCGTCCCCTCGCCCAACGGGAACCCAGTGAGGGGAAGAGAGAGATGAAACGTATCGGCGTTTTCGTCGCCGCCGCGCTGGCGCTATCGGTTCCCGGCGTCGCATGGGCCGGGACCGATCTTTACATCGTCAACTACGGCTCCGGCACGATCGGGGAATACAATGCCGACACCGGCGCCGCGATCAACACCGCGCTGGTCTCCGGCCTGAGTTCCCCGGAGGGCCTCGCGGTGTCGGGCGGGGATCTCTTCGTCGTCAACAACCTCACCGGCACGATCGGGGAGTACAACGCCAGCACCGGCACCGCGATCAATGCGTCCCTGGTCTCGGGGCTGAGTTCCCCGGAGGGCCTCGCGGTGTCGGGATCGGACCTCTTCGTCGCCAATCTCCTCAGCGGCACGATCGGGGAATACAATCTCAGCACCGGGGCGATGAACTCGTCTTTCATCTTCGGGCTGAGCTTCCCGTCCGGCCTCGCGGTTTCGGGATCGAACCTCTTCGTCGTCAACGCCATCGCCGGCACGATCGGGGAGTACAACGCCAGCACCGGCACCGCGATCAATGCGTCCCTGGTCTCGGGGCTGAACTTCCCGAACGGCCTCGCGGTGTCGGGATCGGACCTCTTCGTCGCCAATTTCAACGCCGGCGCGGTCGGGGAATATAGTGCCGTGACCGGGACGGCGATCAGCGCTTCCCTGATCTCGGGGCAGCTCGGGCCGTACGACGCCGCGGTGTCGGGATCCGACCTCTTCTTTACCAATGTCGGCAGCAACACGATCGGAGAATACAATCTCAGCTCCGGGGTGGACTCGTCCTTCATCTCCGGGCTCGATCAGCCGGCATTCCTCACCGTCGCCAATTCCGGATCCGCGGTGCCCGAGCCGGCCAGCCTCTCGCTCCTCGCCGCCGGCGCCCTCGGCCTCGCCACACTCCGCCGCCGCGCGCGGCGCTGAGCCGCCGCCCTCAGCCCGAAACCGGGAATTCGACGTGGCGGATGAATTTCAGCTTCCCCTTCTCGTTTTGCACGACGTTGTAGCCGTGTAACCCGTCGCCATTGGCGTCGAAATTATAGACGCCCTCGGCGCCCTGATAGCCGCGAATGGCGAGGATGGCGGCGCGGATCGCCGCCGGGTCGGTGCCGCCGGCGGCGTTGATCGCGCGGGCGAGAATGTGCATCCCGTCATAGGTCCAGCCATTATCCGGCTCCGCCCCGCCATAGGCATGGGCGTAGGCGGCGGCGAAGGCACCGGCGGCGGGGCTCGAATCGACGTTGAAATCGGCGATGCCATAGGTGCCCCACAGCGCCGGCCCGGCGAGATGCAGCGTCACCGGCGAGGCGATGGAGGGCGAGCCGACCCAGGGGATGGCAAGGCCGAGCTGGCGCACCTGGCGGGCGAACACCGCCTGATCCGGCTCGAAGGTGAAGTAGCTCCCCATCACCTCGGCTCCCGAGCCGCGCACGGCGAGCACGACGGGGGTGAAATCGGGCTGCTGGTTGGCATAGCCCTGGACCAGAACCGGCGCAACGCCAAGCCCGGCGAGGGAGTTGACCAGCGCCTTCATGCCGTTCGAGCCGAAGGCGTCGGTCGAATAGACCACCGCCCATTTGCGCTTTTTCAGGTCGTTCACGCCAAAATCGGCGATCACCCGGGCGGAATAGAGATCATTCGGGCGGCAGCGGAACAGCCACGGATTGCCGCTATGGGTCAGCGTCGGGTCGGTGCCGCCGAACATCACCGGGCGCGCGACACGGGCGATATCGGGCGCCATCGCCTGCATCTGGGTCGAGCGGATGGAGCCGATATAGCCGACGCAATCACCGCGATTGGCGAGCCGGCTGAAGGCGAGGACAGCGCCGGGATTGCTGGTCTGGTCATCCTCGACCACCAATTCCACCGGCCGGCCGAGCACGCCGCCGGCCGCGTTCACCTCGTCCATCGCGAGCCGGGCGCTGTTGAGCTGGATGCGTCCGGGCTCGGCGGCGGGGCCGGTCAGCGGCGAGACCATGCCGATCTTGAGCGTCTCGGCGGCATGGCCTCGCGATGCGGCAAGCAGGGCAAGGGTGCCAGTCAGGGCGGCGCGGCGGCTGATCTGCATGGACATTCCTCCTCGGTTTCCTGGCGCTTTCAGACGGCCTTGGCGAGAGTCTAACCGCTCGCGGCGGTTTTGTCGCCTGACCGATGCGCGGCGAAGCTTGCATTGACCCCTATCGCGCCGCGCCGTAATTTCCCGGGCCAATGGCGGGATAGGGGAGGATAATCATGGCGGCGTGGCAGAAATGGTGGCCCGGCTTGGCGGTTTTCACCGTCGTGGTCGCGGGGGTGCTGGCCGGCGGCGCGCGCGCCGACGAGGCACCGGCGGACATCAAGATCGGCCATCTCCATGCCGGCTCCGGCCCCTATGCCAGCATCTCGATGCCGGTTTATGATTCCCTCAAACTCTGGGTCGAGCAGCAGAACGCGAACGGCGGCGCCTTCGTCAAAGCCTATGGCAAGAAAATCCCGCTCAAGCTGATCTCCTATGACGACCAGAGCAACCCCGGCACCGCGGCGACGCTGACCAACCAGCTCATCACCCAGGACAAGGTCGATCTCCTGGTCTGTGATTCGGGCTCGGTGCTGACCGCGGTTTCGGTCCCGATCGCGCGCGAGCACAAAATGTTCCTGTTCGACCCGACCGGGACGGGAGCGGCGTTCTTCAGCAAGGACAATCCCTATATCGCGCTGCTCGCCGATCCGGTGTCCACCGTCTGGCCGCGCTATCTCTGGGAATTTTTGAAAAGCGATGCGGCCAGGCTCGGCGCGAAACGCGTCGCCCTGCTCTATTCCACCAATGATTTCACCGGAACCCAGGCGAATTCCATCCGCGCCGCGCTGAAAGAGCCGGGCTCGCCGGTCGAGATCGTCTTCGATCAGGGAGTGCCGACCAGCACCTCGAATTATTCCGTGCTGATCGACAATATCGCGGCGACCAACCCGGACATGGTGCTCGAACTCGGCTATGTCGGCAACGATATCGCGTTTTTGCGCAATCTTCAGGAATCGGGCCAGAAATTCAAGGGAGTCTTCACCCTCTATCCCGGCATCGAGACCAATGTCCTGCTCAAGAATGTCGGGGCGTCAGGCTTGGCGGGCGTGTTTTCCTATGTCACCGCGCTCGGGCTCACGCTCAAGCCGGAGATCGGCATGACGGTCGAGGAGCTGCGCGCCGCCTTCGAGAAAGCCTATGGCGAGGGCGGCGTCGAATTCGGCTGGAACGCCATCGCCGGCCACGTCACCGGCCTCGTCATCGGCGAGACTTTGGCCCATGCCGACAGCCTGTCCCAACCCGATCTCCGCCGCGCGGTCTTCGGCCTTTCGGGAAAGCTCAAGACCCTGGTCGGCACGTTCGAATTGCGTGACGATGGCGCGCAGATCGGCGAATTGACCCCGATCGGTCAGTTCGACGCGGCCGGCAAGATCGCCGTCGTCTATCCGCCCGAATTCGCGACCGCCAAGCCGGTTATCGGCGCGCCCTGATCGCGCCGCGATGCTGGTTCATGCCTTACTCGGCGGGGTGATCTATGGCTGCTATTTCACCCTGATCGGGCTTGGCCTCAATCTCGTCTTCGGCGTCATGCGCATCGTCAATCTCGCGCATGGCGACGTCTTGATGCTCGGCGCGTTCGCGGCGTTCTTTTTGTTCCACCTCGTCGGCCTCTCGCCGTTCATCGCGGCCCCCGTGGTGATGGTCGGGTTTTTTCTCCTCGGTCTGCCGTTCTATTATCTCGTGGTGCCGCGTCTCGCGCTCGCCAAGGATGCCGAGATGCTCTCGCTCATTCTCTTCTTCGGCATCCAGCAGATCATCGAGGCCCTGGCGGCGATCGTGTTCGGCTCGTCCGAACGGTCGATCCCCGGGCGGGTGCTCGGCGTCGGGCCGTTTCACTTTCTCGGCCAGACCCTGTCGCGCGCCTGGGTGATCGGCGCCGCCATCGCCGCCGGCGCGGTCATCGCGCTCTATCTCTATCTCTATCACACGCGGAGCGGGCTTTTGACGCGCGCGGTGATGGCGAGCCGCGACGAGGCGCTGGCGAGCGGCATCGATATCCATCGCATCTCGGCGCGCGCGTTCGCGATCGGGCTCGCGCTCGCCGGATTGGCGGGGGTTTTCGCGCCGTTCATGCTCGGCAGTGTCACGCCGGCGATGGGGGTTTCCGTCAATCTCGCCGCCTTCGCGGTGATCATCGTCGGCTCGCTCGGCAACCCGCTCGGCACCGTCGCCGGCGGCCTGATCTACGGCGTCGGGCTGTTGCTCATGCAGACCTATTTCAGCGCCTGGGCCGATCTTCTGCCCAATCTTCTCTTGATCGGGGTTCTGCTCGCGCGTCCCACCGGGCTGCTCGGGCGGCGGGTGCGGCTTGCCTAGGCCGGTGCGCGATTTCCTGTCGGTCGGCCTGCCGGTGGTCGCGATCTTCGCGCTGCTGCCCTTGGTCTATGCCAATCAATTGCTGCTGTTCAACTTCGTCCTGTTCCTCATCCTGGCGCAAGGGCTCAACGCCATCTACGGCTTCACCGGCTATCTGCCGTTCGGCTATGTCGGGTTTTTCGGTGCCGGCGCCTATGGGTTTGCGCTCGCGGTGATGCATCTCGCCGCGCCACCGGCGCTCGCCCTCCTGCTCGCGGGGCTGGCGGCACTGGTCTTGGCGATGATTCTGACGCCGCTTCTGCGCCTTTCCGGCGCCTATTTCGCGATCGCCAATCTCGCCGCGGCGCAGGCGGTCTATCAGGTGATCGCCAATCCGGCGCTCCAGGACATCACCAAAGGGCCCTATGGCGTCTCGCTCGCCAGCGTGTTCGCGCCGCGCGCGAGCTATGGCGCCGCACTTCTCATCCTCGCCGGCGTTCTCGCCCTCGTCGCCTGGCTGCGCCACGGCCGCTTCGGGCTCGCCCTCCAGGCCGGGCGCGACGATCCGGTGTCGGCGGCGATGGCCGGCATTCCGGTGGTGTCTTCGCGCATCATCGCCTGGCTGATCTCGGCGCTGATCGCGGGCTTGGCGGGCGGGGTGTTCGCCTGGCACATCTCGGTTTTCTATCCTGAAACCGCGTTCGATCTCTCGACCTCGATCTTCGCCATCGTCTTCACCCTGTTCGGGGGTGCCGCGACGCTCTCGGGGCCGATCGCCGGCGTCATTCTGCTCTACGGGCTTTACAACCTGATCGGCATTTCGGTGCCGCAATATTTCCAACTCATCTATGGCGCGCTGATCGTCGGCCTGGTGCTGTTCCTGCCGCGCGGCCTCGCCTCGCTGTTGCAGCGGAGGGGGGTCGATGTCCCCTGAGCCCTCGTCTTCTGACCGGCTGCTCGCCGTCGATCGCCTGGTCAAGCGCTTCGGCGGCTTCCGCGCCCTCGACGGCGTCAGCTTCGCGCTCGGCGCCGGCGAGGTGCTGGGGCTCGTCGGTCCCAACGGCTCGGGCAAGACCACCTGCATCAACACCATCTCCGGCCTTTACCCGCCGGATGGCGGCGCGGTGCGCTTTGCCGGCCAGACGCTCGGCGGGCTTCCGCCGCACCGCCGCGCCCGGCTCGGCATCAACCGCACCTTCCAGTCGCCGCGCCCCTTCGCGTCCCTCACCGTGCGCCAGAACGTGGCCCTCGCCGCCGCCTATGGCCGCCGCCACGGCGCCGACGCGGGCCCGGCGGATATCGCGGCGCTGCTCGCGGAATTGGAACTCGACGGTCTCGCCGAGCGCCGCGCCGAGGATCTCAACAGCGCCCAGCAAAAGCAGCTCGACCTCGCCCGGGCGCTGGCGACCCGGCCGCGTCTCCTCCTCGTCGATGAACTCGCCGCCGGGCTCAACCCGGCGGAGCTTGCGCGCATGGCCGAGCGCCTGGCGGCGCTGGCCGGCGGCGGCATGGCGCTTTTGGTGGTCGAGCATCTGCTCGGCTTTCTCGACCGGCTCACCGACCGGGTGATCGTGATGAATGCCGGACGGGAGATTTTCGAGGGCACGTTGAGCGAGGCCACCCGCGATGGCGAGGTGGTGCGGGTCTTCCTCGGGGGCGAGCATGTCGGCTGACCCCGTCGCCCTGCTCGCCGCGCCCCCGCTTGTCGCGCCCCTGCTCACCGCGCACGACATCGAAAGCGGCTATGGCAAGGTCCAGGTGCTGTGGGGGGCGGAACTCGCGGTCGCCGAGCGCGCCAGCGTCGTGCTGCTCGGCCCGAACGGCGCCGGCAAGACCACGTTCCTGAAAGTGCTGCTCGGCCTCATGCCGGCCTGGCGCGGCACGATCACCTTTGCCGGCACCGATATCACCGCTTGGCCGAGCGACCGGCGGGTGCGGCTGGGCATGGCCTATATGTCCGAGATCGGCGTGTTCACCGCCCTCAGCATCGCCGAAAACCTCGCGATCGGCGGCCAGTTCGCGGCCCCGGCGGCGCTCCGCCGGCGGCTCGAGGCGCTTTATGCCGCCTTCCCCGACCTCGCCGCCCGCCGCTCGGCCGCCGCCGGCAGTCTCTCCGGCGGGCAACGCAAAATGCTCGGCATCGCCAAGGCGCTCGCCGGCTCGCCGCGGCTTTTGGTGATGGATGAGCCCTCGGCCGGGCTCTCGCCGCTTTTCGTCGGCCAGGTCATCGCCATTCTGCGGCAATTCCATGAGGATGGCCTCGCCCTCCTGATCGCCGAACAGAACGTCAAATTCCTCGATCTCGCCGACCACGTGATCACCCTGGAGGGCGGACGCACCGGCTTCTCCGGCAGCGTCGCCGCGCTGATGGAAGATGACCAGCTCCATCGCGCCTATTTCGGGCTGTGAGGACGAGAGAAAGAAAGCCGCTCAGGAAAGACCGACGATCTCGCCCCGTTCATCGAGGCCGATATGTTCGGCGGCGGGATGGCGGGGAAGGCCGGGCATGGTCATGATCTCGCCGGCCAGCGCCACGACGAAGCCGGCGCCGGCGGCGAGCCGCACGTCGCGGACCGGCAGGATATGCCCGCTCGGCGCGCCGAGCAGGGTCGGGTCGGCGCTGAAACTATATTGGGTTTTCGCGACACAGACCGGCAAATGGCCGAACCCCGCCGCCTCGAAGCCCGCCAGGCGCTTGCGCGCCGGTTCGGCGAGCTGGATATCGGCGGCGCGATAAATCCTTGTCGCGATCGTGCGGAGCTTGTCCGCGAGCGCCATCTCCGGCGCGTAGAGCGGGCGAAACCGCGCGGTTTTGCCGCAGACGGCATCGGCGACCGCCTCCGCCAGCGCCGCGGCACCCGCCGAGCCCTCCGCCCAATGCGTGCAGCGCACCGGAGCGATGCCGAGCGGCGCCAGCGCCGCAACCAGGGCCTCGAACTCGGCCGCGGTATCACCCGGGAAATGGTTGAGTGCGACCACGACGGGAAGCCCGAACCCGCGCATGTTCTCGACATGGCGGATCAGATTGGCCGCGCCGCGCGCGACGGCGGCGGGATCCTCGGCGCCAAGCTCGGCGCGCCCGCGTCCGCCATGCATCTTGAGCGCGCGGAGGCTAGCGACGATCACCGCGCAATCGGGCGCGAGCCCGGCGCTCGGGCATTTGATGTCGAGAAACTTCTCGCCGCCGAGATCGGCGCCGAACCCGGCTTCGGTGACCACGAAATCGGCGAGCTTCAAGCCGAGCCGGGTCGCGATCGCCGAGTTGCAGCCATGCGCGATATTGGCGAACGGTCCGCCATGGACCAGGGCCGGGGAGTGCTCCAGCGTCTGCACCAGATTGGGCATCAGGGCGTCGCGCAGCAGGGCCGCCATCGCGCCATCGGCCTTGAGATCGGACGCGGTGACAAAACCGCCATCGCGCCTTGCGCCGACGATCATCCGCCCGAGGCGGCGCTCGAGATCGGCGCGGTCGGCGGCAAGACAAAACGCCGCCATCACCTCGGAGGCGACGGTGATGTCGAACCCGGTCTCCATCGGCGTGCCATTGGCGACGCCGCCGAGGCCGGCGACCATCGCGCGGAGCGTGCGGTCATTGACGTCGAGGGCGCGGCGCCAGGTGATGCGGCGCGGATCGAGCCCGGCCTCGTTGCCCCAGTAGAGATGGTTGTCGACCATCGCCGCGAGCAGGTTGTTGGCGGCGGTGATGGCGTGGAAATCGCCGGTGAAGTGAAGATTGATCTCCGCCATCGGCGCGATCTGCGCCCGCCCGCCCCCGGTCGCGCCGCCTTTCTGGCCGAAACACGGGCCGAGACTGGGCTCACGGAGACAGATCACCGTCCGCCGCCCGCTCGCGTTCAGGGCATCGGCAAGCCCGATCGAGGTCGTGGTCTTGCCCTCACCGGCCGGGGTCGGGCTGATGCCGACAACCAGGACCAGCGCGCCGTTTGGCCGCTCATTGAGCCCATCGATGAAATCGAAAGCGATCTTGGCCTTGGTGCGCCCATAAGGTTCCAGCGCCTCGGCGGGAATGTCGAGGCGGGCGGCGATGTCGGCGATCGGACGGAGGCGGACCGTGCGCGCGATCTCGAGGTCGGTGTTTGCGGCGGTGCTCATGGCGCGGGCTTTGGCATGGTTCGGCGCCGAAATCCATCCCTTTTCATGTGCAAGAAGCAGGGGAGGTATGTCGTTCTGTTCGGCGGCGCTGAACGGGTGTAACGTTCCCGTGTCCTGGAAATCATAAAATCGGAGGAAACCCCATGGAACGACGCAACCTTCTCCGCGGCCTCGGCGCCAGCGCCGTCGGTCTCGCCGGCCTTGCCGCCGCCGCGCCCGCCCGGGCGCAAAGCGATCCCGCCGGCACCATGCCGCCGCCGCGCGACTGGAACGATCCGGCGACCGTCATCTACCCCGATCCGGCCTTCGAGATCTTCGATCCGCGCTTTGCCAAATACAACGCCGGCACGACCTCGATCGAGCGCATCTTCACCGGCGCCGTCTGGACCGAGGGGCCGGTATGGTTCGGCGACTGGCATAGCCTGCTGTTCAGCGACATCCCCAACAACCGCATCCTGCGCTATGACGCGATGACGCGCGAGACGACGATTTTTCGTTATCCCTCGGGTTACGTGAACGGCAATACCCGCGACCGCCAGGGCCGCCTGGTCTCCTGCGAGCAGGGCGGGCGGCGCATCAGCCGCACCGAATATGATGGCCGCATCGTCACCGTGGTCGACAGCTATAACGGCAAAAAACTGAATTCGCCGAATGGCGTGATCGTCAAATCCGACAACACGATCTGGTTCACCGATCCGACCTACGGCATCGGCGGCGACCACGAGGGCAACCGCGCCGAGCCCGAACTGCCGCGCAACGTCTATCGCTTCGACCCGCAAAGCAACCAGCTCAGCGTCGTCGTCGGGGATTTCTCGATGCCGAACGGGCTCTGCTTCTCGCCCGACGAAAAGAAGCTCTACATCTCGGATACCGGCGCCCTCGGCGGGCCGGAGCCGAAACACACCCTGATCCGCGTCTTCGATGTCGGCGAGGACGGGAAACTGTCCAACGACCGGGTGTTCCACGATTTCAAGGGCGATGGCACCTATATCGCCGACGATATGCGCGTCGATGAGGACGGCAATCTCTGGTGCGCCGGCGGCTGGGGGCCGGCGACGATGAATGGGGTGCGCGTCTTCGCCCCCGACGGCACCCCGATCGGCGCCATCGTGCTGCCCGAGGTCGGCGGCAATCTCTGCTTTGGCGGCCATCACCACAACCGCCTCTACATCGCCGCGAGCAAATCGATCTACGCGATCGATGTCGGCACGCGCGGGGTGGAGATGTAGGCCGTCACGCCACGCCCTCGGCGCCGCCGAACGCCTCATCGTCGCGCGGCTCGAGATCGAAGGCGGCCTGCATCAGGGCTTGGGTATAGGGGTGGCGCGGGGCGGTGAAAATCGCCTCCGCGTCCCCCTGCTCCACCACCTTGCCGTGACGCATCACGACAACCCGGTGCGCCAGCGCGCGCACCACCGCGAGATCGTGGCTGATGAACAGAAAACTCACCGGATAGCGACGCTGTAGATCCCTGAGCAACTCGACGATCTGCGCCTGCACCGAACGGTCGAGCGCGCTGGTTGGCTCATCGAGCACCACCAGCGGCGGCTTCAGGACCAGGACGCGCGCGATGGCGATGCGCTGACGCTGACCGCCGGAAAACTCGTGCGGATAGCGCCGCATCGCCTCCGCCGGCAGGCCGACCTCCTCCAGCGCCGCCGCGACCCGCGCCATGCGCTCGGCGCCCGACAATTCCCTTGCATGCACGCGCAAACCTTCTGCGACGATCTCGCCGACCGACATCCGCGGCGACAAACTGCCGTAAGGATCCTGAAACACGATCTGCATGCGCGCGCGCATCTTGCGCCAGGCGCGGCGGTCGAGGGTGAGCAGATCGGTGCCCTCGAAGAGCAGCCGCCCCTCGGCGCGGGCGAGGCCGAGCAGGGCGAAGCCGAGCGTCGTCTTGCCCGACCCCGATTCACCGACCAGACCCACCGTCTCGCCGCGCCGGACGGTGATCGAAACCCCGTCCACGGCGCGCACATGCCCGACGGTGCGGCGGAGGATGCCGCGCTGAATCGGGAAATGCACGATGATGTCACGCGCCTCCAGCCGCATCGGCGCGTCATTGGGCAGCGGCGTCGGCGGCCCGGCCGGCTCGGCGGCGAGCAGCATGTTTGTATAGGGGTGCTCGGGGGCGGCGAAAATCCGCGCCGCCGGCCCGCTTTCGACGATTTTCCC
Organism: Pseudomonadota bacterium; assembly: GCA_021851785.1. Taxonomy (GTDB): domain Bacteria; phylum Pseudomonadota; class Alphaproteobacteria; order Acetobacterales; family Acetobacteraceae; genus Acidibrevibacterium. The sequence goes on from JAJZBV010000009.1 coordinate 19,660, forward strand.
CTCCTGCATCACGCAAACCCGATCGGCGTAGCGGCGGACGATGGCGAGATCATGGGTGATCAGCAGCAGCGCGAGGCCACGCGACGCCTTGAACCCGGCGAGGAGGGCGAGAATCTGCGCCTGGATGGTGACATCGAGCGCGGTCGTCGGCTCGTCGGCGATGAGGAGGGCGGGATCATTGGCGAGCGCCATGGCGATCATCGCGCGCTGCCGCTGGCCGCCGGAAAGCTGATGCGGGAAAGCGTCGAGCCGGTGCGCGGCGTCGTCGAAACCCGCCTGCTCGAGCAAGGCGACGACCCGCTCGCGCAGCGCCGCGCGTGGCATCCGGCGATGCGTGCGGATCGCCTCGGCAACCTGCCGGCCGATCCGGTGCAGCGGGTTGAGGCTGGTCATCGGCTCCTGGAACACCATGCCGGCGACGCCGCCGCGCATCATCCGCAACGTCTCCGGATCGGCATCGAGCACCGATTGGCCGCCGAGCAGGATGCGCCCGGCATCGTTCCTCGCCCCCGGCGGCAGCAATTGCAGGAGGGAAAGCGCGGTGAGCGTCTTGCCCGACCCCGATTCGCCGACCAACGCCAGGGTCTCGCCGCGCTCGAGATGAAACGACGCGCCCTCGACGACGTGACGGTCGCCGAAACAGACCGAAAGATTTTCGACCGCAAGCAAGCTCATGTCATGGTCTTGCGCGGATCGAAGGAATCGCGCACCGCCTCGCCGATGAAAATCAGCAGCGTCAGCATCCCGCCGAGGACGACAAAGGCGGTGATGCCGAGCCAGGGCGCTTGCAGATTGTTCTTGCCCTCGGACACCAACTCGCCGAGCGAGGGCGCCCCGGGCGGCAGGCCGAAGCCGAGAAAATCGAGGCTGGCGAGAATGGTGACCGAGCCCGAGAGGGTGAACGGCAGGAAGGTCAGCGTCGCGACCAGGGCATTGGGCAGAATGTGGCGGAACATGACGGCGAGATCGGAAAGCCCGAGCGCGCGCGCCGCCCGCACGTAATCGAGATTGCGCCCGCGCAGGAATTCGGCACGCACGACGCCGGTCAAATTCATCCAACTGAACAAGAGCAGAAAGAAGAGGAGCACGAAAAATCCCGGCGTGATGATGCTGCCGAGGATGATCAGAAGATAAAGCTGCGGCATGCCCGACCACATCTCGATGAAGCGCTGGAACAGCAGATCGACGATCCCGCCATAAAATCCCTGGAGCGCGCCGGCGATGATGCCGATCGCGGACGAAATCGCGGTGAGCGTAAAGCCGAACAGAACCGAGAGACGAAAGCCATAGATCACCCGCGCCAGCACGTCGCGCGCCTGATCGTCGGTGCCGAGCGGATTGCGCCAACTCGGCGGCGCCGGCGCCGGCCGCGGCAGATCCTTGACGATGCTGTCGTAATGATAGGGAATGAGCGGCCACAGCATCCAGCCATGCCGGTTGATCGCGCGGGCCAGATCGGGATCGGTGTAATCCGCCTCGGTCGGCATGAAATCCTTGCCGAACGTATCCTCGCTGTAGTCGGCAAAAATCGGGAAATACCATTGATTCTCGAAATGGATCAGCAGCGGGCGATCATTGGCGATGAATTCGGCGAACAGGCAGATGACGAAAAGCGCCAGAAAAATCCAGAAAGCATAAAAGCCGCGGCGATGGGCGCGAAACGCGGCGAGGCGCCGGCGCGCCAGCGGCGAGAGGCTCATCTTTGCCGCGCCTCGAAATCGATCCGCGGATCGACGACGGTATAGAGGAGATCACCGAGGATCTGCATCAAAAGCCCGAGCAGGGTGAAGATATAGAGGGTGCCGAACATCACCGGATAGTCACGCGCGATGGCGCTCTCGAAGCCGAGGAGGCCGAGCCCGTCGAGCGAGAACACGATCTCGACCAAGAGCGCCGAGGTGAACAGGATGTTGATGAAGGCCTGGGGAAACCCGGCCACGATCAGCAGCATGGCGTTGCGGAAGACATGGCCATAGAGCACGCGCTTCTCGCTCGCTCCCTTGGCGCGCGCGGTGAGAACGTATTGCTTGCGGATCTCCTCCAGAAAGCAGTTCTTGGTCAGCATGGTGAGGCTCGCGAAGCCGCCGACGGTGAGCGCCACCGTCGGCAGCACCATATGCCAGAGGTAATCGAGCACCCGCGCCGGCCAGGTCCAGCTTTCCGCGCCGGCGCTGGTGAGGCCACGGAGGGGAAACCACTGCACGAACGAGCCGCCGGCGAACAGCACCACCAGCAGAATGGCGAACAGAAACCCCGGCACGGCATAGCCGATCAGGACGGCGACACTGCTCGCGACATCGAAGCGGTTGCCGTCATGGACCGCCTTCATGATGCCGAGCGGGATCGAGACCAGATAGACGATCAGCGTCGACCACAACCCGAGCGAGGCGCTGACCGGAAGTTTCTCGCCGATGAGCCGCAGGACGGTCTTGTCGCGAAAAAAGCTGCGGCCGAAATCAAAATGCAGATAGTCTTTCACCATCAGCCAGAAACGCGTGAGCGGCGGCTTGTCGAAGCCGAACATGCGGCGAATGTCGTTGACGATGTGGGGGTCGAGCCCGCTCGCGCCGCGATAGAGCCCGCTCTGCCCCGGCATCGCCTCGCGCGCCCCGGCGCCGGTCATGCGCCCGCTCATCTCGCCGCCATGCCCCTTGAGTTGCGCGATCATCTGCTCGACCGGGCCGCCGGGCGCGAATTGGACGACGGCGAAATTGATCGCGATGATGCCGAACAAGGTCGGCACCAGAAGCAGCAAGCGACGCAGCAGATAGGCGGCCATCGCCGCCCGTCACTCCACGCCGACGCGGCGGGCGCTGTCGGTTTCCTCGGCGAGTTTCTGATCGATCCACCAGGTATCGAACGCGAGCCCCGAACGCACCGCCTTGTCCGGCCGCCCGAAACGCTGCCAATAGGCGACCCGCACCGATTGCAGATACCAGTGCGGCACCACGTACCAATTCCACAGCAGAACACGATCGAGCGCATGCACCGCCGGCAGGAGATGATCATAATCCGGCGCGGTGACGACGTTCTGCACCAGGGCATCGACCACCGGATCGGCAACCCCCATGAGATTGTCCGAGCCCTCCTGCTTTGCCGCGGCACTGGTCCAATACCCGACCTGCTCGTTGCCGGGATAATCGGATTGCGGAAACACGGCGACCGTCATGTCGAAGGAGAAGGTGTTGAGCAATTGCTGATATTGCGCCGGATCGACGGTCCGCACCGTGGCAGAGACGCCGAGTTTCGCCAGCCACTGGACATAGGGCAGAGCGACGCGCTCGAACGCCGGCTCATCGAGCAGGATCTCGAAGGTGAAGTTCTGGCCTTCATGATTGACGCACATCCGATCCTTGACGCGCCATCCGGCCTCTTCGAGCAGCGCTAGTGCCTTTTTCAAATTCGCGCGATTATTGCCGCTGCCATCGGTGACCGGGAGGGTAAAGGGCGTGGTGAACAGCTCCGCCGGCAGATGCGCGCGCCAGGGCTCCAGAAACGCGAGTTCGGCGCCTTCCGGGATGCCGGACGATGCCATGTCGCTATTGGAGAAATAGGAGCGCGTGCGCGTATAGGCGTTATAAAACAGATTGGCGTTGCACCATTCGAAATCGAAGACCAGATCCATCGCCTGGCGCACCCGCCGGTCCTGGAAAACCGGCCGCCGGGTGTTCATGACAAAGCCCTGCATGCCGGTCGGCAGATGCTGCGGCAGGTTTTCTTTTTTGGCGAGACCGCGCTGGATCGCCGGGAAATCGTACGCCGTCGCCCATTGCTTGGCGATGTTTTCCTCACGAAATTCGACCTGTCCGGCCTTGAACGCTTCGAAGGCGACCGTCGCATCGCGGAAATACTCGACCTGGATGCGGCCAAAATTGAATTGCCCGCGCGCCGTCGGCAGATCGAGCGCCCAATAATCATGCACGCGGCGATAGGTCATGCTGCGGCCGAATTCCGCTTTTTCGACCCGATACGGGCCGGAACCGAGCGGGGTCTCGGTCAGCGGGTGGGAAAAATCACGGTCTTTCCAGAAATGCCGCGGCAGAACCGGCATCTCGCCGAGAATGAGCGGCAATTCGCGATCCGGCGTCGGCTTCAGGTGGAACACCACGCGGCGGGCATCCAACGCCTCGGCCCGCTCGACATCGCCATAATAGAGCCGATAGAAGGGCCGCCCGTCGCGGCGCAATGTGTCGAACGTCCACACCACGTCATCGGCGGTCACCGGCGCGCCGTCATGGAAATAGGCATTGGCGCGCAGCGTGAAAACGACGCGGGAATGATCGGGCGCGAGGTCGATGGTCTCGGCGAGATGGCCATAGGCGGTGCTGGGTTCGTTGATATTGGCGCGGAGCAGCGTGTCATAGATGCGTCCGATATCGTCGGGCGCGGTGCCGCGGACGATGAAGCCGTTGAAATTATCGAAACTGCCGATCGCCGACAGCACCACCATGCCGCCTTTCGGCGCCGCCGGATCGACATAGGGGAAATGGCTGAAATCGCGCGGGAGACCCGGTTTTTCGAGCAGCGTCACGACATAATCGGCACGCGCGGCGGCATCGGGCGCGGCCTCGGCGATGCGCCAGAGAAGCGGCTTGCGCGCCGCCGCCAGTGCTGCTGGCAGGCCCGGCAACGCGACCAGAAAATCCCTCCGTTGCACCGTCTCACCCCTCCATTTTCGCCGACCATCATAGACCGAGCACGCGCCCCGCGCGATGACCGAGAGCGCGCCGCGCGCGATCACCCGGCGAGCAAGGCCAAAGCGGCCTCTCGTCGCGCGGGATCGCCGAGTGCGAGCAGCGTGCCATCGCCCGCCCCATCGCCGGTCGCGACGAGTGGCCGTCCTTGCCAGTCACAAACCGCGCCGCCGGCGCTCTCGATCACCGGAACCAGCGCCGCCCAGTCCCAGAGCTTCAGATCGGCCTCGGCGATAATGTCGATCAAGCCGAGCGCGAGCAAGCCATAGCCATAGCAATCGCCGCCCCAGGAAACCCGGCGGACGGCGCCGGCGAGGCGCGCGAAGCGGCCGGCCTGGGCGGGCGAGAACATCGCCGGGCTGGTCGCCACGAGTTCCGCCTCGGCGAGCATCGGGCAGGCCCGACAGCCGGGCGTGCCCCCGAACGGGCCGCGAAACCGCAATGCCTCGCCGGCAACACCGAGCCAGCGCTCGCCGGTGACCGGCTGGTCGATGAGGCCGAGGACCGGCCGCCCCTCCTCGAGAACCCCGATGAGCGTGCCAAATAGCGGCCGTCCGGTGACGAAGGCGCGGGTGCCGTCGATGGGGTCGAGCACCCAGAGCCGCCCGGCGCCCTCACGCTCGCGCCCGAATTCCTCGCCGAGAATCCCGTCGCCGGGAAAATGCGCCGTGATCACCCGGCGCATCGCCTGCTCGGCCTCGCGGTCGGCGATGGTCACCGGGCTGTCGTCGGCTTTCCGCGCGACCGCGAGCGACGCCCGAAACCAGGGACGAATAGCATCTCCCGCCGCCGCCGCGGCGGCTTCGGCGCAAGCGATCAGGCGATCTCGGTCATCCCGCGCCAAAACCGGCGGCCAGGATCACGGCTTGCCAGATTCGGCCGGTTTCTCGGCCGGTTTCTCGGCCGTCGGCGCTGCCGCCGCCGGCTCGACCTTGGGCAGCGGCTCGGGGGTTTTGGCGAGCGAACGCAGATAGGCGATCACATCCGCGCGTTCGGCGTCGTTCTTGATCCCGGCGAAGGCCATGCGCGTGCCCGGCACCAGCGAGCGGGGGTCATAGAGCCAGTGGTTCAACCCCTCGTAATCCCAGGTGCCGCCGAGTTTTTTGAGCCCGTCCGAATAGTCGAACCCGGCCATGTGAGCGCGCTTATCGCCAAGAATACCGTAAAGATTGGGGCCGATCTTGGCCGGTTCGCCCTCACCGAAACTGTGGCAGACGCTGCACAGCTTCTGCACGTCCGCCTTGCCCCGCTCAGCGCTGGCGGCGGCCATGAGGGGCGCGATCGGCGCCGGGCCTTCCGGCTTCGCGGGCGCGCTCTCGGTCGCGGCCGGCATGCCCTCGATCTTGATGGCGCTTTCCTTGAGTTCCTCGGGATGGACCAGCATCTCGGCGACGAGGCCGGAGAGCGAGTAGACGATGCCCGCGACCAGGATGGCGGCGAGACCCTTGTTGACGGCCAGACTGTCCATGCGGCGATGACCCCGATCGAGCGCGTTGCATCGGCAGGCCCGGCCAGACCGCGCGGCGCCGGAGCGTGCCCGATGGTGCGTGCCCATCGGGGAGTGGCCCATACGCGCGTTGCAAGTCTGACCTTGCCTACCCTAAGGTTGCGGCACCATACGGAAACCGCCCGCCCCTCGCAACCCATCCCGCCGCAAGAACTTGTCCCCGCACCATGCCCCCTTCCCGTCTCCGCCGATGAACCCCGTCGTCATCATCCCCGCCCGCCTCGCCGCGACCCGGCTGCCGGGCAAACCGCTCGCCGACATCCATGGTCGGCCGATGGTGCTGCATGTCGCCGAGCGCGCCCGCCGCGCGGCGATCGGCCCGGTCGTGATCGCCTGTGCCGACCCGGCGATCGCCGCCGCCGCCGAAGCCGGCGGGTTTCCCGCCATCGCCACCGACCCCGACCTGCCCTCCGGCTCCGATCGGGTCTTCGCCGCCCTCGAACGCTACGACCCGGCCGGCGCCTTCGATGTGATCCTCAACCTCCAGGGCGATTTCCCGACCATCGCCCCCGATCAGTTGCGCGCAGCACTCGCCCCGCTCGCCGATCCGACGATCGATATCGGCACCTTGGTCGCCCCGATCCGGGATGCCGCCGAAGCGGCGCTGCCCTCGGTGGTCAAGGCCGCCTGCGCCTTCGTCGGCGCGGCCGCGATCGCGCCAGCGCTCTATTTCTCGCGCGCCGTGATCCCGCATGGCGAGGGGCCGCTCTGGCACCATATCGGCATCTACGCCTTCCGCCGCGCGGCGCTGGCGCGGTTCGTCGCCCTCCCGGTGAGCCCGCTCGAAGCGCGCGAGAAGCTCGAACAGCTCCGCGCGCTGGAGGCCGGCATGCGGATCGGCTGTGCCCGCATCGCGGAGGGGCCGTTCGGTGTCGATACGCAAGCCGATCTGGCGCGCGCCCGCGCCTTGCTCGCGCCCGATCGGACAAGCGGGGGCGGCGCGACATGACCCTGCCGATCACGCCGAACGGCCCGATCGCGTTTCAGGGGCGGCCCGGCGCCTATTCCGATCTCGCCTGCCGCACCGCCTTCCCCGGTGTCCCGACCCTTCCTTGCGACACCTTCGAAGGGGCGATGGCGGTATTGCGCGAAGGGGCGGCGGCGCTTGCCATGCTGCCGTGCGAAAACAGCCTCGCCGGCCGCGTCCCCGATATCCATTATCTGCTGCCCGAGAGCGGCCTTGCCATCGTCGGCGAGCATTTCCAGCGCGTCGAGCATTGCCTGCTCGCCCCGCCGGGGGCGCGGATCGAGGGGTTGAAGCGCGTCCACTCCCACGCCGTCGCCCTCGGCCAGGTCCGCGATCTGGTGCGGGCCCTCGGTCTTACGGCGGTGATCGAGGCCGATACCGCCGGCGCCGCGCAGCAGGTCGCCGCCTGGGGCAACCCCGAGGACGCCGCCATTGCCTCGGCCCTCGCGGCCGAGATCTATGGTCTTGCCATCCTGCGCCGCAACGTCGAGGACGAAAGCCACAACACGACCCGGTTTTATGTCATGGCGACGACGCCGATGCCGCCACCGCCCGAGCGGAAGGACGTGATGACCACCTTCGTCTTTCGTGTCCGCAACGTCCCGGCGGCGCTTTATAAGGCGCTTGGCGGTTTCGCCACCAACGGCGTCAACATGACCCGCCTCGAGAGCTACATGCTCGGCGGCGAGTTCGCGGCGACGCAATTCCTCTGCGACGTCGAGGGCCACCCGGCGCAGCCGCCGCTCGCCCGCGCGCTTGAGGAACTGGCCTTTTTCTCACGCGCGGTCTCCATCCTTGGCGTCTACCCCGCAGCCAGGCTCCGTCACATGGCGCCGACGACATAGGCTTTCAGGCTGTCGATATCCTGCGCCTGCTGCGCGAGCAGCGATTTGACGACATCGCCGATGCTGACGATGCCGATCACCTTGCCGCCGTCCACCACCGGCAGATGGCGGAAGCGGCCATCGGTCATGATCCGCATCGCCTCCGCGACCGAAATGCCCGGCGCCGCGGTGACCAGCCGCGCCGTCATCAACTGCCCCGCCGTCATGCCGAGCGTCGCCGCGCCATGAACCGCGAGCGCACGCACGATATCGCGCTCGCTGACGATGCCGAGAACCTGGCCGAGCGCATCCTCGACCAGGATCGCGCCGATGCCGCGCTCGGCAAGCCTCATCACCACATCGGCGATGGTGCTGGTCGGACGCATGCTGGCCACATCATGGCCCTTGCTCTTGAGAATTGCCGCGAGTGTCATGGGACCGTCTCCTATTATCGTCGGGGACGCTCCGCCTCTCTCGGCACCCGCCGAGACGACCATCGATACGTCCGCCGATACCCCTTAACATGCGCTTTTGTCGATGTGTTTTGCAACCGGAAGGTGTGCGATGCAACATGACCTCGAAACGACTAAAAATTAGCTTAAAATTTGCCCAAGAAGCGCCGGAACCGCGGCGAAATCGGGCGCGATGGCGGCGCAGCCGGCGGCCATGTCCGGGGTGCCATAGCCCCAGGCGGCGAAAATGGCCGGCACGGCGGCGCCGGTCGCCGCCAGGATGTCGTTGGCGTGATCGCCGAGCATCACCGCCGCCCCCGGCTCGCCCCCCGCCGCCGCGAGGGTCGCGAGGAGATGGCTTGGGTCGGGCTTGCGGGTGGAAAAACTATCGCCGCCGCCGATCGCGGCGAAACGCTCGGCGAGCCCGAACGCGGCGATCATCCGCCGCGCCGGCTGCGCGGGCTTGTTGGTGCAGAGCGCGAAACGCCAGCCCGCCGCGGCAAGCGCCGCCAGCGTCGCGACCGCCCCGGGATAGGGGGCGCAGCCGGTGATCGGATCGGCGTCGTAATCGGCGCGGAACGCGGCGAGCGCCGCCTCGTCGGCCTCGGCGCCATAAAGCGCGAAGGCCCGGCGCAGCAGCACCAGGACGCCGTCGCCGACCAGCCGGGCGACCTCGGGTGGCGCCAGGCTGGGAAAGCCGCGCGCCGCGAGCACGAGGTTCAAGGCCCGCGCGATCGCCGGCAGCGAATCGACCAGCGTGCCGTCGAGATCGATCACCAGGGTCGGCGTGGCCAGGATGGGCATGATCGGTAAAACTCCGTAAAATTGATTGATGGCTTGGGCTTTGACACGGCATCGGCGAAAAGGCTAGCTGATCGCCCGATGAGCGCAACCGCCGTCATTCTCGCCGCCGGCCTCGGCACCCGCATGAAATCGGCGCGGCCGAAGGCGCTGCATCCGCTCGCCGGACGGCCGATTCTGGGCCATCTCATCGCCACCTGCGAGACGGTGTTTTCGCGCCTCATCATCGTCATCGGCCCGGAGATGGAAGCGCTGGCCGACCTCGCCGCGCCGCACCAGGTGGTGATCCAGCAGGAACGCCGCGGCACCGGCCATGCCGCGCTGATGGCGGCGCCCGCCTTCGGCGAGGGCGAGGTCGCGGTGCTCTACGCCGATAACCCGCTGATCGAGAGCGCGACCCTCGCCCGTCTCCTCGCCCGCCGGAGCCAGGGCGATGCGGCACTGGCGCTGCTCGCCATGCGCCCGGCCGATCCCGGCCAGTACGGCCGGGTGATCACCGCGGCGGGCTACGTGCGGCGGATCGTCGAATGGGCGGACGCCACCCAAGCCGAGCGGGCGGAGCCACTCTGCAATGCCGGCGTCTTCGCCGCCGCCGCCGACGATCTCCGGCGCTGGCTCGAATCCCTTACTCCGAACAACGCCAAGGATGAGTTTTATCTCACCGACATCGTCGCCCGCGCGGTCGCCGAGGGCCAGCGCGTCGCCGCCATCGAGGCGCCGGAGACGGAGTGCCGGGGGATCAATTCCCGCGCCGAACTCGCGGGCGCCGAGGCGACGATCCAGGCCCGGCTCCGCGTCGCGGCGCTGGCGGCGGGGGTGACGATGGTCGCCCCGGAGACCGTCTTTCTCGCCGCCGATACCGAACTCGCGCCCGATGTGACCCTCGGCCCGAACGTCGTCTTCGGCCCCGGCGTGCGCGTCGCCGCCGGCGCCGAGATCCGCGCCTTTTCTCATCTCGAGGGCTGCACGGTCGGCGAGGACGCGATCATCGGCCCGTTCGCGCGGCTGCGTCCGGGCACGGTGATCGCGACAAGGGCGCATGTCGGCAATTTCGTCGAACTCAAAGCCGTCCATCTCGGCCCCGGCGCCAAAGCCAATCATCTCACCTATCTCGGGGATGCCGAAATCGGCGCCGGGGCCAATATCGGCGCCGGCACCATCACCTGCAATTATGACGGCATGAACAAGCACCGGACGGTGATCGGCGAAGGCGCCTTCATCGGCTCCGATACCGCCCTCGTCGCCCCGGTGACCGTGGGCGCCGGCGCGATCACCGCGGCCGGCAGCGTCATCACCGACGATGTCGCCCCGGATGCGCTGGCGATCGCGCGCGGGAGACAAGTGAACAAACCCGGCCGGGCGCGGCAATTGCGCGACCAGGGGCGTGGCCGAAAACAGAACGCCCAAAAACAGAACGGGGAGCGAGGCTGATGTGTGGCATCGTCGGCGTGATCGGAAGTGGTGCCGCGGCGCCGCTGCTACTCGAAGCGCTCCAGCGTCTCGCCTATCGTGGCTATGACAGCGCCGGCATCGCGACCCTGGTCGAGGGCGCGATCATGCGCCGCCGCGCCGAGGGCAAGCTCGCCAATCTCGCCACGGCGCTCGCCGCGTCGCCGCTTTCCGGCAGCGTCGGCATCGGCCATACCCGCTGGGCGACCCATGGCGCGCCGACCGAGACCAACGCCCATCCGCACGGCACCGAGCGTGTCGTCCTGGTCCATAACGGCATCATCGAGAACCATGCCGAGCTGCGTGCCGAACTCGAGGCCGAGGGCCAGGTTTTCGAGACCGAGACCGATACCGAAACCGTCGCCCAGCTCGTCGATCTCCATCTCCGTCAGGGCATGACGCCGATCGCCGCCGCGAGCGCCAGTTTGCGCCGCCTCCAGGGCGCCTACGCGCTGGCGATGCTCTTCGCCGGCCATCCCGATCTGATCATCGCCGCCCAGCACGGAGCACCACTCGCCGTCGGCTTCGGCGCGGCGGAGATGTATGTCGGCTCCGACGCCCTGGCGCTCGCCCCCTTCACCCGCCGCATCGCCTATCTGCGCGATGGCGACTGGACGGTGGTGACGCGGGACGGCGCCCGCTTCTTCAACGCCGGCGGCGAGGAGGTGATGCGCGAGGTCAAGCTCACGGTGCTGTCGGGTGCGGCGATCGGCAAGGGCGAGTTCCGCCATTTCATGGAAAAGGAGCTGCACGAGCATCCGGCGGTGATCGGCGACACGCTGCACCAGATGATCGATCCCGGCACCCGCCAGGCGGTGCTGCCGGCGCTGCCCTTCGATCTCGCCGCCATCCCGCGCGTCGCGATCAGCGCCTGCGGTTCGGCTTTTTATGCCGGGCTGGTCGGGCGGTATTGGCTCGAAAGCATCGCCCGTCTGCCGACCGAGGCCGATGTCGCGAGCGAATTCCGCTACCGCGCGCCGCCACTGACCCCGGGCGGGCTCGGCCTCCTGGTCAGCCAATCGGGCGAGACCGCCGACACCCTCGCCGCCCTCCGCTACATGAAGGCCGCACAGCAACACGTCGCGGCGGTGGTGAACGTGCCCGAAAGCAGCATGGCGCGCGACGCCGACGTGGTGTTCGAGACCGTCGCCGGGCCGGAGATCGGCGTTGCCAGCACCAAGGCATTCACCGCGCAGCTTTGCGTGCTCGCCTGTTTCACGCTGGCCATGGCGCGCGCCCGCTCCGTGCTCGACCGCCAGCAGGAGCAGGCGCTGACCGCCGCCCTCCTCGAGGTGCCGAGCCGGGCGGCCGAGATGCTGGAGGCGCATGAGACCATCCAGCGCCTCGCCGCCCGCATCGCCGAAGCCCGCGACGTGCTCTATCTCGGCCGCGGCGCCTGCTTCCCGATCGCCCTCGAAGGCGCGCTCAAGCTCAAGGAAATCAGCTATATCCACGCGGAAGGTTACGCCGCCGGCGAAATGAAGCACGGCCCGATCGCGCTCATCGACAAATCCGTGCCGGTGATCGCGATCGCGCCGTCCGGGCCATTATTCGAGAAAACCGCCTCGAATTTGCAGGAAGCGGCGGCGCGCGGCGGGCAGATCATTGTGCTGAGCGATTCCGTGGGGGCCGCGAAGCTGAAGGGCATCGCGAGCGAAACCGTGATCCTCCCCGGCGTCGATCCCTTCGTCGCCCCCATCCTCTATGCGATTCCGGTGCAACTGCTCGCCTATCACGTCGCGGTGCTCAAAGGCACCGACGTCGATCAGCCGCGCAATCTCGCCAAATCGGTGACGGTGGAGTAAGGGCGGAGAAAGAAAACAAGCAAAATTTGTTCTTTTTTGTAAAAAAGAACCAAAAACTTTTGTCTGTTGTGTCAGGCCCGCGGCACCGACATTCGTGGTTTGTCGGTAGACTTGCCGACGCGCCTCGGCTATCGTTGCTCGAAATATCGTGCGTTTCCCAAAAATAAAGGCGGCAGCGTCTGCGATGCCGAGAGGAAAGATCCGCCGCAGCCATCCGCGATCTCCGTCACGCCATGCAACGAAGGCCGGATCATGAACAGGGCACTTTCTCCCGAACAGATCGAACTCGCGCGAAGGCTGGGCGCGGCCACGATCTACGAAGCCCAGGGGCAGCGCGGCGCCATGGAGAGCGCGATCAAGCCGCTCGATCCCTCCTTCTTCGTCGCCGGCCCGGCGCTCACCGTCGATGCCCGGCCGGGTGACAATCTGATGCTGCATTACGCGCTCTCGATCGCGAAGCCCGGGGATGTCCTCGTCGTTGACGCCAAGGGCTTCATCGAGGCCGGCCCTTGGGGCGATGTGATGACCTTCGCCGCACGGCAGGCCGGTATCGCCGGTCTGGTGATCGATGGCTCGGTGCGCGACAGCGCCGCGATCGTCGCCGATGGATTCCCGGTGTTTTCGCGCGGGGTGTGCATGAAGGGGACGGAAAAGAAGCTCCCGGGGCGGGTGAATACGCACATTCTCTGCGCCGGGGTCGAGGTCAATCCCGGTGACATCGTCGTCGGCGACAGGGACGGGGTGATGATAATCCCCGCGGACGAGCTGGAGCGCTCGCTCGCCCTCGCGATCAAACGCGAGGAGAAGGAGGTGGCCTCACGCCGGTCCCTGGCCGAGGGCAAAAAATCGATCGATCTGCTCGGACTTCGGCCGGTTCTGCAGCAACTCGGCTTCGGGTGACATTCCTCCGCTGAAACGGGCTCGCCATTCCGTGAGAGGCCCGGCCGCGTGAGAGAGATCCAGAGGGGGAAACGTGGACGATCGCGCCGAAAGAAACACCATCCGCCGCATCTATCGGCGGCTCGTGCCGGTGTTTTTCGCGATGATGTTTCTCAACTATCTCGACCGGATCAATATCGGCTTCGCCGGCCTCCGGATGAACCAGGATCTCGGCTTCGGCCCGGCGGCATTCGGTTTCGGCGCGAGCATCTTCTTCCTCGGCTACATGGTGCTCGAAGTGCCGAGCAACCTCATGCTGCATTGGCTTGGCGCGCGGGTCTGGCTTGCGCGGATTCTGATCAGTTGGGGCGCGGTCGCGACCTGCACCGCCTTCACGTCCGGGGTCTGGAGTTTCGATGCGCTGCGCTTTGCTCTCGGTGTTGCCGAAGCCGGTTTCATGCCGGGCGTGGTGCTCTATTTCTCCTATTGGTTTCCGGCCCGCTATCGTGCCCGGGCGATCGCCGGCTACATCATCGCCGGCGCCCTGTCCGCGGTTCTTGGCGGGCCGATTTCCACGGCGCTGATGACCTATTGCGATGGGCTGGCGGGTTTGCATGGCTGGCAATGGATGTTCATCGCCGAGGGCGTGCCGACGATTCTGCTCGGATTCTTTGCCCTCTTCTATCTTACCGATCGGCCGAATGATGCGACGTGGCTCACGAGTGCCGAGCGCCGTTGGCTGCAATCCGAATTGCAGGCGGAGAACGATGCGATCGAACGCCATGGGCGGTTTCACCTGATCGATGCGCTCCGCGATATCCGGGTATGGTTGCTCGCCTCGCTCTTCGGCTGCGCGCTGGTCGGCATCTACGGGATGCTGATGTGGCTGCCGCAGATCATAAAAAGCCTCGGCACGAGGAGCGATATCGAGATCGGCTTTCTCTCGGCGGTGCCGCCTTTGCTCGGCGTGATCGGCACACTCGTCGTCAGCCGTAGCTCCGATCGCAGCGGCGATCGGAAGATGCATCTCGCCGCGGTCTATACGCTGGGCGCGGTCGGCATGCTGGCGAGTGCACTGGTCTCGGATCCGCTCTTTGCCTATCTCTGCCTTTGTCTTGCGGGGCTCGGGATCAATTCGGGAAATGCGCTGTTCTGGAGCCTGAACGCCTCATTCATGACGGGGGTCGCGGCGGCGGCGTCGATCGCGACCGTCAACACCATCGCTCAGTTCGGCGGCTTGATCGGCCCGTGGCTGATCGGCCGGGTCAAGAGCGAAACTGGCAGCTTCTCGCTCGCCTTGATGATCGTCGCCGGTTTTCTGTTCCTCGCCGCGCTGATCGCCGCGGCCATGCCGGTGGCCGCGAGGCCGCGCCGGAAGGCCGCCGCGATCGCGCCGGAAATCGTCTGAACGGTCGCCCGGCGGTGACGGCGCTACCGCCGCCATTTTTCGGTTCATGGAGAGAGACCAGCGATGATCATCGATTGCCACGGCCACTACACCACCGAGCCGCCGCAGCTCCACGCCTTCAGGGACCGCCAGCTCGCGGCGCTCGCCGATCCCGCGCGCCGGCCGGCGTCTGCCGCGCTCGCCATTTCCGACGACGACATTCGTGCCAGCCTCGAAGGGGCGCAGCTCAAGTTTCAGCGCGACCGCGGCACCGATGTCACCATTTTCTCCCCGCGCGCGGCCGGCATGGCGCATCACGTCGGAACCCCCGAGACCAGCCGCGAATGGGCGCGGGTCTGCAATGATCTCATTCACCGTGTCTGCACGCTCTATCCGCGCAATTTCGTCGGCGTCTGTCAATTGCCGCAAAGCCCCGGCGTGCCGCCGGCAAATTGCATCGAGGAATTGGAGCGCTCGGTCACCGAACTCGGGTTCATCGGCTGCAATTTGAATCCCGATCCCTCGGGCGGCTATTGGCGTGATCCGCCGCTGACCGATCGCTGGTGGTACCCGCTCTATGAGAAGATGGTGGCGCTCGATGTTCCGGCGATGATCCATGTCAGCGCTTCCTGCAATCCCTGTTTTCACACCACCGGCGCGCATTATCTCAATGGCGACACGGCCGCGTTCATGCAGTTTCTGACCGCGGATCTGTTCAAGGATTTTCCGGGGCTCAAATTCATCATCCCGCATGGCGGTGGTGCGGTTCCGTATCATTGGGGGCGCTATCGGGGCATCGCGCAGGACATGCGGCGGCCACCCCTCGCCGAGCATCTGCTCGGCAACGTCTTTTTCGACACCTGCGTCTATCATCAGCCGGGTATCGATCTGCTCACCAAGGTGATCCCGATCGACAACATCCTGTTTGCGTCCGAAATGGTGGGCGCGGTGCGCGGCATCGATCCGACGACGAACCACCATTACGACGACACCAAACGCTACATCGATCAAGTCTCGGCACTCAGCGAGACGGAGCGCCGGAAGATTTTCGAGGGCAATGCGCGCCGCGTCTACGGCCGGCTCGACGCCTATCTCGAACGCCGCGCCGCGACCTGACCGGGCTTTCCTCCCGCACGGCCGAGCGCGTCGCGCGTCGCGCTCGGGAAAATGGCTTCAATGCGCGAGCGGATCCGGACGAAGCTGGACGTGGACGACCATCGGCGTGCTTCCCTTGCCGCTTTCCTTGAGCCACGGCACGCGATCGCCGGAGGACGACCACAGGCCGCGGCCTTTCCAGCCCGCGTTGGGATCGTCGATGCGCCCATCGAGCCCCTTGGCGTAGAAACCCATCGGGTAGGGGATGCGGATCATGATCATCCGGCCATCCTTGAAAGCGATGAAACCATCATTGAGATTGCCGGTGGAGATCGGAATATCGTTGCCGAGCCCGAGCGTGTCGTGCTGATCGACCCAGGTGTAATAGCTGGCTTCGGCGCTGTTGTCGCCGATCCCCGCGAAGCCAGGACCGGGATATTGATGAAACGACCAGCCCTCGGGACAATGATCGCCGGTGGCCTGCGGCCCGGCCAGCGGGTTCTTGCATTTGCCGCGATCGAAACTCGCGAGATGGCCGCTGGAGAGTGACGCCCAGACCACGCCCTTGCCGTCGATATCGGCGCCGCGAATGCCGAATCCCGGCAATGGCACATTATAGACCTCCGAAAGCTTGGTCTTCGGATCGAAGCGCAGCAACGCCGGCGGGTGGCCGCCAAAAACGCCGATCGTGTACCAGATCGAGCCATCGGTCGGGCTCGGCAGCACCGCGTAGGGGCCGGAGGCGCCATCGAGCGCAAGACGGGTATCCTTGGCGGGATCGGCGGGTTCGCCGGGTTGGGTATAGGCAACGAGTTTGCCGGTGCCGGTGGTATCGAGCACAAACGGCGCCCAGCCCTGCGCCTTGGCGGCATCGCCGGTTTCATCGAAAATTTTGGTATCGATCCAGCCGGCGACCGGCCCGGTGCCGCTGAACCAGAGCGTATTGTCGGGATCGTAGCCGAAGCGCGGATGATGGGTCGAAAAACACGTATCGACGAAGGTGTAGACCATCGCTTGAGGGTCGAGAATCGCCGCCTGGCGCGCCGAATGGTCGAGCGGGAACGCCTTGGCCGAGGGAAGGTCCGAGCCCTTGCGGCAGTAAGCCGGATTGTCCGTGCCGCGGATCGCCGCCGCCAGCCACACCCGGCCTTTGCCATCGATCATCGCGTTATGGTTGTTGGCCCGCGTCGACCAGATTTTTTCATCGCCCCAATAAGCGGAGGGTTGCAGCGGCGCGAGGGTGAAGCCGAAGCCCGGAACCTCCGGCATATCCTGGTCTCGCACCGGCATTTTGAAGAATGTCGCGGTGTTCGTCCTCGGATCGAGGATCGACATGTCGTCGCTACTGTATTCGGGCGAACCGAACAGCCGCCCATGGGCGTTGACGGTCGGGTCGCGCTCATCCGATGAGATAAGATCGTGCATGTAGGTGTGCGGCGAGCCCCATGCCCAGGTGGTGATCACCAGGTTGCGCTCGACGCCTTGCGGGCGCGGCGGCTGGCTCTTCGGCAATTCGCCCCGGGCGATGCGGTCCGTCCAGTCGCCGAGATATTTCAGCGGCGCGCCACCGAAGGAGCCGGCCTCGCGTGTCATTTCCTCGCCGGCGAGCCCGGATTGCAGGCGCCGGGCCCAGGCGTCCTCGCCAGACGCGAACTGGCCGAATTGCGCTGGGATGGTGCGTGTCGCCTCCTGGCCGATCTGGTGGCAGCCGATGCAGCCGATATTTTTCATCTGCCTCAGCCAATCGATCCGCGAGCCGCCCAATTCGCTCTCAGGCGGCATTTTCAGCATCGAATACCAGTAGATCGCCGGATAGTAATGCGCGGCGGCGGCCGCGTTCGGCGCCGGGATCGCGGGGAGATCCAAATGCTGGCCGGGTTTCGCGCGGAGCCGCGGCGAATCGACCAGCCCGTAGCCGCGCACGAAGACGCTGTAATCGACGGCGGGAAGATCGGGAATGACATAGCGGCCCTGATCATCGGTGACGACGATCTTGGTAAAATGCGTCGGCAGTTCGACGCTTTCGGCAATCACCCAGACCCCGGCCTCCGGTCCGTGCGGCCCGCTGACGACGCCGCCGATGTCGGTCTCGCCAATCGCCGGTGACGGCGTCTCTATCGCGGCCGCCCTGGGGGGCACGGCACAAATTCCGGCGGCAAGGATCGCGACGCCGATCAGCGTGAGGCCGACCATCGCGCGGCTGCGTTCTGGAACCGGGCGCGAGCGGGATTGCGTTGTCTTGCGCATGGCTGTTTCCTTCCCCGGCGTGGCATTTTTCCACTTATCCGTGGCTATCCTCTTGGGCATATCATCTTGCCGCGGGGCGCACGGACGGTCATTGTCGAGCGCGGGAAGGCTAATCACCGCACATCTCGCCGTCAACGTCGTCGCTCCGGCCTTGAAAAGTGAAAAACCATGCTGAGAGGATCGGACAAAATTCGTATCCAGCGGGCGCGGTGGCCCTTTCTGGAGGCTGGCGATGACCACGGCGCTGCATAGACCGATCTGCGCGCGGCTCGGCTGCGCCTATCCGGTTCTGCTTGCCGGCACGCGCGGCACGAAAGAGGATCCGATCGGGGTCGCGCGCGTCGCCGCCGCGACGATGCTCGGCGCGTTCGGCTTGCTCGACGGTGCCGGCGTTTCGGCGGGGACGCTGCGCGCCGGGGTCGCGGCGCTTCGCGCGCGCGGGATCGGTCGCTTCGGGGTCGATCTCGGGAGGCTCCCCGTCCCCGTCCCGGAGATCGAGATCGAGGCGCGGGTGGCGGCCGCTGTCGCGCTGGGCGTTCCCGCCCTCGTGCTGCCCGCGGCGTTGCTTCCCCGGCTGATGGCGCGGCGCCGTGCCGAGGGGGGGGTGGTTCTCGCGCGGGCCACGTCGCTTGCGGAGGCGAAGCTGGCGGCCGAAACCGGGGCGGGCGGCATCATTCTGGACGATGGCCAGCGGAATGATGGCCGGCCCGGGTTGGGCGAGACGTTCCTCGATCTCATCGCCGCAATCGCCGACCGGACCGGGCTTGCGGTGCTCGCCGCCGGCGTCACCGATGGCGGTGAGCTGGCGACCGCGCTGGCGCTCGGCGCGGAGGGTGTGGTCCTCGATGCGGGCGCGGAGGAACATCTCGGCGCCATCCTCGCCGAGGCGACGTCGCGCCTCGCAATGCCGCCCGCCTCGGCGCCGGCCGCCGCGCCGGAGGACGTCATCGAAATCGCCTCGCCGGCCTGCCTCGCCCATGAGATGGAGGACAGCTACATGGGCTTCGCGCCCGCCGATGATCTGGTTGCGCGTCTCAACGCGCTGCTCGAGGCCGAGCGCGCCGGCGCGCGCCTCGCGCTCGGCCTGGCGGCGGGGGCCGGGGGGTTGCAGCCGCTGATGATCGCGCTCCATCGCGACGCGGTGCGCTGGTGCGGCGTGCTCGCGGCCGCGATTGACCGGCGGGGGGCGGTGGCCTCGTCGCGCACCGGCGCGCTCTATGCCGAGGCGATGGCATGTCCGGACGCCGCGGCGCGGCTCGCCCGCTTGGGCCGCGGCCAGGCACGGATGGCCGCGGCGCTGCGGGCGCTGCTCCCGACCATCCGCGACGATGCGCTCCACGCGGAACTCGCCGCCATGCTGGCCGCATGCGAGCGGCGCATTGGCGGCATCGCAGCGAACCGGCCGCCGGAAGCGATTCACTGATCCTGCCGGCGCGTTGTCCCTGAAACAGCCGCACCGAGCGCGAATCTTGCTTTACGCGGCAGGCGAAATGCGCTTTTCCGTCTCGGGGTCGAAAACATGCACCGATGCGGTATCGATGTCGACCGGGAGCGCCTCGCCGACGCCGACGGGAATGCGCTCGCGAAAGGCGGCGGTCAGCTTCTCGCCGCCGAGATCGAGCAGCACCTGGGTTTCCGAGCCGGTTGGTTCGACCACCAGCACGCGCGCCGAAAAGCCATTATCGCCGAGGCGAAGATGCTCCGGCCGGACGCCGTAGACGACGCGCCTGCCCGGCGCCATGCCCTTCGCGGCCGCGAGTGCCGCCGGCAGCGGCCAGCGCATGCCAGACGCACTGACGACCGCGCCATCGGCAACCGTGCCGGAGATGAAATTCATCGCCGGAGAGCCGAGGAAGCCGGCGACAAAGAGGTTTTCCGGCCGGTCATAGAGAGCGAGCGGCGAGCCGAGTTGTTCGACATGGCCGCTCCGCATGATGACGATCTTATCCGCCATCGTCATCGCCTCGATCTGATCATGGGTGACATAGACGGTGGTGGTTTTGAGGCGTTGCTGAAGTTCCTTGATTTCGGCGCGCATCTGCATGCGGAGCTTGGCATCGAGATTGGAGAGCGGCTCATCGAACAAGAATACCTGCGGATCACGCACCAGCGCCCGCCCCATGGCGACCCGTTGGCGCTGGCCGCCGGAGAGTTGTCTTGGAAAACGCTCCAACAATGTCTCGAGGCCGAGAATTTGTGCCGCTTTCGTAACCCGCGCCGTGATCTCCGCCGCGTTGGCATGCGCAAGGCGCAGCGCGAACGACATATTCTGGCTCACCGTCATATGCGGATAGAGCGCGTAGTTCTGGAATACCATGGCGACATCACGCGCCTTCGGCGGAATATCGTTGACCCGTCGGCCGTCGATCAGGATCTCGCCATCGCTGATGTCTTCGAGCCCGGCGATCATCCGAAGCAGGGTGGTCTTGCCGCAGCCCGAGGGGCCGACGAGAATGACGAATTCACCGTCGGCGATATCGACGTTGACGCTGTGCAAGACCTCGACGGGGCCAAATACTTTGCGGACGCTCTTGATTGTCACCGCTGCCACGACGCTACCTCCGAACTCCGAAACCCCTCAGCCACTGGCGGCCTCATAATCATCGAGAACCCGGTCGATCGCAGCGAGAACCAAAACCCTCCCCGAAAACGTCTCGCCAGCCATGGCACGCGGATGCATGGCCGGGAAAAACTGGTGGATCAGCGGCTTCGGGATGTCGGGCGCGGCGAAGCGGATGAGCAGCGCGTCCACCGCGACCTCAGCGGCGTCGCATGACCAATAATAGCGAATGCGGTCGCTGAAGCCGTAATGGCGCTGGAATTTCTGAGAACGATCGTCACCGGGGCAATGACTTTGCCAGAACCGTGGAGTGTCGATCATCAATTTTTCCATGACGACGGCAAGCGAACCGGTCTCGTCACCGTCAAGGATGCACGCCATGCGATCGAGCGCGTAAAGCGCTTCCCGGAGCGCGAAGCTCAAGGCGGGGCCGACCTTGAGAATGGCGAAGCCATCGGCGACCAACGCACGCAGCGCCGGGAGCGGCTGATAGTCGGTCGAATGCGCCTCGAAAACCAAACCCGGCATCCGTTGCAACGCACCCGACAAGGCGCGTGTTTTCTCCGGTCGATAGAGAGCGACATCGAAATTATCATACTCGATGCCGGGCTGCACGACCATGGCGATGATCCGCCCGATGGCATCATACAAGCCGTGCTCAGCAAAGATCTTGTGATGGAGAGCCAGCGTCGCCGCCGCCGCTTCCGGCGCGGTCGTCGTGATCGCGGTGATTTCCCCCGGGCCGCCG
Source organism: Pseudomonadota bacterium (assembly GCA_021851785.1). Classification (GTDB taxonomy): domain Bacteria; phylum Pseudomonadota; class Alphaproteobacteria; order Acetobacterales; family Acetobacteraceae; genus Acidibrevibacterium. The sequence goes on from JAJZBV010000009.1 coordinate 41,075, forward strand.
CCGGCCGCGGGCACCTCGGTGCCGATGACATAATGGGGGGGCGCATGGCCCGCTTCCCGCGCCGCGTCTTCGGCGGCGGCAGCCAGCCGGGCGGCGCGTTCGGCGATTGTAATTTCCGGCAAATCCGGCGGATCGTCAGCGCAAGCCATGCTGGCATCGAGATGGATTTTCGCGAAGCCGGCGGCGGCGAAGGCGCGGACGCATGCCTCCGCTTCGTGCAATGCCGTCGTCGCGGGCGCGTCTCGCCACGGCAAGGGTCCGAGATGATCGCCGCCGAAGATGATTTTTGCCGCCCCCAATCCGCATTTGCCGGCGATAGCGAGGACGGAGTCGCGGAACGCGGCCGGCGTCGCGCCGGTATAGCCGCCGCGATGATTGACCTGATTGCAGGTCGCTTCGATCAGCACCGTTTTGCCGGCGCGGGCGGCGCGCGCCAAAGCCGCCTCGATGACCATCGGATGCGCCGAACAGAGCGAGACCACACCGCGGCGTCCGCGCCCGGCGGCAAGATCCGCAAAAAAATCACCCGTTCCCCCGAAGGCCATCAGCTCATCCAGTTTCCGCCATCGACGTTGTAAGTTTGCGCGACGATATACTCGGCGTCATCGCTTGCGAGAAACACCGCCATGCCGGTCAAATCCTCCGGCCGTCCCATGCGCCCATAGGGAACGGCCGCGCCGACTTGGCGCTTTTTCTCGCCGAGCGGCAAATTCTCGTATTTGGCGAACAGCGCATCGACCTCGCCCCACATCGGTGTATCGACGACCCCGGGGGCGATGGCGTTGACATTGATCCGATGCTTGATCAATGCCAGGCCGGCGCTCTGGGTAAAGCTGATGACCGCGGCTTTGGACGCGCAATAGACGGAGACCAGGGCTTCGCCGCGCCGCCCCGCTTGCGACGCGAAATTGACGATCTTGCCGCCCGTCCCCTGCGCGATCATCTGCCGCGCGACGGCCTGCAGCGTAAAGATGAGCCCCTCGACATTTACCCGGAAGACTTTGTGGTAGCTCTCGCGGGTGATTTCGACGATCGGCGCGAGATCGAAAACCGCGGCGCCGTTGACGAGAATATCGATCCGCCCGGCTTGGGACGACACTTTCTCCACCATCGCGGCGATGGATTGCGGATCGGTGACATCGAGCGCGACGGCGAACGCATCGTGGCCAAGGGACATGGCGACGGCGTTCGCGTCCTCGACCAATCGGTCCGCCACCACGACGCGCGCCCCTTCCTCGGCATACCGGCGGGCCACCGCCGCCCCGATCCCGCGCGCCCCGCCGGTGACGATCGCAACCTTGTTCTCGAGTTTTCCGGTCATGTCACGCTCACCAGCAGGTATAGCCGCCATCGGCGAGCACGATGCTGCCGGTGAGGAGGCTCGCCGCGTCGGAAGCGAGGAAGAGCACCACGGAGGCGATCTCTTCCGGCTGGCCGACGCGGTGCATCGGCGTCATGTCCAGCCAGGTCTTGTACATCTCGCCGTTTTGCATGCCAAACCGGGTCAGCGGCGTTTCGATATAGGTCGGCGCGACGGCATTGACCCGGACGCCGCGCGCCCCCCATTCGGCGGCCAGCGAGCGGGTGAGATGATGAACGGCGGCTTTCGAGGCATTATAGAAACTTTGCGGCTGCGGCTTATTGACGATGAAGCCGGACATGGAACCGATATTGACGATGGCGCCGCTTCCCTGCTCCAGCATGCGCCTCCCGAACCCACGGCAGCAATAAAACAGACCGTCGAGATTGACGTTCATATGCATCCGCCAATGCGCGTCGGTGGTGTCTTCCGCGCGCACATCGCTCACCGCGACGCCGGCATTATTGACCAGAATGTCGATATGGCCATGATCCTTGACGACACGTTCGGCAAACGCCTCGACCGCCGCGGAATCCGTCACATCGAGCGGCATACCGTGCGCGGTGATGCCGTTTTGCGCAAGGTCCTGCACCGCGCTGGTGATGCGTTCGGGGATTTTTTCGGCGATGACGACGGTCGCGCCCGCTTCACCGAGCGCCTGGGCTGCGCAAAAGCCGATCCCTTGCCCCGCGCCCGTTACCACCGCGACACGGCCATGCAAGTCGTATTTTTGTAGATACATCAGCGTAATCCTTCGTTTATTTCACGGCGCCGAATGTCAGCCCGCGAACCAGTTGGCGCTGGCTGATCCAGCCAAAGACCAGGATGGGAGCGATCGCCAGGACCGAGGCGGCGGAAAGCCGCGCCCAGAACAAGCCTTGCGGGGCCGAGAACGAGGCGATGAAGGCGGTGAGCGGCGCGGCGTTGTGGGCCGAGAGGTTGAGACTCCAAAACGCCTCATTCCAGCAGAGAATGATCGAAAGCAAGGAGGTCGAGGCGATGCCGGGCAGGACGAGCGGCAGGAGCACGAGAAAGATGGTCTGGAGAACGTTCGCGCCGTCGATGCGGCTGGCTTCGATGATGTCTTTCGGGGTTTCCCGAAAGAAGGTGAACAGCATCCAGATGGCGATCGGAAGATTGCTCAGCGTATTGACGATGACGAGCGCGGCCAATGTGTCGAGAAGGTGCAGATCGCGCGCGAGGAGATAGATCGGCACGAGAACGCCGACCGCCGGCAGCATTTTCGTCGATAGCATCCAGAGCAGAAGATCGCGTGTTTTCGCGCCTGGGTAAAACGCCATGGCGAACGCCGCCGGCACCGCGAGGAGGAGCATGAGCAGCGTCGTCGCCAAGGAAATCACGATGCTATTCAACGCGAAGCTCGCGTAATCCTGCTGGGCGAAAATGCCGCGGTAATTATCGAGGGTGGGCAGAAAGAAAAAAAGCGGCGGCGAAGCGATGGCCTGCACTTCGGTTTTGAAGCTCGCGAGCAACATCCAGGCGAGCGGAAAGAAGTTCAGCAATGCCGCGAGCCAGGCGATGGCGACGGCGATCCGCAACGGCGCCTTGCTCATACGTCCAGCCTCTTGGCGATGGTACGAATGAGGAAGGCCGCGATGATATTGGCGAGCACGATCGCGATGACGCCGGCCGCCGACGCACTGCCGACGTTGAAGGCGAGAAGGGCGCGCTGATAGATGAGAAAGGGCAGATTGGTGGTCGCGATTCCCGGCCCGCCCGCCGTGGTCACATAGATTTCGGCGAAAATGCCGAGGAGGAAAATCGTCTCCATCATCACGACGACGCTGATCGCACGCGCCATGTGCGGGATCTGGATATGAAAGAAGATCGCAACCGGACCCGCGCCGTCGAGGCGCGCGGCTTCGAGTTGCTCCTGGTCGAGCGATTGCAGGGCGGTGAGCAGAATGAGGAAGGCGAAGGGCATCCATTCCCATGAGACGATGATGATGATGGAGAGAAGCGGCAGGCTTCCGAACCAGTCGATCACCGGAATGCCGAGGCCGCGCGAGATCGCGGCGAAGAGCCCGTTCACTGGATGCATGAGAAGATTTTTCCAGATCAGGGCGCTCACCGTCGGCATGACGAAGAACGGCGAAATCATCAACACCCGGGCAATGCCGCGGCCGGGGAACGAGATGTTGAACAACGCCGCCATCACCGCGCCGAGGCTCACGGTGATGGCGAGAATGGCAACCACGAGGACGATGGTTGTCAGCAGGATATGCGAGAGCGCGGGATCGGCGATGAGGAAGCGATAATTATTGAACCCGGCGAAGCCATGCAGCGTCGGGTTGAGCAGATTATAGCGACGGAAGGAAAACCACAGCGTGATCGCCAGCGGCACGGTCATCCATAGCAATAGCGCGGCGACGGAGGGCGCGAGAAGCGGAAAGGTATTGATCCGGGCCGCTCTCGCCGGCTTTCGCAGCACCTTTCCGCCCTCCGCGATCTATCCCGCGCTATTGCGTGTAGCCGGCCTGCTGCATCGTTGCCGCAACGCTGGCCTGTGCCTCTCTGAGCGCGTCGTCGACGCTCATCTGCCCGGTCAAGGCGCCGGCGATCATCTGCCCGACGGTGGTGCCGATCGCCTGGAATTCCGGGATGGCAACATATTGGATCCCGGTATAGGGCACTTTTTCCGCCGTCGGATGGTTGAGATCGGCGGTCATGATGGCATTCTTGACGAAATCGGCAAACGGCGCCGCTTTCAGGTATTGCGGGTTCTCATAGGTGGATTTGCGCGTCCCCGGCGGCACCACCGTCCAGCCATCGCTCTTGCCGACCGTCTCGATATAGGCGCGCGAGGTAGACCATTGCAGGAAGGATTTGGCGACCGCGACGTTTTTCGAACTCTCGGGAATCGCCAAGGCCCAGGACCAGAACCAATGCGAGCCATTCGGCACTTTCGCGATCGGGGCGGCGGTGAAGGCGACCTTGTCGGCAACCTGGCTCTGCTTGCGGTCATAGAGCAGTCCGGCGCCGGAGGTGGCGTCGATCCACATCGCGCAATGGCCGGTCGCGAAAAGCGCCTGATTTTCATTGAAGCCATTGGAGTTCGCGCCGGGCGGGCCGTATTTATGCATCATATCGATGTAGAAAGTCACCGCCTCGTGCCAGGCCGGGGTGTTCAGTTGCGGCTTCCAGTTTTCATCGAACCAGCGCCCGCCGAACGTATTCACCAGGGTGTCGAGATAGGCCATGTTTTCGCCCCAGCCGGGCTTGCCGCGCAGGCAAATGCCGTATTGCTCATGCGCGCGATCGGTCAGTTTTTCGGCGAATGTCCTGACCTCGTCATATTTGGGCTGGCTCGGCATGGTGAGGCCGGCTTTGTCGAAAAGGTCTTTGCGATAGTAGGTGAACGAGCTTTCGGCGTAGAACGGCACCGCATACAATTTCCCATTCGCCGACAATGCTTCCCGCACCGACGGGAACACGTCATTCATGTCGTAGGACGCGGGAAAACCGTCGAGGCTGACGAGCCAGTTCTGCTTGCCCCAGATCGGGGTCTCGTATGACCCGATGGTGAGGATGTCGAACTGCCCGCCATGGGTTGCGATATCGGTCGTCACGCGCTGGCGGAGAACATTTTCCTCCAGCACCACCCAATTGATTTTGTTCCCGGTTTCCTTCTCCCACTGGGTCGAGAGCTTCTGCATCTCGACCATCTGGGAATTGTTCACGGTGGCGATGGTGATCGTCGCGGCGGTGGCGGAGAAAGATGAGCCGAGCAGCAGACCGCCGGCGAGCATGAGGCTGGCGGCCACGGCGCGTTTCATTCCCTGCGCTTGATGACGCATTGCGTTCCTCCCGAAAATTGGGCATTTGCCCTTGAAGAGGGCGTTACCTTCGGCCAGCTTCTGACCTTCTGTCAAGCGCCGATCGCGTGTCCATGAGGCCGGTCGCGGTCGCCTCATCGGTGATCAGGCCGTTCAGCAGCCCGCTCGCGAGCGCTGCCCGGAGCGCCGGCAGTTTCTCCGCGCCCGCCGCGATGCCGACCCGGATGGCGCCCTGGCTGCTGCCGGCCCAGAGCGCGGTGATGCGCGCGGCGAGCGGGGTTGTGACGCGGGTGCCGCGCTCGTCGAAGACGCAGCCGGCGATTTCGCCGATCGCGCCGGCCTCCATCAACGCCGCGAGTTCGGCATCGGTGATGAAGCCGCTCTGATGCAAGGGCGCCCGCCAGCCGATATGACCGACGCCGAGAAAAAGACAGCGCGCCTCCTGATGAAGGGCTTGCAGGGTCTGATAGGCGCGCTGGCGCTCGGCGAGGGCTTTCTCCTCGACGGTGCTGGTGGCCAGCGGCAGGGTCATCGGGAAACATTGCGCGCCGGTGCGCTCGGCGATCCGCATCACCGGGTCGGCGGCCATCGCGCGGCCGTCGTAACCGAGCGTGCCGCACAGCGAAAACAGCTTATGTTGCGGCGCGTCGAGCGGCGAGATCTCGGCGGCGACGGCGCGCAGCGTGCGGCCGGTCGAAAACCCGATCACCAGCGGCGCCGGCTGGGCGAGCCAGGTTTCCAGATACTGCGCCGCCGCGATGGCGAGGCCGGGCAGGCTGCCATCGTCGCCGCTCGCCGTCGGCACCACCTCGCAATGGGCGAGGCGATAGCGCTCGCTGAGCCGTTCGGCCTTGGCGAGACAACTGCCGAGCGGATGATCGAAACGGAACTTGATCAGCTTCTCGGCGACCGCGCGGGCGACCAGACGCTGCGCGGTCTGGCGCGAAACATGGAGCTGGGCGGCGATTTCGTCCTGAGTGCGGGCGGCGATGTAATAGAGCCATGCCGCGCGCGCCGCCTGGTCGAGGCGTTCGCGCGCGAGGCGCTGGCGGCGCGCGTTGGTGTCGTCAGCCATCGTCTTTCCTTTGGGTTGCGCCGCCGCGGCTGCCGTGGTTTGCGGCGTGAGGCGAGATATTGCCCAGTGATTGGATAATTGCCAATATCCTATCGCGCATGGGTCGGAGCGGGAAGAATGCCGGAGATCGTCACCGTCGGAGAATTGCTGGTCGATGTCCTGGCCGAGACGGTGGGGCAGGCTTTGTCCGCGCCCGGCCGCTATCTCGGTCCCTACCCTTCCGGTGCTCCGGCGATTTTCGCCGATCAGGCGGCGCGGCTCGGCGTTGCCACCGCGATCGCCGGCGCGGTCGGCGCCGATGCGTTCGGGAAAGCGGTGCTCGACCGCTTGCGCGCAAGCGGGGTCGATGTCGGCGCGGTGCGCGTGCTCGACGACGCCACCACCGGCGTTGCCTTCGCGACCTATTTCGCCGATGGCGGCCGCGAATTTCTGTTCCACATGAAGGACGCGGCGCCCGGCCGATTTCGCGCCGACGACGTGACGGCGGCCCTGTTCGCCGGCTGCCGCTTTTTTCACATCATGGGCTCGTCCTTGTTTTCGCCGCCGATGATCGCCGCCATCCGCCGCGGCATCGCCCTCGCCGAGGCCGCCGGAGCGCGGATTTCCTTCGATCCCAATATCCGCCCGGCGCTGTTGCGCGCCCCCGGCGTTGCCGAGGCGATCCACGAGATCGCCCGCCGCGCCGATATCCTCATGCCGAGCGAGGTCGATCTCGCCTTCCTCTGCCCCGGCGAAGAGGTCGAGGCGGCGCTCGAGACCCTGCTGTCGTGGCGCGCAAGCCGCGTTTTTCTGAAGCTCGGCGCCGCCGGGAGCCGCTATGCCGATCGCAGCCAGCGCCTCAGCGCGCCGCCTTTCGCGACCACCGAAATCGACCCGACCGGCGCGGGCGATTGCGCCGGCGCGACCTTTCTCGCGTCACTGCTCCGTGATCTGCCGCTCGAGCGCTCTCTTGCGCGCGCCAACGCCGCCGGCGCGCTCGCGGTCGCCAAGCGCGGGCCGATGGAAGGCAATAGCGACGAGGCGACGCTCAGCGCCTTCATCGCCGACGCGGCAAAGCCGGCTCCGGGACAAGAAAAACGCGGATAAAGGAGAAGCGGATGGCGTATTTCATCGGCATCGATGGCGGGACCGAGAGTTTGCGCGCGCGGGTTTTCGACCTCGCCGGCCGCCCGCTCGGCAATGGCGTCAGCCCCTATACAACCCAATTCGCCCCCGGCGCCCGCGCCGAACAAGACCCCGAGGCGTGGTGGCGCGCTCTGGGTCTGGCGGTGCGCGCCGCGATCGCCGAGGCCGGGGTCGCGAAAGACCAGGTGGAGGGGCTGTCGCTGGCGACGACCTGCTGCACCGTGGTCGCGCTCGATCAGGCGGGGCGCGCCTTGCGGCCGGCGATTTTGTGGATGGACATGCGCGCTGGCGAGGAAGCGGCGGAAGTGCTCGCGACCGGCGATCCGGCCTTGGTCGTCAATGGCGCGGGACGCGGCCCGGTCTCCGCCGAATGGATGATCCCGAAAGCGCTCTGGCTCGCGCGGCATGAGCCGGAGAATTTCGCGCGTGCCGCGACCATTTGCGAATACCAGGATTTTCTCACCCTGCGCCTGACCGGGCGGCGCTGCGCGAGCCTCAATAACGCGTCCATCCGCTGGCATTACGCGAGCGATCGCGGCGGCTGGCCGGTGAGCCTCGTGCGCGCCCTCGGCATCGAGGCGCTTTTGGAAAAATGGCCGGCGGAGGTGCTGGCGCCGGGCGCGGTGATCGGCCGGCTCACGCGTGACGCGGCCGAACATCTCGATCTGCCGGCAAGCGTGCGGGTGGTGCAAGGCGGCGCCGATGCGCTGATCGGGATCATCGGCCTTGGCGTTGCCCGCCCCTGCCAGATCGCGCTCATCACCGGCTCATCGCATTTGCAGTTCGGGATCTCCGACCAGCCGCGCCATGTGCCGGGGCTCTGGGGCACGTATCGGGACTCGGTCTATCCCGGCAGCCATTTGCTGGAAGGGGGACAAACCTCGACGGGGTCGATCATCGCCTGGCTGCGGCGCCTCATGAGCGGCGCCCTCGATCTCGCGGCGCTGAACGAAGCGGCGGCGGCGCTGCCGCCCGGAGCGGAGGGGGTTCTCGCGCTCGACCATTTCCAGGGCAACCGCACGCCGCACACCGATTCGCTCTCACGCGGGGCGATCACTGGGCTTTCGCTGCATCATGGGGTTGCGCATATCTTCCGCGCGATTTTGGAGGCGATCGGTTTTGGCACTCGCGCCATCGTCGATGCCATGCGCGGCGCCGGCTTCGACGCCGCCGAGATGGTGGCCGGGGGTGGGGCGACGAATTCGCCGCTATGGCTGCAAATCCACGCCGATACCGCCAATCTCCCGGTCGTCGTGCCGGATGTGAGCGAGGTGCCCTCGCTCGGCGCGGCCATCCTCGCCGCGGTCGGCGCCGGCCGTTTCGCTGTGATCGAGGACGGGATCGCGGCGATGGTCCGCCCCGGCCGCCGCATCGCGCCGATCGCCGCCAATGTCGCGCTTTACGACGAGATCTATGCCCAGTACGCGGCGCTCTATCCGGCGCTGAAAACGGTGCGTGAGGCCGGGCTCACGCCATTCCCCCGTTGATCGCGATCGTCTGGCCGGTGATGTAGCCGGCCTGGTCGGAGGCGAGGAAGCCGACCAGATCGGCCACTTCCGCCGCTTGCCCGGCGCGCCCGGCCGGCACCAGCGCCTTGATCGCCGCCGCATCGAGGGCGCGGGCGACGGCCGGGCTTTCGATCACCCCCGGCGCCACGGCGTTGACGGTGATCCCCCGGCTCGCCACTTCCCGCGCCAGCGAACGCACCGCGCCTTCGAGCCCGGCCTTGGCGGCGGCGTAATTGCTCTGGCCGCGATTGCCGAGCCGCGCCGAAACCGAGGAGAGCGCGATGATCCGCCCCCAGCGGGTGCCGATCATCGGCAGTAAAAGCGGCTGCACGGCGGCGTAGAACCCGTTGAGCGAGACATCGATCACCGGCTTCCAGCGGGCGAAATCCATCCCGGCGAGCGGCGCGTCGTCATGGATGCCGGCGTTATGGACGATGATCTGCACCGGTCCCGCGGCGAGCAGCGCCGTCATCGCCGCACGGCTCGCCGGCTCGTCGGTGAGATCGGCGACCAAAGCCTCGCCGCCGATCTCCGCCGCCAAGGCCCGCGCCGCCGGCGCCGCTGCATGGGCGTGGACGATGACGGCGCAGCCGGCGGCGGCGAGGCGGCGGCAGATCGCGGCGCCAATCGGGCTCGCCCCCCCGGTCACCAGCGCGCGGCGGCGCGCGCTCATGGCGCAAGCCCGGCGGGCAATACGATCACCGCGCGGCCGGAGACCAGGGGCGCGCCATTTTCGGCCGCAAGCGTAAAGCCGTAGACCAGGCCGCGCGGGTCATCGAGGAGCCGCGCCGCCGTCACCGTGATCTCGCCGGCGAGAGCGGGGGTGTGGAACACCACGTCGTCGAGGGCGGCGAGAAAGCCGGGCGCGAGCGGCGCGGCACTGGCGAGCGCGCCATGGAGGGCGGCGGCCTGCAAGCCGTATTCGACCCCGGCGAGCGCCGAAACCCGGCCGGCGCGGCGCAGCGGGTGATCCGGCGCCTCTGGCGGGACGGCGCGGCAGGCGATTCGCGTCCGGTCCCAGGAGAGAAGAGCGGCGAGCAGGCACATCGGCCCCTGATGCGGGATCAGGGCTGCGATGCCGGCGCGATCGAGCAGAGGCGAGGGCGGGGTCATGGTGTCACCGCGAGCGCGAGATGGCCGGAGAGCAACGGCACGGCAAGGCGCCGGGACTCATGGCGGGCGAGGGTTTCGAGCAAAGCCAGGCCCTGCGCCGCCGGATTGCCGTCGACAAGGGCGGCGAGCGCCGGCGCGCGCGGCCGGTCGAGGGCGGCGTCGCGCGGGTCGAACCGCGCCGCGATCCGCCCGAGAGCGCCGGCGCCGGCGCCCTCCGGGGCGAGAACCAAGGCCATCGCGAAGGCGAAATCGGTGCGCCGACAGGCGCTGAGGGGGAAAGGCAGCGGGGCATCGAACAGGCAGAACAGCACCGGCGCCGCTTCCGCCACGGTCTCGGCCAGCGCTTTGAGCAGGCCGGCGGCGAAGGTTGCGTCATGGGCGGCGAGCGAATCGGCCGGGGCGCGGCCGCCATGGGCGATGCTCCAATAGCCGGCGGCGACGTTATGGACGGAGTTATGGAACTGGGTCGGCGAGACGCCGACCGCCTCGGCCGGATCGGCCAGCGTTTTCAATAGCTCATCGACCACCGTGCCCTCGCCGTTGGAACTCGCGAAGACCGCGCGAAGCCGCGCCGGGTCGAGATCGGGATGGGTAAGGCGGGCCATCGTCACCGCCGCCTCGGCGACGCCGAGGGCGAGACGCACCGCCGGGCCGGCCCGCCGGCGTTCATTGGCGGGCAGCAGCAAAGGCGCCGGCGGCGGCGTTTCGATGTGCGCGAACGGGGTTTCACCGGCGAGCACGGCGCGGCTCGCCGCCCAGCCGGAGAGACCCGGCCCCCAGAGCCCGATCCCGAGAATGGCCGCGCGCATCATCACCGGCGGCCGAAAATCAGGCTGCAATTGGCCCCGCCGAAGCCAAAGGAATTGCTCAACACCCGCGCGATCGGGCGCTCGACATTGGCGCTCAGCACGCGGGCGCGAAAACCGGGATCGACGCGGGTGAGGTTGAGGCCGCCGGGGAGCAGGCCCGCCTCCAGCGCGAGCAGCGCGATCACCGCCTCGACGATGCCGGCGGCGCCGAGGGTATGGCCGGTGAAGCCCTTGGTCGAGCTGCACGGCACGCGGTCGCCGAACACCGAGGCGACCGCGCGATCCTCGCTCGCGTCATTGGCGATGGTGCCGGTGCCGTGGAGATTGATGTAGTCGATGTCGTCGGCGCCAAGGCCGGCGCGGCGGAGCGCGTCACGCATCGCGGCGATGGCGCCGAGCGCCTCCGGGTGCGGCGCGGACATGTGGTGGCCATCGCTCGATTCGCCGTAGCCGAGCAAGGCGAAGGGGCTGTCCTCGCCGCGTTCCAGCAACGCGAACCCGGCCGCCTCGCCGATCGAAAGCCCATCGCGTGCCGCATCCGAGGGACGGCAGGGGCCGGGCGCGATCAGGCCGAGGGCGGCGAAGCCAGCCAGCGTCATGCGGCAGAGCGTGTCGGCGCCGCCGACCACGGCGGCATCGATCACCCCGGCGGCGATCAGTTGCGCGGCATCGACGAAGGCGCGCGCCGCCGACGCGCAGGCGGTCGAGACCACGAAAGCCGGCCCGGCAAGGCCGAGCGCCGCCTGCGCGAAGCGCGCGGCGGAGAAGAAATCATGGGTATGGGCGAAATCGAAATTTTCCGGCAGGGCGCCGGTTTCCGAATCACGCGCGCGATAGGCGTCCTCGCCGCTGGCGATCCCCGAGGTGCTGGTGCCGAGGATGACGCCGATCCGCGCCGCGCCGCGCCGCGCCGCCGCTTGCGCGACCGCATCGGCAAAGCCGTCGGTCGCGAGCGCGAGGTCGAGCAGCAGGTTGTTGCGGCAGGTGAAGGCGGCGAGCGGCGCGGGCAGGCGATGCGCCTCCACCCCAGCGATGCGGCCGATGAAGCCGCCGCCGGCGATGCCGGGGGACGGATTGGCAGCCAGCCCGCCCCGGCGCGCGCGGAGGGCAGCGAGGGTTGCCGCCTTGCCCCGCCCAAGGGCGCTGATCAGGCTGGTGGCGGTGATGGCGAGCGGCGGCATCGCGGTCATGGCCGAGAGATTAGCAGACTGCGGGAAAAGAAAAGAACCGGGGATGCGCCCCCGCGCGGCTCAGCCCTCGATCCCCGCGCGGTCGGTGATCGCCATCATCGTCGCGCTGAGCGAAGCGATCAGCCGCTCCTCGCCGCCGGTGCGGGCAAAGACCTCGGTTTGGGCGAAGCTCAGCGTCCGCCCCTGGCGCACCACCCGGCCGCGCGCGGTGATCCGCTCGCCTTGGGCGGGGGCGAGCAGGCTGATCTTGAATTCGACGGTGAGAACGCCAGCCCCTTGCGGCATGAGGCTGAGCGCCGCGTAGCCCGCAGCACTATCGGCGATGGCGCTGACCGCGCCGGCGTGGACGAAACCATGTTGTTGCGAGATTTCCGGCTTTGGCGTCAGAACGATCTCGACCTCTCCCGGCGCGATGCGGCCAAGCGCGGCCCCGAGCGTCCTCATCAGCCCCTGGCGCGCGAAGCTCGCGCGGATACGCGCGTCAGTCACGGTGCCGTTGTCCGGCATGATCCCTCTTCTCCATCCGATACTCGCGCGGCAAGAGTAGGGCGCTCGGGTAGAGGGGATCAAGCTCGGCGGCTTTCCCCATCGCGATCGCGCGCCAGGGTGGATCGCTCAGGTTTTGTCGCTTATAGTCAAGCCATCATGAACCGTATCCATCACCTGTTGATCACCCTCCGCGGCCGCCCGGTCGGGCGCGACGCGCTCGGCAACCAGTATTTCGAGGAGCGCAAACCCCGCCCGGGCCAGCGCGTCCGGCGCTGGGTGATCTATGCCGCGATCGAGGATGCCTCGGCGGTGCCGGCGGAATGGCACGCCTGGCTGCATCATCTGACTGACGCCCCCTTGCCCGAAGCCGCGCGCCGCCCCTGGCAGGCGCCGCATCGGCCGAATTTGACCGGAACCGCGGCCAGCTATCGCCCGCCCGGGCATGATTACGAAGGCGGCGTGCGGGCCCGCGCGACCGGCGATTACGAGGCTTGGAGCCCGGGGAGCTAGAGCGGCGGTGGCGCAGCGCAATTTCGCCGAGACCCTGACCGGCGCCGTGGTGCTGGTCATCGCCGGAGGCTTCCTCGCTTTCGCCATTGCCCATTCGGGGGAGCGGACCGGGCGCGGCTATCCGCTCACCGCGCGCTTCCAGAGGATCGACGGTCTCGGGGTCGGCTCGGATGTGCGGGTCGCCGGCGTCAAGGTCGGCAGCGTCACCGCGACCACGATCGACCCCAAGACCTTCGAGGCGGTGGTGACGCTCACCGTCGCCGACGACATCAAGCTACCCACCGATAGCGGCGCGGTCATCACCAGCGACGGGCTGCTGGGGGGCAAATATCTCGCCCTCTCCCCGGGCGGGGATGAACATGATCTGGCGCCGGGCGGCGTCATCAAGATCACCCAGTCCTCGATCAATATCGAGGATCTGCTCGGAAAATTCGTCTTTTCCATGGCCAATATGAGCAGCGCCAACAAAACCGACGGCAAGGACGGCGGCCCCGATGGTGGCGGGGTCGGCGGCGGCGGCAAGCCGTGACCGCGCCGGTGATCTGGCCGCAAAGCGATGGCCGGCCGGTTGCGTGCCGGGAAAAATTGCGCGTGCTCGAGGAAAATTACCAGGAACTCGCCCAAGTGATGCGGGACATGTTCGAGGACGCGGTGCTGATGGGGGTGGATGACGCGGCGGCGCGGCGGATTCTGACCGATCTGGTCGCGGCGCTGAAAACCCCCGGCCGGGCATGATCGCGGGTATGATGGCGGGCGGGCGGCGGTTCGGCGCCGTCGCCGTGCTCGTCCTGCTGGTTTTGCCGGTGGCGCGCGCGCAAACCCCCGATGGGCCGCGCGCGCTTCAGCCGGAGACGGATCCGGGTGCCATCCAGTCCGAGCCGCTGCCGCCGCCCGCCGAGGCCGCGCCGCCTGCGGCTCCCGCATTGGCCACGCCCAATGGCGTGCCCGCGCCAGGGGCGCCGGCGCCCGAGACGACCATGACCCCGCCCGCCATGGCCCCGGCCGCGACCCCGGCCGCGCCGCAGACCGTGCTGCTGTCCCCCGACTGGCAGCCGCGCGGCATCGCCACCTTGCAGGCGCTCGACAAGCATGATGTCCGCGTCGCCCGGATCGAGGTTCCGGTCGGCCAGAGCGGGCATTTCGGCGCCCTCACCATCGCCGTCCGCGCCTGCCTCGCTCGCCCGCCCGATCAGGCGACCGACGCCGCGGCGCTTCTTCAGGTCAGCGACGCGCGCCCCGGCGGGCCCGGGTTCTCGGGCTGGATGTTCGCCGCCGAGCCGGCGCTCGCCATCCTCGAAAACCCGATCTACGATGTTCGCGTGCTGGCATGCCATTGAGCGATCTGCCGCCGCCCGGGCGTCTCGCCCTCCTGCTCGATTTCGACGGCACACTGGTCGAACTCGCGCCGACGCCGGATAGCGTCGTCATCCCGCCTGGGCTTGGTGATCTCCTGGCGCGGCTGTCGCGGCGTCTTGACGGCGCGCTCGCCTTGGTGAGCGGCCGGCCGCTCGCCGATCTCGACCGCTTTCTCCCCGGCATTCCGGTGGCCCTGGCCGGCGAGCATGGCGGGGTGTTCCGCCTCTCGCCCGCGGCCGCGGCATCGCGTCCCGATCTGCCTTCGGCGCCGGAGGCGTGGCGCGAGGCGGCCAGGCGCCTGGTCGCTGCCCATCCCGGCGCGCTTTTTGAGCCGAAGGCGCGCGGCTTCGTGGTCCATTACCGCGCCATCCCCGAGGCCGGCGAGGCGCTCCGTGCGCCGCTTGCCGGGATGGTGGCGCGGGATGCGGCGCGTTTCGTGCTGCTGGCCTCGCACATGGCCTGGGAAATCCGCCCGCGCGGCGCCGACAAGGGCTCGGCGGTGGGTTTCCTGCTCGCCCGCGCGCCCTTCGCCGGACGGGTTCCGGTGTTCATCGGCGACGATGTGACCGACGCGGACGGGATGCGCGCGGCAAGCGACGCCGGCGGGCAGGGCCTCTACGTCCACGAAGCCTTCGGCGATCCGGCGGGCGTGCGCGACTGGCTCGCCCACCTCGCGGCGTAGCGGCTTACTCCGGCAAGCCCGGCACGCTGCTTCCCGGCGGCACCGGCACGCCGGCGACGTTCAGCGTCATCGAAACCGCGACGTAATAGCCAAGAGTGCCGATCAGATCGACGATGCCGCGCTCACCGAACCGCGTCCGCATTTTCTCGAAAATCGCGTCCGAGACATTCCGTGTTTCCAGCAATTCGCGGGCGAAATCATGCACCATCGCCTCGTCCTCGCTCATCCCCTCGGGGCGGCGGCGATGGGCGATGGCCTCGGCGACGGAAGGCGAAAGCCCGGCCTTCATCGCGAGCTGATAATGCGCATACCACTCGAACGCCGCCGACCAGTCGCGCGCCACCAGCAGGATCGCGATTTCGTTGAGCGCCGGCGGCAGCGAGGTATGAAACCGCGCATATTCACCGACTTTCTGGAACCTTGAGGCGAGATCGGGGCTCCGCAGCCAGGCGTTGAACGGCCCCGGCATGCCGCCGCGCGGGCCGGCGACGATTTCCGCCGCGACTTTTTTCTGCTCCGGCGTCCACTCCGCCGGAGCGATCGGCGGCAGGCGTTCCTGGGCGCGGGCGGGGGATGTTGTCATAAGAATTTCTTCCTAATGGATTGCAACGCGGATTTCCTGCCGTTCGCGGCATCAAGGGAAAAGTTTTTTGGTTCTTTTTTCCAACAAAAAAGAACAACTTCTCTTTCTTACGCTTACCCCGGCCGCGCGCCGCGATCGGCGGCGAAGCGCACCGCCTCCTCGGCGGCGCGGAACAGCGCGCGGGCTTTCTGGCGGGTTTCCTCGTATTCCGCCTCGGGGTTGGAATCGGCGACCACGCCGCACCCCGCCTGGACATGCATCACGCCCTCCTTGACCACCGCGGTGCGGAGACCGATGCAGGTATCCATGGTGCCATTGGCGGCGAAATAGCCGATGCAGCCAGCATAGAGGCCGCGCCGCACCGGTTCCAGCTCGTCGATGATTTCCATCGCCCGCACCTTCGGCGCGCCGGTCAGCGTGCCGGCGGGAAAACCGCCGACCAGCGCATCGACCGCGTCGAGCCCGGGGCGGAGCTTGCCCTGCACATCCGACATGATGTGCATGACATGGCTGAACCGCTCGATGGAAAAGCTTTCGGTGACACGCACCGAGCCGATCTCGGCAACCCGGCCGACATCGTTGCGGCCGAGATCGAGCAGCATGAGATGCTCGGCGCGCTCCTTCGGATCGGCGAGCAGTTCCGCCTCCAGCGCCTGATCCTCGTCACGGGTCGCGCCGCGCCGGCGGGTGCCGGCGAGCGGGCGGATGGTGACGATGCCGTCCCGGAGCCGCACCAGGATTTCCGGGCTGCTGCCGACCACCGCGAAACCGCCGAAATCGAGGAAAAACAGGAACGGCGCCGGGTTGATGCGCCGGAGCGCGCGATAGAGCGCGAACGGCGGCAGCGCGAACGGCGCCGAGAAGCGCTGGCTCGGCACGATCTGGAAGGCATCGCCGGCGAAAATATACTCTTTCGCCCGTTCGACGGCAGCGATGAACTCAGCCTTGGTGAAATTTGAGCTGGGTTCGGGCATCGGGGCGAGGGAAACCGGCGGCGGCGGGTGCGGCAGCGGCTGGTCGAGCGCCGCTTGCGCCGCCGCCAGCCGGGTTTGCGCCTCGGCGAACGCCGCTTCGGCGGAGATCCCCGGCCGCGGATAGACCGGGGCGATCAGCACCAGTTCGTCTTTCACATTATCGAAAATGGCGAACAGTGTCGGGCGGACCAGGATCGAATCCGGCAGGCCGAGCGGGTCCGGCTTAGCGGTCGGCAGGTGCTCCATCAGCCGCACCATGTCGTAGCCGAGATAACCGACCAGCCCGCCCGCCATCGGCGGCAGGAACTCCGGCACGTCGAGCCGGGTTTCGGCGATGATGGCGCGGAGGCTCTCGAGCGGCGGGCGCGGGTCGGGGGCGAAAGCGTGCGGAGCGGCGAGGGCGTCGCGGTTGATTTCGGCGCGGCCATCGCGGCAGCGCCAGATCAGATCGGGCGCGAGCCCGATGATCGAATAGCGCCCGCGCGCGGCGCCGCCCTCGATGCTTTCGAGCAGGAAGGAATTGGCCCGGCCATGCGCGAGCTTGAGAAACGCCGCGACCGGGGTTTCGAGATCGGCGACCCCGCGCCAGGACACCAGCGCCCCGCGTCCGCTGGCGTAACAGTCGCGGAAGGCGGTGAACTCCGGAGTGACTTCCGGGGGCGGGGCGGCGGTCATCGGGCATTCCTCTCGCGCCGCATCGGCGCCGGTTCGGGGAGCGGGATCGGGGAGCGGGTTCAGGGGGCGGCGATCTGGTTCAGCAAAGTCTGA
Organism: Pseudomonadota bacterium; assembly: GCA_021851785.1. Lineage (GTDB taxonomy): Bacteria > Pseudomonadota > Alphaproteobacteria > Acetobacterales > Acetobacteraceae > Acidibrevibacterium. Next base: position 58,414 of record JAJZBV010000009.1, read on the forward strand.
TTGACCTGCGGGTGGGCCGCGTTGCGGACGGCGGTGACATAGATCTCTTCGATATCGTCCCCCAGCCGCTTCTGCATCGAGGCACGGATCTTGGCATATTCGGCGGTATCGGTCTTGGGGTCGGGATCGCGGATTTCGGCGAGCACCGCGACCATGAAACCGTCATTGGTCTCGATCATCGTCGGCTCGCCCTGCTTCAGGGCGAAAAGCGGCGCGAGCAGCGCCGCCGGCACGCCCTCGGCGCCGGCGAAGCGCTTCACCGGCGCAAGGCGCCGTACCCGGACCCCGGCCTTGAGCGCCGCATCGGCGAGGCTCTGCCCGCCCTCGACCGCGCTCAAAAGCCCGGCCGCGGTGACTTCCTGGGCGTGGCGCCGGGCGGCCTCGATCCAGGCGCGGGTGACATCGGCCTTGACCTCGGCGAAGGGTTTGACCGCGGGCGGGATGATGTCCTCGACGCTGACCGCGTAATAGGCCCGCGGCGGCGGCGGCTCGCCGGGGGGGGCGCTGGCATCGGCGCCGGTCTCGACGAGGCGCGGCGGCTCGCCTTTTTTCATCTGGAAGGCGGCGGCCAGCAGCGCCTTGTTCAGCGCCTCGGGGCCGGGGAGCGGCGCCGGCTTGCCGTCCGGCGTGACCCCTTCGGCGTCCAGCGTGCCGGCGACGCCAACCGCGCCGAGATCGCCCGGCAGATCATCGAGCCCGCCGCTGCCGGCGAGCGCGTCCTCGAGCTTGGTCGCGTGGCCGTCGAGCTGCTCATTCGCCTCCTGCCGCGCGAGTTCGGCGCGCAAGCGGTCCTTGACCGCATCGAACGCCTCGCTGCTCGGGGCGTTGACCTTGACGACGCGGGCGACATACCAGGCGAGATCGGTTTTGATCGGCCCGGTGATCACCCCGGGCTCGGCGGCGAAGAGCGCCTTGGCGAGTTCGGGGACCGGGATTTGCGACGGCGTCGCGGTGTCGAGACTGAGCGTCGATTCGCCGGCCTGCTCGGCGGCCTTGGTCATCTCCGTCCAGTCCGCGCCGGCCCGCCAGGCGATGGCGAGCTTGCTCGCCGCGGCCTCGGTCCGCGCCACGACGACCTCGATCGCGCGGGTTTCCGGCTTGGAAAATTCCGCCTTGCGCTGATCGAAGGCCTGGCGGACCTCGTCATCGGGAACGGTGATCGCTTTGAGGAGGGTGTCGGCGGACAGCACCACCGCCTTGATGCGGCGATATTCCGGCGCGCTGAAATCCCCGGGATGGTTTTCGTAGTAGCGGCGGAGCTGCGCCTCGCTCGGCGGCGGCGGCGGTGCTGCTGCGTTGACGGGCAGCTCCACGGCGTCGGCGGCGCGGGTCTGGTCCTGATAGACCAGCACCGCGCGCAGCAATTCCTCGGGCGGGGCGACGCCGGCGCGGAGCGCGCCGAGGATTTCCTGCTCACGCATGTCGCCGCGCAGCATCTTCAGGAAGCGGCCCTCGTCGAGGCCATTTTTCTGCAGCACCATCTCGAACTGGCGGCGATCGAAGCTGCCGGCCGGGCCCTGGAACGCGGGGATCGCGAACACCGCCTGACGCAGCGCGGCCGCCGGCACCACGACGCCCATCGCCTTGGCCTTGGCGTTCATCGCCGTCTGGGTGATCAGGATTTCGATCGTCCGCAGCGCGACCTCACGGCGCATTTCCGGGGTTGGGGTCGCATCCGCGCCCATTTGCCGCTCGGCGGCTTGCAACTGGCTCTGGAAGGCGTTGGCGACGGTCGGCGCGTCGAGCTTCTGCCCGGCGACGGTCGCCACCGCCGGATCGCCGCCGATCAGCCGCACCACGTCCCCCACCCCCCAGACCGCGAAGGCGAGCACGAGGAGCAAAAACAGCGCCCGGACGAACCAGGAGTTGAGATGGCCGCGAAAACTGGCGAGCATACACGAAATCCTCCAAGGAAGGCCGCGCACCATAGAAAAGCCTGGGCATGAAGGCCAGAGGGACACCAAGGGGCCGCGGCCATGGGGCGTCTCCAGCCGCGCTCGCCCGCTCGTGTTGGCGGGTCTTGATCTTCGTCAAGGCACCGCCGCCCGCCGGCGTGCTGTATAAGCGCCGCGCCAGGGCACGGAACCAGGGCACGGATAGGGTAATCCAGAAGGAGAGCCGATGGACCAGAGCACGCGATCGCTTCCTCCCGCCGCGCCGCCGCCCCGGCTTCCGCCCCCGGCCTCGCCCCCATCTTGGCCGCCCTCGGGTGACGACACCGTGGCGGCGGCGGATCGGCTGCTCGCGGCCGGGACGGCGCGCCTGACCGGCGGTTTTTCGCCGACCGAGATCGGGTTCGCCTTTCTCGATTGGACGACGGCGCTGGCGAGCCACCCGCACCGCCGCGCCGAACTCGCCCGGGCCGCGCTCGACGCGGCGGAAGCCTTCTCGCGGGATCTGCTCGGGATTGCCCGCGCGCCGCAGCCCATCGCCGCGAGCGATCATCGCTTCGGCGATCCGCGCTGGCAGGAAATGCCGTTTTACGCCTATCAGCAGGCGTTCCTGCGGGTGGAAAGTTTTTACGACGCGGCGACCCGCCCGTTGCGCGGGATGGAGACGGCGAGCCAGCGCATGGTCGCTTTTCTCACGAGGCAATGGCTCGATGTCTGGTCGCCGAGTAATTTCCCCGCCCTCAATCCCGAGATCATCGCCGCGGCGGTGGATCAGGGCGGGCGGAATTTCCTCGCCGGGTGGCAGAATTTCCTCGAAGACAGCGCCGCCGCCGCGGGCGGGCGATCACACTCGCCGCTCGCCGTCGGGCGCGACATCGCGGCGACGCCGGGCAAGGTGGTGTTCCGCAACGCCTTGATGGAATTGATCCAGTACAGCCCGACCACGGCGACGGTGCGGCCCGAGCCGGTGCTGATCGTGCCGGCCTGGATCATGAAATATTACATCCTCGATTTGTCGGCGCAGAATTCTCTGATCCGCTATCTCGTCGGCCAGGGCTTCACGGTGTTCTGCATGTCCTGGCGCAATCCCGGGGCGGAAGCGCGCGATGTCGGGCTCGACGATTACCGCCGCCTCGGCGTCATCGCCGCCCTCGATGCGATCACCGCGATCGCGGGGGCGCACCCGATCCATGCCTGTGGCTATTGCCTCGGCGGCACGCTGCTCGCGATCGCGGCGGCGGCGATGGCGCGCGATGACGACCGGCGTCTGGCGAGCGTCACCCTGTTTGCCGCCCAAACCGACTTCACCGAGGCCGGCGAATTACAGCTCTTCATCACCGAGCGCCAGCTCGCGTTTCTCGAAGATCTGATGTGGCAGCAGGGTTTTCTCGACAACCGCCAAATGGCCGGGACGTTCCAACTGCTGCGCTCGCGCGATCTCATCTGGTCGCGCATGGTGCGGGAATATCTGCTCGGCGAGCGCGAGCACCCGAGTGATCTGATGGTCTGGAATGCCGATACCACGCGCATGCCGTATCGGATGCACAGCGAATATCTGCGCTGGCTGTTCCTCGACAACGATCTCGCCGAGGGGCGGCTGATCGCCGGCGGCCGACCGGTCGCGGTCGAGGATATCCATGTGCCGTTTTTCGTGGTCGGCACCGAGAGCGATCACGTCGCGCCCTGGCGTTCGGTCTATAAAATCCACCTCCTGAATGAAGGCGATGTGACCTTCGTCCTCACCTCGGGCGGGCATAATGCCGGCATCGTCAGCGAACCCGGCCATCCCCATCGCCATTTCCGCCGCCATCGGCGCGCCGCGGGAGAGCCTTATCTCGGCCCCGAGGAATGGATGGCGCGGGTAACGCCGGAGGAGGGCTCATGGTGGCCGGTCTGGGCGGCGTGGCTCTCCGAGCATTCCGGGCCACCGGCCAAGCCGCCGGGTCTCGGCGCGGCCACGGCCGGCTATCGCGCCTCCGCCGATGCGCCCGGCCATTACGTTCTGGAACCTTGAGAGAAAATGACGATGGACGCCAAAACCGCAATCCACGCGGCCGAGATGATCGAGAACAAAACCTTCGCCGAGATCGCGATCGGCGACAGCGCCAGCATCACGCGCAGCCTGAGCGCCGATGATATCGCCCTTTTCGCCGCCGTGTCGGGGGATTTCAACCCCGCGCATCTCGATCCCAATTTTGCCGCCCATGATCTCTTTCACCGCATCATCGCCCACGGCATGTGGAGCGGCGGGCTGATTTCCGCCGTGCTCGGCACCAGGCTGCCGGGGCCGGGAACCATCTATCTGCGCCAGGACATGCGTTTTTTGCGTCCGGTCGGGATCGGCGATGCCATCACCGCGACCGTCACCGTGCGCGAGAAATCGGGGCAGGATCATCTGGTGCTCGATTGCCGCTGCACCAACCAGAAGGGCGAGGACATTCTCACCGGGACCGCCGAGGTCAAGGCGCCGCTCGAGAAAATCAGCCTCCCGCGCACGGAACTTCCCGAGATCCGCCTCAGCCGGCATACCCGCTTCCATGATCTCATCGCCAAGGCCGAGGCCGGCGCGCCCTTGCGGACGGCGATCGTCTACCCTTGCGATGCGCTCTCGCTAGAGGCCGCCGCCGAGGCCGCCGCGGCGGGCCTGATCGTGCCGCTCTTGATCGGCCCCGAGGACGAAATCCGCGCCGCCGCCAGCGAGGCCAGGATCGACATCGCGGCGATGACGCTGATCCCGGTCGCCGACGCGCGCGAGGCCGCGCGCACCGCCTGCGCCATGGTGCGCGAGGCGAAAGCCGATATCGTCATGAAAGGCGCGCTGCACACCGACGAACTGATGCACGCGGTGGTCGATCCGGCGCGAGGTCTGCAAACCGCGCGCCGGATCAGCCACGTCTATATGATGGACGTGCCCGGTCATGACCGGCCGCTGCTGATCACCGATGCCGCGATCAATATCGCGCCGACGCTGGAGGAAAAGCGCGACATCGTCCAAAACGCCATCGATCTCGCGCAAGCCATGGCGATCGCTGCGCCGAAGGTCGCCATTCTTTCGGCCATCGAGACCATCAATCCGAAACTGCGCTCGACGCTGGACGCCGCCGCGCTCTGCAAGATGGCCGATCGCGGGCAGATCACCGGGGCGCTGGTGGATGGGCCGCTCGCCTTCGACAACGCGGTGAGCATGGAGGCGGCACAGGAAAAGCACATCGTCTCCGAGGTCGCCGGGCGCGCCGACATTCTCGTCGTGCCCGATCTCGAGGCCGGCAACATGCTCGCCAAGCAATTGACGTTTCTCGCCGGCGCCGATGCCGCTGGCGTCGTCCTCGGCGCGCGCGTGCCGATCATCCTCACCAGCCGCGCCGACAGCGCCCGCACCCGCATCGCGTCGGCCGCGGTCGCGGTGCTGCTCGCACGCGCCCGCGCCGCGACCCCCTGAGCCGGCGGCAAAAGGCGGAAGAACGGCCTGGAATTTGATGCCGATCAAAGCCCCGGCCGGCGCAGGGTGCTAGAAAATAACGAGACGTGATCGTAGAAAACAAGGAGAGAAACCATGCCCGACGTCACCTCCTCGCAAAACATGCCCGCGGATCTCTGGGCGAGCTGGAAGACACTCTGGCAACGCGCCGGCAACGGGAATATCGGCTTCGGTGAGAGCCAGGGAAACGCTCTCGCTTGGCAGGAGGGCTGGCAGCACCTGACGGAGGCGAATATGCGGCTCCTGCAGGGCATGGTCGCGCTGTCGCAGCATCAGGTGAGCCTCGCGCAGCAGCTCATCGCCGAGGATTACGGCGATCTGACGCGGCTCCGCGATGGCGGCGCGCTGATGCCGCTGCCGGCGCAGCAGATCGATCTCGCGCGCAAACGCTTTCATCGCAACCTCCTGGCGATGCGCCAGGTGACGGACGAGATGTCGCAATGCCTCTTCGATGCCGCGCAGACCGCGCTCGGCGGCTGGGCGGCGGAGGTTGCGGCGGATCTGCCGCGGAGCGAGCCGATCCGCGGCGTGGGCGCGCGCGCGCCGGCGGCGAAGGCGGCGGCCTGAGCGGCGGCGCGGCGGCGGCTTTCCCGGGCGCGCGCGGGGCGGCACAATGCGGGCATGGATTGGCAGGCTCCGGCGATCATTCTCGAAATGCGCCCGCATGGCGAGCACGACGCCATCGCGACGCTGCTGGCCGAGACCGAGGGGCGCCGCCGGGGGCTGGTGCGGGGCGGGCAGGGACGGCGCCACGCGGCGCTTTGGCAAAGCGGCAATCTGGTCGCGGCGGTGTGGCGCGGGCGGCTCGCCGAACACCTCGGCCAGTTCACCGCCGAGCTGATCCACCCCGCGGCCGCGCTGGTGCTCGATGATCCGCTGCGGCTTGCGATGCTCGCCGCTTTGTGTGCGACGGTCGCTGGCGCGCTCCCCGAGCAGGCGCCGCATCCGCGCGTTTTCGCCGGTCTCTGGTGTCTGATCGAGCGTCTTTCTGAGCAGGGGGCGGGGCCGGAGACGGCGGCGGCGGGGCTTGCCGAACTGGTTCGCTTCGAGGTCGCGCTGCTCGCCGAACTCGGCTACGGCCTCGACCTCACCGCCTGCGCGCTGAGCGGTGTCCGCGACGGGCTGGCCTTCGTCTCGCCGCGCAGCGGGCGCGCGGTGAGCCGCGCGGCGGCGGCGCCCTGGCGCGCGCGGCTGCTGCCGCTGCCGGGCTTTCTTCGTGACCCGGACGCGCTGGTAAGTGTTGCCGACATCTGCGCCGGGCTTCGTCTCACCGGGCATTTCCTCGCCCGCGAGGGGTTCGGCGTCCGCCATTTGCCGCTGCCGGCGGCACGGCGGGCGCTTTACGACCGCGTCTTGCGGCTCGCCGAGCCGGGGCCTAGCCAATAGGGGAAAGCCGCGCGGAGTCGCCCATGTCCGATGTCCTGACCCCCGATCCCCCGCCCGCCGGGCGCGTCAATGACGCGCCACTCGCCGAGGCGCTCGGCGAGCGCTATCTCGCCTATGCGCTTTCCACCATCATGGCGCGCTCGCTGCCGGATGCGCGCGACGGGCTGAAGCCGGTGCATCGCCGCCTGGTTTACGCCATGCAGCAGCTCCATCTCGACCCCGCCGCCGGGTTCAAGAAATGCGCCCGCGTCGTCGGCGACGTGATCGGCAAATACCATCCCCATGGCGACGTCGCGGTCTACGAGGCCTTGGTCCGCCTCGCGCAGGATTTCGCGGCCCGCTATCCGCTGGTCGAGGGGCAGGGCAATTTCGGCAATATCGACGGCGATAACGCCGCCGCCATGCGCTATACCGAGGCGCGGATGACCGCGGTCGCCGAGAAGCTGCTCGCCGGCATCAATGAGGACGCGGTCGATTTCCGCCCGACCTATGACGGCGAGGAGCGGGAGCCGGTGGTGCTCCCCGCCGCCTTCCCCAACCTCCTCGCCAATGGCGCGAGCGGCATCGCGGTCGGCATGGCAACCTCCATCCCGCCGCATAACGCCGGCGAAATCTGCGCCGCCGCCGTCCATCTCATCGCCCATCCCGAGGCCAGCACCGCCGATCTCCTCCGCTTTCTCCCCGGCCCCGATTTTCCGACCGGCGGCGTCCTCGTCGAGGACGTCGAGACAATTCGCGCCGCCTATGAGAGCGGGCGCGGCAGCCTGCGTCTGCGCGCCCGCTACGAGGTAGAACAAGGCAAGCACGGCACCTGGCGCGTCGTGGTCACGGAAATCCCCTATCAGATCGCCAAGGCGCGGCTGATCGAACAGATCGCAGCACTGATCGAGGACAAGAAGCTCCCGCTGCTCGCCGATCTCCGCGATGAGAGCGATGCGACGGTGCGTCTGGTGTTCGAGCCGCGCGCGCGCGGCGTCGATCCCGCGATGCTGATGGAGACGCTGTTTCGCGCGACCAGCCTCGAGAGCCGGGTCAGCCTCAACATGAACGTCCTCGATGGCGGGCGGACGCCGCGCGTCCTGGGGCTCAAGGCGCTGCTCCGCGCCTGGCTCGACCATCGCCACGAGGTCTTGGCGCGCCGCTCACACCACCGCCTCGCCGCCATCGCGCGCAGGATCGAACTGCTCGACGGCTATCTCGCGGTCTATCTCAATCTCGACGAGGTGATCCACATCATCCGCACCGAGGACGCGCCGTCCGCCGCGCTGATGGCGCGCTTCTCGCTGACCGAGGCCCAGGCCGAGGCGATCCTCAACATGCGGCTGCGCGCGCTCCGCCGCCTGGAAGAGATGGAAATCCGCAAGGAGCGCAAGGCCTTGTCCGCCGAGCACAAGGATCTCACCGCCCTCCTCGCCGACCCCGCCCGGCGCTGGGCGCGGATCGGCGAAGAGGTCGCGGCGATCGGGGCGGAATTCGCCAAGGGGCCGCTCGGCGCTCGGCGCACCCGGATCGAGGCGGCGGCTCCTTCGGTCGCGGTCGCCGAGGAGGCGTTCGTCGAGCGCGAGCCGATCACCGTCATTCTTTCCGAAAAAGGCTGGCTCCGCGCCGCTCGCGGCCATCTCGGCGACGGCGCCGAGCTGAAATTCAAGGAGGGCGACCGGCTGCGTCTGCTGCTCGCCTGTGAGACCACCGACCGGCTCTGCCTGATCGCGACCAACGGCCGCGCGCATACGCTACGCGCCGCCGATCTGCCGCGCGGACGCGGCGATGGCCAGCCGGTGCGGCTGCTCGCCGAACTCGGCAACGAGGTCGATGTCGCGACCCTGTTCGTCTGGCGTGAGGGGACGCGCTATCTCCTTGCGTCCTCCGCCGGACGCGGCTTCGTGGTCCGCGCCGAGGATCTGCTCGCCGAGAAGCGCACCGGCAAGCAGGTGTTCAACCCGAAAGCGGGGGAGGAGGTGATGATCTGCGCCCCGCTCGCCGGCGATCATGTCGCGGTGGTCGGCGATAATCGGAAATTGCTGGTCTTCCCCCGCGACCAGGTGCCGGAAATGGCGCGCGGGTCGGGGGTGATCCTGCAAAAATACCGCGATGGCGGGCTCGCCGATCTCAAGCTCTTCACGCTCGCCGAGGGGCTGAGCTGGCGGCTCGGCGGCAAGACACGGACGGAAACCGCGCTCACCCCCTGGCTCGGCGCGCGCGGCCAGGCCGGGCGCGCGGTGCCCAGCGGATTTCCGCGGAGCGGGAGATTTGACTGAGATTATTCAGAATTGTTCTTTTTTGAAAAAAGAATTTTTCCTTCGTTGGGCAGTACCTGCGGCACTACCACTCCGCGAAACCAGGAAGAAAATTTTTTTGCTTCTTTTTCATAAAAAAATTGCTATGTCCTCTTCTGGCCGTTCTTATTGGCTTACGGCATTCCTGATTTCTGGACGGGGGCCATTTCTTTCATAAATAGATCGTATCGAAATTGTGCGTTATTTTTTGATTTGATTTTTTCAGACATAAGAATATTATTAATATTTTCTGCATCTATGACGAACATTCTTCCTCCTATCGAAGTGTGTTGCTGTAATTTTTGATCTATCCTAACTATGATTTCATCATTTGTATCAATGCTAAAAAATAGCAATGTTCCATCAAATAGTTCTGTAAAAAAATTGTTAGCTTCTTCGAATTCGATTTTTATTTGCTTTTCTTGTTTAGTTTCTGCTTCTTTGCAAAGAAAATATTTGAAATTTTTGGGATGGTCGAGTTTTTCTAATACATAAAAAGTCTTAATAAGACGAGATGATTTATCATAAACACCGTAATAACTATAAAATATAGATGAACAGTAAAAATTTTGGCCAGGCGATATAAATCGCTGTATATTACGCCCGTATAACAGTTTTTGTTGGTATAATACTGGTGTGAACTTTTCATTTTTGCTTGGATCATCTAAGACGGGAAACAAGCTATATAATAATCTATCATTTTTATATTTATAAAAGAATTTTTTGAATTCTTCCTGGTCGAGGTGACGTCCGGTGCCTGTTAAGGGATTCCATAGCACGTTGTCTGTATGGTTTTCGTCTGTGCTGAGCAGCAAAAGTGTCTGGTCGTTGATTTTGTAGGCTAATTCGAAGTATCGATACTTCGTCAAGCGCCAACCCCATTGTCCTCCCACCAGTTCTGGTGACCATATCGTGGCTTTTTCCGTCATGTTGTTGACAGCGTCGCTGTCGCCGACGGGCAGATCGGCGGCTTTTGTGTCGGTGAGCGCCATGGCGAGGGTCATCAAGGCGCTAAATAACACCAAAAGAGCTTTTGATTTCATGTGGAAATTTCTCTCATAGCGTCCGGGAAATGTGGATTAGGGGAAAGTCTGATCAAGTGCTGCCATGTCGAAAATCCCTGAGTTAGAATAATTGGTTGGTTCTGCGGGATCGGACTTATTTCTACCTTTCCGCCGTGTCGAGCCGCCGCCGGAGCGAGATCAGATCCGCCCAGGCGGCGCGTTTGGCGCCGGGCGAGCGCAACAGATAGGCGGGATGATAGGTCGCGAGCGCCGGCAGCCGCGCATCGAGCCCGGGGATAGCGATCTCCCGCCAGGTGCCGCGCAGCCGGGTGATGCCGGCGCCACCGCCGAGCAGCGCCTTGGCCGCGAGCCCGCCGAGCAGGAGCAGAAGCCGCGGCCGCACCAGCGCGATCTGGCGATGGAGGAAGGGAAGACAGAGCAACACCTCGGCATCGGTCGGGCTGCGGTTACCCGGCGGACGCCAGGGGATCAGGTTGGTGATCAGATAATGGTCGCGATCGAGCCCGATGCTGGCCAGCATGCGGTCGAGCAACTGACCCGAGGGGCCGACGAAAGGCTTGCCGATGCGGTCTTCCTCCGCGCCAGGCGCCTCGCCGATCAGCATCAGGCCGGAATCCGGGTTGCCGTCGTTGAACACGAGATGGGTCGCGGTTTCGCTCAAGCCGCAACCATCGAAGGCGGCGAGGGCGGCGCGTAAGGCGTCGAGCGAGTGACAGGCGGCGGCGAGGGACGCGGCCCGCGCGGCTGGCGGCGGCAAAGTGCCACTCGCGGACACCGCAAGCCGCGCGACCGCGGGGGACGCGGGGGACGCGGGGGACGCGGCAGGGGGCAAGGCCGGGGGCGCGGCAAGGTGATCGATGGGCGCCTCGGCCAGCGCCTCATCGGCGCCCCATTCGAGATGCAGCCGCAGCGCGGCGGTCAGCGCCGTTCGAGGATCCATCCCCCGCATTTTGCACAACCAGCGGCGATCGGCTACACTTCCCCATGCAGAAAGGAAAATGACGTATGGGTGAGGAAATTGTCGCACGCGAGAGAATGGATTTCGACGTCGTCATCGCAGGCGGCGGCCCGGCCGGATTGGCGGCGGCGATCCGCCTCAAGCAGCTCGCCCCCGAGATGGCGATTTGCGTGGTCGAAAAAGGCAGCGAAATCGGCGCCCATATCCTCTCCGGCGCGGTGATCGAGCCGCGGGCGCTCGCCGAGCTGATCCCCGATTGGCAGGAAGAGGGCGCGCCGCTGACCACGCCGGCCGGCGCCGATCGTTTCCTGTTCCTCACCGCGCGCCGGGCCCAGCGTCTGCCGACGCCGCCGCAGATGCATAATGCCGGCAATTACGTCGCGAGCCTCGGCGATCTCTGCCGCTGGCTCGCGGCCCGCGCCGAGGCGCTCGGGGTCGAGATCTATCCCGGTTTTCCCGCCGCCGCTCTGATCGAGGAGGAGGGGCGCATCGCCGGCATCGTCACCGGCGACATGGGCGTCACCAGAACCGGGGAAAAAGGGCCGAATTACCAGCCGGGGATGGAACTCCGTGCCCCCTATACCGTGCTCGCCGAGGGCTGCCGCGGCTCGCTCAGCAAACAGGCGATCGCCCGCTTCGGCCTCGACGAGGGCGCCGATCCGCCGACCTTCGCGATCGGGGTCAAGGAGCTATGGGAGGTGCCGGCGGAAAATCACCGCCCCGGCGAGATCACCCACACCATCGGCTGGCCGCTCGACCGGCGGAGCTATGGCGGCTCGTTCCTCTATCATTTCGGCGGCAATTTCATTTCCTACGGCTTCGTCGTCGGGCTCGATTATCGCAATCCCTGGCTGTCGCCGTTCGAGGAGATGCAGCGGCTCAAGACCCATCCCGCGCTCTCCGGCCAGTTCGCCGGCGGGCGGCGGATCAGCTATGGCGCGCGGGCGCTGGTCGAGGGGGGGCTGCAATCGCTACCCAAGCTCGTCTTCCCGGGCGGGATCCTGATCGGTGACAGTGCCGGTTTCCTGAACGTGCCCAAGATCAAGGGCACGCATATGGCGATGAAATCCGGCATGGTGGCGGCCGAGGCACTGGCCGAGGCGCTGGCCGGCGACCGCCCCGCCGCGCTCGAAGCCTACCCCGAGCGGCTCCGCGCGAGCTGGCTGTGGGACGAATTGCGCCAGGCACGCAATATCCGCCCCGGCTTCGCCCGCTTCGGCCTCTGGGGCGGGCTCGTCAACGCGGCGCTCGATACCTATGTGCTGCGCGGCCGGGCGCCGTGGACGCTGCATCATCCCCACCCCGACCACACGACGCTGCTCCCCGCCGATCAGGCGCCGCGCATCGACTATCCGAAGCCGGACGGGAAGCTCACCTTCGATCGCCTGGCGTCCGTCTTCATCAGCAATACCAACCATGAGGAAGATCAGCCGGCGCATCTCCGGCTGCGCGCCGCGGCGCGTTGGCGGGAGGTCAATTGGCAGCGTTTCGCTGCCCCCGAGAGCCGGTATTGCCCGGCCGGCGTCTATGAGGCGGTCGGGGTCGAGGAGGGCGCGCCGCGGCTCCAGATCAACGCGCAGAACTGCGTCCACTGCAAGACCTGCGACATCAAGGATCCGACCCAGAACATCGATTGGTTCACCCCTGAGGGCGGTGGCGGCCCGAACTACCCGAGCGGAATGTAGCGGCGGCGCCAGCCCCAACGAAAACGGCGCCAAACCGCGGCGCCGTTTTTCCTGGTTGTCGGGCGGGTGTCGGAGCGGGGAAACTCAGCGCAGACTGCGTTCCGGCGCGTCGGCGGCGAGATCGCCGTAAGCCGGGGCCTCGGCCACTTCGTCGGCCACCGGGATCGAGGTCAGGACCGGGATCGCGCGCTGCTCGGCGGGCGTGCGGAGATCGCGCGGCGCCGGGTTGAGCGGGAGCGCGCGGGGCTCACCCGCGGCGGCGAAGTTTTCGCCGATCTGGCGATCATAGATGAAGCCGTGGGTCGGATAGATGCTGCCGAATTTGCCCTGGTTGTCGAGCGCCACACGGACCGCCGTCCAGTCATTCGCCGGCGAGACGTCGATCACCGCGATGTTGCGGCTGACGCGGTTCTGGCCCCAATGGGCTTGATCGATCTCGATCTCGCGGGAGTTGATGACTTTTTTCACCACCGCGACATGGCCGAGCCGCATGGCGCGATTGGCGCGGAAGGCGAGCACGCTGCCGGGTTCGGGCCGGCTGCCGCGGGCATAGACGCCGGCGGCCTTGTCCCACCAGGTCAAGGCATCGCCGCGCAGATCGATCCCCGACGCCGCGCGGGCAAACGGCACGCATTGGATCACATGCGACGAGGCATGGGTTGAGGCGTGATAGGAGGTGCGCTGGAAATAGGATTTATTTCCGCGATGCCCGACCGCCAACTCGTGCGGCGTGACATGGTGCCCAGCGCGACCGTGCCGTCGCGTCTGAGAGGAGGCGACATGGCGTGGCGAGGGCTTATGCGTGTCTGGTGAAGGGCTCGTCTGCTGGGCGTGCAGAGATATCGGCATTCCGAACAGGAACAACGAACCCAAAAGACAAAAAGCGCCGCCACGTCGCCGAGCTGGCATGGAACTCCCCTCTCGAAATGGCAAATCCATTCCGAAAGGTAACATCAGGGTTGCGGTCGCGACAATGCGAAAACCGCGCTGGGTTTGCAATCTTGCGCAATAATACGATTTCCCCCTGTGTATAACATCGCGTATTGTGACAAAAATCCTATTTCCGGCCCTCTGAAGCCCGACTCGGACGAAGCCACGGCACGGCGCGCGCCGGCTGGGAAGGCTGCGCGCCCTATTTGCAAGCGACCACCATGATTTCAACCAGGGCGCGCGGGTCGGCCAGCGCCGCCTCGACACAGGCCCTGACCGGCGCCCCGTCGGCGGGCAGCCAGGCCGACCACATTTCGTTCATCGCCGCGCGGTCGCCGATGTGCTTGAGCCAGATCTGCGCCTGCAAGAGGCGCGTCTTGTCGGTGCCGTGGATTTCCAGCGTCGCGTCGATCTCGGCCAAGACCTCGGCGGTCTGGCCCCTGATGTCCTTGCCGAGATCGCGCGCGAGCACGCCGGAGGTATAGACGAAGCCGTGATACTCGACGGCGCGGGCGAGAACGGGGCTGGGTTCGGTGCGGATGATCCGGCTCATGGCGAGTTCCTTGGGGCTGAAGGGTGGTCGGCGGACTATACCGTCGGCGGCGCCGGGCGCCAGCCTTGATCAATTCCCGGAATCGGGACACAGGGCGATCCGGTTTGCGCTTGCGTTTTCGGGCCGGGAAGCGTCACAATCGCCGCCATAACGCACCGCCAGAGTGCATCCTGCGGGAGAGCCCGAAATGCGGGAGAGCCAAGAATGCAGCTGAGCCGCGAGGAATTACTGCGCGCCTATCGCAGCATGTGCACCATCCGCCAGTTCGAGGAGCGGGTGCATGCCGAGTTCGCGACCGGCGACATCCCCGGTTTCGTCCATCTCTACGCCGGCGAGGAAGCCTCCGCGGTCGGCGTCTGCATGAACCTCACCGAGCGCGACAGCATCGCCTCCACCCATCGCGGCCATGGCCATTGCATCGCCAAGGGCTGTGACGTCGCCGGCATGATGGCCGAGATCTATGGCCGGAAAAGCGGGCTTTGCGCGGGCAAGGGCGGCTCGATGCATATCGCCGATCTCGATCGCGGCATGCTCGGCGCGAACGGCATCGTCGGCGGCGGCGCGCCGCTCGCCTGCGGTGCGGCGCTGACCGCGAAGACCCTGAAAACCGGCGCCGTCGCGGTCGCTTTCGGCGGCGACGGCGCCTCCAACCAGGGCACCACGGCGGAGGCGATGAATCTCGCCTCGGTCTGGCGATTGCCGGTGGTGTTCGTGCTCGAGGACAATGGCTATGCCGAATCGACCGCGAGCGCCTGGTCGATCGGCGGCGATCCGCTGGTCCGCGCCGAGGGGTTCGGCATCCCCGGCGTGCGTGTCGATGGGCATGATTTCTTCGCCGTCCACGCGGCGGCGGGCGAGGCGATCGCGCGGGCGCGGGACGGCGGCGGGCCAGGCTTTCTCCACCTCAAGCTCGCGCGCTATTTCGGCCATTTCGAGGGCGACGGCATGACCTATCGCGCGCCCGACGAGGTCGCGAAGCTCCGCGCCGAGCGCGATTGCCTCAAGCTGTTCCGCCGCCGGGTGGGTGAGGCGCAATTGCTGGATGACGCGGCGCTGGACGCGATCGAGGCCGAGGTCGCAGCCGAGATCGAGGACGCGACCCGCCGCGCGAAAGCGGCGCCGATGCCCTCGCCCGCCGATCTGCTCACCGATGTCTATGTCAGCTACTGAATGGGGTCAGTTACTGAATGGGGTCAGCTACTGAATAGGGAGCGCTCGGGATGGCGAGGAAATCTTTCCGCCAGGCGGTGAACGAGGCGATCCGCCAGGAGATGGCGCGTGATCCGCGGGTGATCGTGATGGGCGAGGACATCGCCGGCGGCATGGGCGCGCCCGGCGAGGACGATGCCTGGGGCGGCCCGCTCGGCGTGACCAAGGGGCTGATGCCGCAATTCGGGCGCGAGCGCGTGCTCGATACGCCGATCACCGAAAGCGGCTTCATCGGCGCCGCCGCCGGCGCCGCCCTCACCGGGCTCCGTCCCGTCGCCGATCTCATGTTCGTCGATTTCATGGGGGTGTGCTTCGATCAGATCTTCAATCAGGCGGCCAAGTTCAAATACATGTTCGGCGGCAAGGCACGCACGCCGCTCGTCATCCGCACCATGTATGGCGCAGGCTTCCGCGCCGCCAGCCAGCACAGCCAGTGCCTCTATCCGCTGTTCACCCATGTCCCCGGCCTCAAAGTCGTCATCCCGTCCTCGCCCTATGAGGCCAAGGGACTGATGATCGAGGCGATCAGGGACGACGATCCGGTGATCTTCTTCGAGCATAAAATGCTCTATGACGTCGAGGACGAGGTGCCGGACGAGCCCTATACCCTCCCCTTCGGCGAGGCGAACCTCACCCGCGAGGGCGATGACGCCACCATCGTCGCCTTTGGCCGGATGGTGATGCTCGCCAACGAAGCCGCCGATCAGCTTGGCGCGCAGGGAATTTCCTGCACCGTGATCGACCCCCGCACCACCTCGCCTTTGGATATCGAGACCATCCTCGAGGAGGTGCGCGCGACCGGCCGGCTGGTGGTGGTCGACGAGGCGAGCCCCCGCTGCAACATGGCGAGCGACATTGCCGCCCAGGTCGCCGAGCGGGCGTTCGAGGCGCTCAAGGCGCCGATCCGCAGGGTTTCGCCGCCGCATACGCCGGTGCCGTTTTCGCCGGCGCTGGAGGATCTCTACCTTCCCGACGTCGAGAAGATCATTTCGGCGGTGCGCGCGGTGATGGCGGCCGGCGGGCGCAAGGCGGCCTGAGCATGGCCGGATTGCGCGCCCTGGTGATGCCCAAGATGGGTCTCGCCATGACCGAAGGCATGGTCGCCGCCTGGCGGAAGGCCCCTGGCGAGCCGGTCGCGGCGGGCGAGGAAGTCGCCGATATCGAGACCAGCAAGATCACCGCGGGTTACGAAAGCCCCGCCGCCGGCTCGCTTCGCCGCCAGGTGGTGAAACCCGGCGTGATGGTGCCGGTCGGCACGCTGATCGGCGTGATCGCTGACGGCACCGCCGATGACGCCGAGATCGATGCCTTCATCGCCGCCCAGCACGCGGCGTTCGTGCCGGCGGCGGAGGCCGCGTCGGCGCCGGCCCCGGCGCGGGTCGCGACCGAAATCGGGCCGATCCAGGTTTTGGAAGCGGGGCCGGAAGACGCGCCGCCGCTGGTGCTGATCCATGGGTTTGGCGGCGATCTGAACAATTGGCTGTTTCTGCAACCGCTGCTCGCCGCGCGGTTTCACACCTTCGCGATCGATTTGCCCGGCCATGGCGGCTCGACCAAAACCCTCCCCGGGGGGAATTTCGCGGCCCTCGCACGGGCCGTCGCCGCCTTCCTCCGCGCGCGCGGCATCGGCCCCGCGCATCTGGTCGGGCATTCGCTGGGCGGCGCGGTCGCGCTCATGCTCGCGCCGGAATCCCTCTCGCTCTCGCTGATCTCCCCCGCCGGGCTCGGGCCGGAGATCAACATGGACTATATCGGCGGCTTCATCGCCGCGCGCCGGGCGCGTGAGATGCAGGCGGTGCTCGCGATGCTGTTCGCCGATCCGGCGCTGATCGGGCGCGACATGGTGGAGGGGGTGCTGCGCTATAAGCGGCTCGACGGGGTGGCCGCGGCGTTGCAGGCGATCGCCGCGGCGAATTTCGCCAATGGTCGGCAGAACACGTCGCTCCGCGCGACGCTGGCGGCGATCCGCGTGCCGACGCTGGTCGCCTGGGGCGAGGCGGATCGCATCATCCCCGCCGCCCACGCCGATGCGCTGTCGCCATCGGTGCGCGTCGTCCGCTTCCCCGAAACCGGCCACATGGCGCACATGGAACGCGCCGCCGATCTTGCCCGGCACATCATCGGAATCGCCGATGCATAGAAAAACCTCCGCGCGAGACGTTGCGTTATCCGGCGGATTTCCTGGATCGGCCAGCGATGCCCCCCGACCGGGGTTGAAAAGATACCCCCGACCGTGGCGGCTCAGATTTCCCGCGTCGCCCCGGGCTGCCAGGGCACGTCACGGTCGGGGGCGTTGAAGCGCCGGGAGAGCACGAAAAGCAGGTCGGAGAGGCGGTTGAGATAGGGAATCAGCGCCGGGTTGAGGGCGTCGGCGGCGGCGAGATGCACGGTGTCGCGCTCGGCGCGCCGGACGATGGTGCGGGCGAGATGGGCGTAGGCCGCGGCTTCGCTGCCGCCGGGCAGGACGAAGCTCCGGAGCGGCGCGAGGCCGGCATTGAGCACCGCGATTTCCGCCTCCAGCCGCGCGACCTGCGCCACGGCGAGGCGCAGGCGCGCCTTTCTCCCCGTTTGCTCGCCTTCCGTTTGCTTGGGGGTCGCGAGATCGGCGCCGAGATCGAAGAGGTCGTTCTGGATGCGCCCGAGCAGGGCGTCGATCTCGGTCATCGTCCTGGTGTGGAGGCGGAGCATGCCGAGCACGGCATTGGCCTCGTCGACGGCACCGATCGCGACGATACGAGCGGCGTCCTTCGGAAGCCGCGTGCCGTCCCCGAGCGAGGTCTCCCCGCCATCGCCGCCGCGCGTCGTGACCCGGTCTATTCTCACCTTCGTTCCGATTCCGTCCTGGTCTAGAGCAGGATGCCTTCCGATAGGCGCAGGCACCTGCTCTAGTCATTTGTTTGATCACGTGATTCAGACCTACGGCGATTCCGCCTTCGGTGATCACGCTCTAGCAGGCTGCTAGACGTGAAAACTCTCGCCGCAGCCGCAGCGGCCTTTTTCGTTCGGATTGATGAAAGTGAACCCGGATTCGAGCGCGGCTTCGCGATAATCCATGGTCGTGCCGATGAGAAACAGTGTCGCCCCGCGGTCGAGCAGCACCGTGACATCCTCGGCGGTGATGACCTCATCGCCAGGGCTCGCCGCCGCCACCCAGCTCATCTGGTAGGTAAGGCCGGAACACCCCTTGGTGCCGACCGAAACGCGGAGCAGCCGGCCTTGCTCGGCACCGGCATAAAGCTGGCGCAGGCGCGCGATCGCCGCTTCACTCAAGCTGAGCAAAGACGGCAGCTTGCGGCGTTGGGTGGCGGCCGGGGAGTGGAGCGTCATCGTCATCGTATCATCCCTCCGTGTCAAAACATATTCAGCGCGAGCCGGGCTTCCTCGCTCATCCGGCTCGGCTCCCAAGGCGGATCCCAAACCGTTTCCACCACCACCTCCCGCACGCCGGGGAGTGCTGCCACCGCTTCCTCGACCTGGACGGGCAGTTCCTGCGCGCTCGGGCAGGCCGGGGCGGTCAGCGTCATCTCGATCTTGACGGCGCCGTCACCGCCGATCTCGATCGCGTAGATCAGGCCGAGTTCGTAGATATTCACCGGGATCTCGGGATCATAGACGGTGGCGATGGCGGCGATCACGGCGTCCTCGCCGGGCGGCGGCGTGGTTTCGCCGCCGGGCGTCCAGGTGCCGTGCGCGGCACGCTCGCGAGCGGCATGATCGGTGTGATGATCGGTGTGATGGTCATTCACTGGTGGCGTTCTCCGTGCCGGCGAGAGCGGCGAGCAGCGCGTGCCAGGGCAAGGTCGCGCATTTCACCCTGGACGGAAATTCATGCACCCCGGCGAGCGGCAGAAGCCGCGCGAGACGCTCGGCGAGCGGGGCATCGAGGGCGGGGGCCGCGCCGGTCTTCGCCAAGGTCTGCAAGGCGCCGGCAAGGGCGCGGGCCGCGTCGGCGTCGAGCCCGGCGACGACCTCCGCCATCAGATCGGCCGAGGCGATGCTGATGGCACAGCCCTTCGCCTCGAAACCGGCGCGCGCGATATGGCCATCGGGCGTGTATTGCAGCCACAGCGCGATGCGGTCGCCACACAGCGGATTATCGCCGCGCGCGGTCGCGTCATAGGCGGCGAGTTTCGCGCCATGGCGGGGCTTGCGGCCATGGTCGAGAATGACTTCCTGATAGAGATCGCGCAGATCCTCGAACATCAGGCGAAAAACTCCGAAACGCGCAACAGCCCCTCGGCCAGCGCATCGATTTCCGCGAGCGTCGTGTAAAGCGCGAAACTCGCCCGCGCCGTGCTTTCGACACCCAAACGATGCATCAGCGGCTCGGCGCAATGGTGCCCGGCGCGCACCGCGATCCCCTGACGATCGAGGAGAGTCGCGACATCATGCGGATGCGCGCCATCGAGGGTGAAGCTCACGACCCCGCCGCGATCCTGCGCGCGCCCGAAAATCGTGAGCCCCGGGATCGCGGCGAGCCGTGAGAGCGCATGATCGGTGAGCGCCGCCTCATGCGCCGCGATCGCCGGATAGCCGATCGCCTCGACATAGGCGATCGCCGCGGCAAGCCCGATCGCTTCCAGGATCGGCGGCGTTCCGGCCTCGAATTTATGCGGAACCTGCGCCCATTCCGAGCGCGCGAAACTGACCGAGGAGATCATGTCGCCGCCGCCGAGGAAAGGCGGCATGCGCTCGAGCAGCTCGCGCCGCGCCCAAAGCGCGCCGATGCCGGTCGGGCCATAGAGCTTATGGCCGGTGAAGACGTAGAAATCGCAGCCGATGTCCTCTACATCGACGGCGCGATGGACGATCGCTTGCGAGCCATCGAGCAACAGTTTCGCGCCATGGTCATGGGCGAGGCGGGCGAGACGCGCCGCCGGCGTGTAGGTGCCGAGCACGTTCGACATATGGGTGAGCGCGACCAGCCCGACCTTGCCGTCCGCGAGTTGCCGCGCCAACGCTTCGAGATCGAGTTCGCCGGCATCGGTGATCGGCGCAACCCGGAGTTCGATGCCATGCGCATCGCGCAGCATCTGCCAGGGGACGATGTTGGAATGATGCTCCATCTCCGAGATCACCACCGCCTGTCCCGGGGCTAGCACGCCGCGGCCATAGCTGTGGGCGACGAGATTGATCGCCTCGGTGCTGTTGCGGGTGAAAACGATTTCGTGGCGATCGGGCGCGCCGAGCAGGCGGGCGACGGCATCGCGCGCGCCTTCATAGGCTTCCGTCGTGCGCTCGCTCATCCAGTGGAGGCCGCGATGGACATTGGCGTATTGCCTCTCCATCGCCGCCGTCATCGCAGCGATCACCGCGCGCGGTTTCTGCGCCGAGGCGGCGCTGTCGAGAAAGACCAGTTCGCGGCCATGGACTTTTTGCGCGAGGATGGGGAAATCGGCGCGCAGGCGCACGACATCGAAGGGTGCGGGATCATGACCGGCGTTCATCGCGCCCCCTCCCACCAGGCATCGATCGCGCGCACCAGCAAAGTGCGCGCGGCGTCATCGGAAACCGCCTCGATCGCTTCGGCGAGAAACGCGCGCACCAGCATCGCCCGCGCGGCGGCCTCGGGAATGCCACGCGCGCGGAGATAAAAAAGCTGCTCAGGATCGAGCGCGCCGATGGTCGCGCCATGGCTGCATTTGACGTCGTCGGCGAAAATCTCCAGCTCCGGCTTGCAATCGATTTCCGCGTCCGGCGACAGCAACAACGCCTGGCTCATCTGATAGCCATCGGTTTTTTGCGCGGCGCGCGCGACTTCGATACGTCCCTGAAACACCGCGCGAGCATGGCCGTCGACGACGTTTTTCACCGTCTGGCGTGAGGCGCAGCCGGGCGCGTCATGGGCGACGACACTGGTGATATCGCCGTGCTGGGTGCCGCGCAGCAATTGCACCGCGGCGAGATGGGCGATGGCGCCGGCGCCGCCGAGCCGGGCATGGGTTTCGCTCCGCGCAAGCCGCGCGCCGAGGCCAAGGGTGAAGGCGTCATAGCGCGCCCCGGCGAGAAGATCGACGAAGATGGTCGCGGTATGAAAACTCTCGCGGTCCTCGGCCTGGATGCGGACATGGCGCAAGGTGGCACCCGGCGCGAGCACGATTTCGACGACCGGGTTCTGCCAATAGACGCCGCGGCCGCCGGCGTACTCGATCAGGGTGAGCGTCGCCCCTTGCGCGAGCGCGATGCGATGGCGGGGATGGACGAAAACCGGTGCCGCGTCCTCGGCGATGGTGAGATGCACCAGCGCCAGCGTCCCGGCATCATGGCCCGCGGGCACATGGATCGCCGCGCCGTCCTGGGCGAACTGGGTATTGAGGGCGGCGAGAGGTGCTGGCGCGAAGCGCGCGGGATCACCCTCGGTCGCGAGATCCGCGACCATGTCCGCCGGCGGTGGCACCGACAGCGACGCCGCGCGCCGGCCATTGACGAAGACGAGGCGCGGGCCAGGGAGAGGCGGGAGATCGGCCGCGAGCGCGGCGGTATCGACGATTTCCGGTGCCGGCGCCGGGGCGAGGGCGGCGAGTGGGCGAAGATCGGTATATTTCCAGGCCTCGAGCTTGCGGCTCGGGAGCCCCGTTTCCGCGAAAGCGGCACTCATGGCGCGGCCATCGCGGCCGTGTCCTCGCTGACCGCCTCCAGGCCGAGCGCGGCATAGCCGCTTTCCTCGAGCGCCCGCGCAAGCTCCGGCCCGCCGGAGCGGAGAATGCGCCCGCCGGCGAGAACATGCACGCGATCGGGCACGATGTGATCGAGCAGGCGCTGATAATGGGTGATGACGAGCGCGGAAAACCCCGGCCCGCGCAACGCATTGACGCCCCCCGCGACGATTTTCAGCGCATCGATGTCGAGCCCGGAATCGGTCTCGTCGAGGATCGCGAATTTCGGCTTCAGAATTGCCATCTGCAGCACTTCGTTGCGCTTTTTCTCGCCGCCGGAGAAGCCGACATTGACGTTGCGCTTGAGCATGTCATCGGCCATCGCGAGATCACGGAGAGCGGCGCGGGCGAGTTTGAGAAACTGCACGGCGTCGAGATCGCTCTCGCCGCGGGCGCGGCGGGTGGCGTTGAGCGCGGTGCGGAGGAAATTGGCGTTGCCGACGCCGGGCAACTCGACCGGATACTGAAACGCGAGAAAAAGCCCGGCGGCGGCGCGTTCCTCGGGCGCCAGCGTCAGGAGATCGACGCCGTCGAGCCGCACCTCGCCGCCGGTCACCGCATAGCCCTCGCGCCCGGCGAGGATATAGGAGAGGGTCGATTTCCCCGATCCGTTCGGGCCCATGATGGCATGCACCTCGCCGGTCGGCACCACGAGATCGATCCCATTGAGGATCGGCTTGCCGTCGATGCTGGCTGAGAGATCACGAATTTCCAGCATGCTAGCCCACCGAACCTTCGAGACTGACGGCGAGCAGTTTCTGCGCCTCGACGGCGAATTCCATCGGCAACTCCTTCAAAACGTCCTTGCAGAAGCCATTGACGATCAGATTGACCGCGTCTTCCTGCGAAAGCCCGCGCGCGCGGCAGTAGAAAAGCTGATCATCGGCGATTTTCGAGGTGGTTGCCTCGTGCTCCACCCGCGCGCTCGGATTGCGGCTTTCGATATAGGGGACGGTATGGGCGCCGCAGCGATCGCCGATCAAAAGACTGTCGCATTGGGTGAAATTCCGCGCCCCATGCGCGCGCGGCATCATGCGCACCAGGCCGCGATAGGTGTTGTTCGACCGCCCGGCGCTGATGCCCTTGGCGATGATGGTGCTTTTGGTGTTGGCGCCGAGATGGATCATCTTGGTGCCGGTATCGGCCTGCTGATGATGGTTGGTGACGGCGACGGAATAGAATTCGCCGACACTGCCTTCGCCCTGGAGAATGCAGGAGGGGTATTTCCAGGTGATCGCCGAGCCGGTTTCGACCTGCGTCCAACTGATCTTGCTGCGCGCGCCCCGGCAGGCGCCGCGCTTGGTGACGAAATTATAGATCCCGCCGCGCCCTTCCGCGTCGCCCGGATACCAGTTCTGCACCGTGCTGTATTTGATCCGCGCGTCATCGAGGGCGATCAGTTCGACCACCGCCGCGTGCAGTTGGTTCTCGTCGCGCTGCGGCGCGGTGCAGCCTTCGAGATAGCTCACGCTCGCGCCCGCTTCGGCGATGATCAGAGTGCGCTCGAATTGTCCGGTATTGCGCGCATTGATGCGGAAATAGGTGGAAAGCTCCATCGGGCAGCGCACGCCCTTGGGGACGAAGACGAAGCTGCCATCGGTGAACACCGCGGAATTGAGGGCGGCGAAGAAATTATCCCCTTGCGGCACCACGCTGCCGAGATATTTGCGCACGAGGTCGGGATGTTCGCGCACCGCCTCGCTGATCGGGCAGAAAATCACCCCGGCCTTGGCCAGCGTCTCGCGGAAGGTGGTGGCGACCGAGACGCTGTCGAACACGGCGTCGATCGCGACATCGGGCCGCGTCTCCGCCTCGCCAGCGCCCTCGACGCCGGCGAGGATCGCCCGTTCCCGGAGCGGGATGCCGAGCTTCTCGTAGGTGGCCAGCAATTCCGGATCGACCTCGGCGAGGCTCTTCGGTCCCGGCTTGCGCTTGGGAGCGGCGTAGTAATGCAGCGCCTGGTAATCGATCGGCGGATGCTTGACCTTGGCCCAATCCGGCTCGCTGGTTTCGCGCCAGGCGGCGAACGCCTTGAGGCGCCAGGCGAGCAGCCATTCCGGCTCTTCCTTCTTGGCCGAGATCAGCCGGATGGTGTCCTCGCTCAGGCCCTTCGGCGCGATCTCCATTTCGATCGCGGTCTCGAACCCCCATTTATAGCCGCCTTCGGTCGCGGCCTGGATCGGATCGCGCGGTTCGACAAAAGCGGACATCAGAGAGCTTCCTCGATCGTCATCAGCGGGCGCGGCGCGGGATGGGCGGCGCGCGCGGCCTCGGCGCCCATCTCGCCCATCATGTCGGCGCCCGCCTTCCCGACCATGTCGGCAAGGGTGATCCCGGCCAGCGCCTCGCGGATCGCCTCATTGACGCGGAGCCACCGCCCCGACATCGGGCAGCTTCGGCTCTGTTCGCACGCGACCAGGCTGCCGTCCACGCAAGCGGTGAGCGCGATCGGCCCATCGACCGCGGCGATCACCTCGGCGACCGGCAAGGCGGCGAGCGGGCGCGCCAGCCGGTAGCCGCCACGGGCGCCACGGAGCGAGGTGACGAGGCCGGTCGCGGCGAGGATTTTCAACACCTTGGCCACCGTCGGCTCGGGCACCGCGGTCGCGCAAGCGATGCCGGGCGCGGTCTGCACCGCCCCTCCCCGCGCCAATTGCACCAGCACCACCACGGCATAATCGGTCAGTTTGGAGAGCCGCAGCATGATCCATCCCATCACGAAAATATAAGAGGACCGGATAAGTCCTGATACTCGGCAATTGGCGTATCTCTCCCCCAGCGTCAAGGGCTCACGTCAAGTGATCGCGCTCTAGCCGCTCCTCATGGAGTGGTCTAAACCTGGGCCAGGATTGATCGGCGAAAAGCGGGAGGGCGGCATGTCGGGTAAACCTATGCTGGAGGGGAAGGTCGCGGTGGTGAGCGGCGCCGGCGGTGGCATCGGGCGCGAAATCGCGCTCGCCATGGCGCTCGCCGGGGCCAAGGTCGTGATCAATGATATCGGCGCCTCGCTCACCGGCGAGGGGCAATCCGGCACCCCCGCCGAGCAGACGCGCCAGATCATCATCCAGCGCGGCGGCGAGGCGGCGATCAGCACCGAGAGTGTCGCCGAATGGGCCTCGGCCAAGCGCATCGTGCAGGCCGCGCTCGACCATTTCGGGCGCCTCGACATCGTCGTCAACAATGCCGGCATTCTGCGCGACGTGATCTTCCACAAGATGTCGCCGGAGGATTGGCTCGCGGTCATCAATGTCCATCTCAACGGCAGCTTCTTCCTCTCGCGCGCCGCGGCCGAGCCTTTCCGCGCCCAGGAGAGCGGCGCCTTCGTCCACATGACCAGCACCTCCGGCCTGATCGGCAATTTCGGCCAGGCCAATTACGCCGCCGCCAAGCTCGGCATCACCGCGCTCTCGAAATCGATCGCGCTCGACATGAAGCGCTATAACGTGCGCTCGAACTGCATCGCGCCGTTCGCCTGGAGCCGGATGACGAGTTCGATCCCGGCAGAAACCCCCGAGCAGCAGGCGCGGGTCGAGAAGATCAAGCAGATGACCCCGGACAAGAACGCGCCGATGGCGGTGTTTCTCGCCTCCGAGGCGGCGCGGGAGGTGACCGGCCAGGTCTTCGCCACACGCCACAACGAAATCTTCCTGATGAGTTCGCCGCGCCCGATCCGCGGCATCCACCGTGGCGAGGGCTGGACGCCGGACCTGATCGCCGAACACGCCCTCCCCGCGCTCAAGGAGGCGTTCATGCCACTCGACCGGAGCGGCGAAGTGTTCTCCTGGGATCCGGTTTAGAGGAAATACCGTTCGCTTAAGGTGATTTTACCTGATTTGGTGGTATGATGTGAGGTGGATCCTGATCGCTCTCGCCTATAACCGCAGGCCGCCTGACAGCGCCTAAACACGCCATCGCCAAAGCTCGGACAAGCCGAATCCGAACAGACTGCTAGACAAAATTACGCCTCGATTGACAATCGACCGTCGATAGTCCCCAAGCCATCCCGTAATCCTCTATCCCCCTACGCTATCCCCCTCCCAAGCCCTCCGCGGTATCCTACGCCCTCACTCCCACTCGATGGTGCCGGGGGGTTTGCTGGTGATGTCGTAGGTGACGCGGTTGATGCCGCGCACCTCGCCGACGATCCGCCCGGCGACGCGCGAGAGGAAGGCGGGATCGAACGGATAGACATCGGCGGTCATGCCGTCGGTCGAGGTCACGGCGCGGAGCGCGCAGGCGAAATCATAGGACCGCCCGTCACCCATCACGCCGACGCTGCGCACCGGGAGCAGCACCGCGAACGCCTGCCAGATCGCGTCATAGAGCCCGGCGGCGCGGATTTCCTCAAGAAAAATGGCGTCGGCCTGGCGAAGGATGGCGAGCTTCTCGGCGCTGATCGCGCCGGGGATGCGGATCGCGAGGCCGGGGCCGGGAAAGGGGTGGCGGCCGATGATCACCTCCGGCAAGCCAAGCTCGCGCCCCAGCGCCCGCACCTCGTCCTTGAACAATTCGCGGAGCGGCTCGACCAGCTTGAGCCGCATCCGCTCGGGCAGGCCGCCGACATTATGATGCGATTTGATGGTGACGCTGGGGCCGCCGACGAAGCTCACGCTTTCGATGACATCGGGATAAAGCGTCCCTTGCGCGAGATATTCGGCGCCGCCGAGCTTGGCCGCCTCCTCCTCGAACACATCGATGAACAGGCGGCCGATGGTTTTGCGCTTGCGTTCGGGATCCTCGACGCCGTCGAGGGCGGCGAGGAACAGCGCCGAGGCGTCGCGATGGACGAGCGGGATCGCCAACTGGTCACGAAAGGTTCGCACGACCTGCTCGGCCTCGCCGGCGCGGAGCAGGCCGTGATCGACGAAGATGCAGGTCAGTTGATCGCCGATCGCGGCGTGGATGAGGGCCGCCGCGACCGCCGAATCGACCCCGCCGGAGAGGCCGCAGATCACCCGCCCGGGGCCGATATCCTCGCGCAGGCGGGCGATCGCCTGGTCGCGGAACCCGGCCATCGTCCACGCGCCGCGGCAGCCGGCGACGGCGTGGGTGAAGTTCCGGAGCAGGGCGGCGCCGTGCGGGGTGTGCATGACCTCGGGGTGGAATTGCACGCCGTAGAGGCGCCGCTCATCGTCGGCGATGGCGGCAAACGGCGCGCCCTCGCTGGTGGCGACGGCGCGGAAGCCGGGGGGCAGACGCACCACGCGGTCGCCATGGCTCATCCACACCTGCTCGCGCCCGCCGCGCCTCCAGACTCCGGCGAAAAGGGCACAATCGCCGGTGATATTGACGAAGGCGCGGCCGAACTCGCGGTGGTCGCTGCCCGCGACCTCGCCGCCGAGTTCGGCGCACATCGTCTGCTCGCCATAGCAGATGCCGAGCACCGGGACGCCGGCGGTGAACACGATTTCCGGCGCCCGCGGCGCCGCGCCCTCGGTGACGCTGGCCGGGCCGCCGGAGAGGATGAAGCCGCGCGCGCCAAAGGCGGCGATCCGTGCCGGCGCCGCGTTATAGGGCCAGATTTCGCAATAGACGCCGCTTTCGCGCACCCGCCGCGCGATGAGCTGCGTCACCTGGCTGCCGAAATCGAGGATCAGGATCCGGTCGGAAACGGGGGAAGCGGTCTGCACGGGGCGCCTTTCTGTCACGGCGCCCCCTCGGAAAGCGGCGGGCGCGTCCGGTTCGTCACGCGCTGTCTTTGCAACAGCGGGAAGCCCGAGGCAAGCCGCTTCACCGTGCCGCTCTGCTCCCGGCTGGTCTGCTCGGGGCCGTCCTTGACACCGCGAGACCCCGCCTCCTAGCCTCGCCGCGGCAAGGAAACGAGAGGAACGGACAGCGTCGTGAGCATTAACGGCAAGGCCTATATCGTCGGCGCCTATGAGCACCCGACGCGGAAGGCGCCCGATAAATCCCTGGCCCAGCTCCACGCCGAAGTGGCGCTCGGCGCGCTCGCGGATGCCGGGCTCGGCAAGGACGACATCGACGGCTATTTCTGCGCCGGCGACGCGCCGGGCATGGGGCCGCTGTCGATGGTCGATTACCTCAACCTCCGCGTCCGCCATGTGGACGCAACCGACACCGGCGGCTCCTCCTATCTCATCCATGTCGCCCATGCCGCCGAGGCGATCGCGCTCGGGAAATGCCGGGTCGCGCTGATCACCCTCGCCGGGCGGCCGCGCAGCGAAGGCATGGCGACCGGCACCGCGCCGCGCGCCGGCAACCCCAATATCCCGGAAATCCAGTTCGAATACCCGTATGCACCGACCGTCGCGAACATGTACGCGATGTGCGTGATGCGGCACATGTACCAGTTCGGCACGACCAGCGAGCAGCTCGCCTGGATCAAGGTCGCCGCCTCGCATCACGCCCAGCACAACCCGCACGCGCTGCTCCGCAAGGTGGTGACGGTCGCCGACGTTCTCGCCTCGCCGATGATCGCCGATCCGCTGCATCGGCTCGATTGCTGCGTCATCACCGATGGCGGCGGCGCGTTGATCGTCGCCCATCCCGAGATCGCCAAAAGCCTCCAACGGCCGCGGGTGAAAATCCTCGGGGTCGGCGAGGCGGTGAAGGGACAGTTCGGCGGTGAGGTCGATCTCACCTTCTCCGGCGCCGCCTGGTCCGGCCCACGCGCCTTCGCCGAAGCCGGGATCAAGCCCGGCGACATTCAATACGCCTCGATCTATGACAGCTTTACCATCACCGTCCTCATGCAGATCGAGGATCTCGGCTTTTGCGAGAAGGGAATGGGCGGGCGGTTCGTTGCCGACGGCAACCTGATCTCGGGGGTCGGCAAATTGCCGTTCAACACCGATGGCGGCGGGCTTTGCAACAATCATCCCGCCAATCGCGGCGGCATGACCAAGGTGATCGAGGCGGTGCGGCAATTGCGCGGCGAGGCGCATCCGGCGGTGCAGGTGAAGAACTGCGCCCTGGCGCTGGCGCACGGCACCGGCGGCTCGCTCGGGCTCCGCCACGGCAGCGCCACGGTCATTCTGGAACGGGAATGAGGATGCGACCATGACGACATCGAGCCCACGGCGTAAAATTCCTGCCCCCGAGGCGAACCCTGAGACCAGCGCCTATTGGGCGGCAGCGGCGGCGGGAAAGCTCGCGATCCGCGAATGCGGCCATTGCGGCAAGCTGCACCACTACCCCCGCGCGCTCTGCCCGTTCTGCTTCAAGCCGGCAACGGGCTGGCGGGAGGTATCGGGCCGCGGGAAAATCTATGCCTACAGCGTGATGCGCCGCGCCGAGACGCCCTACGCCATCGCCTATGTCACCCTCGACGAGGGCGTCACCCTGCTGACCAACCTGATCGATTGCGATTTCGACCGCTTGCGGATCGGCCAGGAGGTGAAACTGGTGTTCCAGGAGAGCGAAGGCGGCCCGCCAGTGCCGATGTTCACCCCCGGCTGAGGCGGCGGCGCCCGAGCCCCCGTCCTGGGTGCTGCTGCTGGTCGGATCTCTCGGCGCCGCCGGCGCTTGCAGTCGGCGCGATCATCGCCTAATCAATCCGCGACGCGGTCCCGTTCGTCTAGAGGCCTAGGACACCGCCCTCTCACGGCGGTAACAGGGGTTCGAATCCCCTACGGGACGCCATCCTTCCCAACATATTGAAATCGCTAAATTTTTCTGGTGTCGTCCCGCAAGTGTGACACACGCTTGTGACACACGCG
>JAJZBV010000046.1:0-16566 GCA_021851785.1 Pseudomonadota bacterium
GGGTGCTTGGAGATCACCGGGTCGGATTTGCCGGCGAGCAGTTCATCGACCGTGCGCTCATAGGATGCCGTCTCCAGATAGCCGAGGCCGTGGCCGCCGCCGGGGATGAGCTTCGCGACCTCGCTCATCATCGTCGTCTGATGGCGCTCGGTCTGGGCGCCGGTCGTGTCATTGTCGAGCACGATCTGAACCGCCTCTTTCTGGTGGTCCATCGCATACTGCCAGCCCTTCATCGAACCACGCAGAAACCGCGCCAGGCGATCGACCATGTTGGGATCGGCGAGCTTCGGCTGCAGCGCGTAAAGCCCGTCCTCCAAGGTCGCGACCCCTTCGGTCTCGTATTTGAACACGACGAGCTGATCGGGCTTCATGCCGGCCTCGATCAATTGCCAGTATTCGTTATAGGTCATGGTGGAGATGCAGGCCGCCTGCTTCTGTAGCAAGGGATCGACGTTGAACCCCTGTTTCAGCACCTTGACATCGGCATTGGGGCCGGAGGTGGTGTAGTTCAGCTTCGCCATCCAGGCGAGAAACGGGTATTCATTGCCGGCGAACCACACTCCGAGCGTCTTGCCCTTGAAATCCTTCGGTGTGCGCACGCCGCTATCCTTGCGGCAGGTGAGTTCGAGGCCGGATTTCTGGAACACCTGCGCGATGTTGACCAGCTTCACGCCTTTCTCGCGCGTCGCCAGCGCCGATGGCATCCAATCGACGACGACATCGGCGCCGCCGCCGGCGATCACCTGCGAGGGGTTGATGTCCGGGCCACCGGGCTTGATGGTGACGTCGAGATTTTCGTCCTTGTAGAACCCCTTGGCCTTGGCGACGTAATAGCCGGCGAATTGCGCCTGCGTCACCCATTTGAGCTGCAAGGTGAGCGGATCGGCGGCGAGCGCCGGGCGGATCAGGCTCCCGGCGAGAAAGATGGCGGAAAGCAGCAAGGATCTCTTCATTTTGTCCCCCTTCGATGCGTTTACGATGAGCCGCGAAACGATGGATGCCAGAACGTCACGGCACGTTCGAGCAAGGCAAGCGCACCAAAACTCAGCGAGCCGGCCAAGGCCGCGACGGTGATGGTCGCCCATACCAGATCGAGATTCATCTTCGCCGCCTCGGTGGAAATGCGAAACCCCATGCCGAGGATGGGTGTTCCGAAAAACTCCGCCACCACCGCGCCGATCAGGGCCAGCGTGGAATTGAGCTTGAGTGCTGTGAAGATATGCGGGAGCGCCGCGGGCAGGCGGAGCTTGAGCAAGGTCGCGCCATAGCGCGCGGCGTAGCTTTGCATCAGATCGCGCTCGATCGCGCCCGCTTCGGCGAGGCCCGCGGTGGTATTCACCAGCATCGGGAAAAACGTCATCACCACGACGACGGCGGCCTTGGACGGCCATTCGAACCCGAACCACATCACCATGATCGGCGCGATGCCGACGATCGGCATGGCGCTGATCATGTTGCCCATCGGCAAGAATCCGCGCTTCAGGAACGGCGAGCGGTCGATGGCGAGCGCGACCAGGAATCCGGCGCCGCAGCCGAGCGCGTAGCCGGCGATGACGGCGTGGAGATAGGTCTGCGCGAAATCCTGCGTGAGCAGCGCGAGATGGGCACCGAAGGCGCGCGCGATCGCCGATGGCGGCGGGAGAAGAACGAAGGGCACGGCAAAGCCGATGACCAGCATCTCCCAGAGCCAGAGCAAAAGGAATCCAAACAGCGCCGGGGTCGCGAGCCGCGCGAACCACCCCTCGCCGCGGGCAAACCCGACCATCGCCAGAAACAACGCGAGAACCGCGATCGCCGCCAGAGCGAGCGTCGCGCCGAGCGTCGCGCCGAACATCCCCCCGGGGGCCGCATCAGCGACCGCGAAGCGCGCGAGCGTCGCCCCGACCAGCCCGAGCGCGGTCCATAAAAACGGTGCCGCCTTCATAGCCGCCCGCCCCGGCGCCGCGCCGCCAGCGTCTCGATCAGCGACACCGCGGCGAGACCCAGCATCGACATCGCCGCCGCCATGAACAGCGCCGCCCAGATCTGCACCGTCTGGCCATAATAGGAGCCGGCGAGCAGCCGCGCGCCGAGACCGGCCTGCGCCCCGGTCGGCAATTCGGCAACGATCGCGCCGACCAGCGCGAGGGTCACGGCGATGCGCAAGCTCGGGAACAGAAACCCGAGCGAGGCCGGGAAGCGCAGCAGCGAAAACACCTGCATCGCCCGCGCGTCATAGGTGCGCATGAGATCGAGTTGCAGCGGATCCGGCGCGCGTAGCCCCTTCACCATGCCGACGGTGATCGGAAAAAACGCGAGATAGCCAGCGATCGCCGCTTTCGGCAGCAACCCGGTGATGCCGAGATTGCCGAGCACCACCACCACCATCGGCGCGATCGCCAGCACCGGCACGGTCTGGCTCGCGATCACCCAGGGCATCAGCGAGCGGTCGAGCAGGCGGACATGCACGATGCCGATCGCCAGCAGAAGACCGAGCGCGAGCGCGAAGCCGAGCCCCGCCAGCGCCGCCGAAACGGTGACCCAGGCGTGATAGACGAGGCTGCGCGGCGAGGTTATCGGATGGGTAAACAGACTCCGCGCCAGCTCGACCGCGATCTGATGCGGCGCCGGCAACACCGGCCGCGTCATCGACCAGGTGGCGGCGGCGAGATCGCGAAACCCCGCCCCCTCCGCCAATTGTTCGCGCGCTTGCGGCGCATTGAGTGCCACCGCGCCGACATACCAAACCGCGATCAGCGCGAGGATGACGGCGATCAGCGGCAATGTCGCGCCTTCCCGCGCCAATGACGTGCGCCCGCCGCGCATCTAGCGCTCAATCATAGGAATGCCCGGCGCGCAGCGCCTCGCGCACGCGGTGCGCCACGGCGAGGAACGCCGACGTTTCGCGGAGATCGAGATCGCGCGTCGCCGGCAGATCGTTCTCGATGATTTCGACCACCCGCCCCGGCCGCGCCGACATGACAACGATGCGGGTCGAGAGAAACACCGCCTCGGGGATGGAATGGGTGACGAACACCACCGTCATGCCGGTGCGCCGCCAGAGTTCGTGGAGATGGAGATTGAGCCCGTCGCGGGTAATCTCGTCGAGCGCGCCGAACGGCTCGTCCATCAACAGAAGTTTCGGCTCGAACGCCAGCGCCCTGGCGATCGAAACCCGCTGCTGCATGCCGCCGGAAAGCTGCCAGGGGAATTTGCGCGCGAAATCGCCGAGCCCGACCAGCCCGAGATAACGCGCCGCCCGCGCCCGCCGCTCGGCACGCGGAAGTCCCATGATTTCGAGCGGCAGCATGACGTTCCGCGCGACATTGCGCCACGGATAAAGCGCCGGCGCCTGAAACACATAGCCATAGGCACGACGCCTGCGCGCCTCCGCCGGCGTCATGCCGTTGACGAGAAGCTGGCCCGAACTCGGACGTTCGAGATCGGCGATGGCGCGCAAAAACGTCGTCTTGCCGCAACCGGAGGGGCCGATGAGCGAGACGAAAGCGCCCGCCGCGATGGTGAGATCAACCCCGGAAAGCGCCGTGACGCGCTGGCCGCCGGCGTCGAACACCAAGGAGACGTCGCGCGCCGAAACCACCGCCTCGGGGATTACGAGATCGTCGCGCATCACCGGCTGGAGCAGCGCCACCTCCGTCATTCAGGCTCGCGCCCCCCGACCTGTGCCCTCTCGGCCAGCCGCGCATCGGTTGCCAGCACGGCGCGCAGCAACACATTGGCCCCCGCCGCGACATGTTCGGGCTCGGCCTTTTCCAGCTCATTATGGCTGACCCCGCGCTCGCAGGGAACAAAGATCATCGCCGTCGGCGCCACCGCCGCGACATAGGCGGCATCATGCCCGGCGCCGGAGATGATCTCGCGCCACGAAAGCCCGAGATCGCGCGCCGCATCGCGCACCGCGCCGACGCAGTCCGCGGCGAACGGCACCGGCGGCGAGTTCCACACAGGCTCGAGCGCGAGCGTAACACCGCTCGCCTCGGCGATGGCGTTGAGTTCGCTGGTGATCTCTTCCTCCATCGTCGCCAGCACCGCGTCCTCGGGGTGGCGGATGTCGATGGTGAAAAACGTCTTGCCGGGGATCACGTTGCGGCTATTGGGCTGCGCCTCGATCAGTCCGACGGTCGCGACCGCGTGCGGCGCGTGGCGGCGGCCGACGGCATTGATCGCGGCGATCATCCGCGCGCTCGCGAGCAGCGCGTCTTTCCGCATCGGCATCGGCGTCGAGCCGGCGTGGCAATCCTCACCCTCGACCGTCACCTCGTACCAGCGCATGCCCTGGACATCGGTGACGACGCCTATGGTTTTGCCTTCCGCCTCCAGGATCGGCCCTTGCTCGATATGGATTTCGAAAAACGCCGCGAGCGGATGCTCGCCGCACGGCGCCGCGCCGCGATAGCCGATCCGCGCCAGTTCCTCGCCGAAGGTCTTGCCTTCGCGATCGGCGCGGGCATAGGCGTAATCGCGCGAGAATTTTTTCGCGAACACACCGGAGGCGAGCATCGCCGGCGCGAAGCGCGATCCCTCCTCGTTGGTCCAGTCGATGACCTCGATCGGCGCCTCGGTTTCGATCCCGGCCTCGTTCAGCGTGCGCAGCATTTCGAGCCCGGAGAGCACGCCGATGATGCCATCGAATTTGCCGCCCGAGGGTTGCGTGTCGAGATGGCTGCCGACCGCGATCGGCGCGAGGGCGGGATTTTTGCCCGCGCGGCGCGCGAAGATATTGCCCATGTCATCGACGGTGATGGTGCAGCCGGCGTCCTTGCAGGCAGCGACGAACCAGTCGCGCACCCGGCGGTCGAGATCGGAAAGCGTCAGCCGCCGCACCCCCCCCTTGGCGGTCGCGCCGATCTGCGCGGTCTCCATGATGGTGTCCCAGAGACGTTCGGCATTGATGCGAAGATTGCTGGCGGCTTGGCTCATTCCGCGGCCTCCCGCAAGGGGTTGTTGGGATGCTGTTTCCAGGTCAGTTTCGGTTTTCCGCTCGCAACCGATTCCATGGTGATGCAGTTCTCCACCGGGCAGACATGATAGCAGAGATTGCAGCCGACGCATTCGGCCTCGATCACCGAAAAGCGCCGCCCGGCCGCCTCGCGCGCGAACGCGATCGCCTGATGCGAGGTGTCCTCGCAGGCGATGTGACAGAGCCCGCACCGGATGCAGAGATCTTGGTCGATCCGCGCAATGGTTTGGTAATTGAGATCGAGCGCTTCCCAATTGACGAAATTCTTCACCGCGCGGCCGGAAAACTGCTCGATCCGGGCATAGCCCTTCTCATCCATCCAGTTGGCGAGCCCCGCGATCATGTCGTCCACGATGCGAAACCCGTGATGCATCGCGGCCGTGCAGACCTGCACCGCGCCGGCGCCGAGGGCGATGAATTCGGCGGCGTCGCGCCAGGTGGAGATGCCGCCGATGCCGGAAATCGGCAGACCGGCGGTTTCCGGATCGCGGGCGATCTCGGCGACCATGCGGAGCGCGATCGGCTTCACCGCCGGGCCGCAATAGCCGCCATGCGAGCCCTGCCCGCCGACCACCGGCTCCGGCGCCATGGCGTCGAGATCGACGGATACGATGGATTGGACGGTGTTGATCAGCGAGACGGCATCGGCGCCGCCGCGCCTCGCCGCCCGCGCCGGGGCGCGGATATCGGTGATGTTGGGGGTGAGCTTGACGATCACCGGCATGCGCGAATACTGCTTGCACCAGCGCGTCACCATCTCGACATAGTCGGGAACCTGCCCCACCGCCGAGCCCATGCCGCGCTCGGACATGCCGTGCGGGCAGCCGAAATTGAGTTCGATCCCGTCGGCGCCGGTCTCCTCGACCAGGGGCAGGATGCGGCGCCAGCTTTCCTCCTCGCACGGCACCATCAGGCTGACGACGACGGCGCGATCCGGCCAGTCGCGCTTGACCGCCTTGATTTCACGAAGATTGACCGCGAGCGGGCGATCGGTGATCAGCTCGATATTGGAAAATCCCGCCATCCGCGCGCCATTGAAGGAAGTCGCGCCGTAGCGGCTGGAGACATTGACGATCGGCGGATCCTCGCCGAGCGTCTTCCAGACCACCCCGCCCCAGCCGGCGCGAAAGGCGCGGACGACATTGTATTCCTTGTCGGTCGGCGGGGCGGAGGCGAGCCAGAACGGGTTCGGCGCCTTGATGCCGGCGAAATCGACGCGAAGATCAGCCATGGGCGTGCTCCTTCTGGCCGGTGAGCGCGGCGTCGATCGCGGCCGCCGCGATCTTGCCATCCTGGACGGCGCGCACCGTGAGATCGAGCCCGGCGACGCAATCGCCGCCCGCGTAAACCCCGGGGAGACTGGTGCGGCGCGCGGCATCGACGGCGATGCGGCCATTCTCGATCACCGGAAACCCCTCCGTCTCAGGCAGGACGAAACGCTGGCCGACGGCTTTGAACACCTGATCGGCGCCGAGGGTGAATTCCCCGCCGCTCATGACGACCGCGCCGCGATCATCGCGGCGGGTGCGCGCGAACACGACGCCGCGCACCGCGCCGGCCTCGCCGATCACGCGCACCGGGGTTGCGAAATGGCGAATGGTGACGCCATGGGTCTGCGCCCATTTCTGTTCATCGCCGGTCGCCGACATCTGCGCCGGGCCGCGACGATAAACGATGCTGACCTCCTCCGCGCCCAGAAGCCGCGCCTGGGTCGCGGCGTCGATCGCGGTGTTGCCGCCGCCGATGACGACGACGCGGCGCCCGATCGGGATCTCCGTCTTGTCCTGCGTCTGGCGCAGCCGCGCGATGAACGAAACCGCGTCCTCGACACCGAAAAGCGGCCTCTCCTCGATCCCGAGCGCGTTCACCCCGGCGAGGCCGAGGCCGAGGAATACCGCGTCATAAGCGCTTCGCAAATCCGCGAGCGTGAGATCGACGCCGAGCGCCTTGCCGGTGGTGATGGTGATATTGCCGATCGCCAGCAGAAACTCGATCTCGTGGCGAGCGAAGTCATCGGGGAGTTTATAGGCGGCGATGCCGTATTCATTGAGCCCGCCGGGTTTGGCGCGCGCCTCGAACACCTCGACGCAATGGCCCGCGCGGGCGAGGCGATGAGCGCAGGCGAGGCCGGCGGGGCCGGCGCCGACGACGGCGATGCGCCGCCCGCTCGCCGGCGCCGCGACGAACGGATGGTGGTTCCGCGCCATCAGCCAATCCGTCGCCCGGCGCTGCAAGGCGCCGATGGCGACCGGGCGTTCTTCCTCCGCCGTCCGGACGCAGGCGCGCTCACAGAGGATTTCCGTCGGGCAGACGCGCGCGCAGCTCCCGCCAAAAATGTTTTCCTCGAGAATCTTGACCGCGGCGCCACGGAGATTGCCGGTCGCGATGCCACGGATGAAGCCCGGCACATCGATCCCGGTCGGACAGGCCGCCGTGCAGGGGGCATCGAAACAAAAATAGCAGCGATGGGCCTCGACGATCGCGGCGTCCGGCGAGAGCGGCGGATGGGCGTCGGCGAAATCGCGCGCGATCCCGGCGTCCTCGCGGCGATGGGGAAAGATATCGGGAACGGCTGAGCTGTCGGTGGGGCCGGTCATGGGCGCGCTGGGCTCCGTTCGCTGCGTTTCTGGAGGTAGCGTGATAGAAATTGACTGCCCGGTCAACTTCTTTCACAATGCAGGCATGCATTTTTTTGAGTGATCGAAATTTGGGCAAATCGCGCAAAGAGCAGGCAGAATCCGCGGCCGAGCCGCTGGGGGGACGCATCCGTCAAGCCCAGCGCGCGCATATCATCGCCTGCGCCGAGCGCGTTTTCGCCGATCATGGTTTCGGCGTCGCAACTATGAGCCGCATCGCCGAGGCCGCTTCCCTCCCCAAGGCCAATCTGCATTATTATTTCGGCACCAAGCTGCTTCTCTATCGCGCGGTCTTGGAAAACATCCTCACCCTCTGGCTCGATGACATGGACCCGATCGTGCCCGAGAATGATCCCGCCGCCGCCCTCGGCGCCTATATCGCCGCCAAGATGGCGCATTCGCGGAACCGCCCGCACGCATCAAAAGTCTTCGCCGCCGAATTGCTGCATGGTGCTCCCGAACTTCGCGCCTATCTCGGGCTCGATCTGCGGCGGAAAGTCGCGGAAAAATCGGCGGTGATCGAAGCTTGGATGGCGCGCGGCCTGATCGCGCCGGTCGATCCGCGGCATCTTTTCTTCACCATCTGGGCGATGACCCAGACCTATGCCGATTTCGATACGCAAATGGCCGCCGTGCTCGGCATCGACAAACTCGGCGCCGCCGATTACGCGACCGGCACGGCAACGGTCACCCGCCTGGTGCTGCGCGGCCTCGGGATCGAGCCCGCCGGCGAGACGATGAAACAACAAAGGAGGACAGCATGACGGTTCTGATCCGAGGCGGCACGGTGGTGACCGCGGAGACGAGTTTTCGCGCCGACGTGCTCTGCGCCGAGGGCGTGATCCGGGCGATCGGCCCGGCGCTGGAGGCCCACGCCGGCGCCGAGATCATCGAGGCCGGCGGCATGCTGGTGATGCCGGGCGGGATCGATCCGCACACCCATATGGAACTGCCCTTCATGGGCACGACGGCGAGCGAGGATTTCTATTCCGGCACCGCCGCAGCACTCGCCGGCGGCACCACCATGGCGATCGATTTCGTCATCCCCAATCCCGGCGTCTCTTTGCTCGAGTCCTATCACACCTGGCGCGGCTGGGCGGAAAAAGCCGCCGCCGATTACAGTTTCCACGTCGCCGTCACCTGGTGGTCCGAGCAGGTGCGCGAAGAAATGGGCATCCTCACGCGCGAGCACGGCGTCAACAGCTTCAAGCATTTCATGGCCTATAAAGGCGCCATCATGGTCGATGACGGTGTCCTGCTCGCGAGCTTCGAGCGCGCCCTCGAACTCGGGGCACTTTGCACCGTGCATGCCGAAAACGGCGAGGCGGTCTTTCATCTCCAACGCAAGCTTTTGGCGGCCGGCATCACCGGCCCGGAGGGCCACGCCCTCTCGCGCCCGCCGGGGGTGGAGGGCGAGGCCGCGAACCGCGCCATCGCCGTCGCCGCCGTGCTCGGCGCGCCGCTCTATATCGTCCATGTCTCGACCGAGGAGGCGGCGCAAGCGATCGCCCGCGCCCGCGCGACCGGCCAGCGCGTCCACGGCGAGGTGCTCGCCCAGCATCTGGTGATCGATGAGAGCGTCTATCGCGACCCCGACTGGGCGCGCGCGGCCGCACACGTGATGAGCCCGCCCTTTCGCCCGCGCCATCACCAGGACGCGCTCTGGGCCGGCCTCGCCTCGGGGCAGTTGCAAACCACGGCGACCGATCATTGCTGTTTCTGCGCGCCGCAGAAGGCGATGGGGCGGGATAATTTCACCCAGATCCCGAACGGCACCGGCGGCATCGAGGACCGGCTGAGCGTGCTCTGGCACCATGGTGTCGGCGGCGGCCGGCTCACCCCCAATGAGTTCGTGCGCATCACCTCGACCAACACCGCCCAGATCTTCAACATCTACCCGCGCAAGGGCGCGGTCGCGGTGGGGTCGGATGCCGATCTCGTGGTCTGGGATCCGGCCGGGCGGCGCACCATCTCGGCGCGCACCCATCATCAGAACGTCGATTTCAACGTGTTCGAGGGGATGGAGGTGCAGGGCATCGCGCACGCGACGGTGAGCCAGGGGCGCGTTGCCTGGAAAGCGGGCGATCTCCGCGCCGTGCGCGGCGCCGGGCGCTATATCGATCGGCCGTGTTTTCCGCCCTATTTCGCCGCGATCGGCAAGCGCAACGAGGTCACCCGCCCGCATCCGGTCGCGCGCAAGCCCGCCGTTCACAACACGCCATGAGCGGGATGGCACAGCCAGCGCCGCGGATCGAGGTGAAGCTCCTCGATCCGCGCCTCTCCGCATGGGGATTGCCGCGCTATCAATCGGCGCACGCGGCGGCGATCGACCTCCATGCCTGTCTCGATGCGCCACTCACCCTCGCCCCTGGCGAGAAGCCGGCGCTGATCCCCGCCGGGTTCTCGCTTTATATCGGTGATCCGGCGATCGCGGCGCTGATCCTGCCGCGCTCCGGCCTCGGCCATCGTCAGGGGCTGGTGCTCGGCAACCTCGTCGGCCTGATCGATCCCGATTATACCGGCCCGATCATGGTCAGCGCCTGGAACCGCAACCCGCCGGGTGGCGAGACGATCACGCTCGTGCCCGGCGAGCGTTTCGCGCAGATGGTGTTCGTCCCGGTGCTGCGGCCGGAATTCGTCGTGGTGGAAGCGTTTTCCGGCGCGACCGAACGCGGCGGCGGCGGTTTCGGCTCGACCGGGCGCGGCTGAGGGGGCGCGGCTGAGGCAACGGCTTGCGGCCCCGACTTGCGGCCTTGTGCCGGCTTCGCTATAGCCTGCCCGCACGGTCGGAGTGTAGCTCAGCCTGGTAGAGCACTGTGTTCGGGACGCAGGGGCCGGAGGTTCGAATCCTCTCACTCCGACCATTTTTCTCCGTGAAATCGCCAGTAAAGTTGCGCTGGGCCGCCGCGATCCGGACAATCAGGAATTCGCCTCTGTCGCAATCAGCATACGGGCCGCCCGCGCGAGCAGAGCGGAGCGGCTCAAGCCGGTGCGCTTTGAAACATCATCGATCCGCGCGAGCAGGCCTTCATTCAGGCTGACATTCACCCTGAGCGCGCGCCCCTTGGTTTCGACCGGGACCAGCAAGGCCCGGGGATCGTGAAAGGCGGCGCGGTCGTAATCGGGCATGGCGTCGTCCTCGACGGAGGGGGGCAGAGTCTCCCCGTCGCGCTCCATGTCCTCGACCGCGGTGGCAAGAGCCTCCTTTGCCTGATGCATCACATCGGCGAATGTCCCGGCGACGGATGTCACACCGGGAAAATCCGGAAAGATGATCGACCAGCTACTCTCGCCGCGCTGGCGATCGGCGATCGCCAAATAATACTTCGTTGCCATGCCGGCTTCTCCGGTTCAGCGTTGCGGCGGGTATTCCCATCCGGACAACCACCCCTCGTTGTGTATATATACACAAATATCTGGCCGATGCAAGGGCCTCGACGGTGCGGGCGGCAGGCGGAGCAGAGACGCGCCGGCCGCCTCACTGGCACTGGCCGCGCTGGCGCCAAACCGCAGCAGCAGGCCGAAGCACGGCGGCGGCGGGCCGAGGGCGCAACGCTCAAGGAGTTGGCGCGAAGCTACAACGTCGGCAGGGCGACGATTTCGAGGTTGAGTGCTTAACGCTTGCCAAAAACCAATGTCAACAACTTACCGGAGTAAAGACCGATGCCTTCTCAGTTTAAGTATGACAAGTACAAGGCATGCCGGAACATCAGGTTTCGCATTCTGGAATACGCTGTCGAAGATGAGCGGTTTGTCTCTCTATTTGACCAAATCGCCAAAGTCATCAAGGCGGCGGAGCAGGCATGTGAAAAGGCCGTAGCCAGCGGCAATGAGGATTACATCGATGCAGTCTGCGATGAGGAAGCCGAAAACATCGAGGAGGCTATCGGTGTCACGTTCCTGATTCTACAGACGAAAATTCGTCGCGTCGTTGAAGCTGCCGCATATCTTTTCCAAAAATAACAGGATCCCAAGGACATTCTGGGAGCCCACGACAATAAGCCTCACAGCTTGATCAAGCTTATCTGGGAGCTTGCAAATTACTACAAGCACAGAGACGAATGGTCAGCATCCGTCTGGCATGCAAAAAAGAGAAAGGGGGTAAGCACCCGAAAAGTGGTCGAAACTGTTGGCGTCATGATGGCCTCGTCGGGAAATCTACGGACAGCGCTCGAAAACCTCGGCATCTCGCGTTATTCCGAGTGCACTCAACTAGCTATTCACGTCCAACGGTGGGCAGAGCAAATTTTGGAAATGGGAAAAAGCGTCTCATAACAGAGCCTATCGCAAGCTTAGCGACTTTCCATAAAAC
This sequence comes from Pseudomonadota bacterium, assembly GCA_021851785.1. Taxonomy (GTDB): domain Bacteria; phylum Pseudomonadota; class Alphaproteobacteria; order Acetobacterales; family Acetobacteraceae; genus Acidibrevibacterium. The sequence goes on from JAJZBV010000046.1 coordinate 11,909, forward strand.
GGGATTACGGTAAGCATCTCGGCTCGGCGTGCCGGACGCGCGCTCAAAAAGACGCGGTGCTCCCTTGTGCGCGTGAACATGCGTGAGCTGACCCATCACGGAAAATCAATACGTTATGGGCCGCGCGCGAGCGCGCGAAGCGGCGCTAATTCATTGAAACCGCGCAACTGTCCCGGAGTTCGAGACGCGGGGCCAGAGGTTTGAATTCTAGTTGTGTCCGTCAATATCTGCAAAATCGGGCTGGGCTATGCGATCGGGGTCCACATGGCAGATTTCGGCAAAGGATTCGAACACCTCCGTTGATCACGCCCGCCCCGGCCACTCAACCCCTCAGCCAACCCGTCGCAATAACGTTCCGGAACGGCCTCTAAGTATCCATCCGAGAACAAAATGCGTGGTATCAGCGGCATATACCTTGAACATCCTCGCCACCACGCGCATCCATGGTGGGGATTTAATGCTGAGGCACTTCGTCAAGCAACACGAAGTTGGTACCTACAATTCCCTGACCATGACTGGTCTGAACAAGAAAGACCTGTTCATTAAGAATATCAGTTGCAGTGCCAAGGACAAAAACTTCAGTGCCATTACTAATCACGCTGCATAACTCTCTGTTAGCGTTCTGGATTTGCTCAGAATCTTTCATGATGGCATTCCAGTACGAAAACGCTTTTCTTGGATCAGAAACTCTAAATTTCTGGAAGTTTTCAGAGTCCTCTCTCTCCTGCACAATAAAGTCAAGGACATGATTCCAAGTCGCCATATCGGGACAAAACCTACCTTCAAGCCCATCACTATTGCCGATTGATCCCAGTTTTGGCGTTGATAACTCAGATACGGTATTATTAACCTCGCTCTGTGCATAAGAAGGATTAGAAGCGACTGACAGAGCAATCAGCCCCCCAAAGAACCATTTTGATGCCTTAAACATCGCACACCCTCCTTTTCTTAGTGTCTGTCCGAGAATAAATGCCGTGTTTTCAGCAATTTATGATCAGAGTGTAATGGAAACGGGCGACGTTTGTCAGCTACTGGCGCTGGGCGCTCCATGGCTTGCAATGGTAAGTCGCTGATACCACGCATTTTGTTCTCGGACGGCCTCTAAGCGGCGTCCAGGCTGATGTGCAGCGCATAGCCGGCGGCCGTGGCGATGTTTACGAGCGCATCCAGAGAAAATTTGTCGATCTTGCCACGCAACAGATCGTTGAGCCGGGGCCGCGTCAGGCCGAGCCGCTTGGCAGCTTCCTCCTGCGGCACAGCCCACGCCTTGACGCGTTCACGGATGCCGAGCATCAGCTCCGCGCGCGCCTTCATGTTCGCCGCTTCCGCCGCGGTGTCGCACAGCGCGTCGAAGACGTTTTCGAAGGTTTCAGCTTTCATCATCCGATGCCTTCCAGGCTCGCAGCCGTTTGGTGGCTAGCTCGATTTCCTTTTGTGGTGTCTGCTGGGTTTTCTTCTGGAACGCATGGAGGACAAGCACGCGATCCGCCAAGGTCGCCAGATAGATCACCCGATACGCGCCGGAATCATCCCGCATCCTGATCTCCCTGACACCCGGTCCAACGGCTCTCATCGGCTTCCAGTCGGATGGTTCGGCGCCACATTGGACTGCAAACAACTCGAGCCCCGCCCGGGCTTTAACGGCTGCCGGGAAGGTGCTCAGTCGCTCCCGACTGTCGCCGAGAAAGGTCACGGGCCTCAGCGCCGTCATGGAAAACAATGTATCATAACCGATACATCGAGGCAACGGGAAAAGAAGGATCGACACGTAACGGCTCCGCGTGCGGGTCGCGCGCGCGGTGGCGTTCATTCATTGAAACCGCGCCTCTCTCCCGGTGTTCGGAACGCAGGGCCATCGCTTCGCCCCCGCCGTGTCCTTGCGCCGCCTTCAATGCTCGGCGCGGGCCCGGCCGCTCACGCGGCTCGGTGAGAACAGGAAGGCAAGCGGCACGACGCAGAAGGCGGCGATCGAGGTGATCGCGAAAATATCGGTGTATGCCAGCACCGCCGCCTGTTTTTGCAGTGTCATGTTGAGGAGGCCATCGGCGACCGCCGGGGCTTGCGACGCCGCCGTTCCGTGCGCGATGAGGGTGTTGGCGATCGCCGCCTTGGTCGTGACATAGGGCTGTTCGAGCGGCGTCAGGTGCTGGGCGAGGTAGGCGCGGCGGACCTGGGTGCGCTCGGTTTCCATCGCGGTCGCGAGCGAAATCCCGATCGAGCCGGCAATGTTGCGGAACATCACGTAAAGCGAGCTGGCATCGGCGTTGGCCGAGCGCGGCAGGGTGGAATAGGCGATCGAACTATTGGGGACGAACAGGAAAGCCAGGCCAAAGGTCTGTGCGCCGCGCATCAGGGCGAGGGTGTTGTAATCGGCGTCCGGGGTCAGGTCGTGGGCATAGGCGAGGGCGCAGCCGAGCGAGAAGAACCCGAAAGCGATGAAGAGCCTGGTCTGCACGTGCGGCAAAAGCCGGCTGATGATCGGGATCAGGAACAGGATCAAGACCGCGCCCGGGGAGAGGACGAGGCCGGCGAGGGTCGCGGTATAGCCGAGCTGCTCCTGCGCGAGTTGCGGGATCAGGACCGCGCTCGAATAAAGAATGGCGCCGATCATGAAAATCATCACCGAGCCGAGCGCGAAATTGCGATCGCCGAGAACGCGGAGATTGACCACCGGGTTCTTGGCGATGGTCAGCCACACCGCCGCCCCGATCAGCCCGATCGCGGCGAGAAGGCCGAAGGCGCGGATCATCGGGTCGGCGAACCAGTCATTGTCCTCGCCGCGATCGAGCATGATCTGGAGACTGCCGATGCCGAGCGCGATCAGCGCGACGCCGATATAATCGATGCCGCGGCGGCTCCCGCGCTCGGCCTTCACCCAGGGCGGATCCTCGACCAGCGCGCCGACCGCCAGAAAAGCGATGATGCCGATCGGCACGTTGATCAGGAACACCCAGCGCCAGGAGTAATTATCGGTGATCCAGCCGCCCAAAGTCGGCCCGATGACGGGCGCGAAGATGGTCGCGATGGCGACCACCGAAAAGGCGCGCCCGCGCTGCGAGGGCTCGAAGGTATCGAGAATGATCGATTGCTGATTGGGTTGCAGGCCGCCGCCGAAAAACCCCTGCATCAGCCGGAAGACGATGATCTGCGGGAGCGAGGTCGCAACGCCGCAAAGGAAGGAGCTGATCGTGAAGGCGGCGATGCAGATCATGAAATAGCGCTTGCGCCCGATCACCCGCCCGAGCCAGCCGGAAATCGGCAAGACGATGCCGTTGGCGACGAGATAGGAGGTGAGCGTCCAGGTGGCGTCGTCATAGCTCGCCGACATCGAGCCGGCGATGTGCGGCAGGCTGACATTGACGATGGTGGTGTCGATGATCTCCATGAACGCCGCCATGGTGACGACGATCGCGATCGCCCACGGGTTGGCGCGCGGGCGCCAGGCGGCGTGACCGGGGGAGGTCGTGCTCATGGATTGTCGCTCTTTCGTGCCAAGCAAAAACAAAAGAAAGAATCTTCTTTTTCTGAAGAAAAAGAAGCAAAAAGACTTTTCTCCGGTTTTCCCGGAGCGGACAGCGCCGCAGGCACTGCCCAACGGGTGAAAAAGTTCTTTTTATAAAAAAGAACAATTTTCCCCCATCCTTGGTCAAGTCACGCCGTCGCGCCCCATGGCGAGGAATTTCTCCGCTCGCCGGCCGCACAGCACCTCCGGGGTGAGGGCGAGGAGCGGCGTGAGAGCTTTGGCGATGGCCTCGGCCACGGCGGCGATCGCGACCTCGGGCGCGCGATGGGCGCCGCCGAGCGGTTCGGCGATCACCTGATCGATCAGGGCGAGACGTTTGAGGTCGTCGGCGGTGAGTTTCAGGGCCTCCGCCGCCGCCTCCGCCGCACTCGCGTCACGCCACAGGATGGAGGCGCAGCCCTCGGGCGAGATCACCGAGTAGATCGCGTGCTCGAGCATCAAGACGGCGTCGCCGCTGGCGAGCGCGATCGCGCCGCCGGAGCCGCCTTCGCCGATGATGGTGGCGACGATCGGCACGGGTGCCGCGAGACAGGCCTCGATCGCCCGCGCGATCGCCTCGGCCTGGCCGCGCGCTTCCGCCTCGATCCCGGGATAGGCGCCGGAGGTATCGACGAAAGTGAGAACGGGCAGACCAAACCGCCCGGCGAGTTCGATCAGCCGCCGCGCCTTGCGATACCCTTCCGGCCGGCTCATGCCGAAATTATGTTTGACCCGGCTTTCGGTGTCATTGCCCTTCTCCGTGCCGAGCACCATCACCGCGTGGCCCTGGAAGCGCCCCAGCCCGCCGATCACCGCCGCGTCATCGGCGAAAGCACGATCGCCGGCGAGCGGCGTGAACTCGGTGATCAGGGCGGCAACGTAGTCACTCGCCTTGGGCCGCTCAGGGTGGCGCGCAACCTGTGCTTTCTGCCACGGCGAGAGCTTGGCGTAGGTGGTGCGGAGCTGGCGGTCCACTTTTTCGGTCAGGCGCGCGACCTCCTCGGCGATATTGATCCCGCCCGGCTCGGCCATCCGGCGCAGCTCGTCGATCTTGCTTTCCAGCTCGGCGATCGGTTTTTCGAAATCGAGGAAATGGCGCATGGCGAGGGGCTTTAGCACAAATTTCCCGGCAACCAATCCCGCGCCGTTCCGGCGA
>JAJZBV010000046.1:16666-20803 GCA_021851785.1 Pseudomonadota bacterium
CAATCCCGCGCCGTTCCGGCGACCAATCCCGCGCCGCTCATGTCCGCCGGCGCGCCAGCGGGTGATGCCGCGCAACCGCCGCTTGCAGCCGCTCGGTGGTGAGATGGGTATAGATCTCCGTCGTCGCGATGGCGCTGTGGCCGAGCAGGGTCTGTAAACTGCGGAGATCGGCGCCATTGGCGAGCAGATGGGTCGCAAACGAGTGGCGCAGCACGTGCGGCGAGACCAGAGCCGGGTCGAGCCCGGCGACCAGCGCCGCCTGTTTGAGGAGAAGGGCGAGGCCCTGGCGGGTCATCGGGCGGCGTCGATCGCGCCCCGGAAACAGCCAGCGCCCCGGCTCCCCCCCCGGCTTTTCCCGCCCCGCGAGCAGGCGCTCGGCCGCCGCCACGGCGATCGGCGACAGCGGCACGATCCGTTCCTTGCCGCCCTTGCCACGCACCAGGATCACCGCCTCACCGACGGTGATCGCGGAGGGCGACAGCGCGAGCAGCTCGGAAACCCGGAGCCCCGTGGCATAGAGCAATTCCAGCGCCGCGACCGCCGTCGCCCCGCTCCTTCCGGGAAGCCGCCCCGCCGCATCGAGGAGGGCGGTGATCTCTTGGGAGGAGAGAAATGTCGGCAGCTTCTTGCCCGGGCGCGGCGCATCGAGCCCGGCGCTCGGGTCATCGGCGCGAAAACCCTCGCGCAGCAGAAAGCGATAGAATTGGCGGAGCGCGGAGAGATGCCGCGCCTGGCTCCGCGCCGCCAGCCCCCGGGCACGCAGGCGGCCGAGATAATCGCGGAGCAGCGCCGGCGTCGCCCCGGCGAGCGAAACCCCGCTTCCTGCGGCAAACGCCGCGAAATCCTCGAGATCGGCGCGATAGGCTTCGCGGGTGTTGGCGGCGGCATCGCGCTCGGCGGCGAGCATTTCCAGAAACGCCTCGAGATGGCGGTCCATGGCGGTGCTCGCCCGGATCAGCGCGGCGCGGCCGGGCGCGTCAGCGGCAGGGTCTTTTCGACCATCGCGGTGTGCGGCGCCGGCGGGAAGGCGCCGAGCACCAGCACGCCGATGCCGGCGGCGACGATCCCGAGCAGAACCACGATCAGCAGGGTTGTGCGCATGCGCTCTCTCTTGGCGTTAGGCTTCCCCCCTGTGCTAGCTTCCGCCACCATGATACGCAACACCGAGCCATCCGCCGATACATCGCCAGACGATGAAATCCCCGCCCTCGCCGGGCGATCCCTGGTCCTGATCGGCCTCATGGGGGCGGGGAAAACCTCGGTCGGCCGCCGTCTCGCCGCCCGCCTCGCCCTTCCCTTCCTCGATGCCGACGCCGAAATCGAGACCGCCGCCGGGCTCGACATCGCCGAACTCTTCGCCCGCTACGGCGAGCGCGAATTTCGCGACGGCGAGCGGCGGGTGATCCAGCGCCTGCTCGCCGGGCCGCCGATGGTGCTCGCGACCGGCGGGGGCGCCTTTCTCGACCCCGCGACGCGGGCCGAAATCAGCGCCCGCGCGGTGTCGCTGTGGCTGCGCTGCCCGATCCCGGTTCTCGCCCGCCGCGTCGCCGGACGAACTCACCGTCCGTTGCTCGCCGGCGGCGATCCGGCCGAGATCCTGACCCGGCTGCAAGCGGAACGCGCGCCGCTCTATGCCGAGGCGGACATCATCGTCGATTGCGAGGACGAGACGCTGGAGGCGACGACGCGGCGGGTATTCGCGGCGATCGCCGGCCATCGCCCGCCGCGTCGGTTACGGGTGCCGCTCGCGACCCAACCCTATGATATCGTCGTCGGGGAGGGGCTGATCGATCGCGCCGGCGCGCTGCTCGCTCCGATTCTGCCGCAAAAACGCGCCGTCGTCATCAGCGACGCGACGGTCGCGCCGCTGTACCTCGCGCGCCTCGAGGCCAGCCTCGCCGCAACCGCGATCGCGTGCGAGAGCCTGATCGTCGCGGCCGGCGAGGAAAGCAAATCGATCGACGGCTACGCGCGCCTCGTCGATGGCTTGCTCGGCTTCGGCATCGAGCGGCAGACTTCGGTGATCGCGCTCGGCGGCGGGGTGGTCGGCGATCTCGCCGGTTTCGCCGCCGCAACCACGCTGCGCGGCCTGCCTTTCGTGCAGATGCCGACGACGCTGCTCGCCCAGGTCGATTCGAGCGTCGGCGGCAAGACCGGCGTCAACACGCCACGCGGCAAGAACCTGGTCGGCGCCTTCCACCAGCCGCGTCTCGTGCTCGCCGATACCGCGACGCTGGCGAGCCTCCCGGCCCGCGAATTGCGCGCCGGCTATGCCGAAATCGTCAAGGCCGGGCTGATCGGCGATGCCGCGTTCTTCACCTGGTGCGAGGCGCATGGCGGCGCCGTGGTCGCCGGCGACCGCGCCCTTCAGGCGGAGGCCATTCTCCGCGCCGCGGCCTTCAAGGCGGCGGTGGTCGGCGAGGACGAGCGCGAGGAGAAGCCGGCCAATGGCCGGGCGCTGCTCAATCTCGGGCATAGTTTCGGCCATGCCCTGGAGGCGGAATGCGGCTATGGCCGGATTCTGCATGGCGAGGCGGTGGCGATCGGCCTCGGTCTCGCGTTTCTGCTCTCCGTCCGGCTCGGCCATTGCGCGGCCGCTGACGCCGAACGGGTGATCGCCCATATCGGCGCCGTTGGTCTTCCAGCGCGCTTGGCCGATCTCGGCCGGCCGCTCTCGGCGCGCGCCTTGATCGCCCATATGCGCCATGACAAGAAAATGCGCGATGGCCGCCTCGCCTTCGTGCTGGCGCGCGGGATCGGCGATGCCTTCACCTCGCGCGAGGTCGCCGAAGCCGCGGTGCGCGACCTCCTCCACCGCGAAGGCTGTGCCGAATGATGGAGAAATCCGGGGATTTGGTGGGCGGTATATTGGCGGGCGGTATATTGGTGGGCGGTACTGGGATTGAACCAGTGACCTCCCGCGTGTCAAGCGGACGCTCTCCCGCTGAGCTAACCGCCCACCGTCCGGAACCAGCCGCCCCGGAAGCAGCGCTTCTAGCGCAGGCCGCCGCCCCGCCGCAACCCCGCCCCCGGTGTTTCCCCATGGCTTTCCCCATGGCGCGGCGTCAGGGGGCGTGATGGACCTGCCCAGCCCCCTCGCCCTGGAAAACCTGATCGAACGCCACCCGCGCGGGAACCGGGTTCCGGTCATTTTCACCTCCCCCCACTCCGGGCGCGACTATTCCGCCGCTTTCATCGCCCAAGCCCGGCTCGACCCGCAAAGTCTCCGCCGCAGCGAGGATAGTTTCGTCGACGAACTCTTCGCCGCCGCCCCGGAATGCGGCGCCGTCCTGCTGGCGGCGCGGTTTCCGCGCGCCTTCTGCGACGTCAATCGCGAGCGCTGGGAACTCGATCCCGCGATGTTCGAGGGGGCGCTGCCGGCCTTCGTCAACCGCGCGAGCCCCCGGGTCGAGGCCGGGCTCGGCACCATCCCGCGTGTCGTCGCCTCGGACACGCCGATCTATCGCCAGCGCCTTCCCTTCGCCGAGGCGGAGACGCGAATCGCAACCTGCTGGGCACCGTTTCATGACCGGCTGGCGGCGCTGATCGCGCAAACCAGGGCGGATTTCGGCGCCTGCCTCCTGGTCGATTGCCATTCGATGCCGCATGCCAGCCTCCTTGGCCTCGGCCGTGTCGATATCGTCCTCGGCGATGCCCACGGCACCACCTGCGCCGGCGCGGTCACCGCCCGGATCGAGGCCGCGCTCCAGGCCCTCGGCTTCGTCGTGCGCCGCAACACCCCCTATGCCGGCGGCTTCATCACCCGCCATTACGGCCGCCCGCAGGACGGCGTCCATGCCGTCCAAATCGAACTCGCGCGCCGGCTCTACATGGACGAGGCCAGCCTCACCCCCTCCGCCGGTTTCCCGCGTCTCCAGCAAGCGATCACCCGCCTGATCGCGCTGCTCGCCGCCGAGGCGCCCGGGTTGATGGCAATTTAGATCTTTGTTTGTTCGCGTGATTCAGACCTGTGGCGATTCCGCCTTCGGTCATCACGCTCTGGGGGTTTTGCCGCCATCGAAGCGGCCGCCGCTCAGGCGCAATAGCGGCGAACTTCGTCACCCCCGAGCGCCATGAGCAGTGTCGGATCGATGATCCGCACGTGATGCGCGTCCTCGATCCGAATGACGTGGCGGC
>JAJZBV010000047.1 GCA_021851785.1 Pseudomonadota bacterium
ATGACCCGATGGTTATTGGCGATAATGAGATGCTCCAGTCTCATCCTTCAACGGTGACCGGTTCGGACAGCGCCTCGGCGATTCCTTTCGGGTCGCGCTCGAACAACGCGATCAGGCTAAGCGCCGCGTTCCCGCCGGCCGCAGAGCGCCTCTCAATTCGACAGATCCCCTCTCAATTCGACAGGTCCGAAATAAGGAAATGGTCTCGTGGGCCAGGTTTGCGCCGCCTGAAAAACCCGCCGCAAAAATAGCTGGTTGCATCGGTCAAAAATGGGATCACTGGGAAGGCTCGCGTCCGAGGCGTGCTGGTTCGGCGGCACCAAGGCAAGCCGTGCTTCCGTTGCGGCAAGGAGGTAGATTCCTGAAAAAAATGCCGCGAACGCATGCACGAGACAGTCTCTTTCCCACCGGTCCGGCTCACGGCGCTGATTTTCCAACTCGTCGAGCACTTCGGCAATCCTGGCCAACGCCTCGGCCTTCTCCGCTTCTCGGGTCTGCATGTGGTTGTCAACCGGCATCATGATGTGGAACTCCGAATCCGGAACGGTTAAATATTAACCCATTCTGAACGCCTATCAAAGCGCAAAACCAGGGCATATTCTCATTTATTGGTTGCCGCCAATCACTATCTCAACAAACTCCGCCCATTCGCACTTGGAAAGCCCGGACTCCGCCGGCTCCCCCCGCTCCCCGGCCGGCATCGGGGCCGAGAGCGTCACCGCGCCGAGGCGATGATCACGAAAGCCGCGAAAACGGTTTTTGATCCATTTTCGTAAAATGCAAATACAGGCTGATTCCATCCATTCTGTGTTGAACGACACCGCTCTCGACATCCCACATGCCGCGCCATGGAAGTGCTTGGGATGAGGAGAAACTTTTTATAAAATCACATTTTTGTTACCCGCGCCTCCGCGCCTTGCTCCAAACGGCAGGGTCGCTATCCTTTTTTCGTTACTGCTCCCATGCGCTCTCCGGAGATTTTCATGCCCCTTTTCCACCGCATGACCGCGTATGCGGCTTTTCTTGCGCCTCTTCTCTTGCCGCTGGCGGCGCGGGCGCAGAGCTTGCCGGTGGTGAACGTCAACAACGAAATCGGCCTCGCCGCCGATGTCATGCTGCAAGACCAGGAAGATCATTATCTCCCCGGAAACGGGCCGTCGCCTGAACTCTCGGGCTGGGCGCCGGGGCTCGATGCCAAGGCCAGCGTGATGAAGGATCTCTGGGGCATCAGCAATGTCTATGCCGCGCTGCGATTCGCTTTCAATGACGGCGAAAGTTCCATCAGTCCTTCTCCGCCTTACGCCGGCACCTATAATCGCCAGACCGAAAACCTGGATGTCGAACTCGGCAAAGGCTTTCTGATCACCGACCGCCTCCTGCTCACGCCGTTCATTCAGGGCGGCTATACAAATTTTCAGTCGAGCGATTTTAACGCGACCAACACCACCACCAATGGCTTCGTCGGCCTCGGCCTGCGCGGCGATTACGCGCTCACTGAACGTCTTGTCGTGACCGGCCGGCTCGGCTGGGCCGAAACCGTGGGCGGCAATCTCAACACCCCGGCCAATTATAATTTTGGCTATGGCGATGGCCCGATGTGGCAGGCGGGCATTGGCCTCGATTACCTGGTCTACAGCCATATCCATCTTTATGGCGGCATCGATTATACTGATTACACGCTGGCGCGCGGCGCCCTCCAGTCCGCCGGTTTTCCGGACTCGCGCGCGCCTCAGGCAAATTTCAACGACCTCAATTTTCACCTCGGCATTGCCTGGGGATTTTGATCACCGGGGCGAAAGAGGCGTAAGCCTCCGGGCTTAAACCCGGGGGCCGAGCGGCCCGAGCGCCTGCGCGATCCCGCATTCCCCGGGCAGCGCGCCCTTGGCGAAAAGCCGGGTGACATGGCCCATTTTTCGCCCCGGGCGGGCCTCTTTCTTGCCATAGAGATGCGGGATCAGGCCGGGGGTCGCGAGGATTTGCGGCCAGAGCGCGGTTTCCTCCGATCCCACCAGATTTTTCATCACCGCGTCCGAATGCCGCGTCGCCGGCGGCAGTGGCAGGCCGGCGACGGCGCGGATATGCATCTCGAACTGGCTCGCCGGGCAGGCATCGATCGTCCAATGGCCGGAATTATGCGGCCTTGGCGCGATTTCGTTGACCAGCACCCGCCCGTCGCGGTCCTCGAACATCTCGACCGCGAGCAAGCCGACGAGGTCGAGCGCGTCCGCGACCCGGCGGGCGATGGCGCTGGCGGCGGCGGCGGTTGCGGGCGCGATCGGCGCCGGGGCGAGAGTGAGATCGAGGATGTGATCGCGATGGCGGTTTTCCACCACATCGAAGGCGACAGCGGCGCCATCGATGCCGCGCGCGACGATGACGCTGATCTCGCGCGCGAAATCGACGAACCCCTCAAGGATCAGCGGCTTGGGTGAGAGGCGCGCGAAGGCCGGGGCGAGATCCTCGGGCGTTGTGAGCCGCGCCTGTCCCTTGCCGTCATAGCCGAGCCGCGTGGTTTTCAAAATCGCCGGCAAGCCGAGCCGGGCGACGGCGACGCGCAGATCATCGAGCGTCTCGACCAGCGCGAAGGGGGCGGTCGCCGCCCCGGCTTCTGTATTGAGAAAGGTTTTTTCCGCCATCCGGTCCTGGCTCAGGCGCAATACGCGCGGGCCCGGGCGCACCGGTTTGCGCGAGGCGAGCAGTTCGAGCCCGGCGGCGGAGACGTTCTCGAACTCGAAGGTGATGACATCGACGGCATCGGCGAAGGTGCTGAGCGCCGAGGGATCCTCGTAATCGCCGAGCGTCGCGCAAGCGGACATTTGCGCGGCCGGGCTGTCGGGCTCGGGGGTCAGGATATGACAGCGATAGCCGAGCCGGGCGGCGGCGAGCGCGCTCATCCGCCCGAGCTGCCCGCCGCCGACGATGCCGATCGTGGCGTTGGGCGGCAGCGCGGCAGAGGCGGAACGGATAAACGTTTTTTGGTTCTTTTTTTCAAAAAAGAACTGTTCTTCCCCCATTTTCGGTCTCTAAGTCCCTTCCGGCAGGTCGACGGGGGCGGTGGCGACGCTTTCGGTTTGGGCGGCACGGAACGCGGCCAGCCGTGCCGCCAGCGCCGCGTCGCCGAGGGCGAGGATGGCGGCGGCGAGCAGAGCCGCGTTCACCGCCCCGGCGCGGCCGATGGCGAGGGTTCCGACCGGGATCCCGGCCGGCATCTGCACGATCGAGAGCAGGCTATCGAGCCCTTTCAAGGCCTGTGACTCCATCGGCACGCCGAGGACCGGGAGCACCGTCCAGGCCGCGCACATGCCAGGGAGATGCGCCGCGCCGCCGGCGCCGGCGATGATCACCCGGAGGCCGCGCCCGCTGGCTGCGCGCGCGTAATCGGCGAGCCGGTCCGGGGTGCGATGGGCGGAGACGATGCGGCATTCATGCGCGATACCGAGCGCCGCCAGGGTATCGCTCGCGTGGCGCAGGGTCGGCCAGTCCGACTGGCTGCCCATGATCACGCCGACCACGGCGCCGCCTGGAGCGAGGCCGGCGGGCGTTTGGCCGGGAATGTTGGTCATTGGGCTCACGGGGGCTGGGCTCACGGGGGCTGGGCTCACGCGGTCTGGTCGGGAATGAGGCGGCTTTCGAGGCGGATGATTTCATCCTTTAAAAGCAGTTTGCGTTTTTTCAATCGCAGCAGATGAAGCTGATCGGTCGCCGTCTGGCTGACCAGCAAGGCTATGACGGTGTCGAGATCGCGATGTTCGCTGCGCAGTTCATGCAGTTGGCGCAAGAGCGAATCGCGGTCGTTCATCATCGGCTTATGTTCACCCCAGAACGCGGTGCGGCGCAAACCCCGCGCCAGAGCCGGGCTTCGGCCACCCGATCCCGGGCCCCGATCCCCGGTATTGCGCGGCCCGGGCCGGCAAACCAAGTCCCTCCAATGACCCCTCTTACCATGATTTGCCGCCCGCTCGCCACGCCCTTGGAGCGCATTGCCACTTCCTCCGCCCCGCGGCCCGTCCTCGCGCAATCAGAAGTGGAAATCATGGGCCGGACCGGGCTATGGTTTTCGGGTCGCGGTGAGGATCGCGTTCGGCCCTGCCGCGACGGACGAGCCGCCGCGTGCTGGTGGCGCGCTCGTGGTCTTCGGAGTGGAAGCATTCGGAGCGGAAGCATAAGGAGTACGACATGAGTCTGGATGGACGCCTCGGTGCCCTCAAGGAGCGCCATGCTGATCTTGAGTTACGTATCGTCGAAGAGGATCACCGTCCGCGACCCGACAGCGATGCCTTGCTGCGCCTGAAACTGGAAAAATTGCGGCTCAAGGAAGAAATCGAGCGTTTGCGCAAGGACACGCTCGACTAGCCCCGAAGCCGGCCCCCCCTGGGAGCAAACCCTCTGGGAGCAAACCCTCTCGGGGCAAACCCCCTGGGAGCAAACCCCCTCTCGCCGAGACGCGCCGCCCGCCGTGAGGCGCGGCGTCTCTCAGGCCGCCTCGTCTTCCTCGGCGGGCGGCGCGGGCGGCGGCGGCACCGCCTGCCCCTCACGCGCCAGGCGCTCATTGGCTTGCACCACCATGGCGTGCAGGTCGGTCTGGCTGCAGAGGCCAAGGATCACCGGATCGCGCGGCTTGATATTGGCGCTGTTCCAATGGGCGCGGTCGCGCACCTTGTGGATGGTCTCCTTGGTGGTGCCGAGCAGCTTGCTGATCTGGGCGTCGGTCAGTTGCGGAAAATTGCGCAGCAGGAAGGCGATCGCGTCGGGGCGGTCATTGCGCTTGGCAACCGGGGTGTAGCGGGCGCCACGCGCGCGCCGCGGCACCGGGTTGCTGACCGGCAGCAGCTTCAACCGCGCCGCCGGGTCGGCCTCGCAGCGACGGATCTCCTCGAGCGTGACCTGGTTATTGGCGACCGGATCATAGCCCACGATCCCCTGCGCAACCTCGCCATCGGCGATCGCCTGCACCTCGAGCGGATGGACGCCACAGAAATCGGCGATCTGCTCGAAGGTCAGGGCGGTTTTTTCGATCAGCCACACGGCGGTGGCTTTCGGCATCAGGGGCAGGGGCATGGCTTGGCACTTTCATATCCCGGCGACCGAGGCGCGACCGCTACCGACGTATCGATCATTTCGGCCGGAGCCCGGTCCGAAGCCGCGGACGGTCATGGAGAAAGCGTGGATATGACCGCCGCGACAGGCGCGGTCAAGGCCCGAGGCGGGGTGATGGCGAGGAAAATCGCCCCCTTCCCCGGTCACGATCCCCCTTTCCCGACGATCAGGGCGTCCACCGCGACGATCTCGCCGGCGGCGGCGATCAGCGGGTTGAGATCGATCTCGCGATAGCGTCCGGCGTGGTCGGCGGCGAATTCCGAAAACCGCGCGATGATCCCGGCGAGCCGGTCGCGGTCCACCGCCGGCGCGCCGCGGAAGCCATCGAGCAGCCGCGCGGCACGGAGACGCGCGAGCATCGCCCGCGCCCCGGCGACCGAGACCGGCGCGAGATCGACGACGCTATCGTGCAGCAATTCGACGAAAATACCGCCGAGACCGACCACGACCAGCGGCCCGAAGAGCGGATCGACGCGCGCCCCGAGCATGATTTCGAGCCCGTCCGGGATCATTTTCTGCACCAGCACCGCGGCGCCGCCAACCCCGGCCCGCGCCGCCGCCGCCAGCACCGCCGCCGTCGCCGCGCGCACCGCGCCGGCATCGGCAAGGCCAAGGCGCACCCCGCCGATCTCGGTCTTGTGCGCGAGCGCCGCGGCGTGAACCTTGACCGCGACCGGAAAACCAAGCCGCGCGGCCGCCGCGGCGGCGCTTTCGGCGTCAGTGGCGCGGGCTTCGGCAACCATCGGAATGCCATAGCGTGCGAGCAGCGCCTTGGCCCGCGCCTCGCCGATGATCGCATCGTCGGCGTCCTCGGCGAACGCGCGGGCGACCTCGTCCCGCGCCGCCGCCGCAACCAGGCGCTCGGCCGGGGCGAGCCCGCGCGGCGCCTGTGGGCGGGCGAGCCAGGCGGCGAGGGTTGCGAAACAGCGATCGGTCGAGCGGAACAGCGCGCTGTGGGCGGCGGTTTCCGCCTCGCGCGCGCCCGGCCCCTCGAGATGCTCGTTGGCCCAGATCGAGCAGACGAATTTTCCCGCCGACGCCGCCAAGGCATCGAACGCCACGATGCGCTTGATCACCGGCTCATAGGCATAGACCGACGGCACCACCAGCGCGGCAAAGGCGGGATCGGCGAGGAGTGCTCCGGCGCAGGCGTTGAGGCTTCCGGGATCGGTGAGCACCTGCGCGGTGACATCGCAGGGGTTGCGCGGCGAGCCGAATTCGGGGATGCGCGCTTCCAGGACGGCGCGCGTCGCGGCACCCGGCTGGGGCAGCGGCACGCCATGAATTTCGGCTTTGTCGGCGGCCATGATCGCCGCCCCGCCCGAGGCCGCGACGACGGCGACGCCGCAAGCGCGCGGCGCCGGCGCCTTGGCGAAAAACGCGGCGGTTTCCACCAATGCCTCGAACTGATCGACGACGACGATGCCGGCGCGGGCGAAGGCGGCGCGATAGGCGGCATCGGAGCCGGCGAGCGAGCCGGTATGCGAGAGCGCCGCCGCGGCGCCGCTTTCGCCGACCGCGATCTTGTGGGCGACCACCACCTTGCCGCGCTCGGCGGCGAGCAAAGCGGCGTCGAGCAGCCGGCGTGGCGATGCCATCCCCTCGAACAGGCAGGCGATGGCGCGGCAGGCCGGATCCTCGGCGAGATAGGCGACGTAATCGGCCATGTCGACGTCACAGGAATTGCCCGAGGTCAGGACATGGCTCACCGAAGTGCCGTGCTCGGCGGCCAAAGCGAGCGCGAAGCCGAGCGCGCCGGACTGGCTGATGACGCCGATCGCGTGCGGCGCGACCGATGCCTGCCTCGGCACGGCCGAAAACGTCATCGCCGCGCCCGAGAGATAATTGACGATGCCGAGACAGTTCGGCCCGATGATCGGCATGCCGCTCGCCCGCGCCAGCGCCTGGAGGCGCGCCTGCGCGGCGGCGCGCTCGGGCTTGGCGGTTTCGGCGTAGCCGGAGGCGAAAACGATGGCGCCGCCGACGCCGAGCGCCACCGCCTCGGCGAGAACCGGCTCGACCGTCTCGCGCGCGACCGCGAGCACGACGCAATCGGGCACTTCCGGCAGCGCGGCGAGCGAGGGATGGCAGGGCTGGTCGCCGATCCGCGGGTAGCGGGCGTTCACCAGATGAAGGCGGCCGCGAAACCCGGCCATATTGGCCGCGACCCGGTTGCCGAACGACCCTGCCCGCTCGCTCGCGCCGACCAGGGCGACACTTTGCGGGTCGAGCAGGCGACGAAGCTGGGGATGGGTGTAAAGTGGCCGGTCGGCATCGGTCATGGATCCGTGTTCCCGCGGTGGTTTCTTGACGGCGGCGGCGAGAATAGGCGCGGAAAACCCCGCCCTTCAACCGCCCCGCTTGCGGCTGATCGCCGCTTGCGGAATGATCGCCTTCATGCCCGCCCGCCCCGCCCCCCGCCCCGACCCTCGTCTGCCGAGCCGCCGCGCCCCGGGCTTTGACGCCCGCCGCGCGGTGATCCGCGAACAGGCGGCGGCGCTGTTTGCCGCGCAAGGCTACCAGCGCGCCTCTCTCGTCGGCCTCGCCCGCTCGCTCGGTATCACCGCCAATGGCGTCACTAATTACTATTTCACCAAGGAGGATCTGCTCTACGCCGTCCTGGACGCGCATCTGCTGGCGCTGCTCGCCGCCGTCGAGCGTGCCGATGACGAGACGCTGGCGCCGCGCCCGCGCCTGGACGCGCTCGCCGGCGCCTATCTCGCCTTCATCGCCGGGCCGGGCGCCAACGGGCAGCGCTTGCTGCGCGAAGCGGCGCGGTTCCTGCCCGAAGCCCGCGGCCAGGATCTCCGCACCCGCGAACGCTGGCTGCTCGCCCTGTTCCGTGAGGCACTGGCCGCCGCCGCCCCCAAACGCGCCGCCGCCCTCCTCGCGCCGCTGACCTTGTCGCTGTTCGCGATGCTGAACGAGGCGCCGCGCTGGCACCGGCCGGAGGGGGCGCTCACTCCCGCGGCCTACGCGGCGCTCGCCGTCCGGGCCGTGCTCGCCGCGGCACGCTGAGCGCGACGCGAGGCGAACGGCCGCTACGCGCCGCCGGCGAGGCGGACCAGGAGGGGCGCCGGGCCGGCACCGGGACCGGTCGCGAGCAACGGCGAGAGTGTCGCGCCGCTGGCCCGGGCGATCAGCGCGGTGAGCGGCCCCTGGATCATGTGCGGCTGATCGCAGGCGGCGAGTGCCGCGGCGTCATCGGCGAGCCAGGCGGCGAGCCCCGTCGGCCAGGCGGCGGCCTGGCCCTCGAGGATGACCGCGAGATCGCCGCCCGGCTGCCCGGCGAGCAGAACGCCGCCGCCATCGGCCGCGGATTCGACGGCGAGGATCAGGATATTGAGGATCACCCGCGCATCCTCGGGCGCGAAAGCGACATCGTCGGGGATGCCGGTCGCCGCCAGCCGCACCCGACGCGCCGCCGGCAAGGCGCGGAGCAGGGCGAAGAGATCGGGGATCGTCATCGCCTCATTCATCCCCGTCCACGCCCCGCGCCAGAGGCGGAGCCGAAGGCCGAGCGCCGCCGCCGCCTCACGCGCGAGCGCGAGTGCCTCGTCGTTTTCGGCCGCCGCCCCGCTTTCCTCGCCGACGCTTTCCAAAGCGCCGCCCAGCGTCCCGATCAAGCCACTGAAATCATGGCAGAGCCGGGCCGCCACCAACTCAGCCACCAGCAGGGACGACGCATTCGCTGTCATATCACGACTCCTCAAAATCAACGCCTCGACGCGCCCGGCCCGATCGCGCATAACCGGTGCCGCCATGGCGCCGCGCCCGACCTCGCCGATCGAACCCGGCCAATGGGTTCGCAATCCCGCCCGGCCGGAATGGGGGGTCGGCCAGGTGCAATCCGCGATCGGCGACCGGATCACGGTCAATTTCGAGCACATTGGCAAAATTCTGATGAACATCGCCAGCGTGCCGCTCGAAATCATCGCCGAGGACGAGCCCTAATTTTCGCCGCGCCCCGCTCTCCCTCTTGCGTTGCGTCGTGCCAAGGCTGAATTTAGGGAGATCGGACGCCGCCCGGCAAAGCCCGGGGGCGAAGCCGGCGTAAGGCAGGGGTTTGGCGACATATGCGCGATCCATTCGGCCGCGATATCACCTATCTCCGCGTATCGGTCACCGACCGCTGCGATTTCCGCTGCGTCTATTGCATGGCCGAGGATATGACCTTCCTGCCGAAGGCGGAAATCCTCTCGCTCGAGGAGCTGGAGCGGCTTTGCGGCGCCTTCATCGCGCTCGGCGTCACCAAACTCCGCATCACCGGCGGCGAGCCGCTGGTCCGGCGCGATGTCATGCGCCTCATCGAGGGTCTCGGCGCGCGGCTCGGCGGCGGCCTGGAGGAGCTGACGCTGACCACCAACGCGAGCCAGCTCGCCCGCTTCGCCGAGGGGCTGCGCGCCGCCGGGGTGCGGCGGATCAATGTCAGCCTCGATACGCTGGACGCCGCGACTTTCACCGCCATCACCCGCTGGGGCCGGATCGAGCGGACGCTGGACGGCATCTTCGCCGCCAAGGCCGCCGGCCTCGCGGTCAAGATCAACATGGTCGCGCTCAAGGGGGTGAACGAGCATGAGGTGGACGCCATGCTCGCCTGGTGCGGCGAGCACGGGTTCGATCTCTGCCTGATCGAGACCATGCCGCTCGGCGAGATCGAGGGTGATCGCACGGCGCAATATCTGCCGCTCTCGCTGATCCGGGCGCGGCTCCACGAACGCTGGACGCTGACGCCGAGCGCCTATCGCACCGGCGGGCCGGCACGCTATGACACGGTCGCCGAAACCGGGCGGCGGATCGGCTTCATCACGCCGATGACGCATAATTTCTGCGAATCCTGCAACCGCGTGCGCCTCACCTGCACGGGGACGCTGTTCATGTGCCTCGGCCAGGAGGATGCCGCCGATCTCCGCGCCACCCTCCGCCGGGACGCGAGCGACGACGCGCTGCAGGAGGCGATTCTGGCGGCGATCGCGCGCAAGCCGAAGGGCCATGATTTCATCATCGACCGCGACCACCGCCGCCCCGCCCTCGCCCGCCACATGAGTGTCACCGGCGGCTAGTGTCCCGTTTCAGAAATTCGCAAGCGAATTTCAGGGACACTCGCTCTTTGTTTTCAGTGGCCTGCTGATCCCTGAAATGCCAAAGCATTTCAGGGGCAGGACACTAGCGGGTCGCGTCACGGATCACCTCGGGGCGGTGCTTCGCGGAGCTGGGGGTTATCGAAACGCGGGTTGCGCCAGGCATAGAGGGCTTCGGCGAGCGCCTCGGCGAGGTCGCGCTTTTCCGCCTCGCCAAGCCGGGTGGCGATTTCGTGCTGCTGGCGCGGGCCTGCAAGCAGAAGCGCCGGCACCCGCCCCGGGCGCTCGCGCAATTCGACGCGGAGCCAGGACGGATCGAGCACGCTCTCCCGCCGCGCCCCCTTGCGGTCGGTGCGGATCACGCGGAGCCGGCGCGCGGACAGCAGCACCACCTCGCTCTCGCGCGCAACCCGCGCATGGGCGCGGATCAGAACGGCGGCGAGCACGATCTCGGCACCGCTGAAGCCCGCGACCGGCCACGCGCCGAGCAGGAAGAACAGCAACGCGGTCAGGCCGCTCGCGGCGCCGACGGCCGCGATCAGCCCGACCAGGCCGCGCCGCGAGAGGCTGCGATGCGGCACGATCACCGCCTCGAACAGCGGCACCTCGGTCGCCATGTCGCTCATATCGCCGCGCCGTGCCCGCGCATGGCGCCCAAGATCAGGCATCCGTTCGCGCTTGTCATCTCAAGTTTGCGGCGCGAGAAGCAGGACATGCCGAAGGTCGCCCTCAAGCCGCCGAAATCCTCGCGCCCGGGCGCGGCCAAGCCGCTCTCGGCGGATGCGGCGCGGCACTTCATCGCCGCCCTCGCCCGCGCCAACCCCGACCCGCGCACCGAGCTTCGCTATCGTGATCCGTTCACGCTCCTGGTCGCCGTCGTTTTGTCGGCGCAGACCACCGACGCCGCGGTCAACCGCGCAACCCCGGCGCTGTTCGCCGCCGCCCCCGATGCGCGGGCGATGGCGGCGCTCGGCGCCGAGGGCATCGCCCCGTTCATCCGTTCGATCGGGCTCTGGCAGGCCAAGGCGCGCCATCTCGCCGAACTCGCGCGGCTGCTCGTCGAGCGCCATGGCGGCGTCGTGCCCGGCGATCGCGCCGCCCTCGAGGCGCTGCCCGGGGTCGGGCGCAAGACCGCCAATGTCGTCCTCAATGTCGCTTTCGGGCAGGCGACGATGGCGGTCGATACCCATATTTTTCGCGTAAGCAACCGCACCGGCCTCGCCCCCGGCAAGACGCCGCGCGCGGTCGAGGAGGCGCTGCTCAAGCGCCTGCCGCCGGAGACGCTGCGCGATGCCCATCACTGGCTGATCCTGCACGGGCGCTATGTCTGCCGCGCCCGCACGCCCGAATGCTGGCGCTGCGTCGCCGCCGAATGGTGCCATTTCACCCCGAAAACGCCGCCCCCGGACGTGAAGGCCGCTACAGCCCGCCCCACACCTCCTCGGCCACCGCGACGCAGAGTTCGAGCTTCGCCCATTGCTCGGCCTCGGTGAGGAGATTGCCCTCCTCGGTCGAGGCGAAGCCGCATTGCGGCGAAAGCGCGAGCTGTTCGAGCGGCAGATAGCGCGAGGCGTCCTCGATCCGCCGCTTGAGCGCGTCCTTGCTCTCCAAGGCGCCGCTCTTGCTGGTGACGAGGCCGAGGACGACGATTTTGTTGCCTCGCGGGACGAAGCGGAGCGGCGCGAAGCCGCCGGCGCGCTCGCTGTCGTATTCCATGAAATAGGCATCGACGTCGATGCGGTTGAACAGGGTCTCGGCGACCGGCTCATAGTCGCCGCTCGCGATCCAGGTGGAGCGGAAATTGCCGCGGCAGAGATGCATGCTGACCACCATCTCCGCCGGCCGCCCGGATATCGCGCGGTTGATGAGATCGGCATAGATGTCGAGCAGCCCCTCGACATGCTCGCCCCGACGCTTCAGCCCCTCGATCTGCTCGGGGTCGCAGAGATAGGCGATATTGACCTCGTCGAGCTGCAAATACCGGCAGCCGGCGGCGGCGAAGGCGGCGACCGCGTCGTGATAGGCGGTGCCGAGATCGGCGAAGAAGCCATCGAGTTCGGGATAGATCGCGCGGTCGATCGCCTGCCGCCCGCCGCGAAAATGGAGCACGCTCGGCGAGGGGATGGTCTGTTTCGGAACGGCCTGGCGGACATGCCCGGCGGTGAAACGGAAATCCTCGATCATCACCGGCCGGCGCCAGGCGACGCGATCGGTGACGCGAAGCGCATGCGGCAGGGTCGCGCCCTTGAACGCCACTTTCTCCGCCGGCTCATACATCTCGACGCCGTGCAGGCCGGCGAGGAAGTCGAAATGCCAATAGGCGCGGCGATATTCGCCATCGGTCGCGGCGCGAAGGCCGATCGCCTCCTGCTTTCCGATCGCGGCGATGATCGCCTCGTCCTCGATGGCGCGGAGTGCGCCGGCGCCGATCCGGCCGGCGGCGTGCTCGGCGCGCGCGGCGCGGAGACGCGGCGGGCGCAGCAGACTGCCGACGTGATCGGCGCGAAATGGCGGACGTGGGCGGGCAAGCGGCATTTTGGTTTCTCCCTAGAGCCTGATCGTTTTAGCTGTGATCACCACTGGCGATCCCAGCTAAAACGTAAATCGGTCTCTATCAATAAGGTTAGAGTGCGATTCACGTTTTATGTCGAACCGATTTCCGGTTCGACATAAAACGATCGCACTCTAGGCGGCGTTAATCACGCGAGCCTGCCGCGCTCTTGTGTCGGCGGCAAGATGCGTGAGAGAAACCCGCCAGTCAGACGGATATCCCCATGCTCGCGCGCCTGCTCGCCGACGCGGTCGCTCTCGGCCGCCGCCATGCCCTGTTGATGACCGCCCTCGCCCTCGCCCTCGCGGCCCTCGCCGGAGGGTTCGCCGCGCGCCATCTCGGCGTCGATACCGATACCGATCATATGTTCGCGGCGAGCCTTCCCTGGCGCCAGAACGAAATCGCCTTCGCCCGCGCCTTCCCGACCCTGTCTGACCCGCTGGTGGTGGTGATCGACGCCGCGATTCCCGAGGAAGCGGAGGCGACGGCGGCGGCGCTGGCACAGACGCTGGCCGCCGATCCCGCCCATTTCCGGGCGGTCACGCGCCCCGACGCGCTGCCTTTTTTCGCGCGCGAGGGGCTGCTGTTTCTCGATCGGGCCGATCTCGGCCAGCTCCTCGACCGGATCATCGACGCCCAGCCCTTTCTCGGCCAGCTCGCCGCCGACCCCTCGGCGCGCGGCCTCTTTTCAGCGCTGGCGCTGATCGGCATGGGGGTCGCGCAGGGCGAGGCCGATCTCACCCCCTATCTGCCGGCGCTCCAGAGCTTTCACGCGACGCTGGCGGCCAGCGCCGATGGCCATCCGGCGCCGCTCTCCTGGCAGCGCCTGATCGGTGGCGGCAAGCTCGCCGATCTCGCCGGGCGCTATCGCTTCGTGCTCGTCCAGCCGGTGCTCGATCACGGCGCACTGGCGCCGGGCAAGGCGGCGAGTGACGCGATCCGGGCCGCCGCCGCCGGGCTCCCCTTCGTCGCCGCCGGCCGCGCCCATGTCCGGCTCACCGGCGAGGTCGCCCTCGATGACGAGGAGTTTTCCTCGCTCGCCCAAGGCATGCTGTTCGACACCCTCGCCAGCCTCGCGCTGATCGGGCTCTGGCTCGCGCTCGCAGTGCGCGGTCTCCGCCTCATTCTCCCCATTCTCGCGACGCTGGGGCTGGGGCTCGCGCTCACCACCGGGTTCGCGGCGCTCGCGGTCGGCACGCTCAATCTGGTCTCGCTCGCCTTCGCCATTCTGTTCGTCGGCATCGCCGTCGATTTCGCGATCCAGTTCACCGTCCGCTATCGCGAGGCCCACCACGACATCCCCGATTCCGGCGCGGCGCTGGCGGCGACGGCGCGCGCCGCCGGCGGGCCGATCCTGATCGCAGCAACGGCGACCGCCGCCGGGTTTTACGCGTTCGTGCCGACCGCCTTCGCCGGGGTTGCCGAACTCGGCCTCATCGCCGGCACCGGCATGATCATCGCGTTTCTTTGCACGATTTTGTTTCTGCCGGCGTTTCTCACCCTCGCCCGCCCGCAAGGCGAGGCGCGCGCGATCGGGTTCGCGGCCGGCGATGCCCTGGAGCGCCGTCTCGATCGCGGCCGCGCGCCGCTCTTGACCGGTTTCGCCGCGCTCGCCCTGCTCGGTCTGTTCCTGCTCCCCCATCTCGGGTTCGATTCCGATCCGCTGCACACCAAGAACCCGCATGGCGAGGCGATGCGCACCCTCCATGACCTCATGGACGACCCGCTCACCAACCCGACCAGCATCGACATTCTGACGCCGGACGCCGACGCCGCGGACCAATTGGCGGCAAGGCTCGATCATCTGCCGCAGGTCGCCGATGTCCTCACCCTCGACCGCTTCGTGCCCGCCGATCAGCCGGCCAAGCTCGCCCTGATCCAGGACGCAGCCAGCGTGCTGGCGACGACGCTGGCCCCGCGCGAGACGGCGCCGGTCACCGCCGACCAGATCCGGCTCGCGATCGCGACGGCGCGGAGCGCGCTCGCCCCGGCACTGCAAAAACTGCCGCAAGATCACCCGCTGGCACGGATCGATGCCGATCTCGCCCGCCTCGCCGCCGCGCCCGACGCCGCGCTGATGGCGATGAACGGCGCCCTGACCCGGTTTCTGCCCGAGGAACTGGCGCGTCTTCGCATCGCGCTCGCGGCGAAAGCGGTGACGCGCGCCGATCTGCCGCCCGAGATCATCCGCGATTGGCGCAGCCCCGATGGCCGGGTGCGGGTCGAGGCGCTGGCGACGCCCGCCGGCCACGACAGCGCCGGGCTCGCGGCCTTCGTCGCCGCCGTCCGCGCCATAGCCCCCACGGCCGGCGGCATGGCGGTGATCATCGTCGAAACCAGCGCCACCATCATCACCGCCTTCACGCACGCGGTGATCGGGGCGCTCGCGGCGATCGCGGTGATTTTGCTCGCGGCCCTCCGCCGGCCGCGCGACGCGGCGCTGGTGCTGGCGCCGCTGCTGCTCTCCGCGCTGCTGACGGTGGTCGGCATACGGCTCGCCGGGATGACGCTCAATTTCGCCAATATCATCGCGCTCCCCTTGCTGCTCGGGGTCGGGGTCTCGTTCAATATCTATTTCGTGATGAACTGGCGGGAAGGCGCGACCCGATTTCTCGGCACCGCCACGGCACGCGCCATCCTGTTCTCGGCGGCCACCACCGGAACGGCATTCGGCTCGCTCGCGCTCTCGCATCATCCGGGAACCGCGAGTCTCGGGGCGCTGCTGCTGCTCAGCCTCGCCTGCACCCTGATCGCGACCCTGGTGTTCGAGCCGCTCATGCTCGCGATAACCCGTCGTTAGGGAATTTCGGGCAGGCTCGCCGCATGCGATGGATGATGGCCGGTATGTTGCTGCTGATCCCCTTGCTGCCCCCCCTCGCGGCGGCCAGGGCCGGCCAGCCACCGCCGGCCGCCCCCGCCGATTGTCCGGCGAGCGCGAACCCGACGCCGCCGGGCGGTACCGATTCCTCCGCCCCGGTCACGGTCTTTCCCGCCCTCCCCGGCGGCGGTTTCGCCGCGGTCGATCTGGGCGCCGCGGCGCTCAACGGCGCAACCTGCACCCCGGCCTCGCCGCCGCTGCCGAAAAACGTGCTGGAGGGAGATCCCGACGGCGATCTTCTCAACAATCAGGGCAGCGCCGTGCTCGATGGCGATGCCCCCGACCCATCCGGCGCCAGCTCATCGGACAATTGAACCCAGCGTAGCCAGGGATTAGGCTGGCGGGAAGCCCAAACGCATGGGCGTTCTCGAGCGAGATGGCGCGAAAGCCGGTTGTCACATGCCCTCCCCGCCCCTTAACCGCCGAACCGTCGGCGTCATCCTGGGCTTGTTGGTGGCGCTCGTCCCGGCCGGCGGTTTCGCGCAGACGAACCCGCCCGCCCCGCCGCAGCGGATCGGCAATATCTGGGATTCGCTCCCCCATCAGCCGACCGAGGGCAGCGTCACCGCCAAGGAGCACGAAACCGGCGTTGCCCCCGACGTCGCGCGCGAACGCGACATCAACAAGGAATTGCAAAACCTCGACGAGCAATTGCTGAACGAGGAAAAAACCCACCCCCCGACCATCCCGCCGCCACCGCCGGGGACGGATTAGCCTTGTAGCGGCCGCCGAGCCACGGCGGAAAAAAACAGATCTCAACAAATCGGTAGGGGTTGGTGTAATACTCTCTCTCCACTGCAACCGACCGCCGCCCGAGCCGCCCGGATTTTCATGCGCCCCTTTCTCGCCGCCCTCACCGCCGCTCTGCTCGCGTCATTGGTAGCGCCATTGGTCGCCCGCGCCGATGATCTCGCCGTCGTCAACGTCAATAACGAGATCGGCATCGCGGCGACCGCGATGATCCAGAATTATACCGAGCATGACGGGGCCGGGAACACATTGGACAGCCAATCCGGCACGTTGCCTGGTCTCGAGGGCAAGATCACCACCATGGTGGACGCGCTCGGCATCAGCAATCTCTATGCCGGTGTCCGCTACAGCTATGGCAGCGGCTCGTTCGGCTATAACGGCGCGACCATCGGCGGCACGCCGCTCCGCGCCAATTCGAACGATACCACCAACAATGTCAGCGTCGAACTCGGCAAGGGCTTCCTGTTCAGCCCCAGTCTCATGCTGATCCCGTTCATCCAGGGCGGCTATCACGACTGGCAGAGCGATCTTCAGGGGCCGGGCGGCTATAACGAGGATCATTCGAACGGCTTCCTCGGCTTCGGCGTGCGCGGTGATTACGCCCTCAACACCCGCCTCGTGCTCACCGGCCGGCTCGGCTGGGCGGAGACGCTCGGCGGCAGCGCCAATGCCTCGGGCGGCGCCCTGGCGGCGGAGGGCTATGGGCCGATGAATTTCTCGCTCGGCGATACCGCGCTCTTGCAAGCCGGAATCGGCGCCGATTACCTGCTCGCCAACCGCATCCATCTCTATGGCGGGCTCGATTATACCCATTTCGGCTATGGCGCGAGCCCGACCAACGGCGCCGGCTTCTATGAACCCTCCAGCACCACCAGCGATTTCACCATCCGCATCGGCTTCGCCTTCGGCTTTTGAGCCGATGACCGCCTGCGCGCGAGGGATTTTTTAGGCGCGCCCGGATACGGCCTCCCCGCCCGCGAGCCCAGTTGCGAGCCAGGGCGGCACCGGCAGGTTCTTCGCGCGCAGAAAATCGGGATTGAACAGTTTCGACTGATAGCGCGCGCCGCCGTCACAAAGAATGGTGACGATGGTGTGGCCGGGCCCCATCTCGCGCGCGAGACGAATGGCGGCGGCGATGTTGATCCCGGCCGAGCCGCCGACCGAAATCCCGTCCTCGATCAGCAGGGTGAAAATCGCCTCCAGCGCCTCGGCGTCGGGGATGCGGAGCGCGTCATCGATCGGCGCGCCTTCGAGATTGGCCGGCACCCGCGACTGGCCGATGCCCTCGGTGATGGAACTGCCCGAAACCGAGAGGTCATTCGCCTTCACCCAGCCGTAGAGCCCGCTCCCTTCCGGATCGGCGAGCACGACGCGAATCGTCGGATCACGCTCCTTGAGCGCGAAGGCGACGCCGGCGAGCGTGCCGCCGGTGCCGCAGGCGCAGGTGAAGGCGTCGATCCGCCCCTCGGTCTGTTCCCAGATCTCGCGCCCGGTGGTGGCGCGATGGCCCTCGCGATTGGCGAGATTGTCGAACTGGTTGGCCCAGACCCCACCCAGCTCCTCGGCGAGCCGGCGCGAGACATGCACGTAATTGCCGGGATCACGATAGGGCTTGGCCGGCACCAGGCGCAGATCGGCGCCGATCATGCGGAGAAAATCGATCTTCTCCTGGCTCTGCGTCTCCGGCATCACGATCACCGCGCGATAGCCGCGGGCATGGCCGACCAGCGTCAGGCCGATGCCGGTATTGCCCGCCGTGCCCTCGACGATCAGCCCGCCGGGACGAAGCGCGCCGCGCGCCTCGGCGTCCTGAATGATGGCGAGGGCGGCGCGGTCCTTCACCGAACCGCCCGGGTTCATGAATTCCGCCTTGCCAAGGATGGTGCAGCCGGTCATCTCCGAGGCGCGGCGGAGACGAAGGAGCGGGGTCTCGCCGACCGCATCCGAAAGGCTGGGCCGCCAGAGCGGCTGGCGGGCGGGGGCGGTTTCGGTTACGGTCATGGCGTTCTCCTCGGCCGCCAGCATGCCGCGTGGGGGACAGCGAGAAAAGACCCCAACGGGAAAGGGAGGGTTGCGTGATCGAGGATGTCGCACCGCGGGACGCCTGGGCCAGTCTGGCGGAGACGCCGCACGCCGTGCTGTGCGATGTGCGAACCGTCCCCGAATGGCAGTTCGTCGGCGTGCCCGATCTCGGCCCGCTCGGGCGTTCGGCGCTGCTGATTTCCTGGCAGGTCTATCCCGAGATGGCGATCGCCGAGGATTTTTGCGCTTCACTCCGCGACGCCGGCTGCAACCCCGCCGCGCCTCTCTTTTTCCTCTGCCGCAGCGGGGTGCGCAGCCGCGCCGCCGCCGAGGCGGCCGAGGCGGCGGGGTTCGCGCGCTGCTTCAACGTCGCCGGCGGGTTCGAGGGGCCGCTCGATGGCGAGGGAAGGCGCGGGCAGCTCGGCGGCTGGAAGGCGGCCGGGCTTCCCTGGCGCCAGAGCTGAGCCCCACATCGGAAAGGCGCGATCAGGGCGGGAGGGGCGCGACGCCGGTCGTCGTCGAATAGGCGAAATGCAGCGCCTGGTCGGGATAGACGATCGGATGGATGGCATGCGCCGCCAGCGCCGCCTCGCTGAACCCCTGCAAAATCAGCTTGAGCTTGCCGGGATACTGCGCCACGTCGCCGATCGCGAACACGCCGGGGAGATTGGTCTCGCAGGTCGCGGGCTCGACCCGCACCTGATGCTGGGCGAGATCGAGCCCCCAGCCGGCGATCGGGCCGAGATCGGTCGCGAGGCCGAAAAAGGCGAGCAACCGGTCGGCCGGGAGGCTCCGGCGGGCGCCGTCCAGGCTTTCGACCACCACCGCTTCGAGCCGCCCGCCCGCACCGACGAGTTCCGCGAGCTGATAGGGGATCACCATCTCGATTTCGCCGCGCGCGGCGGCGGCCGCGACCTGCGCCGCGCTCTCCGGGGCGGCACGGAATTTGGCGCGGCGATGGATGAGAAAAATCCTCTCCGCGATCCCCCGCAACCCGAGCGCCCAATCGAGCGCCGAATCGCCGCCGCCGGCGATCACCACCCGCGCCCCGCGCAACGCCTCGCGCTCGCGAACGTAATATTGCACCGCGCCACTCGCCTCGAACGCCGCGAGCCCGGAGAGCGGCGGCCGATTGGGGCCGAAAGCGCCGGCGCCGGCGGCGATGATCACCGCCTTCGCCGCGATCGTCTCGCCGCGATCGGTCGCGAGCCGAAAGGCGCCGCGCCCGCCGGACAGCCGCTCGACCCGCCGGCCGAGCAGAATTTGCGGCTGAAACGGCGCGATCTGGCGCTCCAGCGCGTCGATCAGCCCGCCCGCCTCGATGCGGGGAATCGCCGGGATGTCATAGATCGGCTTTTCCGGATACAGCGCGGTGCATTGTCCGCCGAGGGCATCGAGCGCGTCGATCAGCACCGCGCGGAGCTTCAGCATCCCGCACTCGAACACGGCGAACAGCCCGGCGGGCCCGGCACCGATGATCGCGACATCGGCGACGATCGGCTCGTTTGGGGATCGATCCTGCATCCGCCCACCCTAGAGCAACTCGCCCCAGAGGGAAAATCCAGAGGGAAAACCCTGAGAGACCCCCCTCTCCCGGCCGCGCGCACCCGGGTTGATCCCGCCCCGGGCATCGGCTATGTCCACCCGACCCGGTTGCCCAGGTAGCTCAGTTGGTAGAGCATGCGACTGAAAATCGCAGTGTCGGTGGTTCGATTCCGCCCCTGGGCACCATTTCCCTCTTCTCCATTGTTTCTTTTCACCGCCAGGGCCACGCTATGGCCCTCTTATGCCACTGATAAATCGCCATAATGTAGGGGGATACCGACCGACGGTGGCGGACTCCAGCTATGGCTGCGCCGACCGGCGCCCGATTATGGCGGTTCGCCTATCGGTTCGACGGCAAGCAAAAGCCGCTCGCGCTCGGGGTCTACCCCACGGTTCCGTTGGCGCGGCGCCCGGCGGCGCGAGAGGACGCGAAACGCATACTGGCGGATGGCCTGGATCCGGCGCTCGAAAAAAAGCGACAGGCTCAGGCTCGGGCGGACGCCCCGACGTTCCGCCACATCGCCGCTGAGTATGTCGCGAAGCTCCGGCGGGAGAAGCGGTCAGAGGCGACCATGGCAAAGGTTGAGTGGCTCCTTGGCTTCGCCAACGTGGCGTTTGGAGACGAACCAATCCGCCAGATCGCGGCGCCCGCTATCCTGAAAGTCCTGCAGTCTCTCGAAGCTCGCGAGAGAGGTCGTGTCGTGAAGTGTGTGGAAATTCTGGGTGGCGTAATCTCCGGGTGAGTTCAACCACCAGACTCGGCGTTTGAGCGCCGAGGGAGATCACGCCATGGAGAAGCATAGCACAGCGACGCCGGAA
>JAJZBV010000010.1 GCA_021851785.1 Pseudomonadota bacterium
CGGGCGGTGATCGGCGCAAGCGGGCAGGATGTCGCCGGGGAGGGTGATGGCGGAGGCGAGCGTCAGCTTCCCCGTTGTCTGCGCCTCGGGAATCGGGAACAGATGGGTTGTGAACCCGCCCGCCCGCATGACCGAGGCCGCCTCGATCCGCCGCCCTCTCGGCGGAAATGTTCGGTCAGGGACAGGCTTACCGGCGCCACCAGCCGCGCTTGCGCGGGGCTTCGGGGGGTGCGTCGGCGACGATGGTCGGCTGAACCATCGGGGCCGCGGCGGGGTCCGGGTCGGGGGTGGTGATCTCGGGGGTGGTGACCTCGGGGGCGGTGACGGCCATGGGGGCCGGGGCGGCGGGCGGCGCGGTGAGCACCGGCAAATCGGGCTGCGGCGCGCCGGGCAGGGCGAGATCCGGAAGCGTCTCACCCTCGGCCACGGTCTTGCGGCGGCGCGCCGTGGGCGTGCGGCGGGGTGCGCGGGCGCGGCGCTTCGGCGCCTCCTCGCCCGGCGACACGGCTTCGGGTTCGGGTTCAGGAACAGGCTCGGGCGCCAATGGCGGCAGCGTCTCGGCCGCAACCGGCCCCGGAATTGGCGCGGCAACGGGTTCGGAAACCACCTCCGGCGCGGCTTCGCGGGCCGACACCTCGGGGGCCGACACCTCGGGGGCCGCGAACGCCAGCGCCTCGGCGGCGTCCTCGTCCTCTTCGGCGGCCGATGCCGGCGCGGCGGCATCGTTCAGGGACGCCGCCTCCTCGCGGCGCTTGCTCCCGCCCCGGCGGCGGCGGCGGCGGCGGCGCTTGCGCTCCTCGCCCTCGGCGAGCCTGCCCTCGGCCGAATCTTCCGCGGCCGGCTGTTCCGCGGCGGGTTTAACCACGGCGGGCGCCTCTGCCGCCGCGCTGATCTCGGCCGGCGCGCGCGCGGTAGGGCCCGAAGCGGGGGGGCGCGAGGCGGCGGGTTCGGCCTCGGCGTGGGTCTGGGCGCGGAGGCGCTCGATGCGGATTTGCTGGCCGGTCAGGCTGGGGTCGATCTGGAACGCAACACGCATCCCGAACCGCGCCTCGATCTCCGAAAGCAGGGTCCGCTTGTTGTTGAGAACATAGAGCACCACCGGCGCCGCGGCATGCACGGCGATTTCCGCGGCGCGGCGTTTTGCCCCTTCTTCCTCGACCGCGCGGAGCACATGGATCGCGGCGCTTTCGGTGCTGCGGACATGACCGAGCCCGCCGCAATGCGGGCAGGTGACGAGGCTGGTTTCGGTGAGCGAGGGGCGGAGCCGCTGGCGGCTCATTTCCAGGAGGCCGAAATGGCTGATGGCGCCGACCTGGATGCGGGCGCGATCCTGGTGCAGCGCCTCCTTCAGCCGCCGCTCCACCTGAAGATTGTGGCGGCGCTGTTCCATGTCGATGAAATCGATGACGATCAGCCCGGCGAGATCGCGCAGCCGCAATTGCCGCGCCGCCTCCTCGGCGGCTTCGAGATTGGTGCGGAGCGCGGTGTCCTCGATATCGCGCTCGCGCGTCGAGCGGCCGGAATTGACGTCGATCGCGACCAGCGCCTCGGTCTGGTTGATCACCAGATAGCCGCCGGAGCGAAGCTGCACCGTCGGGCTCAACACCGCCTCGAGCTGGGATTCGATCTGGTGATGGGCAAACAGCGGCGTGCCGCCATCGTTCCACGCGATCACCTTGCGCGCGTGGCTCGGCATCAGGAGGCGCATCAATTCATGCGCGTTCCGCCAGCCCGCCTCGCCATCGACGATCACCTCGTCGATGTCGCGCGAATAGACATCGCGGATCGCGCGCTTGATCAGCGAGGCGTCCTCATAGATCAGCGCCGGGGCGATCGAGGCGAGGGTGGTTTCGCGAATGTCGTCCCAGAGCCGCAACAGATATTCGCAATCGCGCTTGATCTCGGGTTTCGGACGATTGGCCCCGGCGGTGCGGACGATCATGCTCATCCCGTCCGGAATGCCGAGTTCGGCGATCACTTCCTTGAGGCGGCGGCGATCGGCGAGCGAGGTGATCTTGCGCGAAACCCCGCCGCCGCGCGGCGAATTCGGCATGAGGACGCAAAAGCGGCCGGGGAGCGAGATATAGGTGGTGAGGGCCGCGCCTTTGCTGCCGCGCTCCTCCTTCACCACCTGGACCAGCATGATCTGGCGGCGGTGGATGACCTCCTGGATTTTGTACTGGCGCAGAAAGCGCGGCAGAAGGCGTGGCTCGCGCCCCTCGTCGCTGGTTTCGCCTTCGCTCCCGCCGAAAGTCTCGGGCGGCTCGCTCTCGGCCCCGTCGCCCCCCGCTTGGTCGCCCCCCGCTTGGTCGCTCTCCGCTTGCTCGCGCGCGGAAATCGCGGCGGCCTCGGCCAGGCTTTCGCCGCCGTCGGCCCCGGAAGCGGCCCCGGAATCGGCCCCGGAATCGGCATCGCCAACCGCAGGGTCGGCGACAAGCGGGGGAAGGTTTTCCGCCGCCGGTTGGTCGGAGAGCGATGGGGTGGCGGGCGGTTCGTCGTCGGCGTCCTCGTCGTCGCGCGCGGCGGCGGCCTGCATGGCCAGCAGCTTCTGCCGGTCGGCAACCGGGATCTGGTAGTAATCGGGGTGGATTTCGCTGAAAGCGAGGAAACCATGGCGATTGCCGCCGTATTCGACGAAAGCCGCCTGGAGGCTGGGCTCGACCCGCACCACCTTGGCGAGATAGATATTGCCCTTGATCTGCTTGCGGGCGGCGGTCTCGACGTCGAAATCCTCGATGCGATTACCGTCGACCACGACCACGCGGGTTTCTTCCGCGTGGGAGGCATCGATGAGCAGGCGCTTGGTCATGGGGGCGAAAACTCCGGAGCGGCGCCGGGAGCGCTGCGCGAGGCAAGCTCCACCGGCGACGGGAAAAGTGGGAAAGAGACGCGCGGCGACCATTCTTGCGCCGATCAAGCACAGCGCCCGCGACCCCGAGGGGGGCGCGGCCGGTATCGGCGGTTCGAGAAGGGTGAAAAATCACGGTCGGGCGAACGATCTCAAGGTTGCGTGCGGCACGGCCGGAACATCGGCGGACACCGCGAAACATCAGCGGAAACCGGCGCCATGCGGCGCGCGATCCTCGGCGGGCGCCCGGCAGGTCGGGTAAAAAACCGCCCCTCCGCTCGCCAGCCAAGTTGAGGGACACCATGACGCAAACCCGGCTCGGCTGCAAGACATCCCGTCAATTCCTGGCGGGAGGCGGGCCGGGAGAGCGCGGCGGCGGCCGCTTTCCGGCGTCAATGGCGCGAAGAGGCGTGCGAGCGGGTGGCGGGGAGCGGGGCCATTCCCGTTGCGCGGGCCTGAAAGCCGCTCCGCGTCGCGAGCGCGCCGCGCGCGGCCATGGCGCGGGCGAAACCCGGGCGGATGCGGGTCATCATCCGCTCGGCATCGACGTGGATTTCATCGACGACCTCGGGATCCTTGGCCGCCATGCGCGCCGCCGCCGGTGTCGCGGTGACCGGCCGCGCCGCGGCCGCCCCGGCCAGCGCCGCGGCACTCGCTTGGGCACGCTCCGCCAGCGTCGCCGGGTCGGGTGGGGCGGGGTGGTCGGGATCGACGGTGGCAAGCCGGTTGATCGCGCGCAGATACGCGCGATCAACCGGATACGGCGGGAGATAGAATTCGCCCGGCCAGAGCGGCGTCCAGGCGAGCGAGCCGAAGGGATAGAGTGTCGGCGTGCCGAGAGCGAAGCCGAAGCCGCTCCCCATCCCGACCCCGGCATTCTGCCCGACGAAGGCGACCAGCGCCGGGGCATAGACCGGCGGGGCGTTGAGCGGCGCGTTGGGCAGCGTCGGCGCCCAGGCCCAGCCGCCATCGACCGGCACCCAGCGCCCGTAATGGAACGGCGCGAAGCCCCAGCTCGTGCTATCGACCCAGGTCCAGCCCCAGGGCGCGACATAGGTCCAGGTGCCGGCGGTATAGGGGATGTAGCCGCCGCTCTCGGGCGGGAACCAGAGCGGACCGAAGGCGGACGTGTTCCGCCAGGTGCCGACCGCCAGCAGGTTTTCGCCCCCGGTCATCCGCGCGACCTGCGGCGGCAGCGCGAAGACCGGCGGCGAGGAGGCATATTCCGCCGGATCATGCGCGCCCATCGCCAGGGTGAAATCGTCGACCTGCAAATCACCGATGGCGCCGCGATAGGGGCTTGCGGCGCCGACGAAGACCCCGCTCCGCTCGACGCCGAGGCGAAATCGCCGGGGGCCGCTGACGATCTCCGCCGGCGCGTCGAGCGCGGAAAACCGGGTCGCGTGCTGGACTTCGCCCGCGGCATCGCCGGCCTCGATGACGAAGCGGCCGGTGCGCTCGGCGCGCAGCGTCGCGCGCGTGGTGAGGACATACCAGGCCTCCCCGGGATCAGGGTCGCGGAGGTCGAGAAACAACGCGCCGGCGTCGAGCCGGCCGATGAAGCGGCGGTCATCGAGGCGGATGATCGCAAGACGCGAGTTCTCGCCGAGCCAAAGGCGGGACGGGCCGATTTCGAGCTTGACCTCGGCGCCGGGGCCGGTCATCAGCGAACTCGAGCTGCTCAGCGGATCGTTGCGCCGCGCCGCCCCCCACCCCCCGGCCACCCCCCTTGGCGCATCGCCTTGGCGGAGAGCGACCGCCCCGCGCAGCGCCGCGACCCGTCCGACCCGCCCCGGCGGCGAGAGTGAGGGGGCCACCGCCGGATCATCGCCCGACCGATCATCGACCGGCTGGGCGCTGGCGGTCCGGCCAACCGGCCAGCCGATGACAGCCAGGGCCAGGAGAAGCGGCATGAGGCCTCGCCGACGCGCGCGCATACCGGGGAGATGCGCCGGCTTTCCGGCGGTGAAAAGAGCGGACCGGCATCCGGGCGGTGAAAAACCGGCGACACGATCACATTCTCTCGATCCGCTTTCCGTTGTTGTCGCGTCGGGAGCGTCGGAGTTGACGCCGAAATGATCTCCCGCGGCAGTTCCTCCCACAGCCAATCCTTGCCATGTATGATACAAATGTCCTCGCCTCCCGCGAGGCTGAAGGAGAACGTCCCGTGATGCGCGCCAGGCGAACCCCGCGCCGATTGCTCGCCGCCCTCGGCATCGCCGTCTTGCTCGGCGGCTGCGGCGGAGACGCCAGCTATTATACCGCCGGCTACGGCGATGATTATGGCGGCTATGGCGGCTACGGCGGCTATAGCGGCTATGGCGGCGACCCTTATTACGGCTATGGCGGTTATGGCGGCTACGGTGGCTATGGCGGCTACGGTGGCTATGGCGGCTACGGTGGCTACGGGATGGATCCGTACTGGGGCTGGGGGCTCGGCTTTCTCGGCTTCGGCGCCCTCGCCTATGGCGGTTATGGGGGGTTTTATCGCGACGGCGGCTACTTCAACCATGGCGGTTTCGGTCACGGCTATGGCGGCGGTTTTCATGGCAACTGGGCGCATGCGTATGGCGGGCCCGGCGGCCATGTGGGCGGCTTCGCCGGCGCGCATTCCGGCTTTGGCGGCTTCCACGGCGGCGGTTTCGGCGGCTTCCACGGCGGCGGCGGCGGCTTTGGCGGCCATCATTGAACGCCGTCATTACGCGGCGGTGAGCGGCGCCGTCTCGCCTCGGCAGAGCCCGGCGAGGGCGGCGGCGATGGCGTCCGGCGCCGGCGGACAGCCGCGCAGCACGAGATTCGGGGCGAAAGCGGAAAGCCCGTCAAGACAGGCATAGCTGCCCGCGAACACCCCGCCATCGATCGCGCAATCACCGAGCGCGACGAGGTATTTCGGCGCCGCCATCGCCTCCCATGCGGCGCCGAGCGCGTATTCCATGGCGCGGGTCAGCGGGCCGGCGACGAGCAGGATGCGCGCCTCGGCCGGCGATGACACGAGCCGGAGCCCGGCGCTGGCAAGCGCCACCCGGGCCAGACGCATCTCCAGCGCGCAACCGCCGCAGCCGCCGGCATCGAGAAAAAACACTCCGCGCGCGCCACTCATCCGTTCCCCCGCCCGGCTGATTGCCTTCGTTTTGCCAGCCGGCGCCATCTGTTCCGTGGGCCGATCAGCGGGCATAGTATCGGCGCCATGGAGACCGAATCGCACGTCATCCCGTCATTGTGAAGAAGAAAACGCCGCCAGCCACTGGCGGTTAGACCGCGCCTGCTTATCAAGCATCGGGTCGAGCCGCGGGGGAAGGAAGATTATGCCATGAATCGGATTGAGCGAAATAAATTTCACTTTCGGCGCTCGGAAATCTGGCCGAATTTCTTCATCGTCGGCGCTGCCAAGGCCGGCACCACCTCGCTTTATTCGTATCTCCGCCAGCATCCGGAAATTTTCATGCCCGAGGATGTCAAGGAGCCGCATTATTTTGCCCAGGTCCGCCCCTCCCGCGCCCAGCGCTACGCCTCGCCGGTGTTCATCTCCGACCGCGAAGCCTATCTCCGCTTGTTTCGGGCCGGGAAAAACCATCGCGCGATCGGCGAGGCGAGCCCCTCCTATCTCTGGTGCGAGGAGTCCCCGGCACGGATCCACGCGGCGGCGCCAGAGGCCCGCATCATCATCACGTTGCGCGATCCCATCGAGCGCGCCTATTCCCATTACCTGATGGATTACCGCGAGGGCGCGCAGCATCTGCCGTTTTTCGAGGCGCTGCGGGAGGATTGGCTGAGCGCCGAGAAAGGCTGGGCGGTCTCCAACCTCTATGTCGAGCTGGGTTTTTACGCCCGCCAGATCGAGCGCTATCTGCGTCTTTTTGGCGAAGACCGCGTCCACATCCTGTTCCACGACGATCTTCGCCGTCTGGCCCAGGGCGACCGCCAGGTGCTTGCCGATATCCTGCGTTTTCTCGATGTCGATGCCGGGGCGCTGGCGCGGATCGACACGACGAGGGTCGAAAACGGCTTCGCCGCGCCGCGCGCGGAATGGGCGCGGCGGATCGCCGGCGCGCATTGGGCGCGCTGGATCGGCAATACTCTTCTGCCCAAGCGCACCGGCGCCCTCATCTTCAACCGGTTTTTCATCAAGCCGAGCGCGCCGCCGCCCATGGATCCGCGCGCCCGGGCCTGGCTTGCCATTCTCTTCGAGCCGGAAATCCGGGCGGTAGAAACCCTTCTCGGGCGCCATCTGCCGGAGCTTCGCCGCGCCGGCGGCATGGCCCCGGCGGCACCGGCGGCCATTGCCGAGGGGCAATAGAGCGCCTGTGCCGTCGCCGTTGCTGAAGCGGGTTTCCGGCCCGCCGCGCCGCGAACCCGGCGACCGAAACGCGCCGCATCGGCGCCATTGGCGCTGGCTCGCGCCCCTTCTTCTGCTCGCCGGCTGCACCGGCGTGAGCCCCGCGCAGCGCGCCGCCGAGCCGCTCTTCCTCGCCGAGTACGGGGTTGACGCGCATGGCCGCAAGACCTGGTTCGATCGCGTCGCCGAAACCAATCCCGGCCATATCGACATGCGGATCTCGCCCGCGTTCCGGCTGGCGCCGCCGCGCCGGATCGCGGTGCTGCCGTTCGTTGATCGCGGCAGCGGCAATTACGTTCTGGACAAGGTCGCGCTCACGCTCCGCGACTCCAAAAGCCTGGCCGATTGGCGCTGGACCGACGCCAACCGTTTGCGGCGGGTGGTCGATGGGTTTTTGAGCGCGCGCGAATTCACCACCGTGCCGGTCGCCGATGTCGATGCCGTGCTCGCCCGGCACGGCATCGATGACGATGCCAAGCTCGCCCGCGTCTCGCCGCGGGAACTCGCGCGCTGGCTCGGCGTCGATGCCGTGGTTTACGGCGAGGTCGAGCATTACGAGGTCTATTACCTGTTCCTGCTCGCGGGCTGGGAGGTCACGCTCAAGATCGCCATGGCCTCGGGCGCCAGCGGCGAGACCCTGTTCCGTGGCGAGGGGACGGAATACAAGATGGAAGTGCGTCCGGCGGTCGCGGGGCGCGATATCGGGATCAACTCCTTGCTCGATCTCACCGATCTCCGCGACGTCGATTTGCGCCGCGACGAGGAGGAGGTGAGCCGGGAGCTGATTTTGCGCATCCCGCGCAGCCCTGACACGCTGCAAATCGCCCTCACCGCGAGCCGCGAATCCCCGGCGCAAAATCCATCCCCGGAGAACGGGCCGCCCCCGTCCCTCTCCGTGCCGCCCACCCCGATTTCCCGCGAGACCGGCTACAGCAGGGACAACGCGCCGATCGAGACATTTTTTCTGCCCGAGCACGATCTCGCCGAGCATGGGCGCAAAAGCGTCTTCGATCGCCTGCTGGAGACCGATCCCGAAAGTTTCGCCCCGCATATCGTCGCCGATTACTGCGCCAAGGCGCCGCGCCGCGTCGCCGTGCTGCCGTTCGCCTATGACGGCAGCGGCAATCTCATCCTCAACGGCCTGCCGGTGACACTGCGCGGCGCGGCGGCGCGGGCGCGCTGGCGCTGGACCTATGCCAACCGCGTACGCACAACCTTCACCGGCTTTCTCGCGCAGCGCGAATTCGCCGTCGTCCCGCTGCCCGAGATCGACGCGGCGCTGGCCAGCCATGGCATCACCACGATCGGCGCGCTGGAGGCGGTCTCGCCGGCAGAACTCGGCGCCTGGCTCGGCGCCGACACCCTGATCCGCGGCGATGTCACCTCCTATCAGGGGATTTACGCCTTTCTCGTCGCCGGCTGGCGGGTCGGATTGCGGATGAGCATGCTGCGCGCCACCGACAATGACAACGCGCTGATGGACATCGCCGGCGGGCGCTATGCCGTTGCCGTGCAGCTCGCGCTGGTGCCGATCGATCTTTATATCGATTCCGGGCTCAGCGCGCTCAAGCTGCGCGATGTTCGCCTCCGCCGCGCCGAGGAGGAGGTCGCGCGCGAATTCGTGCTCCGCATCCCGCATTGCGCTGCGGCCGCGCCGCCATCGTCGGACCCGCTGGCGCCGACCGCGGCACCCACGGCTAACTGATGTCCATCGAAGAAATGGTCGACGCTTCCAGTGTTTTGTCCGGCTGGTTATCGCATGTGCGTTGGTTTTGCGACCACGCGCTTACGCCAAGGGGGAAATTACACTATACGTATCGAGAGTTACGGTTACAGTAGCGGTTAACCCGCTGGGCGCTTCAACCATTTCGGGGGCCTCGGGACTCGTCCAAGGCATCAGAGGCGATGAAATTCACTTTGATCTATGACGGCCCGCTTCCCGCAGGTAGGTCCAGGCGCGCGAAATTTGCCTCGAAAATACGAAATGAATTGCATACCCAACTTTGCGACCTTTGGGACACTCACGTCCTTATGCGGCAGCTTCGACATGAGACAAGAGCCTATAAAAATTCTACGGTCGGTGGTGTGGAAGTGCCTCGTAGGCCCCCCAGTCTTCCAGACTATCGTGAAAAGCCACCGCCGCTGCGCGACTATGAGGTAGATTTGTGTCCGCCAATCCCCGTTGAGGGTATCGGTGCGTTCCTGCCAATTGTCCGAAATTCTCTCTATCTGGCCTGCGCCTTGGACATCCTGTTCTTGCGGCACGAAGACCCCGGTACGCTGTTTGAGCAGGGCGGAGATATTGATAATAGACTGAAATGTTTCTTTGATGGTCTGACTATACCGAACCGAGAACAAGCAGGATCTGGCGAATCTCCTTGCGCCAATCCTTTGTACTGCTTTATGGAAGACGATAAGCATATATCGGATTTTTCGGTTAGGTCCGGAAGATTGCTTGGAAGAAATAAAAAAAACGCCGATGACGTGCGTATCCAAGTAGGTGTGACGATTAAAGTTTTGAGGGTTTTCCATGCCAATCAATTTCTAATTGGCGAATGAACAAATCTAAGAAAATTTAATTAAATCACAATATGAAAAGCAATAATTGTTACAATATTGTCGTATCAATTTATGATTATTGTGCCATTGGAACTATGATATTAGTTGAGATCGCCTTGGCGACATGTCTGGAAAATTCATCCGATGATGCCGTTCCCGCGTTCATCGTCTGGTAAGGCGCGGCCGGCATGATCGCCCCATGCGCAGTGATTTTCTTGCTTCCCTCGGCCAGATCAACGAAATGCTCGCCGAACTCCCGGTCGCGACGGTGGCCGGCCAGGTGCGCGGGGTTTCCGGCCTCGCGGTCGAGATCGCCGGGCTCTCCCATCACGCCGCCATCGGCCAGCGCGTCACCATCCACGGCGCCGGCGAGCGCGCCATTTCGGCCGAGATTCTGGGCTTTTCCGAAACCAGCCAGAAAGCGATGACGCTCGGCCATACCGAGCGCATCCGCGCCGGGATGGCAGCGCGGATCGAGGCCAGCGCGCGGGCGCTGGCCGCCGGCGAGGCGGAGCCGTTCGCCGATCGCGGTGGGCTGTTCGTGTCCGATGGCTGGCTCGGGCGGGTGATCGACCCCTTTGGCGCGCCGCTCGATGGCAAGGGCTATCTTCCCGCCGGCCCGCGTCGGCGGCTGCTCCGCGCCCCGCCGCCGCCGGCGACCGCGCGGGCGCGGCTCGGCGGGCGGCTCGATCTCGGGGTGCGGGTGCTCAACACCTTCGCCACCGCCTCCCTCGGCCAGCGCCTTGGCCTCTTTGCCGCGAGCGGTGTCGGCAAATCGACGCTGCTCTCGATGATCGCCCGCCATACCGAATGCGACGTCGTCGTGCTGGCGCTGATCGGCGAGCGCGGGCGGGAGGTGCGCGAATTCATCGAGGAGCATCTCGGCGCCGAGAAAATGGAGCAAAGCGTGGTCGTCGTCGCCACCTCCGACGCGCCGCCGCTCGCGCGCCGCGAATCCGCCCATGCCGCGATGGCGATCGCCGAGCATTTCCGCGACGAGGGGCGATCGGTGCTGCTGGTGATGGACAGCGTCACCCGCTATTGCCAATCTTTGCGCGAGATCGCCCTCTCCTCGGGGGAGTTTCCGGCCGCCCGCGGCTATCCGGCGAGCGTCTTCACCGAGCTGCCGCGGCTGCTCGAACGCGCCGGGCCGGGCGCCGAGGACGCGGAGGGTCTGGCCGGCTTCATCACCGGGATCTTCACCGTCCTCGTCGATGGCGACGATCATGACGAGCCGATCGCCGACGCCGTGCGCGGCATTCTCGATGGCCATATCGTGCTCGAGCGGCGGATCGCCGAGGGGGGGCGCTATCCGCCGGTGGATGTCGCGCGCTCGCTGTCGCGCACCATGACGCAGGCGACCCCGGCCGCGGAGATGGCGCTGGCGCAGCGCGGCCGCGCCATCCTCGCGCGCCATGCCGAGCTGACCCGGCTTTTGGAGATGGGCGTCTATGAGGCCGGGCGCAACGGCGAGTTCGACCGCATCCTGGCGCAAGGCCGCGCGATCGAGACCCTCCTCGCCCAGAATCGCGAGGAGCGGGTGACGATCGAGGACGGGTTCCGCGATCTCGCCGCGATCCTCACGGAGTAACCGCGTCGCTCCGCGCTTTGTCGGTGGGCGCTTTATTGGTGGGCGCTTCATCGGTGGGCGCCTCATCGGCGGATGATGCGGCGCAGCCAGGCGGCGCCTCTCCCTGCGCGGCGTGCTGGCCGAGCTGGCGGAGCAGGGTTCCGAGCAGCTCCAGTTCGCAGCTCGAAAGCCCGCTCATGGCGCGGGCGATGTCGCCGGCATGGCGCGGGAACACCGCCGCGATGAGGTCGCGCCCGCACCCCGTGAGTTCCACCCGCACATGCCGCCGGTCCGCAAGGTCGCGCACCCGCCGCACCAGCCCCCGCGTCGAGAGCTTGTCGACGACGTCGGTCATGTTGCCGGCGCTGGTCAGCACCTTGCGGCCAAGCTCGCCCTGGGTCAGCGGCCCCTGGTGCCAGATCACCTCGAGGACGCCGAGCTGGGTCGCGGTCAGGCCGTGCGCCGCCAAGCCCGGCTCGACACGCGAGAGAATGGCGCGGCTCGCGCGAAACAGCTTGACATAGGCGCGGAGCGCCGCGGCGGAAGGGGATGTGGGGGTGGTGTCCATGGCGCCAATCAGCGGTTCATCATTACTGGCAATTCGGCGTGTTCCAGGACATGGCGGGTGACGCCGCCGAGGATGAGCTGGCGGAGACGCGAATGCGAATAGGCGCCCATCACCAGGAGATCGGCGGCAAAGGCGCGGCAGGCGGCGAGGATGCCGGCGCCGACATCGCGCTCGACCGGCTGGAAGGTCGCGAGATCGGTTTTGATGGCATGAAGGGCGAGGTAGTCCGCGAGATCGGAGGCGCCCGGCCCGCGCCGCTGATATTCCTGCGCCGAGAGAATGCGCACCGCCGCGGCGTGTTGCAGCCAGGGCAGCGCCGCCTGCACGGCGGCGGCGCTTTCCGCGGTGCCGTTCCAGGCGACGCAAATCCGCTGCCCGATCGCGGCCGGCGCGGTTTGCGGCGCGATCAGCACCGGCCGGCCGCTATCGAACAGCACCGCGTGCAGCGCGTCCGACGACGAGGCATCGCCATTCGGGCGCGGCGAGGGCACGACGGTGAGATCGGCGAGCCGCGCCTGCTGCGCCACCAGATCCTCCTCGCGCCCGGTGATCGCGGCGAAATGCGCCGTCGCCATCTCCGCCCCGGCGCGCGCCTCGGCAACCGTGACGCCGTGCTCGACGACAAAGCGATCGAACATGGCGTGAATTTTGCGGGCGCGCTCGGTCGCCTCGCGCTCGGTCGCCGACATCATCTCCTCGATCATCGCGCCCGAGAGCCCCTCGCCGGCGAGCGGCGCGACATCGCGGCTATCGACCCGGACATGCAGCGCCAGCACATGCGCCCGCCACAACTGCGCGACCAGGAGCGCGGTGGCAAGAGCGGCCTCGCCCGCGCCGGAATCGGCGCCGGTCAAGGGCAGCAGAATCTTGCGAACGGCCATCTCCGGAATCTCCCCATTCTCGAGCGTCGCGGCTACCAACGCATGATAACATCTGCCGCGCCGGATGGGAAAAAAACGCGCCCCAGGGCAGATCCCAGGGCAGATCCCAGGCGGGCTACGGGTAAAGCAGGCTGATCTCCCAGCCCGCGCCGTCACGGGTATAGACATCGCGCCGGTGCAGGCGGAACGGCATGTCCTGCCAGAATTCGTAGAGATCGGGCACCAGCCGCCAGCCCGACCAGTGCGCCGGGCGCGGGATCGCGGTCTCATCCGGGAAACGCGCTTTCGCCGCCGCAAGACGCGCCTCCAGAACGGCGCGATCGGCGAGCGGGCGTGACTGGTCGGAGGCCCAGGCGCCGAGCCGCGACAGCGCCGGGCGGGTCGCGAAATAGGCATCCGCCTCCTCCGGCGAGACCGGCGCGACGGCGCCCTCGATGCGCACCTGCCGGCGGAGATTCTTCCAGTGAAACAACAGCGCGGCCCAGGGATTGTCCTGAAGTTCCAGACTTTTCCGGCTCTCGAGGTTGGTATAGAATACGAACCCGCGCGGATCCGCCTCCTTGAGCAGCACCATTCGCGCCGAGGGGCGGCCGGCTTTGGTCGCCGTCGCCAGCGTCATCGCATTGGGGTCGTTCGGCTCGCCCGCGCTCGCCTCGGCGAGCCAAGTCTCGAAGCGGTGCAGCGGATCGGCGATGGACAGATCAGGGGCGGATTCCATAAGGACACTCCTTTTCGTCGTTCTGCCGCATCTCGCCTCACCCGCCAAGCCGGTTGCCGCGCGGGCCGGCCTTGCGCGGAAGCTCTTGCCGAAGACGGCCCGGCTGTGTCACGAGAGAGGATCAGGTATTCAACCGAGAAGGGATAGCTCCTCGATGTCCCATTCCACCGAACCAACCGCATCCTATCCCGACCCTCTCGCATCGACGCCGGCCACCGGAACGCTGCTTGCCGGCAAGCGCGGCCTGGTCATGGGCGTCGCCAATGACCGCTCGCTCGCGTGGGGGATCGCCAATGCCTGCGCGGCGCAGGGCGCGGAACTCGCTTTCACCTATCAGGGCGAGGCGCTGGAGCGCCGTGTGCGGCCGCTCGCCGCCGGCATCGGCTCCGATCTCGTCTTCCCGTGCGACGTCGCCGACGAAAGCAGCGTCGATGCCGCCTTCGCCGCGCTCGCCGGGCGCTGGGAGCGGCTCGATTTCCTCGTCCACGCCATCGGCTGGGCCGATAAATCCTATCTCCGTGGCCGCTATCTCGACACCCCGCGCGAGGCTTTCCTGCAAGCCCTCGACATTTCCTGCTACAGCTTCGTCGCCGTCTCGCGGCGCGCCGTCGCGATGATGGCGCCGGGTGGCGCGCTGCTCACGCTTTCTTATCTCGGCGCCGAGAAGGTGATCCCGCATTACAATGTCATGGGGGTCGCCAAGGCGGCGCTGGAGGCCTCGGTGCGCTATCTCGCCGCTGATCTCGGCGGGATCGGCATCCGGGTGAACGCGATCAGCGCCGGGCCGATCAAGACCCTCGCCGCCAACGGCATCGGCGATTTCCGCTATATCCTGCGCTGGAGCCAGCTCAACTCCCCGCTCGAGCGCAACACCACCATCGAGGATGTCGGTGGCGCCGGGCTCTATCTGCTCTCCGACCTCGCCGCCGGCGTCACCGGCGAGGTCCATCACGTCGATTCGGGCTACCATATCGTCGGCATGAAGAACCCGGCGGCGCCCGATATCGCCGCCGTCACCGACTAGAAAAAGGAATTTGTTCTTTTTTGGAAAAAAAGAACCAAAAAACTTTACCCCCCTGCTTCCTCGGCGCGGGCAGTGCCTACGGCACTGCCCAACGGATAAAAGTCTTTTTGCTTCTTTTTCTTCAGAAAAAGAAGAATTTTTCTTTGTTTTCTTCTGACTGTATGGCCCTTCGATGTCGCACAACAGTTTCGGCCATCTTTTCCGCGTGACCACCTGGGGCGAGAGTCACGGCCCGGCGATCGGCTGCGTCATCGATGGCTGCCCGCCGCGCCTCGCGCTGTCGGAAGCGGACATCCAGCCCTTTCTCGACCGCCGCCGTCCCGGCCAGTCGCGCTTCACGACGCAGCGCCAGGAAGCCGACCGGGTGCGCATCCTCTCCGGCGTGTTCGAGGGGCTGACCACCGGCACGCCGATCGCGCTCGAGATCGAAAACACCGATGCCCGCTCCAAGGATTACGACGCGATCGCGGCAAGCTTCCGCCCCGGCCATGCCGATCTCACCTACGAGCTGAAATACGGTATTCGTGATCCGCGCGGCGGCGGGCGTTCCTCGGCGCGCGAGACGGCGATGCGGGTTGCCGCCGGCGCCGTCGCGCGGAAAGTGCTCGGCGCCGATCTCCGCATCCGTGGCGCGCTGGTGCAAATCGGTGAAAAACACATCGACCGCGGCAACTGGGATTGGGCGGAAGTGGCGCGCAACCCGTTTTTCTGCCCCGATCCGGCGAGCGTCGGCGTCTTCGAGAGCTATCTCGGCGAGATCCGCAAATCCGGCTCCTCGGTGGGCGCGGTGGTCGAGATCGTCGCCGAAGGCGTGCCGCCCGGGCTTGGGGCGCCGATCTACGCCAAGCTCGACGCCGATCTCGCGAGCGCGCTGATGGGGATCAACGCCGTCAAGGCGGTCGAGATCGGTGACGGATTCGCCGCCGCCGTCCTGCGCGGC
Organism: Pseudomonadota bacterium; assembly: GCA_021851785.1. Lineage (GTDB taxonomy): Bacteria > Pseudomonadota > Alphaproteobacteria > Acetobacterales > Acetobacteraceae > Acidibrevibacterium. The sequence goes on from JAJZBV010000010.1 coordinate 15,445, forward strand.
GAGGACAATGCCGATGAGATGCGCATGCGGGACGGCGCGGTGGTGTTTGCCAGCAACCACGCCGGCGGCATTCTCGGCGGCATCTCGACCGGGCAGCCGGTGATCGCCCGTTTCGCGGTCAAGCCGACCAGTTCGATCCTGACCCCGCGCCGCTCGGTCGACCGCGCCGGCCACGAGGTTGACGTCGCGACCCGCGGCCGCCACGACCCCTGTGTCGGCATCCGCGCGGTGCCGGTGGGCGAGGCGATGATGGCGCTCGTCCTCGCCGACCACCTGCTCCGCAACCGCGCCCAGAATCCAGACAGTCCCGAGCGCCCGCGCCTGCCGCGCAATTAGCGCCTCAGCCGAGCAGGCGGCCGATCACCCGCGCGGTATAGTCCACCACAGGAATGATGCGGGCGTAATTGATCCGCGCCGGGCCGATGACGCCGATCGCGCCGACGATGCGGTCGGCGGCGTTGCGCGCCGGGGCGACGATCATCGTGAGGCCGGAGGCGTCGAAAAGCCCGTTCTCGGCGCCGATGAAAATCCGCACCCCCTCGGAAACCTCGACCAGTTCGAGCAGCTTGAGCATGGTTTCCTGGGTTTCCAGCCGCTCGAACAAGGCCTGGATCGTCGCCAGCCGCTCGATCTGGGTGACATCGGCGAGGAGCCGCGCCTGGCCGCGCACGATCAGACTGCCGCCGCGCCCCTCGCCGGTCCAGGTGGCGAGCCCGGTGGCGACGATCTGCGTCGCCAGCATGTCGAGTTCGGTACGGTCGGCGGCGATTTCCTCGCTCACCACCCGGCGCACCTCCTCGACCGAGCGGCCGGCGAGGCGGGCGTTGAGATAATTGCTCGCCTGCTGCAGCGCCGCCGGCGGCAGGCCGGCGGGCGTGTCGATGACCCGGTTTTCGACCTGGCCGTCGGCATTGACGATGACGACGAGGGCGCGGCCGGTGCCGAGCGGGACGAACTCGATATGCTTGAGCGGCCCCTCGGTTTTGGGCGCGAGCACGAGGCCAGCGGCGGCGGAGAGGCCGGAGAGCAGGCTTCCGGCCTCGGCGAGCGTGGTCTCCAGGCTGCGCCCGGAGGCCTGCAGCGCGGCGCCGATCGTCTCCCGCTCCTCCTCCGAGAGATCGCCGAACTGTAGCAGCCCGTCGACGAAGAGCCGGAGCCCGCGATCGGTCGGCAGGCGGCCGGCGGAGGTATGCGGCGCGTAAAGCAGGCCCTGATCGGTGAGATCGGCCATGACGTTGCGGATGGTCGCCGGGGAGAGGGCGAGCGGCAGGCGGCGGGAAAGCGTGCGGCTCCCGACCGGCTCGCCGGTCGCGACATATTGCTCGACGATTTCGCGCAGGATCGCCGCCGAGCGCGCATCGATGCTCGGCGGCAACAGGCCGGAGCGGGGAGAAGTCAAGGGGGAAACCGGTTTCTGATCCATCGCGCGGACCGCACTGTGAGGATCAGGTTTAGGAAGTTGGCCGGACTTGGTCAATGGACGGCGCGCCGCAACTGGATTTGTTCCCACCCATTGCGCCCTCGCCTGAGGTGGCGGCGATAGCGCGAAAGCCTGGCGGGATGCGCGGCCGGGGGATGACAGATAACGCTTGTCATCATATGTTGAACGCCATGTCAGCCCCGTCTGCTTCCGATCTGACGCCCGCCGGCCTTGCGACGCGCGCCGCCATCGCCGACGCGGCGGAACGGCTGTTTCGCACGCTCGGCTACCAGAAAACGACGGTCGCCGACATCGCCCGCGAGCTTCGCATGTCGCCGGCCAATGTCTATCGCTTCTTTGCCAGCAAGGCCGCGATCAACCAGGAAATCTGCGCGCGCATCCTCGCCGACCTCGATGCCGCGGCCTGGGAAGTGGCGCGTGGCCCCGGCACGCCGCCTGCGCGCCTGCGCGCCTTGTTTCACCGCCTGCGGCGCCAGACCGAAGAGCGGCTTTTCAAAGAGCGACGGATGCACGACATGGTCGCCGCCGCGTTGCAAGAAAATTGGCCGATCGTCGAGCAACATATCAGGGAGATCGATGCCGCTTTTCGCCACATCGTCAGCGAGGGGCAGGCAAGGGGCGTTTTCGCCCGGCTGGAGGGCGAGGATGTCGTGCGTTTCCTCCACGGTTCTTGCGCCGTGTTCACCCATCCCGCGCTGGTCGAAAAATGTCTGGCGATGGGCGAAAATCTCGAGGTGATCGCCGAGCGCACGGCGACGTTCTGCTTGCGTGCCTTGCGCCCGGATATCCCGGAGATCTGACTTTAGTTTCCTGACGATTATTGACAAACGTCATATCATCAGTCACTCTCCGGCCTCGCCTGGAGAGACGCCATGCCCGCCCTATCCCGCTTCCCACGCCTTTTCGCCGTGATCCTCCCCGTGCTGCTCGGCGGCTGTCTCGAGCGGACGGTGGCGAGCGTCGATCCGTTGCCGCGCCCGGTGCAGGTGGTTTCGGTCGCGCTCACCACGGACGCCGAGACGCGCGCCTATAGCGGTGTCATCGCGCCGCGCCGGGCGCCGGTGCTCGGCTTTCGGGCGGGCGGGCGTATCGCCGAGCGCTTGGTCGATATCGGCGCGCATGTGAAGGCGGGAGACGTGCTGGCGCGGCTCGACCCCAAAGACCTCGCCCTCGCCGTCGGCGGCGCCGAAGCCGATCTTGCCGCCGCCCGCGCCCAGGCGGCGCAGGCGCTCGCCGATGCCAGGCGCAGCGCCGAACTCCGCCGCGAGGGCTGGACCGCCGCCGCCGCCGACGACGCCAAGCAAGCCGCCGCCCGCACCGCCGAGGAACGCGCCGCCGCCGCCGCCGCCGCGCTGGCCCTGGCCCAACGCCGGCTATCCGATGGCGAATTGCGCGCCCCCCAGGACGGCGTGATCACCGCCATGCTGCGTGATCGCGGCAGCGTGGTCGGGGAGGGGGATCCGGTGTTCGAACTCGCCGAGGCCGGCCCGCCCGAGATCGCCGTGCAACTCCCCGAACAGGCACTGCCCGACGCCGATCGTCCAGGCGCAAGTGTGACGCTATGGGCACGGCCTGGGGTGGGCATGGCGGCGACACTGCGCGAGCTGGCGCCGAGCGCCGATCCAAGATTGCGCACCTACGCCGCGCGTTACGTATTGGAGGATGCCCCCGCTTTCGTCGCCTTCGGCATGTCGGCGACGCTCCATCTCCCGGCCCGCGAGACCGATCGCATCGTCATGCTGCCGGCGGCGGCGCTGATCGATCGCGGGGATGGGCCGAGTGTCTGGCTGGTGGCGCCGGATGGCACGCTGAAAGTGCAAGCGGTGACGCTTCGCCGCATGGAGCAGGACCGCGTGGTTGTCATCGGGCTCGCCGAAGGCGCGATGGTGGTCGCGCTCGGGGCGCAGAAGCTCGATCCCGGGGCGCGCGTGCGCATCACCGATACTCGCCCGGCCACCGAGTGATCGCGATACGCGCGGGGGGGGGCGTGAACGGGTTCAATCTTTCGGCCTGGGCGGTCAGGCATCGCGCGCTCACCGGTTTTTTGATCGCGTTGATTTTTGCCGCGGGTGCCCTGTCCTACGCGCGGCTTGGACGGAACGAAGACCCGAATTTCACCGTCAAACTGCTGGTGGTTTCCGCGCAATGGCCGGGTGCGACGGCGGAGGAGACACAAAATCTCCTCGCCGAGCCGATCGAGCGCAAGCTGCAGGATCTTGCCCATCTCGACAATCTTTTCACCTATGTGCAGCCTGGTCTGGCGGTGACGATGGTGGTGTTCGAGGACTCGGCGCCACCCGCCGAGGTGCCGGAGCTTTTTTACCAGACACGAAAAAAACTCGACGATCTGCGCCCAAGTCTGCCACGCGGCGTGATCGGCCCTTTCGTTAACGACGAATATACCGATGTCTATGGCGCCGTGTTCGCGCTGACCGGCGCTGACAACGCTGAGCTGACGCGCCAGGCCGAGCGTGTGCGTGATCAATTGCTCAAAGTGCCGGGGGCAGAAAAAATCACCATCCTTGGTGAAATTCCGCGCACCATCGATGTGACATTCAAGGAGAGCCGGCTTGCCGCGCTCGGCGTGACGGTGCCCGAGATCGCGCAAGCGATCGCGCGTCAGAACGCGCCCGCCCCGGCGGGTCTGATCCAAACCGGAACGACCGAGGTGCCGATCCGCGTCGATGGCGCGCTCACCGGCCCGCGAAGCCTCGCCGATGTGCCGATCACCGCCAACGGGGCGACGCTCCGGCTCGGCGACATCGCCGAAATCCATCGTGGCTATCAGGATCCGCCGCGATTTTCCATCCGCCATAATGGCGCCCCGGCGGTGGTGGTTGCGGTCTCCACGCAGCCGCGCGCCAATCGCTTGGCCTTTGGCGCCGCGCTCCGCGAGACGGCCGCGCGCATCCGCGCCGATTTGCCGACCGGCATCGGTTTGCAGCAAATCGCCGATCAGCCGCAAATCATCGCCGACTCGGTCGATGAGTTCCTGTTCAAATTCTCGGTTGCGCTCGGCGTCGTGCTCTTGGTCTCGTTCTTCTCGCTCGGGTGGCGGACGGGGATCGTAGTTGCGCTCGCGGTGCCGCTCACCCTTGCCCTGGTTTTCGTGGTGATGGATCTGCTCGGCATCGAGCTGCAACGTGTCTCGCTCGGCGCGCTCATCATCTCGCTTGGTCTCCTCGTCGATGACGCGATCATCGCGGTCGAGACCATGGTGGTGAAGCTGGAAGAGGGGTGGGAGCGGCAACGGGCGGCGAGCTTCGCCTGGCAATCGACGGCGTTTCCGATGCTGACCGGAACCTTGGTGACGGCAGCCGGGTTTTTGCCGATCGGCTTCGCGCGGTCCGCCACCGGCGAATATGCCGGCGGCATTTTCTGGGTCGTCGCCGTGGCGCTGTTGGCAAGCTGGGTGGTCGCGGTGATTTTCACCCCCTATCTCGGTGTTCTGTTGCTGCCGACGCCGAAAAAGCCCACCTCGCACGCGGCGATCTATCAGACGCCGCTTTATCAGACGCTGCGGCGGGTGGTGACGCTCGCGGTGCGTTTTCGCCGCACCGTCACCCTTGCCACCATCGCGCTGTTCGTGCTCTCGCTCGCGGGTGCCGGGCTGGTGAAGCAGCAATTTTTCCCCTCGTCGGCGCGGCCGGAGCTGATCGTCGACGTAACCCTGCGCCAGGGGGCGAGCCACGCGGCGACGGTGGCGGCGGTTGGCAAGATCGAAGCCTTGCTCGCCAATGATCACGATGTGCTGTGGTACACGAGTTACATCGGCGGCGGCCCGCCGCGCTTCATCCTCTCTTTCAATCCGGCGCTGCCCAACGATGCGGTTGCGACCCTCGTGATGACGACGCGCGATATGACGGCGCGCGAGCGGGCGCGGACGCGCCTGCTCGCTTTCGCGGCTCGCGAGGGCGTGCCAGAGGCGCGGCTTCATGTCTCGCGCATCGAACTCGGCCCACCGGTCGGGTTTCCGGTGCAGTTTCGCGTGGTTGGTGACGATCTCGCGCGCGTGCGTCATGCCGCCGATCTGGTTTTGGCGGCGCTCCGCGAAACGCCCGGCGCGCGCGATGCGCAACTCGCCTGGGGCGAGCGTGCCCCCTCCGTTCGCCTCGCACTCGATCAGGCGCGGGTGCGCGAACTCGGCCTCGCGCCGGCGGATATCGCGGCGACTCTGGAAACGCTGGTCTCTGGCCTGGTCGCGACCGAGATCCGCGATCGCACCAAGCTGGTCGATGTCGTGTTGCGCGCGGCACCCGAGGAGCGGTTGGATCTCACCCATCTCCCCGATCTCGTGGTGCCGAGCGCGGCCGGGCCGTTGCCGCTCGCGCAGATCGCGCGGCTGGTTCCGCAAACCGAAGAGCCGATCCTCTGGCGGCGCAACCGTCAACCTACCCTCACCGTGCAAGCCGAGCTGCAGGACGGGCTGCAGGCGATGGACGTGACGGCGGCGGCCGAGGCGCGCATCCGGGCGCTTCATCTTCCGTCGGGCGTGCATGTCGAGACCGGCGGCGCGGTGGAAGAATCGGCCAAGGCGAATGCCGCGCTGGCCGCGGTGTTCCCGGTGATGGTCGGCGCGCTCCTTTTGTTGCTGATGATCCAGTTGCAGAATCTCCGCCGCGTTTTGTTGGTTTTGGCGACGATGCCGCTCGGGCTGATCGGCGCGGTGCTGGCGCTGCTGGTCGCCGATGCGCCGTTCGGGTTCGTCGCACTGCTCGGCGTGATCGCGCTTGGCGGGATGATCATGCGCAACACCATCATTCTCGTCGATCAGGTACGGCAGGATCAGGAGGCGGGCCTGCCGCTCCATGACGCGATCATCGAGAGCACGGTGCGCCGCGCGCGGCCGGTGGTGTTGACGGCGCTGGCGGCCGCGCTCGCCTTCATCCCGCTCAGTTTCAATATTTTCTGGGGGCCGATGGCGCTGGCGATGATCGGCGGCCTCTTGGTGGCAACGGTGCTGACCCTGGTGTTCCTCCCGGCACTCTATGCGCTTGCGTTTCGCGTCCGACATGGCCAGCCGGCATCTTCGGCCGCGCCGATGAAAGATGTGCTGCCGGTTTCGTAAGCCCCGTCGGCAAGCGCGACCTTTTTGGTGGCGTCTCGGCCCACGCCCAGCGCCGCGCGCAGTTCCTTGATGGTCGTGTCCCGCCTCTGGTCGAGCGGATGCAGGATCAGAGCCGCCTGTGCCTCGATCCGGGCCGACCGACGATCGCCGCCCAACGCCCGAGGCCGGACATCACCCTGTTCACGGTTGAATAGTCAGACCTCCGGCCGATTCCACCTCCGGCCATCACGCGCGAGAGCAACATCCGTTCAGATAGAATCATCTGAACGGATTAAGTTGCTAGCCAAAACAAAGAGATAGAGAAATATTCGTGAGCCAATGCGAACGGATGTTGCTCTGGCAGGCCGCGGCGGAGGCTTTTCAGGGAACCGTCTCGCTGATGGGCGCCTGGGCGTCGTTGGCGCCAAAGCGGCGATAGACGAAATCCGGCGGGGCTTCGCCGCGCTCGGCGACCGCTGCCGCCATGACCGCGTGATCGGGGGCGAGATCGCAGGCGGGGTCGGTGCGCGCGGCATCGCCGGTGAGGGCGAAGGCCTGGCAGCGGCAGCCGCCCCAGTCGATTTCGCGGCGATCGCAGGATTGGCAGGGCTCGGGCATCCAATCGGTGCCGCGAAAGCGCAGGAAAGCTGGATCACGCTGCCAAATCTCGGCGAGCGACGTCTCGCGCACCGAGGGGAAGACGAAGCCGGGCAGGGTTTCGGCGGCGTGGCAGGGCATCGCCTTGCCGGCGGGGGAGATATTGATGAACCGCCGCGCCCAGCCGCCCATGCAGGATTTCGGCCGCCGGGCATAGTAATCGGGGATGACGTAATCGATCACCATCTGCCCCTTGAGACGCAGGCGCGCCGCTTCCACCACCGCTGTCGTCGCGTCTAGCTCGGCGCGGCTGGGGAGCAGGGCGGCGCGGTTTTTGAACCCCCAGCCGTAATACTGCACCTGCGCGATCTCCGTCCGCGCCGCGCCCAGCCCCTCGGCGAGCGCGATCATGCGCGGAACGTTGGCGATGTTCTGGCGGTGGACGACGAAATTGACGGTGAGTGGCAGGCCGGCGGCGCGGATGCGTGCGGCGGCGGCGAGTTTTCGCGCATGGGCGCCGCGATAGCCGGCGATGCGGTCGGCGTTGTCGGGGTCGACGTCCTGGAAGCTCAACTGGATGTGGTCGATCCCGGCGCCCATCAGCGCCGCCATGAGGCGGTCATCGAGCTGCACGCCGGAGGTGATGATATTGGTGTAAAGCCCGGAATCGGCGGCATGGCGGACGAGTTCGGGGAGATCGCGCCGCGCGGTCGGCTCGCCGCCGGTGAAATGGAGTTGCAGGACGCCGATCTTGGCCGCCTCGTCGAACACCCCGAGCCATTCCGCGGTGGTCAGTTCCTCGCCGGCGCGCTCCAAGGCGAGCGGGTTCGAGCAATACGGGCATTGCAGCGGGCAGCGATGGGTGAGTTCGACGATGAGCCCCATCGGCGGTTCGAACCCGGTCATAGCGCGATGGCTCCTTTTTCGGCGAGATCGCCGAGCATCACCGCGACATCGGCGATGATCACGTCGCGCGGGGCGGAAAAACGGGCGGCGAGATCGTCGGCGATGGCGCCGAGGTTGCGCGTGCCGTCGATCAGCTTCAGGATCTCGACGGCCTGCTCATCGGGCAGGAACAGCCGCTCGGGCGCCAGCACCACCCAGGTCTCGCGCACCGGATCGAAACGGAATTTCACGCCCGGGCGGAAACGCGGTACCGTGTCATCGGCGAGGGTCATGCCGGCGCCGGAACAAACGCCCCCGGCGGCACCAGGCCGGGCGAGACATAGGCGAAATACAAGGCATCGAGCTGCGTCCAGAGGACATCGCATTTGAAGCGGAGCGCCGCCAGCACCGCTTGTTGGGTCTCGACGCTGTCGGCGTGCGCCTTGACATAGGCGAGGGCGAATTCGACATCGCGCGGCGCCTGGGTCAGCCGCGGCGTGAAATAGGCGAGGGTCGCCTCGGTGATGAAGGGATAATTGCGCAGCATGCCCGATACCCGCTCGGCGATGATGGTCGGCGAGAACATTTCGGTGAGCGAGGAGGCGATGCCTTCGAGGATCGGCCGGTCGCGGACGAAATTGACATAGGCATCGACGGCGAACCGCGTCGCCGGCAGGAGGCCGCGCGTGGAAAGAACGTAATCGGGATCGAGCCCGACCCCTTCGGCGAGCTTCATCCAGCGCGCGATGCCGCCGCTGCCCGGCGCGTCGCCGTCATGATCGACGATGCGCGAGCGCCAGGCGCGGCGGAGTTCCGGCGTCGGCAGGCGGGCGAGCAGGAACGCGTCCTTCGCCGGGATGCGGGATTGATAATAGAAGCGGTTGAGCGCCCAGGCCTGCACCTGGCCGCGGTCGAGCTTGCCGCCATGGAGCGATTTGTGGAACGGGTGGAGGTTATGATAGCGCTCGGCGCCGATCGCGCGGAGCGCCGCTTCCAGCTCATCGGGCGAAAGCAGGCCGACCGCGGTCATAACGTGATCTCCATCCCGTCTTCGCCGACGCGCCAGCCGGCGGCCAGAACCGCCGCGTGTTCGGGGCTGTCGGAAAGCAGGATCGGATTGGAATTATTGATATGGACCAGGATGCGGTGCGGGATCGGGCAGTCGCGGAAGGCGGCGAGGGTGCCGTTTTCGCCGCCGACGCTGATATGGCCCATGCGGAGGCCGGTCTTGGTGCCGATGCCGGCGCGGATCATCTCATCGTCGCGCCACATCGTGCCGTCGAAGAAGAGGGCATCGGCGCCGGCGAGGCGGGCGAGGAGCGATGGGGTGACGCGGGCGCAGCCGGGGATGAAATAGAGGTGTCTTGCACCGTCGCTGATCATCGCGCCCACGGTCTCCTCGCCCTCGATGATGGCGGGCGCCTCACCGGGGCGTTCGAGATAGAGCGGCACCTTGCCCGGCACCGCGAACAGGGTCAGCGCAAGCCCGCTCGGCGCGCCGCCGGCGAGCCGGAGCGGCCGCGGCACATCGAGGGTGACCGCCTCGCGCGCCACGACATCGCGCGCCAGAACCTCGAAGACCGGGTTTTCGTCGAGCACGCCGAGGACGCTCGCGGTCGCGTGGATGGTGAAGGCCTCGCGCTCGCGGAGAGTGAGGAGGCCGGCGATGGCATCGACATTGCCGTCGGTCAACACGACACCGGCGATCGGGGTCGAGCGGAGCCCGTGCCGGGGGTGCAAAAACGGCGCCCTTTCGATCTGGGCGCGGAGATCGGGGGTGGCGTTGAGCAAAAACCAATGGTCCCCGTCGGCGGAGACGGCGAGCGAGGCCTGATTGCGGGGTTTCGCCGCCGGATCGCCGGCACGCGCACGTCGGCAGCCCTCGGCGTTTGAGTTCCATTGCGGGAACCCGCCTCCCGCCGCGGCCCCAAGAATAACCGCCCGCATTATTTTCTCGATTACTTGGTCAAATAGAAAACGCCGCCGGAGGCGAGGCCTCGCGGCGGCGTTTTCGCGAAATTACTTCGCTTCGGCGCAGGCGTAGCTGTTGATTTCAGCGCCGAGCGCGATTTCAACGATCTTCGGGGATTTCCAGGCCATGGTGTTGCCTCCTAATGACAAAGAATCTTGTGGGTTCCATTATGTGGCGGCCAGTATTGAGCCCAGTCATGCACTCAAGTTCCACGCGGTAACTGAACCACCAGATCGGGAAGGCGCTCGAGTACGAGCAAACCCTCCGACCTGGGATCGTATCTAAACGACTTCCCGCCACCTCGCAAACTGATTTTCTCGATCGGCCTCATCAAAAAACCGATCAAGGCGCGCGTTCGGCGGCCGGGATCGGGGCGTGCCGGGCGCGCGGACGCGGCCGAATTGTTATATTCATTTAAATATCACAAGATGTCGGGCGCTTGCCAGAAATTGAGCCGGCGTCTAAGTGGCGGGCGGAAGGATCGTGCCACGTGATCGAGAAACTGGAATATCTTCTGGCCTTGGCGCGTGAGCGGCATTTCGGCCATGCCGCCGAGATCTGCGGCGTGACGCAGCCGACCTTGTCGGCCGGCATCAAGCAGTTGGAGGAGACGCTCGGCGTGCTCCTGGTCCAGCGCGGCTCGCGCTTTCTCGGCTTCACCCCGGAGGGCGAGCGCACGCTGGATTGGGCGCGCCGCATCGTCGCCGATACCCGCGCCATGCGCCAGGAAATCCGCGCGCTCAAACAGGGGCTCGCCGGCAATCTCAAAATCGCCGTCATCCCGACCGCGCTCGCCATGGTGGCGCAGCTCACCACCCCCTATCGCGAGCGCCATCCCGGCGTCACCTTCTCCATCCTCTCCTCGACCTCGATCGCGACGCTGGCGCTGCTCGAAAATCTCGAGGTCGATGCCGGCATCACCTATCTCGACAACGAGCCGCTCGGCCGGGTGCGCACGGTGCCGCTCTATCACGAGCGCTATTGCCTGATCACCGCGCCGCAGGCGCCGCTCGGCGATCGCGCGAAAGTGTCCTGGGAGGATGTCGCGCAGATTCCGCTCTGCCTCCTCACCCCGGACATGCAGAACCGGCGCATTCTCGACCGGATGCTGCGCCTGACCGGGCGGCCGGCGATGCCGACGCTGGAATCGAATTCGATGGTGGTGCTGTGGTCGCATGTCCGCACCGGGCATTGGGCGAGCGTGATGCCGATCAAACTCGCCGCCATGCTCGGGCTGAGTGACGCCGTGCGGGCGATTCCGATCGAAGGCGGGCCACCGAGCCCGACGGTCGGCCTCGTCGTGCCCTACCGCGAGCCGATGACGCCATTGACCGCGGCGCTCGTCACCCAGGCGCAGATCACCGCGCCCAGCCTGGAGGCGTAAATTTCTCGAGGTGTAAATCCACCTCGGCGGTTCACGAGCGATGGCCGCTAAAAACCAATTCTTAATCGTGATGTTCTATTGCGTCACGGCATACCTGCCTTGATCACGCCGCATCTTATGCGCATCTGATCCTCATGGGATCGCCGACGATCCAAGGACAACGAGATTCATGGATATTGCGATGACCGACGGGTACCCGCGCCATGCGCAACCTGAGCCCGCGTGGGACGCGGCGCAGGCCAGCGCCCTGATTTCGGCGGAAGCCGGTCGCGAGGGGGGGCTGCTGCCGGCGCTCCACGCCCTGATGGCGGCGTTCGGCTGCGTGCCCGAGGCGGCGGAGCCGCTGCTCGCCAGCGCGTTCAATCTTTCGCGCGCCGAGATCACGGGTGTGATCGGCTTCTATCACGATTTCCGGCGCGCGCCGGCCGGGCGGCATGTTCTGAAACTCTGCCGCGCCGAGGCGTGCCAGTCGATGAATGGCGCCGCCCTGGCCGCGGATCTGCTGGCGCGGCTCGGCCTCGAATGGGGGGGAACCACCGCGGATGGCGCGCTCACCGTCGAGCCGGTCTATTGTCTCGGTCTCTGCGCCATGCCGCCGGCGGCCTTGTTCGACGGCGCCCCGATCGGCCGGCTCGAGGCAAGGCGGCTCGCGGCCCTGGTCGCGGATGCGAGCCGCGTGGAGCAAACGGCGTGAGCGCGCGGATTTACCTCCCGCGTGACGCCGGGGCGCTGGCCTTGGGCGCGGAGGCGGTGGCGGCGGCGCTGGCGCGCGAGGCGCGGGCGCGCGGGGTCACGCTCGAGATCGTGCGCACCGGCTCGCGCGGGCTTTACTGGCTGGAGCCGATGCTCGAGGTCGCGACCCCTTCCGGCCGCATCGCCTATGGCCCGGTCGCGGCCGAGGAGGTCGCATCGCTGTTCGCGGCGGATTTTCTCGCCGGCGGCGCGCATCCGAAGCATCTCGGCCGACCCGAGGAGATCCCCTTTCTCAAGCGCCAGACGCGGCTCACCTTTGCCCGCGTCGGCATCGTCGATCCCGCCTCCGCCGCCGATTACGCCGCCCATGGCGGCTGGCTGGGGCTGGCGCGGGCGTTTGCGCTCGGCCCGGCGGCAACGGTCGAGGAGGTCGTCGCCTCGGGCCTCCGCGGGCGCGGCGGCGCCGGCTTCCCGACCGGGATCAAGTGGCGCACCGCCGCCGGTGCCAAGGCCGCGCGCAAATACGTCGTCTGCAACGCCGATGAAGGCGATTCCGGCACCTTCGCCGACCGCATGATCATGGAGGGCGATCCCTTCGTGTTGATCGAGGGGATGCTGATCGCCGGCTACGCGGTCGGCGCGAGCAAGGGCTATCTCTACACCCGCTCGGAATATCCGCACGCGATCGCCGCCATGGCCGCCGCGATCCTGGCGGCGCGGCGCGCCGGTTTTCTCGGGGAAAACATCCAGGGCTCGGGATTCGCCTTCGATCTCGAGGTCCGGGTCGGCGCCGGCGCCTATGTCTGCGGCGAGGAGACGGCGCTGCTCGACAGTCTCGAGGGCAAGCGCGGGATGGTGCGCGCCAAACCGCCGCTGCCGGCGCTCCAGGGCCTCTTCGGCCAGCCGACCGTGATCAACAACGTGATCTCGCTCGCCTCCGTCCCGGTCATCCTCGCCGAGGGCGCGAAAGCCTATCAGGATCTCGGCCATGGCCGTTCGCGCGGCACCATGCCGGTCCAATTGGCCGGCAATATCCGCTATCCCGGGCTGTTCGAGGCGGCGTTCGGTGTCACCCTCGGCGAATTGGTGGAGGAGATCGGCGGCGGCACGGCGAGCGGGCGCCCGGCGCGGGCGGTGCAGGTCGGCGGCCCGCTCGGCGCCTATTTTCCGCGCGCCCTCTTCGACACGCCCTTCGATTACGAGGCCTTCGCCGCGCGCGACGGGCTGATCGGCCATGGCGGCGTCGTGGTGTTCGACGACAGCGTCGACATGGCGGTGCAGGCGCGTTTCGCGATGGAATTCTGCGCCATCGAATCCTGCGGCAAATGCACCCCCTGCCGCCTCGGCTCGACCCGCGGCGTCGAGGTCATGGATCGCATCCGCGAAGGTCGGGACGTGGAGAAAAATCTCGCCCTGATCACCGATCTTTGTGAAACCATGAAATTCGGCTCGCTTTGCGCGCTGGGCGGCTTCACGCCGTATCCGGTGATGAGCGCGCTCACCCATTTCCGTGCCGATTTCACCCGCGCCGCCGCCGCATAGGAGATCGCCATGACCCTGATCAAGGAAACCGATTACGGCACGCCGGAAGCGCGCGGCGACAAAACCATCGCGCTCACCATCGACGGCCACGAGGTTACGGTGCCGGAAGGCACCTCCATCATGCGGGCGGCGATGGTGGCCGGCATCGCGGTGCCGAAACTCTGCGCGACCGACAGCCTCGATGCCTTCGGCTCGTGCCGGCTTTGCCTGGTCGAGATCGAAGGCCGCGCCGGCACCCCGGCCTCCTGCACGACGCCGGTGGCAGCGGGCATGGTGGTCGCGACGCAAACCGAGCGGCTCGCGAAAATCCGCCGCGGCGTCATGGAACTCTATATTTCCGACCATCCGCTCGATTGTCTCACCTGCGCCGCCAACGGCGATTGCGAATTGCAGGACATGGCCGGCGCGGTGGGGCTGCGCGAGGTGCGTTACGGCTATGACGGCGCCAATCATTTCGCCGCGGCGAAGGATCTCTCCAATCCCTATTTCGCGTTCGATCCCGCCAAATGCATCGTCTGCTCGCGTTGCGTGCGCGCCTGCGAGGAGGTGCAGGGCACCTTCGCGCTGACCATCGCCGGGCGCGGCTTCGCCTCCAAGGTCGCGACCGGGAGCGCGGATTTCTTCTCCTCCGAATGCGTCTCCTGCGGCGCCTGCGTGCAGGCCTGCCCGACCGCGACGCTGATCGAGAAATCGGTGATCGAGATCGGCCAGCCCGAACACTCGGTCATCACCACTTGCGCCTATTGCGGCGTCGGCTGCAATTTCAAGGCCGAGATGCGCGGCGAGCAGGTGGTGCGCATGGTGCCGTACAAGGACGGCAAGGCCAATCACGGCCATTCCTGCGTCAAGGGCCGGTTTGCCTTCGGCTATGCGACCCATCGCGAACGCATTTTGACGCCGATGATTCGCGAAAAAATCACCGATCCCTGGCGCGAGGTGAGCTGGGACCAGGCGATTGCCCACACCGCCGCCGAGTTCAAGCGGATTCAGGCGCGCTACGGCAAGGACGCGGTCGGCGGCATCACCTCCTCGCGCTGCACCAACGAGGAGACCTATCTCGTCCAGCAATTGGTGCGCGCCGGTTTCGGCAATAACAATGTCGATACCTGCGCCCGGGTCTGCCATTCGCCGACCGGCTACGGCCTGAAATCGACCTTCGGCACCTCCGCCGGGACGCAGGATTTCGACTCCGTCGATGAGAGCGACGTGATCCTGGTGATCGGCGCCAATCCGACCGATGCGCATCCGGTGTTCGCGTCCCGCATGAAGCGCCGGCTCCGGGAAGGGGCGAAGCTGATCGTCATCGATCCGCGCCGCATCGATCTCGTCCGCTCCCCGCATGTCGAGGCGACGTTTCATCTGCCGCTCCGCCCCGGCACCAATGTCGCGATGGTCAACGCGCTCGCCCATGTCATCGTCACCGAGGGGTTGGTGAACGAGGCGTTCGTGCGCGACTATTGCGAATGGGATGCGTTCCAGGACTGGGCCGAATTCATCGCCCGCCCCGAGAACGGCCCCGAGGTGGTCGCCGAGCTGTCCGGCGTTCCCGCCGATCTCATCCGGAAGGCGGCGCGGCTTTACGCGACCGGCGGCAATGCCGCGATCTATTACGGGCTCGGCGTCACCGAGCACAGCCAGGGCACGACGACGGTGATCGCGATCGCCAATCTCGCCATGGCGACGGGGAATATCGGCCGCCGCGGTGTCGGCGTGAATCCGCTGCGTGGCCAGAACAATGTCCAGGGCTCGTGCGACATGGGCAGTTTCCCGCACGAACTGCCCGGCTATCGCCATATCTCCGAACCCGCGACCCGCGCGATCTATGAGAAGATCTGGGGTGTCACGCTCGATGCCGAGCCCGGCTTGCGCATTCCCAACATGATCGACGCGGCGATGGATGGCTCGTTCAAGGGGCTCTACATCCAGGGCGAGGACATCGTGCAATCCGATCCCGACACCCATCACATGATCGCCGGGCTCGCGGCGATGGAGTGCGTCGTGGTGCAGGATCTCTTCCTCAACGAGACCGCGAATTACGCCCATGTCTTCCTGCCGGGGTCGAGCTTCCTCGAAAAAGACGGCACCTTCACCAATGCCGAGCGGCGGATCAATCGCGTCCGCCGCGTGATGCGCCCGAAAAATGGCTATGCCGACTGGGAAATCACCCAGATGCTGTCCGACGCGCTGGGCTATAAGATGGCCTATCGCGATCCCGCCGCCATCATGGACGAGATCGCGCGCACCACGCCGAGCTTCGCCGGCGTTTCCTTCGACCTGCTCGATCGCGTCGGCTCGGTGCAATGGCCGTGCAACGAGGCGGCGCCGGAGGGCACGCCGACCATGCATATCGGCGGCTTCGTGCGCGGGCAGGGCCATTTCATGATCACCGAATATGTCGCGACCGAGGAGAAAAGCGGGCCGCGCTTCCCGCTGCTCCTCACCACCGGGCGCATCCTCTCGCAATACAATGTCGGCGCCCAGACGCGGCGCACCGCCAATGTCGCCTGGCATGAGGAGGATCGGCTGGAAATCCACCCCCACGACGCCGAGCAGCGCGGCATCCGCGATGGCGACTGGGTGAAGCTCGAAAGCCGCGCCGGTGGGACGGCGCTCCGCGCCCTGATCACCGACCGCGTCGCCCCCGGAATCGTCTACACGACCTTCCACCATCCCGACACGCAAGCCAATGTCGTGACCACGGAGTTTTCCGACTGGGCGACCAATTGTCCGGAATACAAGGTGACGGCGGTGCAGGTCGCGCGCGCCAACGGGCCGACGGAATGGCAGGAAACCTATCGCCAGCACGCCGAACAGAGCCGGCGTATCCTGGCCGCGGAATGACGCTCCCGGCGCCGATCCTGACGAGCACGCCACTCGTCTGGCGAGAGGGCGGCGCGGCGAGCGGCCAGCGCCACATCCCGGAGGAAACCGCGGTCGCGCTCACCTATGGCCGCGCCACCTACGCGGTGATGATGGCGACCCCCGCCGATCTCGATGATTTCGCCTGGGGGTTTACGCACAATGAGGGGCTGATCGACGCTGCCGACGAAATCACCTTCTGCGACACCGTCGCCCGTGACATCGATGGCGAGGCCGCGGTCGAGATGCGCCTCGATCTCGTGCCTGGGTGCGCTGATGCGCTCTGGCGGCGCCAGCGGCGCCTCACCGGCGCGACCGGCTGCGGGCTTTGCGGCATGGAAAGCCTGGAAGCGGCGCTCGAACCCCCGCCACCAGTGGCGAGCGATCTCCATCTCGATGCCGCGATACTTGCCGCGGCGATGGCCGGGCTCGGCGCCCGCCAGACGCTGAACCGGCAAAGCCATGCGCTCCACGCCGCGGCGTTTTTCGAACCCGGGCGCGGGATCGTCGCCGTGCGCGAGGATGTCGGGCGGCACAACGCGCTCGACAAGCTCGCCGGCGCCCTGCTCCGCGCCGGCATCGCGCCGGCGTGTGGCGCCGTCTTGCTGACCTCGCGGGTCTCGGTCGAGATGGTGCAGAAAGTGGCGCGGATGGGATGCGCAATCGTGCTCGCCGTCTCCGCCCCGACCGGGCTCGCCATCCGCCGCGCCGAGCGCTGCGGGATCACCCTCGCCGCCGTCGCCCGCGCCGATGGGTTCGAGATCTTCACCCATCCCGCGCGCATCGTCACCGAGAGAGAGGCCCATGTCGCCTGAAAACCATGTCGCCTGAAAAACTGACCATGATGGCGAACCAGATCGGCCGCTTCTTCGCCCATCTCGGCCCCGAGCGCGCGCCCGAGGAGATCGCCGATCATTTGCTGAAATTCTGGGATCCACGCATGCGCCGCGAAATCATCGCCTTCGTTGCTTCCGGCGGCGAAGGGCTCGATCCGCTCGCCGCGGCGGCGGTCGCGCGGCTGGCTGGAGAAGCCAAGGTTTCTTGAGAGTTCGTATCGCGTATTATCGTATCGCATCGACTCGTCCGATCTGACATCGTCCAGGAAAACGGCCAAGGGAAGAAAGAAAACCATGTCGCGAGCAGACACCGCGCCCACTGGGGCGATACCGGCGCCGGCCGGCCTTCTCGATCGCGCGCGCATCGTCGCGCGCCCTGGCTTCAACCGCTGGTTGGTCCCCCCGGCCGCCATCGCCATCCATCTCTGCATCGGCATGGCCTATGGTTTCAGCGTCTATTGGCTGCCGCTGTCGCGCGCCCTCGGCGGCGCCAAGCCGATCGCCTGCGCGGCCGGAACCGGACTCTTCTCGGTGCTCTTGGCCAGCAATTGCGACTGGCCGGTGACCGATCTGGTGTGGACCTTCACCATCGCCATCGTTCTTCTCGGCGCGTCGGCGGCGATCTGGGGCGGCTGGCTGGAGCGCGCCGGGCCACGCAAGGCCGGGTTCGTCGCCGCGCTCTGCTGGGGTGGCGGCTACATCATCGCGGCACTCGGCGTTTTTGTGCATCAATTATGGCTGGTCTGGCTCGGCCTCGGGCTGATCGGCGGTGTTGGTCTGGGGCTTGGCTATATCTCCCCGGTCTCGACGCTGATCAAATGGTTTCCCGATCGGCGCGGCATGGCGACCGGCATGGCGATCATGGGATTTGGCGGCGGCGCGATGATCGGCGCGCCGCTCGCCAACACGATGATCGCGAGTTTTCCGAGCATCGCCGGGGGTAATATCGCCCTGACCTTCGCGGTCACCGGGGTGATCTATTTCGTGGTGATGACGCTCGGCGCCTTCGGCTATCGCGTGCCGCCCGAGAACTGGCAGCCGGAGGGCTGGACGCCGCCGGTGGAGAGCGGCCGGCCGATGATCACCACCCGCCACGTCCATCTCCACATGGCGCCGCGCACGCCGCAATTCTGGCTGATCTGGGCCGTGCTCTGCCTCAATGTCAGCGCCGGCATCGGCGTCATCGCCATGGCCTCGCCGATGCTGCAGGAAATCTTCGCCGGCAAACTGATCGGCGCCCCGGATGTCGGCTTCACCGCGCTCGACGCCCATCAGCGCGCGGCGGTCGCGGCGATCGCCGCCGGCTTCGCGGGCTTGCTTTCGCTGTTCAATATCGCCGGGCGGTTTTTCTGGGCCTCGCTCTCCGATCGGCTCGGCCGCAAGAACACCTACACCACGTTTTTCATTCTCGGCATGATCGTCTATGCCAGCACGCCTTCGGCCGCGCATGCCGGCAGCAAGGCGCTCTTCGTCGCCTGCCTTTGCATCGCGCTCTCGATGTACGGCGGCGGCTTCGCGACCGTGCCGGCCTATCTCGCCGATATTTTTGGCACCAAATTCGTCGGTGCCATCCACGGCCTGATCCTCACCGCCTGGTCCACCGCCGGGGTGGTCGGCCCGGTGCTGGTGAGCTACATCCGCGATGTCCAGATCAGCGCCGGGGTGCCACGCGCCGCTGTCTATGACCGCACGCTCTATATCCTCGCCGGGCTGCTGTTTCTCGGCTTCATCGCCAACCTGCTGATCCGCCCGCTGGACGAAAAATGGTTCATGAAGGAAGAGGATGAGGCGCGCCGTGACCTCGCCGCCCACCCGGCGGCGAAGGTGGCCGCCTCCGGCTCGTTCGGGATCGGGCGCGGCGGCTTCACCCCCGGCGCGCTGCTCGCCTGGCTCGCGATCGGCATCCCCCTCGCCTGGGGCATTTTCATCACCCTCAGCCACACACTGGTGATGTTTCGGTGAGGGAGCAGAGAAAAGAAAAAGTTCTTTTTTGAAAAAAAGAACCAAAAAACATTTGTCCGGAAGGGGCGTGCCGCAGGCGATCAGCTGCGGTAGCTGCCGTTGATGTCGATATAGCCGTGGGTGAGGTCACAGGTCCACATCGTGGCCTTGCCCCGGCCGAGACCGAGATCGACGGTGATCGCGATCTCGCGTCCGCGCATATGGGCGATCACCGGGGATTCGTCATATCCGGGGACGACGGCGCCATCCCGCGCCATCCAGACGCCGCCGATGGCGATCGCGAGGCGATCCCGATCCGCCGGCTCCCCGGCTTTGCCGACCGCCATCACGATGCGGCCCCAATTCGCGTCCTCGCCGGCGATCGCGGTCTTGACCAGGGGCGAATCGGCGATCGCGCGGGCGATGCGCTTGGCCGAGCGGGCCGAGACCGCGCCGGTGACATCGATGCGGATGAGTTTCTGCGCCCCTTCGCCATCCCGCACCACCTGGAGGGCGAGATCGTGCAAAACGGCGGCGAGGGCCGTCGAGAATGCGCGGAGGATCGCGCCGCCGGTGGCGGGAACCGGTTGGTGGCGGGCCTGGCCGGTCGCGAACAGAAGCACCGTATCGGAGGTCGAGGTGTCGGAATCGACGGTGATCGCATTGAAACTGCCGCCGATCCCGCGCGTGAGACACTTCTGAAGGGCTGGCGCCGGGATCTTGGCGTCGGTGAAAATGAAACAGAGCATCGTCGCCATGTCCGGGGCGATCATGCCGCTCCCCTTGGCGATGCCGGTAATCCGCACTTCCTCGCCGCCGATCCGGGCGGTTCGCGTCGCCGCCTTGGGGAAGGTGTCGGTGGTCATGATCGCCCGCGCCGCATCCGCCAGCCGGTCCGCGCCGAGATCGGCATGGATCGCGGGCAGCGCCGCGGTCAGGCGCGCAACTGGCAGAATTTCTCCGATCACGCCGGTGGAGGCCAAAAAAACCTGCCGCGCCGGGCAGCCGATCAGCTTCGCCGCCGCCTCGGCGGTCATACGGGCGGCGTCACTTCCGGCGCGGCCGGTGAAGACATTGGCGTTGCCGGCATTGACGACGAGGCCGCGCGCGCGCCCGGCCGGCAGACGCTTGCGGCACCATTCGACCGGCGCGCCGGGGCAGCGATTACGGGTGAAAACGCCGGCAACCGTGGTCGCCGGCGCGAATTCCGCGAACAGAAGGTCGCTGCGCCCCTGATAGCGGACGCCCGCCGCCGCGACGCCGAGCTTGACCCCGGCCAGCGGCGGCAGCGCCGGCAGCGCCAAGGCGAGCGGTGAGACCGCGGCGGGGCCAGCCATGCGCGCGCCGTCTACTGCGCCTTGCCGCTCGATGCCGGCGGCTCGGCGCCCGGCATGCCCGGCGGCTCCGCCTGATCGGTCGGGCGCACCGGCGAGCCGTCGAGATTGAAGCGCTCGATCTGGGCGCCTTTGCGGGCTTCCTCGATTTCCTTTTGCACCGCGTCCTGGATCGCTTTCTGGCGCAACTGGTCGCGCGCCTCGGCGAAGGTCTGCGGCGGCGCGGTGCGGCGCTCGATCACCTGGATCACGTGCCAGCCATAACGGGTATGCACGGGCTTGGTGGTGAACTGCCCGGGCTTGAGCGCGAAGGCGGCATCGCTGAATTCGGGCAGCATATCGCCCTTCTTGAACCAGCCGAGATCGCCGCCATTGGCGCCGGCGGGGTCGGTGCTGTCCTTCTTGGCGAGCGCCGCGAAATCGGCGCCGCCCTGCAACTCCTTGATCACTTTTTCGGCCTCGGCCTCGGTCGGGACCAGGATGTGGCGCGCATGCACCTCCTCCTCGCCCGGCTTGCCGGCGATCTCCTTCTGATAGGCCGCTTGCAGCGCCTGGTCGGTGATCGCGGGGGCGACGGCACGGTTGATCAGCGCGTTCTGGAGCGCCATGTCGGCGGCGTCCTCCATCTCGCGCTTGACGGCGGGGTCTTTTTGCAGGTTTTCCTTACGCGCTTCCTGCACCAGAAGGTCGCGGTCGATGATCTGATCGATCAGGATCGGGTAGAGCATGTTGGGCGGCATGTTGCGCAACTGCTCGGGGAGATTCTGGGCGAGGTTTTCGAGATCGCTCAAATGCTCGTCGCGCCCATTCACCCGCGCCACCACCGGATCGGGCTTGGCGGCGGGCACATTGGCCCCGGATGGCAGCGCGTTAGGCGGCGGCGAGGTCGCTTGCGCGAGGGCGAGGGAGAGCGGCGCGGCGGCGCAGATGGCACTGCCGAGCACCAGGGTGGAAAACCGCAAAATCCGCATGGAAGTTCCCGCTACGAGGCGCCGGGTGTTGCCCACCCGGCGCGTGTTGTTCAGCCGAGGGCCGCCTGGACCTTCCGCACGATCTCGGCGAAGGCCGGCGCGTCGTCATAGGCGATCGCCGCCAGCACCTTGCGATCCATCTCGATGCCGGCGCGTTTCAGCCCGGCGATGAATTTCGAATAGGTGAGGCCGTGTTCGCGCACCGCGGCGTTGATGCGCTGGATCCAGAGGGCGCGGAAATCGCGCTTCTTGACCCGGCGGTCGCGGTAGGCATAGCGCAGCGCCTTTTCCAGCCGCTCCAGCGCGATGCGGTAATTGGTGGACGAGCGGCCGACATAGCCCTTGGCTTGCTCGAGAACTTTTTTGTGCCGGGCGTGAGAGGTCACGCCGCGTTTGACGCGTGCCATTGCTCTATCTCCTCAGCCGAGCCCGTACGGCGCCCATTGCTTGACGGTCAGCCCGTCCGCATGGGTGAGCACCTGGCTGCCACGGTTGCTGCGCTTGGCCTTCTGGCTGCGCGCCGAAAGATTGTGCCGCTTTTTGCCCGGGCCGGCGAGAACCTTGCCCGTCGCGGTGATCTTGAATCGTTTCTTGACCGAGGATTTGGTCTTCAGCTTGGGCATTTCGCTCTCCTTTCCGAAAGGGGGCGCGCCGAGAAGGCGCGCGTTCGCGGCCGGGCATGCCCTCTTCGCCCGGGCGCGCGAGATCAAGGGCGGGTCTCTAGCAGCCAGAGCCGGCGCTGGCAAGGCGTGGCCCACGGAGCGGCGGTGCCGAAGGCACTGACGCAACAGGGGAAAGTTTTTTGGTTCTTTTTTTCAAAAAAGAACCATCCTTCCCGGTCTTTCTCCTATCGCCCCGGAATCCAGACCTGCCGCGCGGTGGCGGCGCGGGCGGCGTGGAGGATGGCGCTGGTGGTGGCGATCGCCGCGGCGATCGTTTCGTTGACGACGCAATAGTCGAATTCCCCGGCATGGGCGATTTCGGCCTCGGCCGCCGCCATGCGATGCGCGATCTCCGCCGGCGCATCGCCGCGGGCGCGGAGACGGGTCTCCAGATCGCCGAGGCTGGGCGGCATGATGAAGACGCCGACGACATCGCCGGGGAGGGCGGCGCGCAACTGCCGATGGCCTTGCCAGTCGATATCGAACAACACGTCCTCGCCGCGCGCAAGCGCCGCCGCCACCGGGGCGCGGGGCGTGCCATAGCGCTGGCCGAACACCTCCGCCCATTCCAGCAACGCGCTGCCGGCGATCATGGCGTCGAAAGCCGGCCGGTCGCGAAAGAAGTAATGTACCCCCTCGGCCTCGCCGGCGCGCGGGGCGCGGGTGGTGGCGCTGATCGAGAGGTGAAGGCCGGGCTCGGCGGCGAGGAGGGCGCGGCTGATCGAGGTTTTCCCCGCCCCCGAGGGAGCGGCGAGCACGAGGCAGAGGCCGCGGCGGGGGAAACGCGCGCTCATTCGATGTTCTGTGCCTGCTCGCGGATCTGCTCGATCGCCGCTTTGAGGCGGAGACCGCAGGCCGAGAGCGCGGCGGTGGCCGCCTTGCTGCACAGCGTATTGGCCTCGCGCTGGAATTCCTGCACCAGGAAATCGAAACGCCGTCCGACCGCGCCCGCCTCGCCGAGCAAAGCGCGGGCGGCGGCGAGATGGCTCGCGAGACGGTCGAGTTCCTCGCGGATATCGGCGCGGGTCGCCAGCAGCGCCACTTCCTGCGCCAGCCGTTCGGCGGGGAGGGGGGTGGTTTCGCGGCCGTGGAGGAGGGTGTCGAGCTGATCGGAAAGCCGCGTTCGCAGCGCGTCGGGCTGCGCTTGCGCGAGCGCCGTCGCCTCGGCGTGGAGGGCGGCGATCTCGGCGAGGATGGCGCCGAGCAGGGTGGCGAGCCGCGCCCCTTCCGCGCGGCGCATCTCGGCGAGGCCGGCGAGGGCGGTGGCGAAGCCGGCCATGACCGCCCGCGCCTCGGCCTCGTCCGGCGGCTCGCGCTCGTTCATCCCCCGCAGCACGCCGGGCAACGCGAGCAGCGCCTCGGCGCGCGGCGGCGCGCCGCCGGGGATGCGGCGGGCGAGATCGAGGGCGAGGGCGAGGACATGCTCGAGCACCACCGGATCCGGCTCCGGCCGCGCGGCGCGCTCGCGCCGTATGGTGAGGTTCGCGACGACGTTGCCGCGCCGCAAAACCTTCCCCGCCGCCTCACGCAAGCCCGGCTCCAGCGCATCGAAGCCGGGTGGGAGGCGAAAGCGGAGATCGAGCCCGCGCCCATTCACGGAGCGCAGCTCCCAGAGGAAGCCGAAGCCGTCGCGCTCGCCCTCGCTCTGGGCAAAGCCGGTCATCGAGGCAAGGGTGCTGGTCATCGGCCGATGGTTTCTCCCGCCCAATCGCCGCCGCCTTTTACCCTTTTCGGCGAGCCCGGAAAAGGCGGCGGCGAGGATTGCCTTGCCGTGGTGGAGCGGCGATGCTGGCGGGGTGACGGAAAGCGAGGCGGAATAGGGGGATGCCGGTGTTTCGGCGGGTGCTCATCACCGGCGCGTCCTCGGGGATCGGCGCGGCGTTCGCGCGCGAACTCGCGCGGCCGGGAGTGGTTTTGCATCTCTCCGGGCGCGATGGCGGGCGGCTTGCGGCGATCGCCGAAGCCTGCCGCGCGGCCGGGGCGGAGGTCACGCCGACGGCGATCGATGTCCGTGACGAGGCGGCGATGGCGGGCTGGATCGCCGGCGCCGGGCGGCTCGATCTCGTGCTCGCCAATGCCGGCATTTCGGCCGGCATCGGCGCCGGCGGGTGGGAAAGCGCGGCGCAGGTGCGCGGGATTTTCGCGACCAACCTCACCGGCATGCTGAACACCGTGCTGCCGGCGCTGGCGCTGATGGCGGCGCAGACACCGGACGCGAAGGGCGTGCGCGGGCGGATCGGCGTCGTCGCCTCGCTCGCCGCGTTCGCCCCGCCGATCGGCGCGCCGAGCTATTGCGCCGCCAAGGCCGCCGCCGATGCCTGGACGATCGGCACCGCGTCGGCGGCATGGCGGCAGGGGGTGAGCCTCACCAGCCTCTGCCCGGGCTTCGTCGCGACCCCGATGACCGCCGCCAATCCCTTCCCGATGCCCGGGATGATGAGCGCCGAGCGGGCCGCCGCGATCATGCTGCGCGGGGTTGCCAGGGGGCGCACGCGCGTGGCATTTCCGTTCTCGACCCGGCTCGGCGCCGGCCTGAGCGGCCTCCTGCCGGTGGCTATCGCCGCGTGGCTGATGGGCCGGCTCGGCGCCAAGATCGCCTTGCCGGCGTCCGATGAGCCGGCTTGATGATGGACAAACGAACAACCGAGGAAACCGCCATGTCGCTCCCCCTTCCCACCGCTCAGATCGCCGGCGTTCATCATTTCCGGCTCGGCGACCTCGTCGTCAGCGCCATCAATGACGGTATTTTCGATGTCACGCTCGATGTCATGGCGAATATCGATCGGGCGGAGGCGGAAAAACTGCAAGCGGCCGCTTTCCGCCGCATGCCGCCGCGCATCACCATCAACGCCTTCCTGGTCAATGACGGCAAGTCGCTCACCCTGATCGATAGCGGCTGCGGCACAATCGGCGGGCCGGCGGCGGGCGCGGTCGGGCGCCGCCTCGCTTCCCTCGGGGTCGCTCCCAGCGCGATCAAGCGTGTGCTGGTGACGCACATGCATATCGACCACGTCTCCGGCCTGGTCGACGGTGAGGGCAAACCGGTGTTTCCCGAGGCGGAGATCGTGGTTCATGAGAAGGAGGCGAAATTCTGGCTCGGCGAGGTGCCGGCGGGGGCGCCGGACGGATTGCGGGACGCATTCGGGATCGCTCAGCGTGGCATCGGCCCCTATCGCCAGCGTCTCCGCACCGTCGCCGGCGGCGAGGTCGCGCCCGGCATCACCATTCTCCCCGCGCCCGGCCACACGCCCGGCCATGCGGGCTATGCCCTCCAGTCCGCCGGCGAGCATCTGCTGATCTGGGGCGATATCGTGCATATGCCGGGCGTGCAGTTCGCCAATCCCGAGGCGGGGATGGTGTTCGACACCGATCCGGCGCAGGCGCAGGCGACGCGCCGGCGGATTTTCGACATGGCGGCGAGCGAGCGCACGCGGGTCGCCGGCATGCATCTCGACTTTCCGACCTTCGGCCATGTCGCGCGGGCTGGGAACGGTTATGCTTTCGTCCCCGAGGTCTGGTATCCCGACGTTTGACTGATGTTTCGGCCGTGCCGGCGCGTTGGTGGCTTGTTTTCGCGGCGCTTGCTCTCGCGCGATGCGCGCCGGTGGACCCGATCCAGCAGAAATGCCTCTATCAGGCGGAAGCAGCGGTTCTCCCCGACATGAACGCGGACAACCCGGAGACGCTTTCCCAGATCAGCGATCTTCGCGCGGCGTGCGAGCAGGTGAACGGCGAATGACACCCACTCCGCGCGGCGGTGGCCGGAGCGAGGCGAGCCCTGCGGTTATGCGTTGCGCGCCCCAGGGGTCGCCCTGCTCTCATTTCGTGCCATCATCGATCCCTTTGGTATCATAACGCATATCGATCCGGACGCCGTTGGCGTTTCTGACCCAGAGATCGAACTTGTCCGGCCAACCAACCCGGACTTGCAGCACGTTCGGCGCGGACCAGATGATTTCCGGTGAGTAGACCGTGGTGAGGATGGGGATGACCTGCAACGGCACCAGCCTCTCCGTTACCAAGTAGACTTCCGACCAATCAGGGAGCCAGTCTCTCAACTTTCCGGTGGGCCGAAAATCCAGGGGCAGGTCAGGTGCCGCGCGCGGACCCATCGAATTGCGTGATCAAAACCCGCCCAAAACCCATCGCTTCGCGTGCTCAGGCTCAGGCGCCGCTTCCTGCACCGCGCCGGCACGGTAGCGCGCCAAGCATAAAAAAATAATAACTCGGGTTACGATGAGAGCGTGGAATCCGCCTTGTGCTCACGTAATATTTATATAAACATATCGCGATCACCGAAGGGAACCTCCCGGCAGGTTTCCCCGATTTCCAGAGAGCGGAGGAAATACCTTGTTATCAAAAGCGTGGATCTGGCCACTGGTGGCCGGGATGGGGATTTGCGCGCTCATCGCCCCGGATCTCGCGGCGGCGGAGGATAGCGTCGGGCCGGTCATCCCGGCGCCGGCGCCGGCGGTCGTCAATCCGACCTATGACCCCGGTTATGACAATATGTCCGACTATTTCTCGCATTGGTTCGACCGCGTCGACCGCGCGCAAGCCGAGCAGCCGCATTGGATGACGCCGATCATCACCGTGACCCCGCGTCTCGAGGAGGAATTCCGCTGGGACCAGTATTGGGAGCACGCGCCCAACGGCGCCACTATCGACGTCTATGATTCCGGCAAGGGGCTGGAACTGATCCCGACCGAAACCGAGGAACTCATCCTCAACACCCCGCCCTATGTCACCACCGGCAACATCCCGCGCGGCGCCAGCGGCTTCGCCGACTGGCCGGTGTTTCTGTTCAAGCAGCGCCTGGCCTCGGCCAACGAGCAGAACGGCAATTATATCCTGACCCTGTTCTTCTCCGGCCAGGCGCCGATCGGCATCCCGCGCTATAGCGAAAACGCCTATGTCCTCACCCCGACCATCGCCGGCGGCTTCGGCATCGGCGATTTCGACCTCCAGGCGACGTTCGGCACCCCGTACCCGACCGATCATCTCAGTACCATCGGGGCGCAGCTCGCGACCAATGTCACGCTGCAATATC
Source organism: Pseudomonadota bacterium (assembly GCA_021851785.1). GTDB lineage: Bacteria > Pseudomonadota > Alphaproteobacteria > Acetobacterales > Acetobacteraceae > Acidibrevibacterium. The sequence goes on from JAJZBV010000010.1 coordinate 42,659, forward strand.
ATTTTCTGGACTATTTATGGCCGGAATTCAGCATCACCGATCTCGATTTTCTGAGCGGCGCGCGTGGCGGCAAGAACGAGGTCTTCCTGTTTCCCGGCATTCTTTTCGGCCGCTTTCAGCTCTATGGACGCCTGCGTATGACCTTCGGTTTCGGCTATCAGTTCGCGGTCTCGCCGCATGCCGAATATGACCCGCTGACGCCGACCTACACCCATGCCTGGATTTTCTCGGTGCGGTTTCCGTTCTGATCCGTTCACGGTTGTGTGACCGCGACACTGCATCCATTCCGCTGCCCCGCGCGTAAGTCAGGGCAAAGCAGCGAGTGGTTGGGGTCTCATGTCTGAAAAGCCGTTGGAGAGCTTCGTCGGCGTGGTCGGCAAGGCCACCTGGTGGGCGCGCATCGAGGCGTTGGCGGCGGCGGCCGCGGGCGGCCGGCGGCGCGGCAAGGCGGCGCTGCGGCGGCATGCGATCGAACTCACCATCGCCCGGCTGCTGCGCGCGCCGGAGCGGGCGCCGAGTGCTGCGGAAGGCGAGATCGTTCATCTCGCCGGGCGGCTCGCGGGGGTATTCCGTGATCTGTCGCCGAGGGGCCGGGCATTTTTCCATGCCCGTCTCCACGCCGCCCTCAGCGGCGCCAATGCGCTGACCCCGCTTTTTCACCAGATGCGGGTCGCCGAGCGGCATCGGATGCGGGGTTTCACGGTGGCTTTCACCGGTTTCGAAAGCGATGCCTCGTTCGATCTCGCGATCACCCGCAACGGGGCCCGTGCCGAAATCGTCTGCGATGTCATCTCCGCCGATGACGGGCGCGACGTGCCGCGCGCGGCCTGGCTGCAACTCGCTGACCGCATCGATCCCGATCTGCAAACCTGGCTCGCCGCCCATCCTGGCCGCTATCTGCTCAAGATGACGCTTCCCCAGGGGCTTCGTGCCGGGCTCCGCGCGAGCGAAGGCGCCGAAACCGCGACGCTCGGCGCCTTGCATGAGCGGATCCGGGTCATGCTCGCCGGCCATGTCCGCGCCGACCAGGACGCGGCCGCGATGCTGCGGCTCGACCCGCTCATCCTGGCCGGCGCGCAAGCCGATGAGCACGGGCTGCTCGCCCAATTGCGCCGCGATTTCGGGCCCGAGGCGCATCTTTCCGTCACCGTCGCCGGCCAGGGCGTGTTCGTCATGGCGGCGCGCGCGGCGCGCGCGGACGATGTCGCGGCGGCGGTGCGGCGGCGTCTCTCCGCTCTCAGCGGCACAAGGCTGAGCGGCGCCGCGCCAGGCATTCTGGCGATGTTTCTCGAGGATACCGATCTCACGGAATGGCGGGTGTTACGCGATCATCTGCGCCTCGAGGGCGAGGCGCGGCGGTTTTTGACCAGCCCCGAGGCACGCCCGGTGGTCGCGGTGAGCTGTGCGACGCGCGCCGAGCTGATCGGCCTTCCGGTGCCGCAAGCGGCGGAGGGCGGGGAATTGCGCTTCGCCAACCCTTCCCATCCCGCCATGCGTTCCGCCGAACTCGCGCCGGCGATTCGCTCGGCGGGTTGAGGCCCGAGCCCCCCGCCGAGCGAGGCGTTACGCCGGCGCGTGTGCCTTGGCGATGAGTTCGCGGAGCCTCGCGGCGGCGGCGGCGCCTTTCAGGACGTCGCGCCAATTGGCCTCGGCGACGCGCTGATGGGCGCCGACCGCGTCATCGGCGCTGGTCACCATGGCAACCCCGGGCTGGGCGTTCGGCGCGGTATCGGGCGGGAACGGGTTGACGGCGAGGCTCGCGCGATCGCGGGCGCGGAGGATTTCAAACGTGGTGCTCGGCTCCCCCGATTGCAGCAGGCCGAATTGCAGGCCCATCGGCTCGGTTTCCATCAGCCCCGCGGCATTTTCGATCTCGGCCGCGGCGACATCGCGGCAGATGCGGCGCAGCCGCTCGGAGAGCGGCAGGGCGCCCGCGATCCCGCCCTCGAGGAAGCGGGTGATCGACGACGCCGAGACCATGGCGATGATGCTGGGGCGCCGCGACTGATAGGTTTTTTTCCGCGCCGCGAGGAGGCCGAGCAATTGTTCCGCCGCCGAGCGCAAAGCGCCGCGCTCGGTCCCGGCGGCGTCGGCAATTTCAAAAAACGCCTCGGCGAGCGCCGAATCATAGGCCGCAGAGGTGGTGAGATAGCAGATCGGCTGATGCACGAGGAGGATCTGATCGGCGGTTTCCTCGATCTGGCGGATGCGCTCGAAATAGCCGGCAGGGCGGTTATAATATTCGACCCCGATGCCGAGTAGCGAGAGCGGCGAAATTTTGAGCAGTTCGGCCAATCGCTGGATGGTGTCGAGTTTGATCACCTCGCCTTTTTCATAGCGATACAGCGCGGCCCGGGAGACGCCGAGACGAGCGGCGATTTCCTCGGCGCGAAGGCCGGTTTCCATCCGATACGCACGCAGTTGCTGGCCGATCTCAGTGAAACGCATGAGTGGTGTCCCTCCAAAGCCAAAACGGCCCGATTCCGGTCCGAGCCATTCGATTCGGACAAAGCTTAACGACCCATTATCGCATGTCTCGGAATCGGAGTCATGGGCTTAATTTCATGGCAACGATAATATTTCGGCGCTGGCGGCCGTGATCTTCACATGGCGTGAAAAAAAAGTAATGGAATCCCGCGTTGCGTGTCTTCAGGCCGGCGAGCGCACTTTATGCGCGGCGAGCCCCTCGAGCGCTTCAAGCATCGCCGAATGGTCGCGATCGGCGCCGCCATGCGCGACGACGGCCGAGAAGAGCTGCTGCGCGCTCGCCGTGTTGGGCAGCGAGAGGCCGAGCTGGCGCGCCGCCGACAGCGCGAGATTGAGATCCTTCTGATGCAGCCGGATGCGGAAACCGGGGGCGAAGCTGTGCTCCAGCATGCGCTGGCCATGCACTTCGAGCACCCGCGAGGCCGCGAAGCCGCCGAGGAGCGCGGCGCGGACGCGGGCCGGGTCGGCGCCGGCGCGGGAGGCGAACAGCAACGCCTCGGCCACCGCCTCGATAGTGAGCGCGACCACGATCTGATTGGCGACCTTGCAGATCTGGCCCGCGCCATTCTCGGCGCCGATATGGGTGATGCTTTTGCCCATGGCGGCGAACAGGGGTTCGGCGCGGGTGAACGCCGCCTCCGGCCCGCCGACCATGATGGTGAGGCTCGCCTGCTTGGCGCCGACCTCGCCGCCGGAGACCGGCGCATCGAGATACTGGCAGCCGAGTGCTGCGATCCGCGCGGCGAAGGCTTTGGTCGCGATGGGATCGATCGAGGACATGTCGATCACCAGCTTGCCGGGTGACAGCCCTTCGGCAACGCCCTTGGCGCTGAACAGCACGTGTTCGACATCCGGCGTGTCGGGCAGCATCAGGATCACCACCTCGGCCGCGCGCGCGACCGCGGCGGCGTCGGCGAGCACGGTTGCCGCGGCGCGGAGGTCGGCGCCGAGGCTGGCGCGCTCGGGGACCAGGATTTCGTGTCCCGCGTTCTTGAGGTTGAGCGCCATCGGGCGCCCCATGATGCCAAGGCCGATGAAACCGATCCGCATGGTTTTTTCCCTTCGTTCCGTGCCGCGCTCAGACGCCATAGCGCCGGCGCCAGGCGAGCCCGGCGACGGTTTCGCCGGCCGGGCGGTATTCACAGCCGATCCAGCCCTGATAGCCGAGCGCGTCGATGCGCGCGAAAACATACTCCCAGCCGATCTCCCCGCTCCCGGGCTCGTTCCGGGCCGGAACATCGGCGATCTGCATGTGGTCGATCAGCGGCAGCAGCCGCGCCATCCGCCTGGTGACGTCGCCCTCGGTGATCTGGCAGTGATAGATATCGAATTGCAAGCCGAGGCGATCCCGCCCGATCGCCTCGATGAGGGCCGCCGCCTGGTCGGTGGTGTTGAGGAAATAGCCCGGCATGTCGCGGTGGTTGATCGGCTCGATCAGCAATTTGACCCCCGCCGCTTGCGCCTGTGCCGCAGCCCAGGCGAGGTTGGTGGCATAGACCGCGGCCAGCGTCACCGGTGAAAGCCCGGCCGGCGCGAGGCCAGCCATGCCATGCACCTGCCGGCAGCCGAGCGCCTGGGCATAGTCGAGGGCGCGCAGGATGCCGGCGCGGAATTCTTCTTCGCGGCCGGGGAGACAGGCGATGCCGCGCTCGCCCGCCGACCAGTCCCCGGGCGGGGCGTTGAACAGCACCTGGGTCAGGCCGTGGGCGTCGAGCGCGGCCCGGAGTGAAGCGGGTTCGTGGTCATAGGGAAACAGATATTCGACCGCGGTGAAGCCGGCGGCGGCCGCCGCGGCGAAGCGCTCCAGGAACGGCACTTCGTTGAACATCATCGACAGATTGGCGCAGAAACGCGGCATGGTCTCCTCCCCCGGGCACGATAGCCAGCGCGATGGTCAGCGCGCCAGCCGCTGGCCGGCGCGGGCCTGAAGCTAGCCGGGTGTCGCGGAAATGGCCAGATGGGGAAATGGCCAGATGGGAACCGGCGGCGAGCCGACGCTCAGTGATCGGTCTCGTCGCCATCGGGCTCGACCTCGATATCGGCGTCGAGCGTATCGGAATCGTCTTCGAGGTCGGCGGTGTCCTCGATCACGTCCGCGTCCTCGACCACCTCGATATCGAGATCGGCATCCCCCAGTTCCGGCACCACCGCTTTCTTCGGCCGCTTATCCTCGGGCACCGCGACCGGCGGGCGGCGCAGGCGCGGCTGCTCCGGCGGCTGCTCGGCGCCGCATTTGGGGCAGATCGCCGGCTGCTTCAGGAGATCATAAAATCGGGTGCCGCAGTGGACGCAGACGCGCTTGCTGCCGAGTTCGGGCTTCACCATCAGGGGGCCTCGTTGGAACGCCAATCGGGCGCGCCCCATGCCATTCCCGTGCGCCCCTGTCAAACCCCGGATCGCCGTGCTATCGCGCCGGCGGCGATGGATGCGATGTCGGCGAGGAGAGACGCGGTGATGGAGCGGCCAGGAGCGGGACCAGGGACAGGGATGATGTCACGGCGCTCGGGGCGCGGGCTCGCGGGGGTGGCGCGCGTCCCCGGCGACAAATCGATCAGCCATCGGGCGTTGATGCTCGGGGCGCTCGCCATCGGCGAGAGCCGGATCAGCGGCCTGCTCGAAGGGGAGGACGTGCTGCGGACGGCGGCCGCGATGCGCGCGCTCGGCGCCGAGATCAGGCGCGAGGGGGACGGCGCCTGGCGCGTCGCCGGACGCGGGATCGGCGCCATCACCGAGCCCGAGGAGGTGCTGGACATGGGCAATTCCGGCACCGCGGCGCGGCTGCTGGCCGGCATTCTTGCAAGCCACCCGGTTTTTTCGGTGATCACCGGCGATGCCAGCCTGCGCCGGCGGCCGATGCGCCGGGTGATCACGCCGCTCGCTCTCTGCGGCGCGACGTTTTCCGCCCGCGCCGGCGGGAAGATGCCGCTCGCCATCGCGGGCACCGGACAGGCGTTGCCGATCGTCTACCGCCTGCCAGTCGCCTCGGCGCAGGTGAAATCGGCGATCCTGCTCGCCGGCCTCAACGCCCGCGGCGTGACCGTCGTCGAGGAGCCGGCGGCGACCCGCGATCATTCGGAAAACATGCTGCGCCATTTCGGCGCCAGCGTCGCGGTGAGCGAGGACCGGGGCGGGCGGGTGATCGAACTCGCCGGGCAGCCGGAGTTGCGCGCCGCCGACATCGCCGTGCCCGGCGATCCCTCCTCGGCGGCGTTCCCGCTGGTCGCGGCCCTCCTGGTGCCGGGCTCGGCGATCAGCCTGCCCGGTGTCGGGCTCAATCCGCTGCGCACCGGGCTGTTCGCGACGCTGGCCGAGATGGGGGCGGCGATCACCATCGAGAATCGCCGGATCAGCGGCGGCGAGCCGGTCGGCGATCTGGCGGTCGCCCACACCGCCCTCAGCGGCATCGATGTCGCGCCGGAGCGGGCGCCGAGCATGATCGACGAATATCCCATCCTCGCCGTCGCCGCCGCCTTCGCGCGCGGCACGACGCGGCTTCGCGGCCTCGCCGAATTGCGCGTGAAAGAGAGCGACCGGCTCGCCGCGACGGCGGCCCTGCTCACCGGCAATGGGGTTGCGGTCGAGATCGAGGGGGACGACCTGATCGTCCACGGCACCGGCGCGCCGCCGCCGGGCGGGGGGAGGGTCGCGACCGGAATGGATCACCGTATCGCGATGAGCGCGCTGGTGCTCGGCCTCGCCGCCGCGGCGCCGGTCGCGGTCGATGATGCCCGCTTCATCGACACCAGCTTCCCCGGCTTCGCCGCCCTGATGAACGGGCTCGGCGCGGCGATGGCCCCGGCGTGAGGGGGGCGGCGTGAGGGTGGCGGCGCTCATCATCGCGATCGACGGGCCGGCGGCGGCGGGGAAGGGAACGCTCGCCCGCCGTCTGGCGGCGCATTTCGGCCTGCCCTATCTCGATACCGGCCTCCTCTATCGCGCGGTTGCGCGCCGGGTGCTCGATCACGGCGGCGACCCCGCCGATCAGCAAGCGGCGGCGCGGGCGGCGGCGGCGCTCACCGCGGAGGATCTCACCCGCGACGATCTCCGCACCGATGACGTCGATCGCGCGGCGAGCGTGGTCGCCGGGCAGGCGCCGGTGCGCGCCGCCCTGCTCGCGTTTCAGCGCCACTTCGCGGCGAGCCAGGGCGCGGTGTTGGATGGGCGGGATATCGGCACCGTGGTGCTGCCCGAGGCGCCGGTGAAGCTGTTCGTCACCGCCGCGCCGGCGGCGCGCGCCGAGCGGCGCTGGCGCGAGCGCGCAGCCGCGCCCGAGGATCTCGCGCGGATCACCGCCGAACTCGCCTTGCGCGACGCACAAGATGCCGCCCGCGCGATCGCGCCCCTTCGCCCGGCGGCGGACGCGGTGACGCTCGACACCACCGCCCTCGACCCGGAAGCCGCGTTCCAGGCGGCGCTCGCCATCGTTCTCGCCATCATCGGGGCGAGGTCGCCGCTTTCGTGATCGCGGATGGCGACGAAAATCCCGCGCGAGCGCGGGTTTCACTTGACTCGAGAAGGGTTTGGCGTATCTGTCCACGGCGCCACGCGGCCGGACACACCTGGCCGCGTGGCGCGTTGCCGCTTCCGTTCATTCACGTGTTTCATCGGCCCCTGCCGCATGCAAGGGCAAGACGTGTCCGCCAGATGGACGCGCACACCAGGACCGGGCGGCCTTGCCGCCCCGCGCCACATAAGGATCGACCCATTCCGATGGCTGCCACTGCGCCTGTTACCGCCGCTCCCGTCCGCGCTGCCGGGGGCGAGGATTTCGCCGCCATGCTCGATCAGACCCTCGGCCGCGATGCCGGCTTCGAGGGCTCGGTCATCACCGGCCACGTGCTGCGCCTGACCGATGAATTCGCGATCGTCGATGTCGGGCTCAAAAGCGAAGGCCGGGTGCCGCTCAAGGAATTCGCGCCGCCCGGCATGGCGCCGGAGGTCAAGCCCGGCGATACGATCGAGCTGTTCGTCGAACGCTACGAGGACCGTGACGGCGCCATCGTGCTCTCGCGCGAGAAGGCGCGGCGCGAGGAATCGTGGACCAATATCGAAAAAGCCTTCGCCGCCAACCAGCGCGTGAGCGGCACCATCTACGGCCGCGTCAAGGGCGGCTTCACCGTCGATCTCGGCGGCGCCGTCGCGTTCCTGCCGGGAAGCCAGGTCGATATCCGCCCGGTGCGTGACGTGACCCCGCTGATGGGGACGCCCCAGCCCTTCCAGATCCTGAAAATGGACCGCGCGCGCGGCAACATCGTCGTCTCCCGCCGCGCCGTGCTCGAGGAGACCCGCGCCGAGCAGCGGAGCGAGCTGATCCAGGGCCTCAAGGAAGGCATGATCATCGACGGCGTGGTCAAGAACATCACCGATTACGGCGCCTTCGTCGATCTCGGCGGCGTCGATGGCCTCCTGCATGTGACCGACATCGCCTGGCGGCGCATCAACCACCCCGCCGAGGCGTTGCAGATCGGCCAGCCGGTGCGCGTGCAGGTGATCCGCTTCAACCCCGAGACCCAGCGCATCAGCCTCGGCATGAAGCAGCTCGAGGCGGACCCCTGGGAGGGGATCGCGGCGAAATACCCGCCGGGGACGAAATTCACCGGCCGCGTCACCAACATCACCGATTACGGCGCCTTCGTCGAACTCGAGCCCGGGGTCGAGGGGCTGGTGCATGTCTCGGAAATGTCGTGGACGAAGAAGAACGTCCATCCCGGCAAGATCGTCGCGACAAGCCAGGAAGTCGACGTCATGGTGCTCGACGTCGATGCCGGCAAGCGGCGTATCTCGCTGGGCTTGAAGCAGGTCCAGGGCAATCCCTGGGAGGTCTTCGTCGACGAGCATCCGATCGGCTCGACGATCGAGGGCGAGGTCCGCAACATCACCGAATTCGGCCTGTTCATCGGCCTCACCGCCGATCTCGACGGCATGGTGCATATGTCCGACATCTCCTGGGACGAGCCCGGGGAGGTCGCGATCAATAAATACACCAAGGGCGACGTGGTGCGCGCCAAGGTGCTCGACGTCGATGTCGAGAAGGAACGCATCAGCCTCGGGATCAAGCAGTTGCAGGTCGATCCGGCGGCGGATGTGCTCGATCGCGTCCACAAGGGCGATATCGTCACCTGCGTCGTGACGGCGGTGCAGTCGAACGGCATCGAGGTCAAGGTGGACGACGTTCTCGGCGGCTTCATCCGCCGCGCCGAACTCGCCCGCGACAAGGCCGATCAGCGCGCCGAGCGCTTCGCGGTCGGCGAAAAGCTCGACGCCAAGGTGACCGCGGTGGATCGCGCCGCGCGCAAGCTCAGCCTCACCATCAAGGGCAAGGAAGTGGACGAGGAGAAGCAGGCGATGGCTGATTTCGGCTCCTCCGATTCCGGCGCCTCGCTCGGTGACATCCTCGGTGCCGCGATCCGCCGGCGTAATCAGCAGGCGCGGCAGGAAACCGACTGAGGCGGCGCTCGCGGATGAGCTTCGAGACCGATCTGCTTCTCGACAGGCGGCGCCTCAAGCGCCGCCTGATGCTGTGGCGGGTCGTCGCCGTTCTTGCCGTCGTCGCGGCGCTTGGCGCGGGATTGGGCGGTGGCGGCATCGCCCTCGGCAGGCCGCATGTCGCGCGGCTTCTGGTGCGTGGGGTGATCACCGAGGACCGCGCCTTGACCCGCGCGGTCGGCGCGCTCGCCGCCGATCCGTCGGTCGCGGCGCTGGTGGTCGAGATCGACAGCCCCGGCGGCTCGGTCGCCGGGGGCGAATCCCTGCACGACGCCATCGCCTTGGTTGCCGCGAAAAAGCCGGTGGTCGCGGTGATGGACGGGATCGCCGCCTCGGCGGGCTATATGATCGCGGTGCCGGCGGCGCGGATTTTCTGTAGCCCGGCGACGCTGACCGGCTCGATCGGCGTCTTGCTCGAAACCGGCGACGTCTCCGGCCTCCTCGGCAAGCTCGGGGTCAATGCCGATGCCATCGTCTCCGGCCCGCTCAAGGACCAGCCGAGCTTCACCAAGCCGCTCTCGCCGGAAGGAAGGCTCGCGATGCAATCCCTGGTGATGGACATGTACGAGCAGTTCGTCGCCATGGTCGCCGAGGGGCGGCATATGGACCCGGCGCGGGTGCGCCAGCTCGCCGATGGCCGCGCCTATACCGGGCATCAGGCGCTGCCGCTCGGCCTCGTCGATCAGTTCGGCGGCGAGAGCGAGGCGCGAGCGTGGCTCGCGAAAAACCGCGCGATCCCGGAAACCCTGCCGGTCAGCGAGATCGAAACCCGGAGCCTCGCCGAGCGCATGCTCGGCGGCAATCTCGGCGGGATGCTCTCCATTCCGCTGAAAATCTTGTTTTCACAACACCTTATGCTTGACGGCGGGTGGGCGCTCTGGCAGCCTTCGAGCGAGTGAGGAGCCGCATGGCCGCGAGCCGGGCGCTTTTGTGGCGTGGCATCGTGGGGCGTGGCATCGTGGGGCGTGGCATCGTGGGAGGAGGATGCGAAACATGACGAAATCCGAACTGATCGCCGAGCTGGCGGCCGCCAATCCGCATCTTTACGCGAGCGATGTCGAGAAGATCGTCAACACGATTTTCAAGGAAATCGCGGGCGCCCTGGCGCGCGGGGCGCGGGTGGAGCTGCGCGGCTTCGGCGCCTTCACCGTCAAGCATCGCGAGGCCCGCACCGGGCGCAACCCGCGCACCGGCACGCTGGTCGAGGTCGAGGAAAAGGGCGTGCCCTTCTTCAAGGCCGGCAAGGAGTTGCGCGAGCGCGTCAATCACGGCAACGCGGTGGCCGTCCCCTGACCTCCGGCCGCGCGATGCTCCGTTTTCTCCTCCTTCTGCCGCTGTTGCTGCTCATCGTGCTGTTCGTGGTCTCGAACACCACGGCGGTGGAATTGCGTCTGTGGCCGACGGGGTGGAGCCTGGAGGCGCCGCTGGCGCTCTGCATGCTCGGGGCGATGGCCATCGCTTTCCTGCTCGGGGCGCTGTTCACCTGGTTTCCGGCGCTCGCCGCGCGGCGGCGGGCGCGGCGGGCGGAAGCGCGGGCGGCGGGGCTCGATCAAGAGGTCGCGGCGCTCAAGGCACGGCTCAGCGATCGCCCGACCCTGCTGCCGCCCGCCGGCTGACGGCGATGGGCGGCGCGGCGCGGGTCAAGATTTGCGGTATCAACAGCGAGGCCGCGTTCGATGCCGCCGTGGCCGCCGGCGCGGATTGGCTCGGTTTCGTTTTTTTTCCGCCCTCGCCGCGCGCGATCAGCGCCGAACGCGCCGCCGGGCTTTCGGCGCGGGCGCCGGGCGGCCCGCTCCGGGTCGGCCTCTTCGTGCGCCCAAATCCCGCCGAGATCGCCGCCGTGCTCGCCGCGCTCCCGCTCGATATCCTGCAAATTCACGGCCCCGCCGAGCAGGCGCGCGCGGTCCGGGCGCGGTTCGGGAAGCCGGTCTGGCGCGCGGTCGGAATCGCCTCGGCGGCGGATTTGCCGGTGGATGCCGACGGCGCCGATGCCCTGCTCCTCGATGCCAGCCCGCCGCGCGGCGCGACCCGCCCTGGCGGCAACGCGCGGCCCTTCGACTGGACCCTGCTCCGTGGCTGGCGCCCCCCCGCGCCCTGGCTGCTGGCCGGCGGCCTGACCCCGGAGACTGTCGCCGCCGCCATTGCTGCCACCGGTGCTTCGGCCGTCGATGTCTCCTCCGGGGTCGAGCGGCGCCCGGGCGAGAAAGACCCGGCCCTGATCCGCGCCTTCATCGCCGCCGCGCATGGGGAAAGTAGCGAGTAGATTCTTCTTTTTCTGAAGAAAAAGAAGCAAAAAGACTTTTCTCCCGGGACAGCGCCTGCGGCGCCGTCTAAAAATTCAAAAGTTTTTGGTTCTTTTTTTCAAAAAAGAACTCTTCTTCCTCTCTTCACTCTCGAAACTCCGCGAGCCGGTAGCCCTGCGCGAACAGGGCGGCGCGGAGCGAGGTATGGGTGATGCGCGCGCGCGCCGCTTCCGCCACCACCGGTTTGGCGCGAAACGCGATCCCGAGCCCGGCGGTCGCCAGCATGGCGAGATCATTGGCGCCGTCGCCGATCGCCATCGTCGCGGCGAGCGGGATCGCGTGCGCCGCCGCAAGCTCGCGCAGGATGCGCGCCTTCGCGTCGCGGTCGAGCACCGGCTCGGCGACCGTGCCGGTGAGCGTCTCGCCGTCGTCCCGCAGATGATTGGCGAAATGGGCGGCAAATCCCAGGCGTTCGGCGATGCGGGCGGTGAAATAGGTGAACCCGCCGGAGACCAGGGCGGTGACGGCGCCATGGGCGCGCATGGTCGCGATCAGCTCGCGCGCCCCCTCGGTGCAGCGGAGCCGGGCGGCGACACGGTCGAGGGCGGCGAGCCTGGTGCCGCGCAACCGCGCGACGCGGGCGCGGAGCGCCTCCCCGAAATCGATCTCGCCTTCCATGCTGCGCGCCGTGATCGCGGCGATTTCGGCGCCGATGCCGGCCTCGGCCGCGAGTTCGTCGATCACCTCGGCGGTGATGATGGTGCTGTCCATGTCGGCGGTGAGCAGACGCTTGCGCCGCCCGGCGGCGGGGAGGCAAAACACGTCGATCGGCCGGGCGCCGAGCGCCGCGGCAAGCGCCTCTTGCGCGGGCGGGGCGGGGCAGGGGAGATCGACGGCCTCGCCGGGGGCGAGACTGTCGGGCGGCCCGGCACGGGCGGCGTCGCGGAGGGCGGCGAGGGTGCCGGGATCGATTGTGGTCGCTTCGCGGTCGGCAACGAGGGTGAGGACGTAATTCATGGCTGGGGTCATGGCCGGCGGACCATGCGGGCGGAATGCCGCCGAGGCAAGGGTGGAGACCGCGCTGATCGTCGCCGGGCCGACGGCGTCGGGCAAATCGGCGCTGGCGCTGGCGCTCGCCGAGCGGCTCGGCGGCGTCGTCATCAATGCCGATGCGATGCAGCTCTATCGCGATCTCCGCATCCTGACGGCGCGGCCGAGCGACGCCGATTGCGCCCGCGCGCCGCATGTTCTCTACGGCGTTCTGCCCGCCGCCCCGCCGGCGAACGCGGCCTGGTGGCGGGGCGCGGCGCTGGCGGCGCTGGAGGAAGCGCGGGCTTCCGGGCGCGTGCCCATTCTGTGCGGCGGCAGCGGGCTCTATTTGCAGGCGCTGATCGGGGGTCTCGCCGCGATCCCGCCGGTTCCCGACGCCGTGCGGGAAGAGGTGCGGGCGCGGCTGGCGGCGATCGGGCCGGCGGCCCTCCACGCCGAACTCGCGGCCTCAGATCCCGCGACGGCGACGCGCCTCCGCCCAAGCGATGGCCAGCGGATCGCGCGCGCCATGGAAGTCCGGCTGGCGACCGGGCGCGGGCTTGCCGCCTGGCAGGCGGAACCCGCCGCGCCGCCGGCGGGCTGGCGGTTCGCGAGCATCCTTCTCGACCCGCCGCGCGCGGCTCTCCGCGCCGCGATTGCTCGCCGGTTCGATGCCATGCTGGCTTTGGGCGCGCTCGCGGAAGCGCGGGCGCTGCTGGCGCGCGGGCTCGATCCCGCGCTGCCGCTGCTCCGCGCCCATGGCGTCCCCGAACTCGCCGCCCATCTCCGCGGCGAAATCACCATTGGCGAGGCGCAGCGGCGGGCCGAGCTGGTGACCGGGCAATACACCAAGCGCCAGGCGACGTGGTTTCGTCACCATCGCTTGAGCACACGAAATTATGCGATTAATGCGAGAATCTATGATTTCACGCAATTTTCGCAAAGAAGCATGGCTGATCTGCTCAATTTTCTAACCTCCGCCGGGTTGACGCCACAAGCCTCCCCGGCCTAGTGGAACCCGCGAGTTGAGAGGTGACGGGCGATGACGACGAACGAGATGCGGCCGGGGGCGGAAATTCTGTTGCGCGCGCTGAAGGAGCAGGGAGTCGAGGTGATTTTCGGCTATCCCGGCGGCGCGGTCTTGCCGATCTATGACGCGATTTTTCAGCAGAACGCCATCCGCCACATCCTGGTCCGCCACGAACAGGCGGCGGTGCATGCCGCCGAGGGCTACGCGCGCTCGACCGGCAAGGTCGGCGTCGTTCTGGTGACCAGCGGGCCGGGCGCGACCAATGCCGTGACCGGCCTCGTCGACGCGCTGATGGACAGCATCCCGATCGTCTGTCTCACCGGCCAGGTGCCGACCCATCTGATCGGCAATGACGCCTTCCAGGAAGCCGATACGACCGGGATCACGCGGCCGGCGACCAAGCATAATTACCTCGTCCGCAAATCCGAGGATCTGGCGCGGGTGGTGCATGAGGCGTTCTATGTCGCGCGCTCGGGCCGGCCGGGGCCGGTGGTCGTCGATCTGCCCAAGGACATCGTCATCAACCCCGCCCCCTACACCCCGCCGGCGACGGCGCCGCATCGCAGCTATCGGCCGCTGCTCGATCCCGATCCGGCGGCGATCGCGGCGGCGGTCAAGCTGCTGAAAGCGGCGAAACGGCCGATCATCTACACCGGCGGAGGCGTGATCAATGCCGGGCCGAAGGCGGCAGAGTTGCTGACCCGCCTGGTGCGCGAGACCGGATTTCCCTGCACCTCGACGCTGATGGGCCTCGGCGCCTGTCCGGCCGCCGATCGGCATTTCCTCGGCATGCTCGGGATGCACGGGACCGTCGAGGCCAATCTCGCGATGCATGGCTGCGACGTGATGCTCGCGGTCGGCGCCCGCTTCGATGACCGCGTCACCGGCCGGCTCAACGCCTTCAGCCCCGGCGCCAAGAAAATCCATATCGATATCGATCCTTCCAGCATCAACAAGAACGTGCCGGTGGAGGTCGCGATCGTCGGCGATGCCGGGCGGGCGCTCTCGGCGCTGCTCGCCGCCTGGACGCAAAATACGACGCCGCCCGACCGCGCCGCCCTCGCCGCCTGGTGGCGTGAGATCGAGACCTGGCGGGCGCGCGATTGCCTGCGTTATTCCCAGGCGACGGCGCCGGGCGCGATCATCAAGCCGCAGCACGCCATCCGCCGGCTTTACGAGATCACCAGGGAATCGGGGCGCGAGACTTTCATCTCGACCGAGGTCGGCCAGCACCAGATGTGGGCGGCGCAGCATTTCCGCTTCGAGCGCCCCAATCACTGGATGACGTCGGGCGGGCTCGGCACCATGGGCTATGGCCTGCCGGCGGCGATGGGGGTGCAGATCGCCCATCCCGAGGCGCTGGTGATCGATATCGCCGGCGAGGCCTCGATTTTGATGAATATCCAGGAGATGAGCACGCTCGCGCAGTATCGCCTGCCGGTGAAAGTGTTCATCCTCAACAACCAGTACATGGGCATGGTGCGGCAATGGCAGGAATTGCTGCATGGCGGCCGCTACGCCGAGAGCTACACCGCGGCGCTACCGGATTTCGTGCGTCTCGCCGAGAGTTTTCACGCCGTCGGCCTCCGCGCCAGGACCATCGAGGAGCTTGATCCGGTCATTCACGAGATGCTCGCCTGCGATCGCGCGGTGATCGCCGATATCGCCGTCGATCAGGCGGAGAATTGCTTTCCGATGATCCCCTCGGGGGCGGCGCATAACGAAATGATTCTCGGCCCCGAGCATGAAAGCGAGGCGGCCGGCATCACCGATGAAGGGCTGGTGCTGGTGTGATGGCGAACGGCAGTGATTTCCGCACCGCGACGATCTCGGTCCTGGTCGATAACGAGGCCGGGGTGCTCGCGCGGGTGATCGGCCTCTTTTCCGGCCGCGGCTATAATATCGACAGCCTGACGGTGGCGCCGGTCGAGGACGGGCGCGGGCGTTCGCGCATCAATGTCGTGACCTCGGGGACCGAGATGGTGATCGAGCAGATCAAGGCGCAGCTCGACCGGCTGGTTCCGGTCCATCGCGTCGCCGATCTCTCGAAGGAGGGGGCGCATCTGGCGCGCGAGATGGCGCTGATCAAGATCCTCTGCGCCGGTGAGCGGCGGGCCGAGGCGCTGCGACTCGCGGATGCGTTCCGCGCCCGCGTCGTCGATGCGACGACCGAGAGTTTCGTCTTCGAGATGACCGGCAACCCCGACAAGCTCGACGCCTTTCTCGCCTTGATGCGTCCGCTCGGCCTCGCCGAGGTCTCGCGCACCGGGGTCGCGGCGATCGCGCGGGGCACGCGCGTGATCTGATGGCGATGCCCCCCGCGCCTCGCCCGCCCGCGCCGGCGCAAGATCACGTTCTCGATGTCTATTTTCGGCTCTATCAGAACCATACCGCGATCACGATGCATCAGGAGCGCTCGCAATATGTCTTGATGCGGGCGTTTTTTCAGATCGTCACCGTGGTTTTCATCGTCGAGCATCTGCCGCTCCAGATGATCAAGGATCAGAACGTCGTCATGCTCTTGAGTTTTTTCATCAAGATGTCGCTGTTCCTGACCAGCTACACGATGTTGCGCAAGGCGCATCGCGCCAATTTTCACGAAGAGATCGCCAAGATCTATCTCGGGAAAATCACGGAATTTTTGAAAAACGAGGACAACGAGATCGATCCATGCGTGACAGAGCGTAAAACAGAAGATAAATACCGGCTTATCAACTACCTGATTTTTCCGCAGATCAATCGCATGGCCGTCGGAATAACGTTCATGCTGTTCAGCGTTGCTATCGCCGCTTTCGTGACCATAAAATAGGGGTAAGACATGCGCGTTTACTACGACCGCGACGCGGACGTGAATTTGATCAAGGCGAAGAAGGTCGCCGTGATCGGCTATGGCAGCCAGGGCCATGCCCATGCCAACAACCTCAAGGACTCGGGGGTCAAGGAGATCGTCGTCGCCCTCCGCGCCGGCTCGGCCGGGGTCGCCAAGGCGGAAGCGGCGGGGCTTCGCGTCCTCGCCCCGGCGGAGGCGGCGAAATGGGCCGATGTGGTGATGGTGCTGACCCCGGATGAGGGGCAGGGCGATCTCTATCGCGATCATCTCGTGGCCAACATGAAGCCGGGCGCGGCGATCGCCTTCGCCCATGGCCTCAACATCCATTTCAATTTGATCGAGCCGCGATCCGATATCGATGTCTTCATGATCGCGCCGAAGGGGCCCGGCCATACCGTCCGCTCCGAGTATCAGCGCGGCGGCGGGGTTCCGTGCCTGGTCGCGGTGGCACAGAATCCATCCGGCAACGCGCTCGAGATCGCGCTTTCCTACGCCTCGGCGATCGGCGGCGGGCGGGCCGGGATCATCGAGACGACGTTCAAGGAAGAATGCGAGACCGATCTGTTCGGCGAGCAGGTGGTGCTGTGCGGCGGCCTCGTGGAACTCATCAAGGGCGGCTTCGAGACGCTGGTCGAGGCCGGGTATGCGCCGGAGATGGCGTATTTCGAGTGTCTCCACGAGGTCAAGCTGATCGTCGATCTGATCTATGAGGGCGGCATCGCCAACATGAACTACTCGATCAGCAACACCGCCGAATACGGTGAATATGTCAGCGGCCCGCGCATCGTCACCGCCGAGACCAAGGCGGAGATGAAGCGGGTTTTGGGCGACATCCAATCCGGTAAATTCACCCGCGACTGGATGCTGGAAAACCGCGTCAATCAGACCAGCTTCAAGGCGATGCGCCGGCGCATGGGCGAGCATCAGGTGGAGCAGATCGGCGA
This sequence comes from Pseudomonadota bacterium, assembly GCA_021851785.1. Lineage (GTDB taxonomy): Bacteria > Pseudomonadota > Alphaproteobacteria > Acetobacterales > Acetobacteraceae > Acidibrevibacterium. The sequence continues at coordinate 59,708 of JAJZBV010000010.1, forward strand.
GAAGCTGCGGGCGATGATGCCGTGGATCGCGAAAAACGCGCTGGTCGACAAGACCCGGAACTGAATCTCTCAGCGCGATGCCCGCGTCGCGCAGAGTTCGGCGATGGCGGTGGCCTCGGCGCGCCGCGCCGCGGATTTTCTCTCCCGGGCGAGGGTCTCGGCGAGGTTCTCCGCGACGTTGAGGTCTTTTTGCGTCACGCGCAGCTTGGCCTCGGCGGCGGCGAGGGCGGCGTCGGCCTCACCGGTGAGCTGGTCGAGGCGCGCCGCCGCCTCTCTCAGCATGCCGCGCCAGCCCGGGTTATCCGCCGCCGCCGGCGCACCGGCCCGCCGGTCGGCGAGATAATGGGCGAGGCGCGCGACGTGCTGGCGACGGTGGCGCAGCCATTCGGCTTCCCGCGCCGCCGTCTGCTGCGCCATTTCGCGCGCCAGGGTCAGGGTTTCGATGGTGCCGGGGTTCAGGATGCCGTGCCGGGTCATGCCGCTCTCTCGTCTGTCCTCGGCGGGATCATCGCGGAAAAAAGTTAACCGGAGATGGCCGCTTGTCGGGCCGCCGGAGAGCGCTTATTGCATCGCCACATGCGCCGTATTTTTCCGATTGCCGCCCTTCTCCTTCCGCTCGCCGCCGCCGCCGCCGAACCCGCGGCCAAGCGCCCGCCCGACCGCGCCGATACGCCGCAGCCGCTCGGCACCTTCGAGGCGTGGACGGCGGCGACCCATCATGAGGCCGATCAGCTCGTCTGTTACGCCTTTACCCGGGTGCATGGCTCTTCCGCCAAGCTCGCTGGCCGCGGCGACGTCATTCTCTCGGTGACTGAGCGTCCCTCCGGGCGCGATGCCGTGGCGCTCAGCGCCGGCTACGCCTATCCCCCGAGCGCCGAGGCTCGCCTGCAAGTGGAGAAGGCGAGTTTCGTGCTGTATACCTCACAGCGCTCGGCCTTCGCCCGCGACGGCCATGCCGTCGTCGCAGCCCTCCTCAAGAGCCACGCGCGCGAAATCCAGACCCACGCTCCGGCGCCGCGCCATATGCAGGTGACCGATCAGTTCAGCCTCCGCGGCTTTGCCCAGGCCTATGCCGCGATCACCAAGGCCTGCCCAGCCAAATGAGAGGGGCCAAATGAGAGGGGCCAAATGAGCGGCGCGGCGGCTCTCGATCTCCGCGAGGACGAGCGCGCCCGCATCCTCGCCAAGGCCGCCCTGTTCGCCCCGCCCGGCGCCGAGCTTGCCGATGGCCGGCGCGACCTGATCGGGCTTTCGCGGAACGAACTCGGCGCGGCGCTGGCGGCGCTCGACATGCCGGCGTTTCGCGCCAAACAGCTCTGGCACTGGATCTATCACCAGGGGGTGCGCGATTTCGCGCGCATGTCCTCGATCGCGCGGCCGTTTCAGGAGGCGCTCGCGGAGCGCTTCGTGATCTCCCGCCCCGAGGTTACGCTTCGCCATAAAAGCGCCGATGCGTCCGAGAAATTCCTCTTCCGCCTGCGTGACGCGGCGCAGGTGGAGACGGTCTATATCCCCGATCCGGTCGAGGATCGCGGCGCCGTCTGCCTCTCCTCGCAGGTCGGCTGCACCCTCTCCTGCCGCTTCTGCCATACCGGCACCCAGCGTCTCGAGCGCAATCTCGGCGCCGCCGAGATCGTCGGCCAGTTCATGGCGCTCCGCGACGCCTATGGCGAGTGGCCGAGCCCGAAAGGCGAGACGCCGCGCCTGCTCTCCACCATCGTGCTGATGGGGATGGGCGAGCCGCTCTATAATTACGAGAACGTCGCCCGCGCCATGACCATCATCATGGACAACGAGGGCATCGCGCTGTCGCGCCGGCGGATCACGCTTTCCACCTCCGGTGTGGTGCCGATGATGGACCGCGCCGGGGCGGAACTCGGCGTCAATCTCGCGGTCTCGCTGCACGCGGTGCGCGATGATCTGCGCGATGAATTGGTGCCGCTCAACCGCAAATACCCGATCGCCGAGCTGATCGCTGCCTGCCGGCGCTACCCCGGCGCCTCCAACGCGCGGCGGATCACCTTCGAATACGTCATGCTGCGCGGCGTCAATGACAGCGAGGCCGACGCGCGTGAACTCGTCCGCCTCATCGCCGGGCTTCCCGCCAAGGTCAATCTCATCCCGTTCAATCCCTGGCCCGGGAGCCAGTTCGCGCCGAGCACGCCGGGCGCGATCCGCCGCTTCGCCGAGATCGTCATGAATGCCGGTTATTCCGCGCCGGTGCGCACGCCGCGTGGGCGCGACATTCTCGCCGCCTGCGGGCAGTTGCGCACCGCGGCCGGATGACCGACCCCACCCCCCCGCGCCGGCGCGCGCCGGAAAATCTGCGAAGCCATCGCTGGCTCGGCGTCGATGATCTCCGCGCTTTCGGCCACCGCTCGCGCATGGCGCAGATGGGGTTCGGCGCCGAGGAGTATGCCGGCAAGCCGGTGATCGGCATCCTCAACACCTGGTCCGATCTCAGCCCCTGTCACGCGCATTTCCGCGCCCGCGCCGAGGAGGTGAAGCGCGGCGTCTGGCAGGCGGGCGGGTTTCCGGTCGAAATCCCGGTGCTGCCGGTCACCGAGCAGTTCATGAAGCCGACCTCGATGCTTTATCGCAATCTGCTCGCGATGGAGACGGAAGAGGTGATCCGCAGCCAGCCCTTGGATGGCGTCGTGCTGATGGGGGGCTGTGACAAGACCACGCCCGGCCTGCTGATGGGCGCGTTCTCGGCCGGCCTGCCCTGCCTCTTCCTCCCCGCCGGGCCGATGCTGCGCGGCCATTGGCGGGGCAAGACGCTCGGCAGCGGCTCGGATGCCTGGAAATACCATGCCGAACTACGCGCCGGCACCATCACCGAGGCGCAATGGAAAGAGATGGAAGCGGGCATGAACCGCTCCTTCGGCACCTGCATGACCGCCGGCACCGCCGCGACCATGATGCTCGCCGCCGAGGCGATGGGTTTGACGCTGCCGGGTGCTGCCGCCATTCCCGCAGCCGATTCCGCTCACGCGCGGATGGCGGCGGCTTGCGGGCGGCGGATCGTCGACATGGTGTGGCGGGATGAAACCCCGGCGCGCCTCCTGAGCCAGGGCAGCATCGACAATGCCGTCGTGGCGACGATGGGGTTCGGCGGCTCGACCAACGCCATCATCCATCTCATCGCCATGGCGCGGCGGGCGGGTTTGGCGCTCGATCTCGACCGGTTCGATGCGATCAGCCGGCGCGTGCCGCTGATCGCCAATCTGCGGCCCAATGGCGATACGTTCCTGATGGAGGATTTTTTCTATGCCGGCGGCAGCCGCGCCTTTCTCGCCCGGCTCGCGCCGCATCTCGATCTTGCCATCGCGACCGTGAGCGGGCGGACGCTCGGCGAAAATCTCGCCGGCGCCGAAATCTACAATGACGCGGTGATCCGGAGGCTGGACGATCCGCTTCAGCCCGAGGGCGGGGTCGCGGTGCTGCGCGGCAGCCTCGCGCCGCAGGGCGCGGTGATCAAGACCAGCGCCGCCGATCCGCGCCTGCTCTCGCATACCGGCCCGGCGGTGGTGTTTGCCGATTACGACGACATGAACCGCCGGCTCGACGACCCGGCGCTGCCGGTGACGGCGGAGAGCGTGCTCGTCCTGCGGCAGGCCGGGCCGCAAGGCGGGCCGGGCATGCCGGAATGGGGCATGCTGCCACTCCCGAAAAAATTGCTGCGCCAGGGAGTGCGCGACATGGTGCGGATCAGTGACGCGCGCATGAGCGGCACCTCCTATGGCACCTGCGTTTTGCACGTGGCGCCGGAAAGCCATGTCGGCGGCCCGCTCGCCTTGGTGCGGGACGGCGATCCGATCCGTCTCGACGTGGCCGCCCGCCGCCTCGACCTCCTGGTCGACGAGGCGGAACTCGCGCGCCGCAGCAGCACCTGGGCGCCACCGCCGACGCGCTACACCCGTGGCTACACAGCACTCCATCTCAAGCATGTGCGGCAGGCGGATGAAGGCTGTGACTATGATTTTCTCGAAGGCACGGCGCCGACGCCCGAGCCCGACATTCATTAGAAGCAAAAAGACTTTTGTCCCGGGACAGCGCCTGTGGCGCTCTCCTACCATTTAAAAGTTTTTTGGTTCTTTTTTTCAAAAAAAGAACATTTTTTCCTATTCTTGACGGCTTCCGGGGCGTGATCGCCGGTCAATAAAGCCCGCCCATCGCCTTGTCGGAATCGCCGCCGGCGGGAGGGTGCGGTTGGGCGGCGGCGCTGGCGCCCTCGGCGGGCGGTGTCGCGCCCGCGGTCGCGCCATTCCCATCCGCCTGCCCGCTGGCGGGCGCGCCCGGGCTGCTTCCCGCGACACTGTCCGGCGGGTTTGCCGCCGGCACGCCGCCAGGGGGCACGCCGCCGGTGGGCAGGCTGCCGAATGGCAGCGAGGCGCCGGGCTCCTGTCCATCCTTGAAGGCGTCGGTCATGCTCTGGGTCGCATCGCTCCAGGACGCCAGCGTCACCCCCGGTGGCGCGACGAAGGGCAGCACCGGATGATCCTTGAGCGCGATCGCCATGAAATCATGCCAGATCGGCGCCGCCAACTCGCCGCCGGTCTGGTTCCGGCCGAGATCGGCGGGCTGATCGAACCCGACCCAGACGATGGTGACGAGATCGGGCGTGAAGCCGGCGAACCAGGCGTCGTCATAATCCTGGGTGGTTCCGGTCTTGCCGGCGATCGGCCGCTCCAGCCCCTTGCCGGCGCGGGTTCCGGTGCCGCGCTGGACCACGTCCTGCATCATGGTGACGACCTGGAACACGCTTTGCGGGTCGGCGATGGCGGGGCGCTGGTCATCGAGAAGGGGCGCCTGCGCCGGATCGTCGGCGCAGCTTTCGCAGCCGAGGCCGGGCGCGCGCCAGAGGATATGGCCGTCGCGATCCTGGACACTGTCGATCAGGCTCGGGATCACTTCGCGCCCGCCTTCATCGAGCGTGGCATAGGCGCCGGCGAGCCTGAGCGCCGTGGTCTCGATCGCGCCGATCGCCGCCGGCAGCACAGGCGGCATGTCATCGGCGATGTGGAACGCGGCCGCGGTCCTGGCCACCGCCGCCATGCCGATCTGATCGGCGACGCGCAGCGTGACCAGATTGCGCGAATGCTGCAGTGCCTCGTGGAGCGGCATCGGGCCGTTGAAATCCATCTCGTAATTATTCGGCCGCCATTTCCCCTTCTCGCCGAGATCGACGACGAAGGGCGCATCGAGGAAGCGCTGGCTGGGCGAGATGCCCTGTTCCATGGCGGTCAGATAGACGAACGGCTTGAAGGCGCTGCCGGGCTGGCGATTGGCCTGGGTCGCGCGGTCGAACTGGCTGATCGCGTGGCTCCAGCCGCCGACCAAAGCGAGGACGCGGCCGGTGCGCGGGTCGAGCGAGACCAGCGCGCCCTCGACCTCCGGGATCTGGCGGAGTTGCGGCCGCGCCACCTTGGCGGCACTCGGATTGGGCGCCGTCTGGCTGGACGCCCCCTGATTGGGCGCCGGCGGCTCGATCATCACCACGTCGCCGGGGACGAACACGTCGCGCAGCCGCCGCGGCGCCGGACCGAGCGTGCCCGCCGGCGCGTTGGCGATTTTCGGGCGCGCCCAGGCGCAGTCGGCGAGCAGGATGGTCCCGGTCTCCGGGGTTGCGAGCGTGTCCGGCGCCGGCTCCAGCCAGCTGAGCCGCGCCGCGCCATCGGTCTCCTCGATCACCATCGCGAGGCGCCAGCCGGGCAGCATGCCGGGTGGCGCGGGGACGGAAGCGAGCTTGCCCGCCCAATCGCGGCGCAACTCGGCCGCCGACGCGGGAAGATGGGCGACGGCGCCACGCCAGCCGCCATGGGCGCGGTCATAGGCCATCAAGCCGGCGCGCAGCGTCTCCTCGGCGGCTTGCTGGAGAGGCGCATCGAGGCTGGCGCGCACCATCAGCCCGCCCTCGCTGGTGTCATCGGCGCCGAAGCGGGCGATCAGTTCGCGCTTGACCTCGTCGGCGAAATACTCGCCGCCCGGGGTGAAATCGGGATGGCGGTAGCCATGCGGCACCAGCGGCTCGGCCTGTGCGGCGCGCGCCTGGGCGATGGTCACGGCATGGGTCTCGGCCATTCGCTCGAGAACCCAGTCGCGCCGTGCCCGGGCCGCCTCCGGAAAGCGGAAAGGATTGTAATTGTTCGGCGCCTTCGGCAGCGCCGCCAGCATCGCCGCCTCGGCGAGGGTCAGCTCGTCGAGCGGCTTGTTGAAATAGGCCTCGGCGGCGGCGGCGACGCCATAGGATTGCTGGCCGAGATAGATCTCGTTGAGATAGAGTTCGAGCACCCGCTGTTTGCTGAGGCTCTGGTCGATGCGGAGGGCGAGGATGGCCTCGCGGATCTTCCGCCCGAGCGTGGGTTCGTTGCCGAGCAGCATGTTCTTGGCGAGCTGCTGGGTGATGGTGGAGGCGCCGATCGGCCGCCGCCCCTCATGGAGATGCCCGATATCGGTCACCGCGGCGCGCAGGATGGCGAGCGGATCGACGCCGCGATGGGTCCAGAAATTCTGATCCTCGGCGGAGATGAAGGCCTCGGCCACGATGGCGGGAATGGCGGTGAACGGCGTGTAGATGCGCCGCTCATTGGCCAGTTCGGCGAGCAGCGAGCCATCGCCGGCGAACACCCGGCTCATCACCGGCGGCTGATAATTCTTGAGCCCATTGATATCGGGGAGATCGGCGGTGTAGTGGCGATAGGCGCCATAGGCGACGACCAGGGCGGCGAGCCCGGCCAGCACCACGAGCCCCGCGAGCGCCCCGACCAGCCGCCCGAGCCAGCGCGCGAGAAAGCGCCGCGCGCCGCCCTGGCCGGGGCGGGGGCCAGGGGGGGAGGCGGGGGGCCGGGACGGCGCCGAGGCAGCGCCGAGCCGCTCGCGCGGGGAAGGAGGGTCGATGGGCATCGCCTCACTATATAATCGTCTCGGAGAATGAAAGCATCCCACCCCGCGCGGCACAAATCCGACACCCGCCGGAAAGCCCGTGGCAGTTCGGCACACACACCCTAAATCAGCTTTTAATGGAGGAAGCGCCCGGTTTGCGCGATCTTGCTGACGCGAACTTGATCACACGGCGCCGCGATGCCGCGGCGAAGGGAACGGCTTCTATGTTCGAGGTGGCGATGTCGGCCAGTGCCCAGACCAAGCCAGCCGCGCCCGGGGCAGCCATTTTGCTGGTCGAGGACGATCTCGAACTGGCGGCCGAGATCGTCGCCGATCTCCGCGCCCGGGGCTATGCGGTGAGCCATGTCGCGACCGGCCCCGCCGGGCAGGCGCAAGCGCGCGAGGGCCGGTTCGACCTCTTGATTCTCGATCGCATGCTGCCCGAGCGCGACGGGCTCGTGGTTCTCGAGACGCTGCGGGCGGCCGGGATCCACACCCCGGTCCTGATCCTGAGCGCGCTCGGGGCGGTCGATGAGCGGGTGGCGGGGCTGAAGGCGGGCGGCGATGATTATCTCGTCAAGCCGTTCGCTTTCGTCGAACTCGCCGCCCGCATCGAGGCGCTGCTCCGCCGTCCGCCGCCCTCGCCGGAGACGCTGCTCCGCGTCGGCCCGCTGGTGCTCGATCTCATCGGCCGCACCGCGCGGCGGGAGGGGCGGGAGATCGAGCTGCTGCCGACCGAGTTCAAGCTGCTCGAATATCTGATACGCCATGTCGGCCAGGTGGTGACGCGGGGCATGCTGCTGGAAGACGTCTGGCATTACCGTTTTTTGCCGCACACCAATGTCGTCGATGTCCATATCGGCAAACTTCGCCGCAAGCTCGATACCGCGGATGAGCCGCCGATGCTGCACAGCATCCGCGGCGCCGGCTTCATGCTGCGCCCACCGGAAAACGTATAGCAGATTTCCTGCTATCAGGCAGGATGTCATGAGAGGCTTCTTTTTCTGAAGAAAAAGAAGCAAAAAGACTTTCTTCCCGTTTCCTCGGAGTGGCAAGGCCGAGACAGGTACCAACAATCTAAAGCGAGTCAATGATGGTGGCGGATAATGGAGGCAAGCGGCTCCGGATCTGGATGGCGAGCGGCGCGGCGCTGGATTGCTTGGCTTTGACCGGCATCTGGTTATTGCTCGATGCGTTCGGCCCACACCAATCGATGGCCGAGTATTGGCTCGAAGCGATCGGAATGGTAGCGGTGCCATGGGTGGTTCATGTCGTCGCCCTGCCTGCTCTGCTGCGTGGCGTCCGCATCAATTTGGATCTCGTGGCGCGGAGCCTTGCGTTCATTAGCTTGGCCGCATATCTCATTCCATTCGTGGGGATATTCGCTTTTCTTCTGGTCGTCGGACCGCCTGTCGCACTCATCGAGACCGCTTTGAAAGGCGGAGGCGCGCACAACGCGATTGGCGCGCAGATCGACTGGATAGATAAACTGACAGACGACATCGGTTGGACGCTCGTCGCAACTCTCGTTGGGGCGGTTATGGGATTTATGCTCAACCTGCTGCGTCCGGATGCTATGGTCGCTTCGCCCCGGTCCGATCATCCGCGTCTGCGCTCCGACGTACTCGGCGGGGTGAGTGGGGCTTTCTTGGTATTCAGCGGCATATTCGCTGCGGCGGCTCTTGGAGTCTTGGACCGGCCCATGGCTGGCACCAACGATTGGATGAGCAATTTGGCCCAGGTTCCGCGACTTCCGGCCGTACTGGTGATTGGAGTCTTGGGATTGTTGCCGCATCTCTACTGGGTAGGACGAGACATATTTCCTCCCGTTTCCTCGGGAAACGGGGAACCGGAAAGAAGATAAGCCCGAAACTCGCGAACGATAAACCGGCGAGGCGTGGCCTCGCCGGCCATGAAAAGACCTCAGTAGCGGTAATCGTCGTGTTTGAACGGGCCTTCGGCGGCGACGCCGATATAGGCCGCTTGTTCCGGCGTGAGTTTCGTCAGGTGGGCGTCGACCTTGCCGAGATGGAGCGCCGCCACTTTCTCGTCGAGCCGCTTCGGCAGGGTATAGACCTGCTTTTGATAGCGCCCGGCCGGCGCGGTAAAAAGTTCGATCTGGGCGAGCACCTGGTTGGAGAAACTCGCGCTCATCACGAAGCTCGGATGGCCGGTGGCGTTGCCGAGATTGACCAGCCTGCCCTCGGAGAGGACGATGAGGCGCTTGCCGTCGGGGAACAAAACCTCGTCAACCTGCGGCTTGACGTTCTCCCAGCGGTAGTTGCGCAGCGCCCCGATCTGGATTTCGGAATCGAAATGGCCGATATTGCAGACGATGGCGCGATGTTTCATCGCCCGCAGGTGGTCGATCGTGATGACGTCGATATTGCCGGTGGCGGTGACGAAGATATCGCCGCGCGGCGCGGCTTCCGCCATGGTGACGACCTCGTAGCCCTCCATCGCCGCTTGCAGGGCGCAGATCGGATCGATCTCGGTCACCATCACCCGGCAGCCGGCGTTGCGGAGACTCGCCGCCGAGCCCTTGCCGACATCGCCGAACCCGGCGACGACGGCGATCTTGCCGGCCATCATCACGTCGGTGCCGCGGCGGATGCCATCGACCAGGCTTTCGCGGCAGCCATAGAGATTGTCGAATTTCGACTTGGTGACGCTGTCATTGACGTTGATCGCCGGCACCAGGAGGGCGCCGGCGCGCGCCATGTCGCGCAGCCGATGCACGCCGGTCGTGGTTTCCTCCGAAACCCCGCGCACATCGAGGAGCAGGTTGCGGTGACTCTCGTGCATGAGCTTGGTGAGATCGCCGCCGTCATCGAGGATGAGGTTGGGCGTCCAGCCATCGGGGCCGCGCACCGTCTGCTCGATGCACCACCAGAACTCCTCCTCGTTCATGCCCTTCCAGGCGAAAACCGGGATGCCGGCGGCGGCGATGGCGGCGGCGGCGTGGTCTTGCGTCGAGAAGATATTGCATGACGACCAGCGCACGCTGGCGCCGAGCGTGGTCAGCGTCTCGATCAGCACCGCGGTCTGGATGGTCATATGGAGACAGCCGACGATGCGCGCGCCGGCAAGCGGCTTCGCGGGGCCGTATTCGGCGCGAATCGCCATCAGGCCGGGCATCTCGTCCTCGGCCATGGCGATTTCCTTGCGCCCCCATTCGGCGAGCGCGATGTCTTTCACTTTGTAGTCGGGCATGGGGGATCTTCCTCTTGCGGCGCGTCGATGAAGCCGGCGTTCAGGTATTGGCGGTCAGGTATTCATGGCGTCGAAGAAATCCTGATTGGTCTTGCTGTATTTCAGCTTGTCGAGCAGGAATTCCATGGCATCGACGGTGCCCATCGGGTTGAGGATGCGGCGCAGCACCCACATTTTCGAAAGCGTGCCCTTATCGACCAGCAATTCCTCCTTGCGGGTGCCGGATTTGGTGATGTCGATCGCCGGGAAGGAACGCTTGTCGGAGAGCTTGCGGTCGAGGATCAGCTCGGAATTGCCGGTGCCCTTGAATTCCTCGAAAATGACTTCGTCCATGCGGCTGCCGGTATCGACGAGCGCGGTTGCGATGATGGTGAGGCTGCCGCCCTCCTCGATATTGCGCGCGGCGCCGAAAAACCGCTTCGGCCGCTGGAGCGCGTTGGCATCGACGCCGCCGGTGAGCACCTTGCCTGAGGAGGGGACGACGGTGTTGTAGGCGCGGGCGAGGCGGGTGATGGAATCGAGCAGGATCACCACGTCGCGCTTGTGCTCGACGAGGCGCTTGGCTTTCTCCAGCACCATCTCGGTGACCTGCACATGGCGCGTCGCCGGCTCGTCGAAGGTCGAGCTGATGACTTCGCCTTTCACGCTCCGCGCCATATCGGTCACTTCCTCGGGGCGTTCGTCGATCAGCAGCACGATGAGGAAGATCTCGGGATGGTTGGCGGCGATCGCGGTCGCGATGTTTTGCAGCATCACCGTCTTGCCGGTGCGCGGCGGGGCGACGATCAGGGCGCGCTGGCCCTTGCCGATCGGGGCGATGAGATCGATCACCCGGGGCGTGAAATCCTTGCCCGGCGCCTTGGCCACCGACTGGAAATTCTCGGTTTCCATCTTCAGGCGCTGGGTCGGATAGAGCGGGGTCAGATTGTCGAAATTGATGCGATGACGCACCGCTTCGGGTGGCTCGAAATTGATCGTGTTGAGCTTGAGCAGCGAGAAATAGCGTTCGCCCTCCTTGGGGGCGCGGATCTGCCCCTCCACCGAATCGCCGGTGCGGAGCGCGAATCGGCGCACCTGGGTCGGGCTGACATAGATGTCGTCCGGGCCGGGGAGGTAGTTCGCCTCGGGGCTGCGCAGAAAGCCGAAACCGTCGGGGAGAATTTCCAGCGTGCCTTCGCCGCTGATCACCTGATCGTTTTCCGCCAGCGTCTTGAGGATCGCGAACATCATGTCCTGCTTGCGCAGCGACGAGGCGTTCTCGATTTGCAGGCTTTCGGCAAAGCTCAGGAGGTCAGCGGGAGTTTTTGCCTTGAGTTCGGCGAGATGCATCGGTGACGCCTCAGAAATCTCAGGAAGGGAAAGGGCGCGGGCGAAGTTCTGCGCACCGCGAGCCGGATCTGGGGGACAATGTCCGGGTCCGGCAGAGTTTGGGGATTAGAACAGAGGAAACGGCGGCGAGCTGAGCGCTGCCGGCACACGATCTCCGCACCCTAGCCGCGCTTTTTTCCCGCGTCAACCGCGCGATGGTGAGTGCCGCGCCGGTTTCAAATCGTCTTCGCGCCGCTTTGTCTCAGGCGTTGCCGACCGGCCCCGCCTGCGCCGCCTGCGCCTGCGCGCGGCGCGATTGCCAGAGGGCGACGAAATCGATCGGCTGCAACAATACCGGCGGGAAGCCGCCCTCGCGCGTCACGTCGGCAAGGATATTGCGCGCGAACGGGAACAGAAGCCGCGGGCATTCCACCAGAAGCACTGGCTCGACGGCGTTTTCCGGCACGTTGTTCAGGGTGAAAACGCCGGCATAGGCGAGTTCGGCGATGAAGATCGGGGCGGGCTTGCGGCCCTCCTCGGCCGCCGCCGCGGCGCCGCCCTGGGCGGGGTCGAACGCCTCGGCGCGGAGATGAAGCGTGATCTCGAACGCATTCTGTTCCGCCGGCGCCAGCTTCTGCACCTTCACGTCGAGCCCGAGATTGATCTGCGGCTGGCTGCGCAGCGTCGCGAAGACCTGCGGCGCGCCCGGCACCTCGAAGGAGAGATCCTTGACATACTGAGTGTTGATGATCAGCGGCGCGTTGGCGCTCGGCTGGCCAGGCGGCAGGCTCTCGGACATCACGCTCTCCATTCTCGGGGCGGGCAGGGGATGGTCTCGCCCCGCCCTGGCATGCCCGCCCTAGCATGATCGCGCGGGAAGGGCCAGGGCCGCGCGAGCAGCCTGCTAGAGCGCCTTCGCCGCCGCCAGCACCGCCTCGGCATGGCCCGGCACCTGCACCTTGCGCCAGAGGCGCGCGATCCGCCCGGCGGCGTCGATGAGGAAGGTCGCGCGTTCCATGCCCATGTATTTCTTGCCGTACATCGATTTCTCGACCCAGGTGCCATAGGCCATGCTCGTCGCGCCGGCCTCGTCGCTCGCGAGCGGAAAGGCGAGCCCGTATTTCGTCGCGAATTTCTCGATCGCGCGTAGTGGGTCGCGCGAGACGCCGATGACCTCGAGCGGCAGCTTGCCGAGCTTGCCGAGCCCGTCCTGGAAGGCGCAGGCTTCCTTGGTGCAGCCGGGCGTGTCGGCCTTGGGGTAGAAATAGAGCACGAAGGGCCGCCCCTTGAGGGCGTCCCGGCTCACTTGGCGCCCGCCTGACGCCGGCATGGCGAAATCGGGGGCCGGATCCCCTTCCTTGAGGCTCATGTCTCTTTCCTTTCGAGCAACGACGGCGGCGGCAAACCTTCACGGCGCCCCGAGATGGCGGAGGAACAGCGCCCGCACGCCGGCCATCGTCTCGTTCAAGGTGGCGTGAAGGCTCGCGATATCAAGCGCGCCGGCGGCGCGCAACAGGGCTTCGGCGGCAAGCCCGGGCAAGGCTCCCGCCGCCAGCCCGATCCCTGGCCGTGGCCCGATGGTGATGCGGAGCATTTCCTGCACGATGCGGAACAGACGGTCGGCGGCGATCAGCGTCTCCGCCTCCGCCGCCGTGAGCCAGCCGCGCGCGGCGAGGCGCGCGAGCGCGATCCGCGTCGTCGGGTGGATGAGGTCGGGGGCGTCATGCGCCGCGATCACCTGTAGCGCCTGGGCGATGAACTCGACCTCGATCAGCCCGCCTTCGCGGTATTTCACGTCGAACGGCCCGGCCGGCGGATGGTCGCGGGCCAGCCGCCCGCGCATCGCGGCCGCATCCGCCCGCACCCTCGCCGCGGGTGCGGCGCCGGCGATCGCGTCGGCGATCGCCGCCCGCACCCGGTCCGCGAATTCCGGCGCCGCGGCGAGCACCCGCGCCCGCGTCAGCGCCATCCGCTCCCAGGTCCACGCCGCCTCCGCGTGGTAGCGGATGAAGGCGCCGAGCGCGACCGCGACCGGCCCCTTATTGCCCGAGGGGCGAAGCCGCATATCGACGGCATAGAGCGGGCCGTCGGCGTCCGGCGCGGTGAGGGCGGCGACGAAGCCTTGCGCCGCGCGCAGAAACCATTGCCCGGCCGGCAAACGCCGCGCGCCCCCGACGCCTCCCCCGGGGGCGCCCCCGACGCCTCCCCCGACGCCTCCCCCGACGCCTCCCCCGGGGGCGCCGTCGCTCTCGGTGGCACTTTCGGGGTGGTCATAGATCAGCATCAGATCGAGATCCGAGCCCGCCATCATCTCCCGCGAGCCGGCTTTGCCGAGCACCACCACCGCCATCGCGCCGCCGGGGAGCGCCCCGAAGCGCGCCGCGTGATCGGCGAGACCCCGCGCGAGCAGGGCTTTGAGCGCGGCATCGGCGACCGCGGTCCGGGCCTCTCCGGCGTCGTCGATCGCGATCCGGCCCTCCATCAGCGCGACCGAGAGGCGAAAATTCTCTTCCCGCACGACCATGCGGATGATGCCGATCGCCGCTTCCAGATCATCGGCATCGGCGAGCCGTTCGGCGAGCACGCGAGCGGGCGATGGTGGTGCCTCCGGGGCGAGCAACCCCTCGATGGCGCCCGGGGCGCGGGCGAGATGCTCGGCGAGCGCCGGGGCGGCGCCGAGGATGGCCGCGATCCGCGCGATCAGCGCCGGGTTGTGCTGAAACAGCGAGAAAAGCTGCACCCCGGCGGGAAGGCGCTCCAAAAACGCCTGCAGGCGGGCGAAAGCGGCTTCGGGATCGGCCTGCGCCCCGAACGCGGCGAGGAGGCGCGGCAGCATCTCGGTCAGCAATTCCCGCGCCCGCGCCGAGCGCAGCGCCCGCACCCGGCCGGAAAGCCAGTCGCGCACCGCCGCGGCCACCGCCTCGGGCCGCGCGAATCCCATGTCGCGCACCGCCGCCAGCGTCGCCGCCGCCGGCTCCGGGCCGCTGAAATCGAGCGCCGCCGGCGCCGCCGGCACGGCTTCGAACACCTCCCGGTAATGCCGCGCGACCGCAGCGAGATGGCGCGAAAGCCGCGCGAGAAACGCCCGTGTTCCGGCAAAGCCGAGGAACAGGGCAAAACGCGCGAGTTCGGCCTCGCCCTCCGGCAGGCGCTGGGTCTGGCGATCGGCGATCATTTGCAGCCGGTGCTCGCCGCGGCGGAGAAAGCGATAGGCGGCGGCCAAGGCGCGCGCGCTCTCCGGCGCCAGATGGCCGGCGCGGCGGAGATGGGCGAGCGCCGGCAGGGTCGCCGGCGCGCGGAGCCCGGGATCGCGTCCGCCCCAGACCAGTTGCAGGGTCTGGACCAGGAATTCGATCTCGCGAATCCCGCCCTGGCCAAGCTTGAGGTCGTGGCCGTGCAGGCGGGCGAGCCGGTCGCCGGCGCCGATCCGCCGCTGCTCGGCCTCGATCCGCCGGCGCATCGCGCCGATGTCATGGATCAGCGCGAAATCGACGCCGCGGCGCCAGATGAAGGGCCGGATCGCCGCGAGGAAAGCCCGCCCGAGCGCGAGATCGCCGGCGACCGGCCGCGCCTTGAGCAGCGCCGCGCGCTCCCAGCTCTGGCCGAGGCTCTCGTAATAGGCGATGGCGGCGGGCAGGCTCACCGAGGGCGGCGTCGCCGCGGGGTCGGGGCGGAGCCGGAGATCGGTGCGGAACACGTAGCCATCGGCGTCGCGCGTTTCCAGAAGCGAAACCAGCGCCCGGGCGATGCGCGTGAACTGTGCGCCGATCCCTTCCTCGTGGTAGGGATGGGCGGCCGGATCATGCAACAAGACGAGATCGATATCACTGGAATAATTCAGTTCGCGCCCGCCGAGCTTGCCGAGCGCGAGCACGACGAAGCCGGCGCCCCGCGTCGGCCGGGCGCGGTCGGGGAGGCGAAGCGCGCCGCTTGCCGCCGCGTCGGCGAGGAGATGGGCGGTCGCGAGACGAAGGGCGGCCTCGGCGAAAGCGCTGAGCGCCGCGGTGACGTCTTCGAGCCGGAAGACGCCGGCGATATCGGCGAGGGCGATGATCAGGGCGGCGCGCCGCTTGGCCACCCTGAGCCGCCGCGCGATTTCGACGCGGGCGAGCGTCGGCGGGCACGTACCGAGCCCGGCATTGATCGCGGTCAGCGCCGGGCGCGGGCCATCGGCGAAAATCTCGTCGAGGGTCGGGCTCTCGCGGCGCGCGAGATCGGCGAGGAACGGACTATTGCCGCCGATCGCTGCGAGCAGGGCGGCGCCCTCGGCCGAGCGCGCCCAGGCCCGCCCGCCGGCGGCGATCTCCTCGATCAGGCGCGCGGCGGCGACGGGGTCGGCGGCCGGCGGCAAGCGCCGGCGCGTCCAGATCGGGGCGATGGGGCGCGTCATCATCGGCGAGCGTCGCCGTGAAATCCCTTCCCGGTCAAGCCTCGCTCGCTTACCTCTGGCGCCGGCGGCACTGGCTGCGCCCGGCGTGGTGGGCGCTGCACCGGCTGGCGGCGCTGGCGCTGGCGCTCGCGGTGCTCGCGTCCCTCGCGCTCGGCGCCGGATTCTGGCGGCTGACCCAGGGGCCGGTCAATCTCGCCTGGCTCGCCCGCCGGCTGGAGGCGGCGGCCAATCGCGGCGCGCATCCGATCGTGCTGCATATCGGGCAAGCGGCGCTGGTCTGGGAGGGGTGGCGGGGGGGCGTCGATCGCCCGATCGATCTCCGCCTCGCCGATCTCGTCGCGAGCGACCGCGCCGGGCACGAAATCGCCCAGATCCCGCGCGCCGAGGTTTCGCTCGCGCTGCACGCCCTCCTGCTCGGACGCCTCGCGCCGCGCGCCGCCGATCTCGATATCGAGCGGCTTCGCCTGGTGCGCGGGCGGGATGGGGCGGTGTCACTGTTCGCCGACGATGCGCCGCGCGAGGCCGAGCCGGCGGCCTCGCTTCTCGTTGCGAGCGGGATCGACCTTGGCGATCTCCGCCGCGTCCGCCTCGCCAGCAGCGAGATCACCATCACCGACCAGGCGCTCGACCTCCGGTGGCGGATCGATGGCGCGGAGGCGGTGCTCGATCGCCGGGCGGATGACGGCTTCACCGGCGATCTCGCGGCGACCCTCGCGGCCGATGGCCAGACGCTCCCGCTCCGTGCCCGGATCACGCTCGCCGAGCGGGGCGCGGCGCCGATCCTGGTCGCGGCGACGCTGGGGCCGATCGTGCCGGCGGCGCTCGCCGGCGCGGCGCCGGTTTTCGCGCCGCTCAAGGCGCTCGTCGCCCCGCTCAGCGCCGACATCACGCTCCGCCTCGGCCGCGATCTCGCCTGGCGCGGGATCGCCGGCGCGTTCACCCTCGGGGCCGGGCATCTCGACCTCGCTGGCGGCGCGATCCCGCTTCTGGCGGCGCATTTCGCGATCAGCGCGACCGATCACGACCATCTGCTGCTCCACGAGATGTCGGCAACCCTCGCGGCGCCTGATCGCGGCGCCGGCCCGACGCTCCGCGGCGAGGGCGTGCTGTCGCGCGCGGCGCAAGGGCGGGTCGCGCTCGCCCTCGATGCCCGGCTCGATCAAGTCGCCTTCGCCGATCTCGCACGCTACTGGCCGCCCGGCCTCGCCGCCGACACCCGTGACTGGCTGGTCGCGAACATCACCGCCGGGGTCGCGCATGACGGGCATCTGAAACTCGCCGCGAGCGCCGGCCCGGACGGGGACGCGCCACGCCTCGATGCGATTTCGGGGCAACTCGCCGGCGATGATCTCGCCGTCACCTGGCTCGCGCCGCTGCCGCCGCTGCGACACGCCGGCGCGACCTTGACCATCACCGCCCCCGATGCGCTGGACATCGCCGCGCGCTCCGGCGACGTCGCCATCCCCGGCGGCGGCGTGATCCAGCTCACCGCCGGCGCCGTTCACATCGCCGGGCTCGACGCCCCCGATCAGACCGCCGCGATGCATTTCGCGCTCACCGGCAAGGTTGCCGACGCGCTGACGCTGCTCGCCCATAAAAGGCTCCATCTCCTCGACCATCGGCCGCTGCCGCTGCATGACCCGGGCGGCGCGTTTGCGGCGAACCTCACCGTCGCTCTGCCGCTCGCGCGGGCGGTAAGGATCGACGATGTCGCGATCACGGCGACCGCCACGGTGCATGATCTCCGTCTCGGCGGGATCGCCGCCGGGCGCGATCTCACCGGCGGCGAAGCGACGCTCGCCATCGACGATTCCGGTCTCCGCGCCGACGGCACGGCGCTGCTCGCCGGGGTTCCGGCCCGGCTCGGCGTGCGTTTGGATTTCACCGCCGGCCCGCCCGGCCAGGAAGTGACCCAAGTCGCGCTGCGGGCGCGGCTCGGGGCGGCGGAATTCGCGCGTCTCGGCCTCGATCCCGGCGGCCGCCTGAGCGGCGCGATCCCGCTCGACGCCGAATGGATCGAGCGCCGCGACGGCGCCGCGACGATCGCGCTCGCGGCCGATCTCACCCCGGCCGGCCTCACGCCGGTGCCGCTCGGCTGGCGGAAGTCGATCGGGGTTGCCGGGCACCTCGACGCCGATCTCCGCCTCGATCACGATCGCCTGGTCGGCATCGATCATATCGTTCTGCAAAGCCGGGACGCCGCCGTTCTCGCCTCGGCCGACACCGCGAACGGCGCGCCGTGGCATCTCGTGATCGCGCGCTGCGATCTCGGCGCGACCCATGTCCATGGCGATCTCCTGTTCCCGGCGGCGAACGGCGCGCCCTATCGCGTACGCCTCAACGGTGCGAGCCTCGATCTCTCCGGGCGGCGGAAATCCTCGCCGGCCGACCACAAGCCGGGTGCCGCGCGGCGCCCGGCGGCGATGGCAGCGGCGCCCGACGCGCCGGGGGCGGCATGGCAGGTGGCGGCGGCGTTCGATACCGTTCTCCTCGGTCCCGCGCGGCGCATCGGATTTCTCACTCTCAGCGCCGAGGATGATGGCCGCCTGCTCACCGCGCTCAAGGCCGAGGGTTTCGATCGCGGCGGCGGCGCGCGCGGGAGCTTCCGGCTCGCGCTCACCCGCGCGCCGGGCGGCGAGCGGCGGGTCAGCGCGAGCGCCGACGATGCCGGCGCCCTGCTGGCGAGCGTCGCCGGGGTCAGCAGCATGGCCGGCGGGCGGCTCAGCTTCGCCGGGCGGTTCGACGATGCGAAGCCCGCGCATCCGCTCGACGGCACGCTCGAGATCACCGGGTTCAGCCTCCGCGATGCCCCGCTCACCATGCGCATCCTGCAGGGGATGACGGTGTATGGCCTGCTCGGCCAGCAGCCCGGCCGGAGCCTCGCCTTCGACCGGCTGGTGGCGCCGTTATCCTACCAGAACGAGGTGATTTCGCTCGCCAATGCGCGCATGTCGAACGCCTCGCTCGGGTTCACGGCGAAGGGCACGATCGATCTCGACACCCGTTTCCTCGACCTCGCCGGCACCGTCGTTCCGGCCTATTTCTTCAACTCGCTGCTCGGCCGCATCCCCCTTCTCGGGCGCCTCTTCAGCCCCGAGCGCGGCGGCGGCATAGTGGCGGCCTCGTATTCGGCGAGCGGACCGTTCGACGACCCGAAAGTCTCGGTCAATCCGCTGACCGCGCTGACCCCCGGATTCACCCGCGATATTTTCAACCTTTTCAATAGTAATAAGTAAGAAAGAGCTTCTTTTTCTGAAGAAAAAGAAGCAAAAAGACTTTTCCTGTTTTCTCGGAGCGGTCAGTGCCGCAGGCACTGACCAACGGGGAAAAATTTCGTTTGAATTTCTACCCGGCCACACGCAGTCCTTGATCGGCGGCGGCGAAATAGGCATCGACGGCGCGTTTCATCGCTTGTGCGATCTGCATCTGGTGCTGGCCGCGGCGGAGCGCGGCCTCGTCCTGGCGGTTGGACATGAAGCCCATTTCCACCAGCACGCTCGGAATATCCGCCGCTTTCAAAACGACGAAGCCGGCATGCCGGGCCGGGTTGGGGAGCAGCGGCAAGCTCGGGCCGAGGGCGCCCACCAGGTCATGCGCCAGGCGCGCCGAGCCGACCCGGGTCTCATGCTGCACGAGACTCGCCAAAATCTGCGCGACCTCGGGCGAGGTGCCCTGGAAATCCGGGCCGGCGAAGCGGTCGGCGCTGTTTTCGCGGCGGGCGAGTTCGCGCGTCTGCGCATCCGAGGCATGGGCACCGAGCGTGTAGATGCTGGCGCCGCGCACGCGGGGATCGGTGAGGGCATCGGCATGCATCGAGACGAACAGCATCGCGCGATGCTGCTCGGCGATGCCCACCCGGTGTTCGAGGGGGATGAAGACATCCCGCGCGCGGGTCAGTTCGACGCGGTAGTGCCCGGACGCCTCCAATTGCCGCTTGAGTTCGAAGGCGGTGGCCAGTGCCACGTGTTTTTCATAAGTCCCGGAGACGCCGATGGCGCCGGGATCCTTGCCGCCATGGCCGGGATCGAGCACGACCAGGCGCGGCGGCGGCCGAGAGGCCTTGTGCGCCGGCGCGTGGCGCGGCGGCTCTGCCCCCGGGGTCGCCGCCTGGGCGAGGCCGGCGATCAGCGTGGTCGGGAGAAGGAAGGTCGCCTTCACCCCCGCCCCGAGCAGCAAACGTCGGCTTACGGTATAATTCCGGGTCATTGCCGGATGATGCTAACATAAAATATCGGGAGTTGCATCCTTCTTGTTGAATTCGCCAAAAAAAGCCTGGGGGATGGCGCCCCCAGGCCTTTGTCTGGCTCGAAGCGGAGGGGGTCAGCCGAGCTGTTCGCCGTGCAGCACCACGTCGAGGCCCTCGATCTCCTGCTCCTGCGTCACGCGGAGGCCGATCGTCGCATCCACCACCTTGAGGATGATGAACGAGATGACGCCGCTCCAGACCAGGGTGACGACGACCGCCTCGGCCTGGATCATCAATTGATGCACGCCGCCGACGATGCCCGCCGGCGCGCCGGCGGTGGCGGAAAGCGGGCCATAGGCGAAGACGCCGGTGAGCAGCGCGCCGACGATGCCGCCGACGCCATGCACCCCGAAGGCGTCGAGGCTGTCGTCATAGCCGAGCAGGTGCTTGAGCGAGGTCGCCGCCCAGAAGCAGATCACCCCGGCGGCGATGCCGATCACCAGGCCGCCGCCGGGCAGCACGAAGCCCGAGGCCGGGGTGATGGCGACGAGGCCGGCGACGGCGCCGGAGATCGCCCCGAGCACCGAGGGTTTGCCCTTCGCCGCCCATTCCGCGAAGGTCCAGGCCAAAGCCGCGGCGGCGGTCGCGATCTGCGTCACCGCCATCGCCATGCCGGCGCGGCCATTGGCGCCGACCGCGGAGCCGGCGTTGAAGCCGAACCAGCCAACCCAGAGCAGCGAGGCGCCGATCACCGCGTAGGCGAGGTTGTGCGGCATCATGTTGTCGCGGCCATAGCCGACCCGCTTGCCCATCACCAGGGCCGCCATCAGCCCGGCGATGCCGGCATTGATGTGCACGACGGTGCCGCCGGCAAAATCCGCCGCCCCCAGCGTCGCCAGCCAGCCATTGGCGCTCCACACCCAATGCGCGATCGGGCTGTAGACGAGGATCGACCACAGCACGATGAAGACGCACATCGCGCTGAATTTCATGCGGTCGGCGAAGGCGCCGGCGATCAGCCCCGGGGTGATGATCGCGAACGTCATCTGGAACATCATGTAGACGGTTTCGGGGATGGTGAAGGGGGTCGCGCCATCGGTCCCGGCGCCGAGCACGAAGCCGACATCATTGCCCTGGCTGATATGGGCGCCGATCCCATTCAGCATGAAGCGCGAGAAATCGCCGATATAGGGATTGCCGTTGGCGAAGGCGAGGCTGTAGCCGATCACCATCCAGGTGATCGTCACCAGGCAGCAGATGATGAAGGACTGCATCATGGTGGCGAGGACGTTCTTCTTGCGCACCATGCCGGCATAGAAGAGGGCGAGGCCCGGGATGGTCATCATCAGAACCAGCGCCGTGCTGGTGAGCATCCAGGCGGTATCGCCGGTGTCGATCTTGGGCGGCGCGTCGGCCGCGAGGGCGGGGGCAATGAGGCCGGGGAGGGCGAGCAGGCCGGTCGCGATCAGCGACGCGCGGGCAAAGGAAAGCCGTGTGGGCTTCATCGTCTCACTTCCTTGGGATGAGTGGGGCTGGGCTGAGGGAAGACGGCGAGGGGATTTACAGCGCGTCGCCATCCTGCTCACCGGTGCGAATGCGGACGGCGCGCTCGACATCGAGGACGAAAATCTTGCCGTCGCCGATCTTGCCGGTATTGGCGGTCCGCGCGATCGCCTCCACCACCTGCTCGGCGAGGGTGTCGGGAACCACCACCTCGATTTTTACCTTGGGCAGGAAGCTCACATGATATTCCGCGCCACGGTAGATTTCGGTCTGCCCTTTTTGCCGGCCAAACCCTTTCACCTCGGAGACGGTGAGGCCCTGGACGCCCAACGGCGTCAGCGCCTCGCGCACGTCATCGAGCTTGAAGGGCTTGATGACCGCCATGATCAGTTTCATCGCGCCATTCCTTGTTCATTTCGCGTCGTTGTCGTTCGCTTGAGCGGTGCCCCACCCCGATGACGGTGTGGCGACACCCACGAAAATGAAGGAATTCAAGAACCGTGCCGCAACCGGACGGCGCCCCCGGTGCCGCGTCAGGGACGGGTCACGGCAAGGCGAGGTTCCTCTTGCCTAGATGGCGGGCATCAGACCATGATCGGGTTTGCCACCGCTTGGCACAGTCGGTGCCTTTTTTTTGTGCAATAACGCCTTCCCGGCCAGATCGGCCGTAAGAAGGATGGGAAAACGAATGTCGGACACCATTGCGGTAGAGGTTGCGGTCGTCGGGGCGGGGCCGGTGGGCGGCACGCTGGCGCTGCGCCTCGCCGAAGCCGGCATCGCGACCGCGATCATCGACCGTGCGCCCCTGCCGCCGATGGAGCACCCGGCATTCGACGGCCGCGCCTATGCGATCGCCGCCGGCTCGCGCCGTCTGCTGGAAGAGGCCGGCCTCTGGCGCCGCTTGCCCGACCCGCCCGGCGCGATCAGCGCCATCCGGATCTCCGACGGCAAGGTCGGCCGCCCGGCCTCGCCTTTGTTCCTGCATTTCGATAGCGCCGAGATCGGGCGCGACGCCGGGGATGGCGCCGCTTTCGGCTGGATGGTCGAGGCGCGGAGCCTGCGCCGGGCGCTCAACGCGGCGCTCGCCGAGGGCCCGCTTCCGGGCCGCCCGCTCCACGTCTTCGCCCCCGCCGAGGCCACGATCAGCCGCGGCGAGTCTGGCGCCGAGATCGCGCTCGCCGAGGGGACGCGGATTTCCTGCCGCCTCGTCATCGCCGCCGAGGGGCGCGAAAGCCCGCTCCGGCGCGCGGCGCGCATTCCGGTGACGCGCTTTCCCTATCGCCAGAGCGGCCTGGTCGCGGCGATCGCGCATGAATATCCGCACCACGAGACCGCGCTCGAACATTTCCTCCCCGCCGGCCCCTTCGCGCAATTGCCGATGGCGGCGAACGAGGCGGCGGAGCATGTTTCGGCGGTGGTGTGGACCGAACGGCCGGCGCTGGCAGCGCATCTGATGACCCTCGATGACGCGGCGTTCGGCGCCGAGATCGCGCGCCGGCTCGGCGATCATCTCGGCGCCCTCCGCCCGATCGGCCGGCGCTGGCTCTATCCGCTCTCGGCGCTCTACGCCCATCGCTATTTCGACCAGCGCCTTGTGCTCGTCGGCGATGCCGCGCACGGCATCCACCCGATCGCGGGTCAAGGCCTCAATCTCGGCTTTCGTGACGCGATCACGCTCGCCGATCTCATCATCGCCGCCGCCGCGCGGGGCGAGGATCCGGGCGACCCGGCGCTGCTCCTCCGCTATCAACGGGCGCGGCGCGGCGCCAATCTGCTCATGCTGGCGGCGACCGACGCGCTCGACCGCCTGTTCAGCAACGACATCCCGCCGCTCCGCCTCGCGCGTGATCTCGGCATCGCCATGGTCCACCGCCTGCCGCCGCTGAAACGCTTTTTCATGCGCCAAGCGATGGGCGGCGGATCGTTCGCCCAGGGGTGAAAAACTTTTTTCCCGTTGGGCAGTGCCTGCGGCACTGCCGTTCCGAGAAACCGGGAAGAAAGTCTTTTTGTAATTGCTCACCCCAGGATTGGTAGCTACGCGGCAGTCGGCAGCGGAGTGCCTTGGAGCGTCAGCTTGATTGCGCGAAGGATGGCGATGCCTCGTCGTCGGGCGGTTTCGATGACGGATCGGACATTGGCGTAGAGGGTTGCGCCCCATTCGGATCGGAAGCAATTGGTGACCTTACGGAAGACGACGCAGGGCCGTAGCGCCTGTTCGGAGCCGTTATTGGTTGCCGGGATGGCACGATTGGTGACGAAGACGAACAGGCTCTGGCGGAAGCGCTTGATGACGCGGAGCAGCTTCTGGCCCGCCTTGGTGGCGGGCACGATCTTGAGGAGGTCGTCGAGCCTGGCGTGGAGGCGGGACTGGTAGACGGCCAAAGTGGAATCGGCCAAGTCCGGTCGGCGGCGGCCGATGCGGGTGGCCCGTTTCAGCAGGGCCTTGAGGCCCGGGGCCAAGGCATCGTCGCCGCTGTCGATGGCGTACTGGATGTCGCGCAGCAGGTGGGCGAGGCAGGCGCTGTCGCCGTGGTGGAAGACCCAATTCCAGAAGGTCCGCTTGCCGACCCGGACGGAGGTCTCGTCGGATTCGAGCGCGGTGCCCGATAGCAGCCGTTGCTTGATCCGCCCGGTCTGGGCT
>JAJZBV010000048.1 GCA_021851785.1 Pseudomonadota bacterium
AAAAGGGCCGCATCCTGCGCGAGGGAACGACGTCCGAACTCCTCACCGCTTCCGAACTCGCCACTCACCTCGCTCTCGGCCCCCGCCAGCGTCCCGCTGAAAACGCTTGAAATGGCCATGCCAGAATGGCAGCAGATCCTCGACGACCTCGCTGATCTCAGAGTCGTCGACGTCGAACAGGACCGCCGCAGAGCCCGACTTCGCACCGCCCCGCGCGCCAGCATCGATCCAGTTTGCCCTGCCGTCGGGTTGAGCCTGCCACCCGTATTCCAGGAGATGCCATCCAAAATCGCTGATCCAGCCAACTGATTTCCTGTGGTGCCTAAAACTCAAAACGGCCCCTATCCCGTTGTAATAACCCTTTGTTTTTTCACGCGCTGTGGAAGTTTGGTCAAGCGTCGTGCGACCGGCCGAGCGACTAGCACCGTCATAGGGCCCGCCCGGATCCCCGCGACGGGTGCGATCACGGCCGGGATGGAGCCGCCGCTGGTCCCGATCGTCCCGCCGCGCGCCGGGCCGGATGCACCCCGCGCATCCCGGGGCACCGCAGCGACGCCTCGACCAGCCGGACCGCCAATTCCGACAGGTTGAAGGGGGGATGGGTGCGCGCAGCCTCCTCGGCGGTCGCGAACACCCGCAGCGCCTCGAACGGCGACAAAATCCGCGGCGGGCCGAAACCCAGGCAGCGCCCGCCGGCGTAGCGCAGCCGCAGATCGAGCCAGACACCACTCATCGCGAACCCGGCTCGGCCCTGGGCGGTTACCTCGGTCCGCGCGCCGAGCCCGGTCGCATGCTCCAGATAGGCGCGCCGGTAAAATCCGTGCAGCGTTGTCCGCGCGGTGATCAGCCCTTCCGCCACCGGGTCGGGCAGCGTGCCGTACACCCTGAGATGCAGCGCAACCGCAAGATCCATCAGAGGATCGAACGAATAATGCGCGAGCCTGCCGTGATCGAGACCCGGTTCGCCGCGCCGGAACGGCAGGCCGATCTTGCGCAGCGATTTGATGTAGTGCTGAAAGGTAATATCAGGCGCGCCGGCGCTGAAGCCGGCTTCCTCCAGCACCCAGACCACCTGGCCGTAGCTCAGCGACAGATCCGGCACCAGCGCGCTGGTCAGTTTCGCTTGCGTCGGAAGGGCGATCTCTTTCATGGCCGAGACCTCCGCGGACTGTCCGGCGCGTCAGTCGCCGCCGCTGCGCGTGCCGATCGGTCGTGCGGGCGGTCGCGCGGGCGGGCCGCCGTGCCGCGTGGCGCGCCAATGCAGGATGTGCCCGGCCGGCACCAGCGGATCGAGCAGCGCGAGCGCCGCGCGCACGATATCGGGCCGGTCGAAGAACTCGATCACCAGCGGCAGATCGACATTGAGACGGAGGATATCGGCCGCATGCACCTCGCCGCTGTCGCCGAAGCCGGCGATCGCCCGGAACACCACCACGCCCTGCATGCGCTGCTGGTCGTGCAGGATGTTGAGCACTTCCTGCATCAGCGATTTCCGCTTGCCGTGGTCGGCTTCGTGGAGGTAGATCCGCGCGATCGTCACTTCGTCGTCCATTTCCGCCTCCCTACAGATTGCGTGCGATATAGGCGCCGAAGAAGGCGCAGCCGAGGCCAAGCACCAGCGACAGGCCCTGGTACAGGAACGCCTTCACCGCTGCCCCCTGCTCGAACAGCAGCAGCGATTCCATCTGGAAGGTGGAAAATGTGGTGTAGCCCCCCAGGAACCCGGTCAGCACGCCAGTGCGCAGCGCCGGCGCCAGGGTCAGGCGTTCCAGTGTTTCGATGAACAGAAAACCCATGATGAAGCTGCCGAGAAGATTGATGCTGAGCGTGGCATAGGGGAAATTCGTGCCCCAGATCGCCTGCACCAGGTTTGCCTGGGCGAAGCGGGCCCAGCAGCCGAGGACGCCGAACACCGCGATAAAGAAGTAAGTCCACATCTGCCGCCCCATGGCGCTGCATCGTCTTTCATCGTGGAACAAAGGTGAGTGCCAGGATGATCACCAGCAGCAGCCCGATCAGCCCGAGATAGAAATTGAGATGGCCCGACTGCAACCCACGCAGCCGGGCCGAGACACTGCGCACCAGCCGCACCGCCGGGGCGAACAGCCAGGGGCCGAACACCGGCGCCACCTCATGGCTGAAACGCAGCCGCGTGACGAAATACTCGCGCCCCACCGTCTCGCGCTTCGTCTCCACCCGCGGCCGATAGACGAAGCTGTAGAAAGTACGTAGCGCGTTCGAGAATGTGAGCGCGGTGGTCGCGGTGCGCGCGATGTCGGGTGCGGAGCCGCCATACCACACCGGCGCGCGCCGCACCGGATGCGCGATGCGCGCGGCCAGCAGAAGAACAATCGGCAGCAGCGCCAGCAACGGCATCACGACCACCAGCAGGGTCGGCGAGATGAACGCGAAATGCGCGGTCAACGGGACCAGCAGCGGCCCGTCATGCATCAGCGCCGGCGCCGCGACGCCGAACCGACCCATCGCCGCCTCGACCAGCGCCGAGAGCCAGAGCGGCATCCCGACCGCGAGCACCAGCACGCATCCGCCGAGCACCGCCACCGAAGCCACCACCCCCGCGCCGATGCGGCCGGCCACATGGTTCCCGGCGCCGAGCAGCCCGATCCCGAACAGCTTCACGAAGGTGGCGAAGGCCACCGCGGCGGTCAAAGCGAGCCCCGCGCCGGCCAGCGCCAGGACAAGCCGCCCACCCATGCCCGGCAGGTGGAAGCCCTGGAACACGGTCTGGAACACGAACCATTCACTGACGAACCCGGCCTGCGGCGGCATTGCGGCGAGGCTCATCGCCGCGAACAAGGCCCCGGCGCCGAACACGAACGCGGTGCGCCGGGCCAGCAGGGAGTGGCGGATCTCGTACCGGCCGGTGGCGGCGTGGACGCCGTCGGCGGTCAGGAACAACGTGCCCTTGGCGAGCGCGTGGCCGGCCAGGTGCAGCAGCGCCACGGTCCAGGCGAGGCCGGCCAGCGCCGCGAGGCCGCTTGCGCGGAACATCAGCGAAGCCCCCAGGGTGGCGACCGCGATCGCCGCGTTCTCGGCCGAGGAAAAACTCAGCAGGCTGCGCCAGTCATCCTGCTGGAACGCATACAGCACCGCCAGGATCGCGCTCAGAACCCCGGCGATGACGATGAAGATCCCGAGCCCGTACGCGCCCGGCCCCGCCACCCAGTCCAGCACGCCGCGCGCGAGGGCAAAGAACGCCGCGTTCAGCACGACGCCGGAGAGGATCGCCCCGGACGCGCCGCTGCCGGCGCCATAGGCGGCCGGGAACCACTCGTAGAACGGCAGCAGGCCGAGCTTGGCGCCGAAGCCGATCACCAGCAAGACGCCGACCACGATCCCGACCCATCCCGGCAGCGCCGCGCCGCCGGCGGCAAGCCCGGCGAAGGATAAATCGCCCGAGGCGGTGACCAGGACGAGGAAGGCGATCAGCAACGCGACCGCACCGACCTCCAAAAGCCCGAGCATGAACAGAACCGGCGCGCCAGGCGAGAGCGAGACGCGCTCGCCGAGGATCATCACCGCCCCGCCCAGGCTCATCACCTCCCAGGCGATCAGGAAGCCGCCGGCGTTCTCTATCCCGAACACGCCGAGCGCGCCGAGCAGGCTGAACGCGGCGCCGACCAGCCAGCCCGCGCGGCCGGCTTGGATCGGCGTGGCGAGCCAGCAGGCGAGGGCGGCGGGGGCAAGACCGAATCCCATCAGCCACAGCCCGTCCGGCGCGATGTGAAACCCAAACCGTTCCCCGGCCATGGCGAGCGGCAGGGTCACCGGCGCGGTGCCGCCGGGCAGTGCCAGGATCGCGCCCGCGATCCCGGAGAGCGCGCCGAGGCCGAGGGCGGCGCGCGCCACGCCAAGGCCGCGCCCGGTCAGCGCCAGCACCCCGCCGGCACCCCACAGGATCGCGGCCAGGGCCAGCAGCTCATTCGGCATGGCGGCCTCCCAGCACGCGCTGCGGCAGCCGTCCCTGGAACGTCAGCAGCGCCGCGATGATCGCCGCCGGGTTGGGCGGGCAGCCGGGCAGGTAAAGATCGACCGGCAGCACGCCGTCGAGCCCGTTGCCGCAGGCATAGCCGCCGCCAGCGATCCCGCCCGAGACCGCGCAGGTGCCGACCGCCATCACCCAGCGCGGCTCGGCCATCGCCTCCCAGGTCGCGCGCAGCGGGCCGAGCATGGCGTGCGTCACCGGGCCGGTGACCAGCAGCAGGTCGGCAAAGCGCGGCGAGGGGGTAAAGAAGATGCCGAGCCGGTGCAGGTTGTAGAACGGGTTGTTCAGCGCCTGGAGTTCCGATTCACACCCGTTGCAGGAGCCGGCATCGACATGGCGGATGTGCAGGCTGCGGCGGAAGGCGCGCTGCCCGGCGGCGGGTTCGGCTTCGGGCGCCGGCGTTTCCAACCAGACGAGATCCTCCCGCCGGCGCACGCCGAAGGCCCAGTCATGCGAGGGGCTGAGCGCGCCGGTCGGGCAGGCCTCGGTGCATAACTGGCAGACCACGCAGCGCCCGTAATCGACGGCGATGCCGCCCGGCGCCTCCGTGCGCGGCGCGATCGCGCCGGTCGGGCAAATTTCGGCGCAAACGGCGCAGCCCTCCTGGCAGTGCTCGGGGGCGAAGCGCGGCATGCCCAGCACGTCCGCCTGCCCGTCGGCCTCGCCACGGCGCGGCCAGGGCGTCGTCGCCTTGCCCTCTGTCAGCCCGAAGAAGGTCCAGAGCGCCATCGCCCGCCCCTTACCGCGCGCAGCCGGCGATGGTGAGGCCGAAACTCGCCTCGTTGATCGCGTAATCCATCATGTTCGTCTCGTGCACGGTGAACGGGAACACGCGCCAGTTGGAATAGGACGGCGACTTGATCTTCACCCGCGCGAGCCGCCCATCGGCGCCGACATGGACGGCGTAGAACAGCGTGCCGCGCGGCGATTCCGCCCAGCCGAGACCCTCGGCGCCGGGGGCGGGCGTGCAGTCCGCGCGCACCGGGCCGTCTTCCAGCAGCAACAGGACGCGCTGCATCATCGCGATGGCGGCATCGATCTCGGCGGCGCGAATGGCCGAGCGGGCATAGGCATCGCCCTCGCTGCGGACCGGCACGACCAGCGGCAGATCGGCATAGGCCGCGTAGGGATGATCGCGGCGCAGGTCGCGATCGATGCCGGAGGCGCGCTGCACCGGCCCGGTCGCGCCCTGATCGAGCGCGACGCGGCGAAGCAGGACGCCAGTGGTGATCAGCCGGTCGAGATGGCTGTCGGATCGTTCCAGGAGATCGACATAGCGCGCGGTCTCCGCCCGCAATTCCTCCAGCGCGGGGCTGAGCCAGCCGCCCGGCGCCAGATCGCACCTGAGACCGCCGGGGGCCAGCAGGCCGCGCAGGAAGCGGCTGCCGGTCAGCCGTGCATTGATCTGCTTGGCGCGCTCTTCCAGGAGCTTGCCTTGCGCCTCACCCACTTTCAGCGTGGTGGTGTTGGCCAGATGCCCGAGATAGTGCAGATGGTTATAGACCCGTTCCAGCTCGGCCAGCAGCACCCGCAACGCCCGTGCCCGCCTGGGCACCTGGCAGGAGGAAGCCGCCTCGATCGCCTGACAATAGGCGAGGGCATGCGCCACGCTGCCGACACCCGAGACCCGTTCCGCCCAAACCGTGCCAAGGCGCGGTGTCAGCCCGGCGAAGCGGGCTTCCATGCCGCGGTGCTTAAAAAACAGGTGCGGGTGGTAGTGGATGATCTGCTCGCCAATATAGAAGAAGGTGAACTCGGCGGATTCCAGCACATCGGCGCGCACCGGGCCGAAGGGCAGGGTCTGCACTTCGGGCGCTTCGATCGCGGGCAGCGGACGCGGGATATCGGCCATGCGGGACGCGCGGGCGGGGGCGGAACCGTTGAACGGGGGCGGAATGTCTTCGCTCAGCACCAGCCGGTTCGGTTCGGGATGGTTGGCGAAGGCGAGGCCGAACAAATCCATGATCTCGCGCTCATACCAGCCGAGCGAGGGCCAGATGCGGGCCAGACTCGGCGGATTACCCTCCGGCCGGCATCGCCACAGCAGGAACCGGCCTCCCTCGGGCGGAGAGGCAAAATAGAGCAGCTCGGTCACCTCGGGTTCCGGGTGCCAGGCGTAGACCATCTGCATACGCCCGCCCTGGGCGAAGAGATCGCGCGCGATCTCCGCCATTTGCGCGCAAGGCACCGTCGCCGCTTCCGTTCCGTTCATCGGAGCGCCATCAGCGTGCCAGCGGAAAGCTCATGCGTGATGGCGCCGAAATACTGCCAGATCGTCTCCGGCCACCAGAGACCAAACACCAGCAACGGCACGAAAGCCAGCCACATCGGCGCCACGCACCACGCGCTCACCGGGCGCATCGACGCTGCCTCACTGTCCGGCGGGGTGAAATACATCATCCGGAAATGGTTCAGGAAGGCGATGAAGATCACGATCAGCAGCAAGGCCATGACCATCGCCGCCCACACATGGGCGCCGCGCAGCCCGGCGCGCAGAATGGTGAACTCGCTCGCGAACAACCCGAATGGCGGCGCGCCGGTGATCGCGACCGCGCCCGCCAGCCACAGCGCGCCGACCACCGGAAAGCGCCGGCCGACATCGCGGATGGCGCCGATATCCTTGGTCTCGTAACTCCGCATCATGCTGCCGGCGCCGAAGAACATCAGCGACTTGTTCAGGCTGTGGTTGATCATGTGATAGAGCGCGCCGGCGACGCCGAGCGGGCCGCCGAAGCCGAAGCCAAGGGCCATGATCCCCATGTGCTCGACGCTCGAATAGGCCATCAGTCGCTTGATCCCGCGCTGGCGGACGATGAACATCGCCGCCACGAACAGCGAGAAGGCACCCAGCACGACCAGCGCCGCGCGCGGCAGCGGCCCGGGATGCGCCGCCTCGATGATGGCGAGATAGCGGACGATCCCGACCATCGCGGTGTTGAGCAGCGCCCCCGACAGCAGCGCCGAAACCGGCGCCGGGCCTTCGCTATGCGCGTCCGGCAGCCAGGTGTGCATCGGCGCCAACCCGACCTTGGTGCCGTAGCCGATCAGGACCAGCAGAAACGCGAGCAGCAGCAGAGCCGGGTTCATCTGCGGCGCGGCGTTACGCAGCGCCGCCCAGGTCATGTCGTAGCGCGGCCCCAGCACGAAGCTCCCGGCCCAATAGAACAACACCGTGCCAAGCAGGGCGAGGCTGATCCCGCCGGAGACCACGATGATGTATTTCCACGCCGCCTCGATCGCTTCCGGGGCCCGTTCGAAGGCCACCAGGAAGGTGCTGACCAGGGTGGTGAGTTCAATGGCGATCCAATAGAGGCCAGCCGAGTTCATCATCGGCCCGATCAGCGTGGTCAGCCCGAAACCGGCGAACAGCGCATAGAAGCGGGGCAGCCGCTCCTCCTCGTCCAGCAGGCGCATGTAGCCGACGGCATAAATCGAGGCGAGCAGATAGACGATCGCCGCGCACAGGATCACCCAGGCGCCGAACGGATCGAGAATGACATAGCGGTTCCAATAGACGTGGCGTCCTGATAGGCTGAGCGCCGGCAGCGGCAGGGCGGCGAGGAAGGCGATCGCGCTGGCCGTCAGATTGAGCCCCTCCGCCCATCGCGGCCGGCGGGTCAGCAGGATCAGCACGATGGCGGCCGAGGGCGCCAGGACGATTGCGAGCAGGAGCGCGGCGACCATGGCTCAGCCCACCAGCCGGCGGAGATGAAGGCTGCTGGTGGTCCCGACACGGCTCAGCAGGTACTGCACCAGAAGGCCGAAGCAGGCGACGACGATCAGCAGATCGAACAGGATCACGATCTCCAGCAGCAGCGGCATGCCGGGCACCAGGATCTGCGAGCCGAGGAAGATCCCGTTTTCCAGCACCAGCAGGCCGAGGATCTGGCTGATCGCCTCATGCCGCACGGTGAGCATCAGAAAGCCGATCAGCTTCATCGACAGCATCACGGTGAGCGCGAGCACCACCACCGTCCCGGCGAGACCGAGTCCGGCGCTGATATGCGTTGCGACGGTGAGCGCGAACACCACCGCGAAGGCACCGATCACCAGGCTGGAACTGGCCTGGACGACCACGTGCAACTCGCGCGCGACCTTCAGCCGACGGACGATGCGCAGCAGCAGGTACGGCAGCAGGCAGCCGCGGAACAATGCGGTGAGCATGGCGATCAGATAGAGTTCAGGGTATTGCCCATAATAGCCGACCGCCGCCGACAGTGCCGCGATCAGCCACGACTCCAACGCGAAGGCATAGAGGTAGTGGCGCAACCAGCGCGAGCCCAGCATCACGAAGGCGAGCAGCAGGCTCGCGATCGCGATCAGGCTGAAGAGCGACGCGGCGAGCGGGGAGAGGTGCGCGACCAGCATCAGATCAGCTCAATTGCGTGCTGATGATGGCGAGGATCGCGAGCAGAAAGGACGCCGCCAGCGGCTCCTGATAGCGGTAGAAGCGTAGCCGCGATTGCGTGGTTTCCACCACCACGACGGCGCAGCCGACGAGGGTGAATTTCAGCATCAGGGCCGCCGCCGCGCCCAGCGCCCCGAGCGCGGTGCCCTCGATCGACAGCGCCCAGGGCAGCAGCAGCACGTTGCAGAAGATCGTATAAAGGATGAACTGCTTCATCATCGAGCCCCAGCGCAAAAGCGCGAGCAGCGGCCCCGAGTATTCCAGGATGCGGCCCTCCTCGATCATATAGACCTCGACATGGGTCGGGGAATGGATCGGCAGCCGGTCGGTTTCCACCAGCAGCAAGACGAAGAACGCCGCCACCAGGAACAAATGCGCGGGACTCCAATAGACGGCCGGCTGAGCCACCAGGAGGTGGTTCACCACGAAGGGCAGCATCGCCTTGGCGAGCAGGGTGATGCCGACGAACACCAGGATCAGTGTCGGCTCGGCGAGGATTGTTATCATCACCGCGCGCGAGGAGCCGATGCCGCCATAGGCGCTGCCGGTATCGAGCCCGGCCAGGGTAATCATGAATCCGCCGAGCGTCAGAATAAGCCCGCCGCCGAGAATATCGCCCATGTCCGACAGCGGCAGGGGAAAATTGGTCAGGACCGGGATCAGGATCGGCACCGTCATCATGGCGGTGAAGGCGACGATCGGCGCGATCCAGAACAGCCAGGAGGCGGTCTCCGGCAGCACGAGCTGCTTATGAAACAGCTTCCACAGATCGCGGCAAGGCTGAAAGATGCCAGGCCCTTGCCCGCGCTGGACCCGTTCCTCGAACTGCAGGATGATCCCTTGTAGCAGGGGCGCGAGCAGGAGAACCGCCAGAACCTGGGCGATCTGCAACAGGATGTCGCGGGTCATGCGGCGCACCCATCCCAGGCACCGGCGCGCAAGCCCTGTCGGGCTGGTGGGTCTGAGGTTCTGGTCCGCACGCACTCCTCCTGTCGTCCGAACTGGATTCAGGAGGAGTCATTAGCCCTGAGGGCGGTTAAGGGCGGACTCCATCACCACAACCAGTTCGTTGCATAGCGATCGAACGCCGCTCCTGTCAAGACCCTGTTCCGGCCTTGCCCGGCTCATGCTGGGCGGCGGGGTGGTCGAGCAATACCCGCGCCGACCGTTCGGCCGCGGCGAGATCCTCCTTGCTTGATATGTCCCGTCGCACCGCGTCCTGTTGCAGGGCGAAGCGCTGCGCGTCCTCGGCCAGTCGTTCGAGCAGCGCGGCCTCGCGCAACAGGAGCGCGCGGCGCGCCGCACCGTCGGCGAGCGCCCCGACCAGCCGCCCGAGATGCGGCAGGCAAAGCGCTGAGCGAGCGTGGACGATATCTGGCCCTCGTGCCGCGATGAGCGCGACCAGGGCGGAGATTTGTGTCGCTTCCCTCTGACGTGCCACGGCACAAGCCGGGCAGCTCGCGCCATTGGGCAGTAGGTCGGCCACGCTGTCGGCCGCGAGTGCCGGGGGTGGGTTGCTGGCGGCGAGCCGATGCAACGCCATGGCTTGGGCCCGCAGCACCGGCGCGAAGGCGGTCGCGGCCTCGCGGGTCGCGGCGATCTTGCGGAACTGCTCGGCATGCACGCGGCAAAAACCGCCGCGCCGGGCGAGATCCTCCTGCGCCGCGCGATCGGCTGACAGTTCTGCCTGAAGGGAAGCGATGGCATCGAACACCGCATCGGCGATCGCGCGACAGACTTCGCAGCCCGGCAGCAGCGGGGCCAGCGGCGCGGGATCCGCCGCCGGGGCCGGGATCGCGCCCTCCCCGGCGGCGATACGGGCGCGGATCTCGGCCAATCGGCTGACAAGCTCCGGCGGCACGCCTGGAGCGGCAAACAGGGGGGTCATGCGCGCGGACATCCCGGCCAGGAAGCGCGTCCGCCGCTCGCGCAACAGGAACGCGACCAGCGCCTGCTCCAGTGCCGGCAATCCACTTTCGGCGAGAAGCGCCGCGTCATTCGTCTGCTTGGCCAAAAGCCCGTCGCGGGCCGAGACCGAGAACACCGTCATCGTGCCCGCATCGCCAGCCTCCCGCAGGGCCGCCACGACATGCGCCGCCGCCGCGGCGCGGGCCGGCGCGTCGACCAGATCCTGCTTGTTCAGCACCACGAACAGCGCCCGGCCAGTGGCGCGGGCGGCGGTCAGGATCGCCGCCTCCTCCACCGAGAGGGGACTGTCATGGCCGCTGACCAGGATCAGCGCATCGGCCTCGGGGAGAAACCCCTCGGTGGTCTGGGTATTGGCGCGGATCGCCGAGCCGAGACCGGGGGTATCGACAAAGGTGAAGCCACGACGCAGGAACTCGGCCGGAACCTGTATTTCGGCGGCGCGAATGCCGCGCCGGTTGCCCGGGTTGCCGCGTTCGGTGATGTGCTCGGCGAGTTCCGCGATCGGGATGTCCATGAACAGGCTGCTGCCCTGATAGTGCAGCACCGCCTTGGGTTCGCTGCCGTAACTCACCATGGTGATCACCGAGGTGATCGGCAGCACCCCGACGGGCAGCAGGTCGGTGCCGAGGATCGCGTTCATCAGCGAGGTTTTGCCGCGGCTGAACCGCCCCACGACGGTAAGGTTGAAGCGGTCCCCGGCGAGGCGAGCGAAGAGGTCGCGCAACGCCTCCGGCTCCGCCACGCCGGAATGCGCGTAGTGCCGGCGCAGGCCGCGCAGCAGCGTCGCAAGCTCGAATTTCAGGGCATCGTAGGCGGCAAGATCCAGGCATGATTCCCTGGGCATGATTTCCTGGGCACCAGGTCAGGCCACCGGCGCCGCGGCTGCGGCTGCGGCGAAAATTCGGCGATACAGATCCTCGCCAAAGCTCGTCGATAGCGGCTCCCCCGGCACGACACGAAAGCTGCGGGAGCCATCGGCGGCACGCTCGGCGCGAAGAAACGCCATCGCCGGATCACCGCGCGCGTGCAGGCTGTGTGCCAAATCGTAGAGATGGGTGACGAATATGATCTTGATCCGGTGCGCCTGGAAAGCGAGCACGAGTTCGCGCGCAATCGCCGAGCCTTCACGCTCGTTGGTTGATTGGAACGCTTCGTTGCACAGCACCAACATGCCCGGCCGCAGCCGGTCGATCAGATCGCTCATGCGCGCGAGTTCCTCGTCAAATTTGCCGCTGGTCATGGAGGCGTCCTCCTCGCGCTTGTAATGCGTCTCGATACCGTGGCAGAGATTGGCGGCGAAGGTCTCGGCGCCCACGAACATCCCTGCCTGCATCATCATCTGCGCCAGTCCGAGACCGCGCAGGAAGGTGGACTTGCCGCCCTGGTTGGCGCCGGTGATCACGATCACCTCCTTGCCATCCAGCGCACCATCATTGCCCACCACCGGCGCGGGCGTGGCAAGCGCCAGCGAGACGTCGTAGAACTCGGAAAAATGCAGCACCCGCGCCTCCCTCGGCGCGGTCTCGGGAAAGCAAATCGGCTGGCCGCGCGTGGCGAGTTTCTCCTCGAGCGCGAGGCAGCCGACATAGAACGCCATTTCCCGCTGCACCATGCGAAAGAAGCTCAGGATATGATCGTTGGATTGCGCGGCGGCGTTGGCGACCAGGTTGACGCCGCGGCTGTTGATCTCCGAGAGCGCCCGCGCTCCGGCTTCGTCACGCGGATGAAGCGTAAAACTTTCGCTGCGCGGGGCGCGGCCGAGAAGACGGCTCAGCCAGCCATTGCCCGGATTGGGCCGGCGGAGAACATAATGGCGTCCCTTGAGCGCCTCGCCGGGTTCGGCGCTGATCAGCGTGCCGTGTTTGAAACGAAGTTGCGCGAGATGCGCCCGCAGTTCGGCAAAATAGGCATCATCCAGATCGCGCGCCAGCATCGCGAAAAAAGCCCCGAAGCCCGCCGAATGGAAGGCCGGGGCGTGCCGATCGGCGAGTCCGCGCAGGCGTCTGAGCTGCTCCGCGAACATCGCCATCACCTCGACCGAGCGGTGGAGGATAATTTCGGGCGAGCGGCTGATGAAACCGAAATAGTTCTTGCGTTCGCGCTCGATGGTCTCGCCGGCCAGGGCATAAATCTCGCGCACGACATCGCGCTGCGCCAGCGCGTCGCGCAGAGCGTCCTGCCGATAAGCGATCGTGTTCTGATCGGTGAGATTGTTCAGGAGGGCGCGACGGGCAACGTCGCGGATCACGGCATCCGCCCCGGCCATGGCGTCGAGGAGCGGATCGAGGCCGAGATCGAGCGTCAATGCGTCCTGGTTTTCAGGCAGGGACGCGGCGTCGAGGTCGCGATCGGGGAACAGAAGATGGGCTTTCATGGCGCAAGCCTCCGATCGAGCCAGGCGCGCGTGAGGCGGTATTTCTCGGCGATCGACCAGGCATAGGCTTTCCCATCGGCGGGACGACGGACGACTTTGAGGGTGCGCCTCGCCGGATCCTCCGGCACCACCGTGCTGATCATGCTCACCACCACTCTGGGGGCGAGCGAGGCGAGTTCGTCCATGAAGGTGACGCAGACGGCGAGGCAATCGAGGGCGATGATCCGTTCCATGATGCGGGTGGCGAGGAACACCGCATCGGCGAGGGTGGTCGAGGAGAAGATCTCGTTCATCAGGATCAGACTGTCGGGTGTTGCCGCGGTCAGAATGTCATGGATACGAATGAGATCGTCCTCGAGTTTGCCGCGCAGGCTGACGACCGTTTCCTCGCGTTCGAAATGAGCGTGGATGGCATCGGGCAGGAACAGACGCGCTTTGCGGCCAGGGATGGGCAGCCCGAGCGCGGCGAGGTGGTGCAACTGGCCGAAGGTTCGCACGAAAGTCGTTTTTCCACCCTGATTGGGTCCGGAGACGACGAAAATGCGCTCCTGTCCGCGCAGGAATACATTGTTGGTTACGACCGGCGTATTCTCCTTGACCAGCTTGGCGGCCAGGGCGAGATCGAAAGTGTCGCGAAAAAAACAGCGTTTGTCACGCGTGGAAACCGCGGGATAGCAAAACGGCAGTCTGGCGGCGCGCAAGGGCGCGATGAAATCGAGATAGAGCAGATAAAAATGGAGTTCTCGAAAGCAGCGATCGATGATGGGATCGAAAAAATCTCGGTTTTGCTCGGCGTATCGCGCCAATGCCGAGAAGGGCTCCGGGAACAGGCCGGCCAGCCGGTCGAGAATCCGCTCCTCGACCGAATTCATGCTGCGCTCGTCGGGATAGTTGACACGGTAGTCCTTCGCCGCATCCTGGCGGAAGCGGGCAAATGTCGCCGTGACTTCCGCGCTGTAATCGGCCTCGTCGTCATATGCGCGCACCGTGACGGTATCGCCATGGATCGCAATGCTGTAGCGGATGGCGGAAAGATCAGCCTTCACCCGTTCGCCCCCCTCGCGCAAGGCGCGCAACTCGGACGAGGCGGCGAGCGCCGCGAGATGGCCGGCGACCCCCCGGAGACCGCGAGAATCAAGCGGCAACGAGGTTAAATCTTTAGCTAGCGCCTCGATCTCCGCCACATAGCGCAAGACCGCATCGACGAACACGCGGTCTTTCTGACGCGGATGATAGAGCTTGGCGGCGATGGCGAGACCCTCATGCACCTCGCGGATCGCCGAGAGGAAACGGCGCAGACGTGCGATGATTTCCGGCTTTTCGAGATCGCGCATCACGTCATGGCGATAGACAATCCCGTCAGAATCACGGAGGCGCGTGTAATAAAGCGGCTCGAGATCGAGGCTCTCATGCCCGGCGGTGATGGCGGCGACGATTTGATCGAGATTGAGATCGCGCGCGTAATCCGGCGCCTTCGGCAAAGAGGCATCTGCCGCGGGGGACATGAGGCTGCGAAACGGCGCCGGATCGGTGCGCCGCGGCACGGCCAAATCATCTCCGGAGGGATGCCTGCCCCCGGCAAAGATATCGTCCATGACAGACTCCTGCGCAATAGCGGCAGGAGTCATCAGCCCTGAGGCAGTTGGGGGCAGGTGGACTCCATCACCCGTGCCAAGCCTCCCATGGGGGCGGACCCGGCCTTCCTCCGGCCAGCCACGGCGAGACGTTGCCGAAGCAGGCCAGCACCTTTAGCATAATGGCGGGGATGGGGTTCCTCATCAAGTGCCATGGCGGGCGAGGTTCGCCGGGCTGATGACTCCTGGGCGTCGCTGTCACGGTCAGGAGCCAGCCATGAAATATCGTGTTCTCGTATTGTGCCTCAGGCCGATCGGGCGGTGATGCGGATCGGCGATCATTTGTTCCTCCACGCGTGGCAGACGCTGCGTGCCGCGAGCCAGCCTGGCCCCGAGGCAAGCCGCTGGCGGGTCGGGGCGGTGACCTGGCGCCGCACCCGGCTCAACCAGTCATGCGTCGATTTCTCGATGGTGCAGGACGCCTATGCCCTTGAGCATCCCGGTCCGGGCGCGCCCTGGGGTTTGCTCGTTGTCATGGAGACCTGGTGGGATTCGGGGCACCGGGTCATCCGTTCGCAGGTCTGGGCAACGCATCTGAGCGGGTCGAAGACGGCGTTGCAGGATTGGATCAGGAACGAGGCGAAGCAAGCGGAGAGAGTGGGTTGAGGGCTCGCGATGCGCCGGTTCGCAGGCATCGACCTCGGTCGCGAGCCGGTGCCGGACGAGACCGCGATCTGCAAGTTCCGCCACCTGCTGGGGCGGCACGAGCCGAGATCGGCGCTGTTCGCGCAAGTGCATGCATGCGTATCTCGAGCAGCACGGACTGAAGCTGTCGCGGGGCACGATCGTCGACGCGACCATCATCCACGCGCCGAGTTCGACCAAGAACGCGGCTCAGGCACGCGACCCGGAGGAACGGTTCACCGCGCTCTTCCATCATCTCAGTCCGGCGATGCTTCGACGGCATTCCTTGCCCTCAAGCGGGACGCCGCACCTGGCATAGACGGGCTGACATGGCAGGACTACGAGGCCGACCTCAACAGCAGAATCGGCTTTTCCTATGAAAGTGCTGGCTGCCGCACGTCCCGCTCATTCGTCATCCTCCTCCGAGAGAGCAAGCAGTAGGGCGTGCCGTGGCGTAGAGAATGGATTGACTACCGTCACTCCGGCCCAGGTGAAGCCTTCCTGAAGATCCTCGGACAAAAGCAAGCGGCACCCCGATTGCGAAGCGGCGGAGAGAATGATCGCGTCCCATATCCCGAACTGATGGTCCGTTGCGAGATCGACCGCCGCCAGCATGACTTCGGGCGAAGTCTCGACAACAGGGAATGTATCGCGCCAACTCAACAGAGCATCACGGGCCTCACCGCGCGACTTTCCGCCCTTGCGGACGAGCACATTGAAAAGCTCACCGAGAACCTGCACCGGAACGACGACCGCCTCTTGCGGTACACGGCGAATGAGAGCCAAAGCAGCGTCACGTCGTTCAACTCCGTTGATGCCTTCCGCGTAGGCAAGCACATTCGTGTCGAGCGCGATCCTCACCGGTCATCCTCGTAGAGTTCATCCCGCGTCCAGCGTCCACCGTTCATGATGGGCTGCTTTTCAAGGCGGGAGAGCAGCGTTGCGCGCGCGCTAATCGCCATCTCGTCGTGCTTGCTGGCGGGAATGAGCCGCGCGACGGGCTTTCCGTGGCTGGTCACGACATAGCTGCGCCCTTCCCGAACCCCGCGCAGAAGGAGGGAGAACCTGCGATTGGCAGCGGCAGCCGAAACGGCTTCCTCCATGACAGACTCCATGATGTAGTTATATTACCTACTATAACGGCTACTCGGAAGATTGCAAGCTTCGTCGGGAAGGGAGTGCTTCACTCCCAATCAGCCTTACCTGCGTCCCAAGCCCCTGCCGGGCTGGTGACGCCGAGCGGCTCACCCGAGGGAAGGTTCCGCCGAGCAGTGCAGAGCAAAAAGATGCGGCTGCGATCGCGCGGCTTCCCATGATCCGAATCTGATCAGACAGCGCTACCGCTTGCGCCAGACGCGCCGCAAGGGTGCGTCGCGCTGTGCGCTCCCGTGCTCCGCGCGCCGGCTTCGCGGTCCCCGGAGGACAGGGCGGAGCAGAAGGAGAGGGGAAAGGCATGGCGCCGCTCCCCTCCGTGCCCGGCCGATCCCGCGAGGGGGACGGATCCATGGCTTTGCCGGCATCACGCCCGCTTCCTCCGCGGCCCTCCGCGCCCGGCGGACAGCGGCGCCGGATGATCCCCACCACCCGCTCATCCGCTTCGCCGCCCGCCCGGTGGGGGCCGCGAGCAGGATCGCTACCCTCTTGGCGGCGAGGATGGCGAGGATCGCCCGCATGATCGTGGTCTTGCCGACGCCGGGGCCGCCGGTGATCACCAGCAGCTTCGCGGCAACGGCAAGGCCGACCGCCTGGCGCTGGCTCTCGGCGAGCGTCATGCCGATCCGCCGCTCGACCCAGGGGATGGCTTTTTCCGCATCGATCGCCGGCCACGCCGCCGCGATCAGCGCATGATCCGCGGCATCGGCCCGGTCTACGCCAAGAAGCTGGTCCGCGGCTTTGGCGAGGCTGTGTTCGACATTATCGAAGGGGCACCGCAGCGCCTGCGCGAGGTGGGCGGGATCGGCGCGGTCCGATTGAGACGCATCGTCGATGCCTGGGCCGAGCAGAAAGTGATCCGCGAGATCATGGTATTTCTGCACAGCCACGGCGTCGGCACGGCGCGCGCGGTGCGCATCTTCAAGACCTACGGGGCCGACGCCATCCAGGTGATGAGCGAGAACCCATACCGGCTCGCGCGCGACATAAGGGGCATCGGCTTCAAGACGGCGGATGCCATCGCCGAAAAACTCGGCATCGAGAAGACGGCGATGATCCGCGTGCGCGCCGGCATCGGCTATGCGCTCTCCGAGGCGATGGACGAGGGCCATTGCGGATTGCCGGTCGCGGAACTGATCCCGCTCGCGGAGCGCCTGCTGGAGGTGCCGGAGGCGCTGATCCGCACCGCCCTCGATCTCGAACTGGCCGACGGCGCGGTGATCGCCGATCGCGTCGGCGAGGCGGACTGCATCTTCCTCGCCGGGCTCTACCGCGCCGAGCGCGGCATCGCCGAGCGGCTGCGGGCGGTCGCTTCCGGCGCGCTGCCCTGGCCG
This sequence comes from Pseudomonadota bacterium, assembly GCA_021851785.1. Classification (GTDB taxonomy): domain Bacteria; phylum Pseudomonadota; class Alphaproteobacteria; order Acetobacterales; family Acetobacteraceae; genus Acidibrevibacterium. Next base: position 17,462 of record JAJZBV010000048.1, read on the forward strand.
GCGATCGACCCGGAAAAAGCCATCCCGTGGGTGGAGCGGCGGATCGGCATGACACTCGCCGACAGCCAGCGCCAGGCGGTCGGCCTTGCCCTTGCCGCGAAGCTGCTGGTGATCACCGGCGGTCCGGGTGTCGGCAAGACGACGATCATGCGGGCGATCCTCGCCATCCTCGCCGCCAAGGGGGCGCGCATCCTGCTCGCCGCCCCCACCGGGCGGGCGGCGAAGCGGATGAGCGAGGCGACCGGGTTCGAGGCCAGGACGATCCATCGCCTGCTGGAGGTCGGCCCAAACACCGGCGGCTTCCAGCGCGGACCGGATCACCTCTTGGAGTGCGACCTTCTGGTCATCGACGAGGCTTCCATGGTCGATGTACCGCTGATGCACGCGCTGACCCGGGCGATCCCCGCGGCGGCCGCCCTGCTGGTGGTGGGCGACGTGGATCAGCTCCCGTCGGTCGGGCCCGGCCAGGTGCTGGCGGACCTGATCGGCTCCGGCGCGGTGCCGGTGGTGCGGCTGACCGAGATCTTCCGCCAGGCGGCTTCCAGCCGGATCATCACCAGCGCCCACCGGATCAATCGCGGCGAGATGCCGGACCTCACCCGCGCCGAGACGGACAGCGATTTCCACTTCGTCCAGGCCGACGATCCGGAGACGGCTGTCGCGTGCATCATCGATCTGGTGAAGACCCGCATCCCCCGCCGGTTCGGGCTCGATCCGCTGCGCGACATCCAGGTGCTCTGCCCGATGGCGCGCGGGGGGGTCGGCGCGCGGTCGCTCAACATCGACCTCCAGGCCGCGCTGAATGGCGAGGCGGTGCCGAAGATCGAGAAATTCGGCTGGACGTTTGCGCCGGGCGACAAGGTCATGCAGACCGAGAACGACTATGACCGCGAGGTTTACAACGGCGATATCGGCTTCATCGCGGCGATCGACACCGAGGAGGCCGAGGTCACCGTGCGGTTCGACGGACGGGACGTGGCCTATGGACTCGGCGATCTGGATGCGCTGGTGCCGGCCTATGCGGCAACGATCCACAAGGCGCAGGGCTCGGAATATCCCGCCGTGGTGATCCCGGTCCTGACGCAGCACTACGCCATGCTGCAACGGAACCTGCTCTATACCGGCATCACCCGCGGCAAACGGCTGGTCGTGCTGGTCGGCAGCCGTAGGGCGGTGGCCATCGCGGTCCGCAATGTCGCCGGCCGGAAGCGCTGGTCCAAGCTGCAGGAATGGCTCGCCGCGTTGCCGGCTGGAGCGATCGCGTTGCGACACTATCGACCGGCCGGTTGACAGCGGCCGAAGTTGGCCGAGACCAGCCGCGAGAAAACCGGACCATATGCGCACCGTCCTGCGGATTTCGTCCCTCGCTCGTTGCTGACGTTGGCGGCGTCCGCTTGCCGCATGGGGGCCTTGGTGCACCAGAGTCCATCTTGCTGGAGATCAGATTGGTATTTCGATGTATTATCAACTCAATTCTAATCTAGTGGCGATCATTGTGACTAAGCTTTGGTATCACCCCGTCGCGTCGGATCAGCGTCACCCGCAAGGAGCAATGGAAACCCACGCTTAAGCTTGGCGCTTAGTTCATGGTCGGGGAAGCGCTCTACCGCTGCTGTCCAAACCTCCGCCGCCGTCGCCACATCACCGCTGTTCCAGTGGGCGCCGCCGAGGTCGAATATCGCCAGCGCATAGTCTGGATCGAGGGCGACCGCCCTCTCATATGCGTCGATCGCCTGCGGCCAGCGGCTAAGGCTAGCATAAGCCGAAGCGACCTGAAACCAGCTCATGGCGTCGGGCTGGTGAACCCGAGCCTGCTCCAGCAGTAGCGGCAGGCTTTCTTCGTACTGGCCCAGGAAACTGAGCGCGGTTCCCAGACAGTAGCCATAGCGCGCGCCCTCCAAGTCATAGGCCTTGCGAAAGCAGCGTTCCGCCTCCACCCAGTCCCCTTCGTCCTGGGCCCAATGCCCCAGCCGATCCCACGGTAGTGCGGCGTCTTCGGCGTCGACGTAGACGATGTTACGATCAAATTCATCCCAGAACTCGTTGTAGCTCTTTCCGAGGTCCTCCCCTTGTCCGCGCAAATAGAAGGTCGTCATGAGAAGCTCCCGCCTCGCGGCGGAGTGCTCAGGATGCGCCTTCACATAGCGCTGCCAGAAGGAAGCCGCCGGAGGTGTCGCGGAAGATGTAGAAATTGCTTTTGGCGGCGCCTCCGGTTTGGGGGACATGACGGCGTCAGGCGGCGAGATCAAGGGGCATTGAGGAAAAAGGGGATCCGAAGCTCTGCCAACCGTC
>JAJZBV010000011.1 GCA_021851785.1 Pseudomonadota bacterium
CCCGCGCAGCGAAAGCCGGCTGCGAAGTGCCGATCTGCGCCGCCGTCGCCACCGTTCTCGCCGGCGACGCCAGTCTCCGTGCCGCGATGACGACCTTGCTCGCGCGTCCGCCGCGGGATGAGTGAAAAGGCGGGACTTTCAGCGAACCTGCCTGGCAAGGTCTGGCCGGGCAAACTGGCCCGCGAAGCCGCTTTTTTCGTTCCGCCTCCATTTCTGGTCAGCTTCTGACAAAACACTTCGCAAAATATCGGGACTAAACACCTAGGAATTTTATTGTAAAACGTGGATAATCACGATGCCGCCGCCGACCACGGCTGCAATATACTGTCCGTCCTTCGTTACCGCCGCTGCAAGCGGTACCTGCCGATATTTCGCCACGACGAGTGGTGCCGCCTGCGGCTTGGCGATCGGCCAGAGGATGATACTAAGGTCTGCGGCAGACACGAGATAACGATTCTGCGGATCCCAGGCCAAAGCCCCTACATTTTCAAAACTTTGTTGATAGGCCCATGCGAGAGTGCCATCCGCGACACGCCAGACCCTGACGGGACCTGGCGTCTTGGGATCGGGAGAAAAGAAATATGCACCAGTTGCCAAAAAGCGCCCATCAGGACTGAGGGCAATCCCTTGTGCCCCTTCTACGCCGCGGGGAGGCCCCCTAATCGCTTCGATCACTCGTATGTTTGCCAGCGTGGCAACGTCGAACAGCATGACGGCGCCTACGGCGCCTCGAGGTGAAGGGCACTTGGCGCAGGCGGTTAAGCCAATGGTGGCTAGTATTTTTCCATCTGGAGAAAAGGCCATTATATATGCTAGCGACCCGGGGGATGGCGTGAATTCCATCATTACACCGGAGGGAGATGGATAGAATTGTTTTTCTTTTATGTTCCCGATAATTGACCAGGTTTTCGTTTCATATATGTGAATCATAGACGAAGGGCAGCCGTCCATGGTAGCAAAGCGGCTTCCATCTGGTGAAATAGCAAAATTAAATGCCACGTTAACGTCCGCGGTATTCCAGTCTGCTCCTGCTAACTCTTCACAAGCGCCATCCACCTGCTTGGCGACGGTGCCGGTGGTCAGCGACCAGAGCGTGAAGGCCGGCACATGGCCCACCGAGCCTCGCCCAGACGCACCCGTGATCAGATATTTCCCGTCGGCGGTAAAGGCGAGCGGTTCTCCATCTGAGAACTCGCGTTTGAACTCTTGAACCATCTTGCCAGAGCGACGATCCCATACTGTCACCCGCCCATCGAAAATGCGCGAGGCTGCCACTAGCGTGCCATCTGGGCTCCATTGCACGTGCATCACCGAGCCCGCCGGCAGAACGCGCTCGATGCGGGCGGTCAACGGGAAGTCCGGCGATGGCCTGCCCTGCGCTGCGCTTTTGATCTCGGTGGGGAGAGAGGGGTGCGTTATATCGACCGCTTGCAGCAACTCCAAAAACAGATAGGCGCGGGCACCGACATGATATACCAGCATGGCGCCGGCCGCCGAAACCAGCAAAAACGCAAGCGGAACAGCCCAGCGGGCCGGACGCCATCCCCCCCACCCTTGGCCCATCCTCATCTCTCCCTCAACCCGTTATGAACATCTTCGCGGAGCGGCGCGAGGAGGTAGTCGATGACGCGGCGGCGGCCGATTTTGATCTCGGCGATGACCGCCATGCCCGGGGTGATCGGCTCGGCGTGGCCATCAACATGCAACGCCGTCCGATCGAGCGCGATATGGGCGACATGGCCGGCGAGCAGCCCGATAGAGGGTGAACGGAAACGCCTCCACCATAATTTCCAAACAAAACGGAAAAAGTCTTTTTGCTTCTTTTTCTTCAGAAAAAGAAGGTTTTTTATTTAATATTCCGCCCCGAGGTCCAGACCTCGCGATAGAGCGTCACGATCTCACCGGCCTCGGGCACGCGCGGATTGTTGCCGGGGCTGCCCGAGGCCAGCGCCTGCGCCGCCATCAGGTCGAGTTTGGCGTTCCAGGCGGCTTCATCGATGCCGTATTGCCGCGGGCCGGGGACGCCGAGATCTTCGTTCAGCGTGACCAGACCGGCGGCCAGCGCCTCGGCCGCCGCCTCGTCGCTCTCGCCGGCGGCGGCGAAGCCGGCGACCCGCGCCGCCTCGGCATAGCGCGCCAGGGCGTGCGAGAGTCCGTAGCGGGTAACGGCGGGGAGCAGCATGGCGTTGGAAAGCCCGTGCGGGACATGGAAATGCGCCCCGATCGGGCGCGACATGCCATGCACCAGGGCGACCGAGCTGTTGGAAAACGCGAGCCCGGCGAGCGTCGCGCCAAGCATCATCGCTTCCCGCGCCGCGGCGTTTTTCGGCTCGCGATAGACACGGCGGAGATTGCCGCCGATGAGGCGCATCGCCGCCAGCGCCATGGAATCCGAATACGGGTTGGCGCGACGCGAGACGAAGGCTTCGAGCGCGTGGGTGAAACTATCGACCCCGGTATCGGCGGTGGTCCGCGGCGGCACACTGAAGGTGAGTTCGTAATCGACGAGGGCGGCGAGCGGCAGCGCGGCGAGGCCGGCGATCAGCATTTTCTCATCCCGCGCGGTATCGGTGATGACGGTAAAGCGCGTCACCTCCGTTCCCGTTCCCGCCGTGGTCGGGATGGCGATGACCGGCAGCGCCTCGAGATCGGCCTGATGCGGCACCTTGTAATCGGCCATCGCGCCGCCGCCGGCCGCCAGAATCGCCATCGCCTTGGCGGTATCGATCGGCGAGCCGCCGCCAAAGCCGATCAGACAGTCGAAATCGCCGCGCCGGATCACTTCGGCCCCGGCGGCGATGACCGTATCGACCGGCTCGGGCACGGTGTCGCTGAACACCGCGACCGGGATGCCGGCCGTCTCCAGCGGCGCGAGGCAGCTTTGGATCAGGCCGGAGGAGACCATGAACGGATCGCTCACCACCAGCGGGCGGGAGAGGCCGAAGGTCGCGAGAGTCTCGGCGACGCGCCCGATCACCCCGCCGCCGACGAGAACCTGGCGTGGGCTGGAAATGGTGAAATTCATCGCCACCGTCCCCGGCTCAGGACCGGTAATCCGGCATATCGCCGTCGATCAGGCGGAGTGCCGCTTCCCACGCCATGTCGTAATGTTCGAGCGAGCCCTCGCGGCGGAATTGCTGGGCGGTGTGGCGGCACACCGCCTCGGGCGGGAACACCAGTTCCGCCCCGCCGGCCAGCGCCTGCACCTGCGCCTGGCAGGCGCGTTCGAGGTAATAGATGATGTTGAACCCCTCGGCGATGGTCCGCCCGGCGGCGAGCAGGCCGTGATTGCGCAGGATCATCGCCTGATGCGGGCCGAGATCGGCGACCAGCCGCTCCCGCTCGTCGAGGTCGAGGGCGATGCCCTCATAGCCGTGATAGGCGAGATGGCCATGAAACCGGAGCGCGTGCTGGCTGATCGGCAGCAGGCCCTGTTTCTGCGCCGAAACCGCGATGCCGGCGGCGGTATGGGTGTGGATCACGCACATCAGATCCGGCCGCGCCATGTGGATCGCGGAATGGATGGTGAAGCCGGCGGCATTCACCCGAAGCGATTGCCCCTCGCCCGCGATGATGTTGCCTTCGAGGTCGATCTTGACCAGATCGGAGGCGCGCATCTCCTGAAACAGGACGCCGTATTGATTGATCAGGAAATGGTGCTCGGGGCCGGGGAGACGGGCGCTGATATGGGTATAGATCAGATCCGTCATCCGGAAATGCGCGACCAGGCGATAAAGGGCGGCGAGGTCGCAGCGGATTTTCCACTCCTCCGCGCTGATGCCGGCCTGCGGGCGGGAGGGGGTGACGATGTTCATGGACATGCTCCTGAAACGGACCTTTCCCCCATTTCGGCCCGCCGCCGGGCCGCCGTCAAGGCTCAGAAGACGAAGGCGGGGGCCGGGGCGAAGCCCGGCAGAACCGCGGTCGCGGCGTCGAACGCGGGGCGCATGGCGAGGCCGGCGGCACTGCGCTCGGCGAGCACGGCATGGCCGACATGCGCCATCGCCTGCGGCCCCGGCGGCTGCATCACGGTGACCAGACGGCCGGTCTCCAGCTTCAATTGCTCGCCGATCGCCGGAGGCAGGATGGTGACGGCGCCCTCGATCAGGATCACGTCCCAGGGCGCGCCGGGCGCGTAACCAGCGGCGAGCGGGCCGCTGACGAGGCGGACGGCGGGGGCATGCGCGGCGAGCGCCGGGCGGGCGAGCGCGAGCAGGGCCGGGTCTTCCTCCAAAGCCGTGACCTGGACGCCGCAGGCGGCGAGCAGGGCGGCGCCGTAGCCGGTGCCGGCGCCGATCACCAGCGCTTTTTCCCCCGCTTGCGGTGCAGCGAGCTGGATCAGCCGGACGGTGATCAAGGGCTGCACCAGAACCCGCCCGCCGCCGAGCGGCACATCGGCGTCGAGATAGGCGAGATCGCGGCGATCCGGCGGCAGGAAACGCTCACGCGGCAGGTCGCGTGCGGCCTTCAGGAGGCGCGGATCGGTGACCTTGTTGGGGCGCAATTGCCCGTCGACCATCACGGCGCGGGGGGCGGAGAAATCAGCGGCGGCGACATCCATGGGCAGAATTCCGATCCTCTAGACCATGAGCGGAGCGACGGCCAAGCGGTACCCGCCCCTTCCCGACCGGTCCGGGCTGCCTCGCCACCCCGGTGTTGTAAGGCCGCCGGCGCCGGTCGCCAAGCCACCCTCCGGAGATGTCACCGCGCGGGCTTGACCGCCCCCATAGCGGCGCCCGATATAGCGCCGTCACGCCAGGGTCCGGTGGCAGAGTGGTGATGCAGCGGACTGCAAATCCGCGTATGCCGGTTCGATTCCGGCCCGGACCTCCAGGTTCCCATACCGCGCCCGAACGCCATTCATCCGGCGCTTGACCCATATCAATGAAACGTGAGCGGGCCGGGCGCAGGGTCCACCCTGTCCCGTGGGGGATAAAACAGGGCGAGGTTCCGCGATGTCCCGGCGCCGTCTTCTCATCCTCATCGCCGATGGCGAGCATGGCCGCTTGGTTCGGCCGGCGGCGGACAATGCGCTCCGAACCGAGCGCGCGCTCGATTCGATCCTCGCCCATCGACGGGCGGCGGATCTGACCTCGGACCGCCCCGGCGCCTCGTTTCACAGCGGCGCTTCGGCCCGCCATGCCGAAACGCCGCGCCACGACCCGCACGATTTGGCCAAAGAGACATTCGCCGAAGCGCTCGCCGACCACCTCAACCAAACCGAGGCGGCGGGTGCGTTCGATGATCTGGTCCTGGTCGCCCCAGCGCAGGTGATGGCCGCGATCCGCCAACACCTCGGCGACGCCTCCAGCCGGAGGATCATCGGCACGCTTCTCAAAGATCTGGTCAAGGTTCCCGACGAGGCGCTCGCGCCGCATCTCGCGGAATGGGTGCGCCCCGTGCAGCGCCGCGGCGGATCACGCGCGGCAGGGGGTGGCGGCATCTGACCCCAAGCGCGGCACATGCCCTGTCCCATGGAATCCGTTTCATACCGCAACACAAAACGTGAAGGAAATCAGACATGGCCACGACATCGGTTCCGGTAAAGCACACCGCCGCCGCTCCCGGCGTGACGGTTGACGTCTGGCGGCCATTCCGCTCCGAAATCGAGCGGATGTTCGACCGTTTCGCGAACGGGTTCGGCCTTGCGCCCTTCGCCGCCGCTCGGTTCGATCCCTCCATCGCTCTTCCCTCCCCTGCCGTCGACATCATCGAGAGCGAGACCGGGTTCACGCTGAGCGCCGAACTGCCCGGGATGACCGAGAAGGATGTCGAGCTTTCGCTCGTCGGCGACACGCTCGCGATCAAGGGCGAAAAGCGCCAGGAACGCGAGGAAAAGGACGAGAACTTCCATCTCACCGAGCGCAGCTACGGCGCGTTCCAGCGCTCGTTCCTGTTGCCCGAGAGCGTGGACCGCGAGCACATCTCCGCCGCATTCGCCAATGGGGTTCTCACCGTGACATTGCCGAAAACGGCGCTGGCGGCACCGAAGAAGATCGAGGTCAAGCCGGCCGGCTGACATGCCCGCCCCTGCCCGCAGCGAGGAGCCATAAAAATGATCGGTATCACCCTGCTTCCCGAACAGATCCGCGCCGCTCCGCCTGAAATCCGTCGCTGGCTCGAAGCGGAGATCGCGGCGACGTTCGCGCCGGGCGCTGCCGCCGTCGGATCTCCCCGCGCCGAGGCCCATTACGGCGGCGTCCCCGGGCTCGATGCCGCGGCGCGCCATTTGGTCGCGTGCGACCTCGAGGAGGCCCGTGCCATCCTCTCCCTCATTCAGGGGATGCTGCCGGTCGTGCATGTGTTTTTCGAACTCGGCCGCGATCCGGTCACGGTCTCGGCGGAGGGGCTGCGGGTGCTGCGGCTCGATCAGATGATGCAGCATGCGCATTTGCGCTCGCTCGATCAGCTCGCCGCGTGTCTGCAGGCGATCGACGCGGCGGGTGAGCGCGTGCGCGGCGAGCCCGGCACGGCGCTGACCGTGCTGGACGGCGCCGGCCATTGCCTGGTCGCCGAGGAGACCGGGCGGAACGTCTTCATCCTGTGGCAGGAGATCGTCGCGACGCACGACCTCGCCCGCCCCGGCGCCGGCGCTCCCCCGGCTGCCGCGCCGCCATTTGCGACCCCCTACGCCATCTCGGTGCCGCCGCTCGCGACCCCGGGCGGGGGATGACCCGGCGCTTGGCCGCTTTCGGAGGCCAGGGCTTTGGGGCTATAGCCAGCGCATGAGGCGGCGCGGCTGGAACCCGGATGTGTTTTCCCCGATGCGGGCCGGCGATGGCTGGCTGATCCGCGTCAAACCGCCCGAACAGCGCCTTGCCGCCGCGGCCGCGCGGCGTCTGGCCAGCATGGCGACGCGCTGGGGCAGCGGGGCGATCGAGATCACCACCCGCGCCAGCCTGCAGCTTCGCGGCGTCAGCGAGGCCGCTTTCGCCGATCTCGCCGCCGCCCTGCGGGAGGCCGGCCTCGCCAGCGACGATCCGGCGCTGGAGCAGCGGCGGAACATCCTGGTCTCGCCGCTCGCCGGCGATGATCCGACGATCGCCGGCGATCCGCTGGCGCTGGCCCGCGCGCTCGCGCAGCGCCTCGCCGACCCCGCTTATGCCGCTCTTTCGCAGAAATTCTCGGCGGTCATCGACGGCGGCGGCGTGCTGCCGCTGAGCGGCTGGCGTGCCGATATCCGGATCACGGTCAGAGAAGACGGGGTCGGCATCGCCGCGCTCGACGGCACCACGCTCACCTGTCTCGCCGAGGAAGCCCCGGCCGCGGCTTTGACGCTGGCGGCGCGGATGACGCTTGAGACCCGCCCCCCGGCGCCGCCGCCGCCGCCGCCGCCTGCCGGCTTCCTCCCCTATCACGGCCCCGATCCCGGCCCCTGTCCCGGAGAGGCGCGCGGCGCCTTCGCCCTGGTGCCGCCGTTCGGCGCGATGCGGGCGCCGATGCTCGCCGCTCTCGCCGATCTCAGCGAGGGGTTCGGCGATGGCTGGCTCCGCCTCGCGCCGGGCCGGGTCGCGCTGATCGCCGGCGTTGCCGCGGCGAGGGCCGGGGATCTGGCACGCGCGGCGCGCGCGGCGGGCTTCATCACCGACCCCGCGGCGCCGAGCCTCGGCCTGATCGCCTGCATCGGCGCGCCGGATTGCGCCGGCGGCGATGCCCCGAGCCGCGCCGACGCGGCGGCGCTGGCGGCGCTTCTCGATGACGGTGTCGCGCGGCCGATTCATGTCTCGGGCTGCGCCAAGGGCTGCGCCCATGTCGGCCCGGCGCCGGTGACGCTGACCGGCGTCGGCCGAGACGCGGACGGCGGCGGCCGCTATGATCTCGCGTTCGATGCCAGCACCGAGCATGTCGGCCTGCGGGCCGATCATCGTCTGCTCTCGATCGCGGAAGCAGCGGCGCTCCTCAATCGCGGCGCGGCGCGAGAATAGCCGCGAGAACGCTGCCTCCGATCAGAACACCGGCAGCGCCGGCTCATCCTGCCCGGCGATCGCGATGCCTTCGACCTCGACCAGCCAATCCGGCCGGCAGACGCGGCCCTGGACGAACACCGCTGGCACGTCCGGAAGACGCTCGGCCAGCGCCGTCCTGATCCGCCAATAATCGGCGGGATCGCGGAGATAGACGATGAGATGCATGAGCGCGTTGAGGCCGGCATTGCCGGCGCGGAGCAGCGCCGCGACATTCTCGAGCGCGCGGTCGAGCTGACGAAGGACGTCGCCAGGGTGAACCACGCGGCCGGCGCCATCGATGCTGGCGGTTCCGGAAATCATCAGATGGGCGCGGTCGGCATAGGCGATGCGCGTGCCGCGCTCGAAGGTGACGTTGTAATCCTGGGTCGGACAGAGATAGTCGAAATCGTTGAGATACGAGATCTGCGCCGGCGCGAGACCGAGAATCGAATAGGCGTCCATCGCGACGATATCATAACGATGCGCGCACGCCCCCTCGATACCGGTCGAGGCGATGAAATGGGTCGCCGCCGAGAGATCCTGCTCGATGAACAACTCGCGCCGGCTGGCCACCATGTCGTTGTAGAAGACATCGACATCCTTGACGTAAATCCAGGTGCGCACGCAATTGTCGCGGAGCGTGCCGCCGAGCCCGGCGACGACGGAGATCAGGGAGTCGAAGGCCTCCCGTGTCTGACGGGCGACGGGGATCAGCGCGTCCTCGGCGCCGCCGCAGAGGCCGGTGGTCCAGAGATGGGCGAGAGAATTTCTGCCGACCAGAACGTGCCGCGGCGTCAGCCATTTCTTGTCCAATCCGCGCGGATCGTCGAGATGATAGGCGAGAAGCGCGATCTTGGCTTGCGACAGCGGCGGCTGCTGGATCAGCGAGAGCGCCACCGGCGAGCCGTCTTCGTCCGCCGCCAGGCCACTCTTGCGAACCAGCGGCGCCTGGTTGATCGCATCGCTCAGGAAAACCCGCCGGAACACGGCGCTTCCCGGCGCGAGGCCGAGGGAGCGGCGCGTCGCCTCATAGCGCCGTTCGAGATCTTCGATCTGACCGGGGAAATCGAGATCGGCATCCGGCTCGATGATGATGAAATGCTCGCCGCCGCTGGATGTGCCAAAAAAGGATTTGCTGACCGCCTTGTTGGTGCAAAGCATGGAACGGACTCTCCTGTTGTGGGAAGGCGAGATTTCGCGATGGCCAAGCGCCCACGATGCGCGCTATCGATGGCGCGCCGGCTGCCATTCCATGCCGGGGCGGCCATGGAGATAGCCATTGATGAGGGGAATCGGCGCGATCCATTCCTGAAGCCGCGCCAAAACCTCATCGGTGCTGACAGCGTGATCGAGAGCCGCGCGATACAGCTCCGCGACCGCGACCATGTCGAGCGCCTGCGGTGACAGGCGGAAATGGCTGACACCGGCCGCGCGCAGGTCATCAAGTTCATCGAGCAGGACGAAATAGCCATGCGACAAGGTCTGGGTGCCGTTGATCGCGAGCAAGGGGCGGCCATCGAGTTCCGCCGCCGCCAGCCCGTCCGTATCGCGCTCGCAGACGAACTGGCAATCATCCTTGTGCAAATCATGCGCGCGGGCGTGGTAGCAGCGCTGCGAGATCGCCAGCGGCTGACGGCCGAAAGCGAAGACTTCCGTCTCCCCGGTCGGATTGCCGGCGGCCAGAGTGGCGAGCGCGGTCTGGGAAAGCTCGATCGGTGCGTTCACGCGCACCGCCCCGAGCCGGACGAGAACATCACGTGTCGCTTCGTTGAAGACATTGATCAGCGGGCCGGAGATGAATTTCCGCCCGCCCAACAGCGGCACCGCGGCGAGGTCGTTGATCTCGATGAGATCCTCCGCCGCGCACTGCGCCGCCAACGCCTCGATCGCCTTCGCCTCCCGCGTCTCGGTGATCAGAGCCGGGGTCGAGAATACCACCTGCTTGCCGGCGCGGCGCAAGCGCGCGGCGATCTCCGGCAGATCCTTCTCATACCATGCGAGACGCTTGCTGCACACGACCTCGCCGAGATAGATGCAGTCAACCGGTGCCTCATCGGCGATGCGGGCATAAAAATCCCGCCGCTGTGCCGCCGGCCAGTGAAACAGCAATGGTCCCAGGGTAAGACGACCCTTCGTCAAGGCGCTCATCGCCAACCTTTCTGATAGGCGCCGAAGGTTTCGCGCCCACCCTCGGCGATCTCGCGCAGCGCTGCCGCTTCCGCCGGCAGCGCCGCCCCCGCCGCGAGCGCGTCGAGGCTGCGTCGGAACGCCGCGACGACGGCGCCGACATAGGCCCGGCTCCGCTGCCGTCCCTCGATTTTCAGCGCGGTGACGCCGGCGGCTTTGAGTTCCGCAAGCAGCGGCATGACGTTGAGCGCGGTCGGCTCCTCGAACAAATAGCGAGGCTCGCCGCGCACCAGGAAGCGGCCCTTGCACGGCGTCGGATAAGCGGCTCCCTCGCCGGCATCGACGCGGTTCATCAGGACCGAGCCGAGATAGGAGGCCAGTTGATCGCCCTCCTCGCGGTAACTCACATGCTCGGCCGGGGCGCAGACGCCATCGCAGCTCGGCGAACGTCCGGTCATGTAGGAGGAAAGATAGCACCGCCCCTCGACCATGGTGCCGAGGCTGCCGAAGGCGAATACCTCGGCCTCGACACCGGTTTCGCCGATCAGCGCGGCAACCTCGGCAACCGCGAGCACGCGCGGCAGGACGACGCGGCTGACGCCGAAGGTTTCCACGTAAAAACGAATAGCGAACGGGCTCGCCGCCGCTGCCTGCACCGAAAGATGGCGGCGAAGACGGGGATGATGGCGCGCGGCGTAATCGAGCATGCCGAGGTCGGCGAGGATGACGGCATCGGCGCCGGCGCCGGCGGCATCGTCGATCGCGCGTTGCCAGGGGCCGAGATCGCCGGCGCGGGGAAAGGTGTTGACGGCGACGAAAACCCGGCAGCCACGTGCATGCGCATAGGCAACGCCGGCGCGCAGTTCATCGCGGTCGAAATTCAAACCCGGATAGTTGCGCGCGTTGGTGCAATCCTGAAACCCGCAATAGACGCTGTCGGCGCCGGCATCGACGGCAACCCGCAACGCTGCCGGCGTGCCGGCGGGGCAAACCAGTTCCAGATAGCGTGTCATGCCGCCTTTCCGCTTTGCCCGCGCCTGCGCATCTGGGCTTCGATCCGTGCCAGGCGTCCGCTCAATGTCTGTATTTCGTGCTCCAGCCGCTCACACCGGATGGCGAGCGGCGAAGGTTCACGCCGCGCCGCGTGGAAGGCGTCATGTCGCTGCTCGGCGCGCCTTCGCGCCAAGACGATGTGCCTCTCAAGGGTCAGCGCCATGCGTTGCGCAACCCGCGCCGCCGGCCCGAACACCTCGGTTGTCGCCGCAAACAGATCGACCGCGTCACGCTCCAGCGCATTGCGCAGGGTGACGATCGCGGCCGTGTTGCCGACGACGGTGATTTCGCGTGAAAAGAACGCGGCATCGCTGTCCAGCCGGCCTTCGAGCAACGCGAGCAGCGCCGCGAGCCGGCCTTTGACGGTGGCGCTCGGCGTTTGCGCGAAATGCGCGGCCGCCGCCAGGCTTACTGCCCCGCCGCCGAAGCGCAGCAGGAAGCGATGCGGAAGATCGCTCGGCTCGATACCGATCAGCATCGGCGGTTGCGCGGCAAGCGCGCGAAAAAGCCGCGGATGCCGGCGCTCAAGCCGGCGCATCAAGACCGCCGCCGCCCGTGTCAGCACCGGCGCCGGCAGCCTGGACAAGACATTGCCTGCCAGCAGAATGGGAAATTCGAGTTCCGCCACGCGTGGATCCTCCTGCCCGGCATGCCCCCGCGCCGCATCCCGTGGCGCAAAGCCGCGCGGTTTTCGCCGGCCAGAACATCCCGCGCGTTGATCTAGATCAACGCGCGCCAGCAGAAACACAGCACATCTTCACAGAAGAGCCACTTGCGAGGGGACAAACCTATGCCGAATACCGACGCGTCGCTCAAAATGCTCGATGAATCGGCGATTGCCGCGGCAAAGCTGGTGCAGGATCCTTATGATTACGCCTTCGTCGAGCAGGCGATGCCAGCCGCCCTGAAGGAGGAAGTCCTCGCCGACGCGCCGGTCATTCCGGATCGTGGCAGCTATGGGCTGCCCAGCCTGCGCTACGGGACACGCTTCGGCGCCGTCGTCCAGGATCTGCTGAGCGCCCGATTCCGCCGCCTGGTCGAGGACAAATTCGATATGGATTTGAGCCGTCGGCCGCCGGTCATCGTCATGATGGGCAACACCACCGGCCATTACAACGAGGGCTACGCGCATCCCGATTCGAAACACAAGATCGTGACCGTGCTGCTCGGCTTCACCCGCGCCTGGCCCTATGAGCGGGGCCGGCTCCGCGTCCTGCGCAGCGCCGACCGCGAGGATGTCGCCTTCGAATTCGCCCCCGAATTCGGCCGCATGCTGATGTTCCGGGTGTGCGACCATTCCTGGCACGGCTTCCTGCCGCAGAAGGGGCCGCGGATGAGCCTGCAATTGTGCTTCGTCGATTCGGAATGGTACGTCCGGCGCGAATACTGGCGCCACAGCGCCAGCGCGATGGCGAAATCCATTCCCGTCCTCAATAAAATCATCGAATGGGCGCCACGCTGAAGGGAGCCGCCATGACCTATCCCAAAATCCCCAGCGCCGGCGAGGTCTCCCGCCAGTTCTGCGCCAGCATCGGTGCGGCACAACGCAAGGAGACGCCCTATCGCCATTGGCTGTTCACGGAGATTTTTCCAGAGCGGCTCTGCACCGGCATTCTGACCTTGCCGATCGCGCCGCCCGCTCTCGGCCGCACCGACGGCACCCGCAACAGCTATAACGACCGGCGCAGCTTCATCACCCCAAAGCTCCGCGAAAAATTCCCGACCTGCGCCGTCCTCGCCGAGGCGCTACAGACGCCGGACGTCGCCCGGCTGATGGCCAGAACCTGCGACATCGTGGTTGATGGCAGCTTCCTGCGCATCGAATATATCCAGGATCTGGACGGCGCCTGGCTCGAGCCGCACCATGACATTCCGGAAAAACTGTTTTCCATGGTGATCTATCTCTTCACCGGTCCGGATGCGAAGGAATGGGGCACCGATATCTACGACAGTGAAAAGCGCTGGGTCGGCCAATCCTTGGGCGAGTTCAATTCCGGCGTGATTTTCGTGCCCGGCGAAAATACCTGGCATGGTTTCGAGCCGCGTCCGATCATCGGCGTCCGCCGCCTGATGGAAATCAACTATGTCGCCCCGAACTGGCGTGACCGCGAGCAGCTCTGCTTCCCCGACCAGCCGATCCGCACCGGCTGAGCGCGACGCATAGGATTGTCCGCGGCGGGATTCGAACCCACGGCCCCAGGATTCGCGCCACTTCGGCTTGCGCCGCCGCGGGGGGCGAGCCCCCGCGTTCGTGGCCCGGACTGTCCCTTCACCATGGGCCGCGAAAGCCTTTAGGTGCCGCCCGTCCAGTCTCTACACCTTCCCGGCGCCAGCGACGCCGGGCTTGGCTCGGGATCGGCTCGGCGCGAGGGCGCCGGGCGTTCCCCGAATTTGAGCGGATCCGCCGCGCGGTTTCCCGGCGCGACGCCCAGTTTCACAACAAGGAATCCTGTGCTCTATCCTGCTGAGCTACGCGGACATCACGCAGCGTCTATAGCCGCTGGTGCGGGCAGGATCAAATACCGGCTCAGATCGCGACCCTGACGCCGAGTTCGACCACGCGATCGGGCGGGATGCGGAAAAATTCGGTGGCGGAAACGGCGTTGCGCGCCATGGCGAGGAACAGCCACATCCGCCACAGCGACATTTTCGGCACCATCGCCTGAACCAGCGTCTCGCGGCCGAGGAAATAGCTCACCTGCATGGTATCGAACGGCACGTTCTGGTCGCGCAGCGTCTCCAGCGCGCGCGGAATATTGGGGCTCTCCTTGAAGCCATAGGACAACACGACCCGATAGCAGCCGGCGCCGAGATCCTCGATATGCGTGCGGTGCTCCGGCAGGACTTCGGGGACGTCGATATTGTTCACGGTCACGAACAGAACCTGTTCGTGCAGCACTTTGTTGTGCTTGAGATTGTGGAGGAGGGCTCCGGGCACGTAATCGGGGTTGCCGGTCAGGAACACGGCGATGCCGGGGACGCGCACCATCCGCGATTGCGGCAGCCGCGCGATGAAGGTCGCGAGCGGCAGACTGTCCTGCTGCCAGCGCGCCAGCATGAGATCGCGCCCGCGCCGCCAGGTGGTCATCACCGCGATCAGCGCGCCGCCGATCACCAGCGGCACCCAGCCCCCCTCGACGATTTTCAGCGAATTGGCGGCGAAGAACGTGCCATCGAGCAGGAAGAAGAAGCCGAACACCAGAAATGTCGCGGCGCGCGACCAGAGGAATTGGCGGCGAAAGACGACGGCGGCGAGGATCGCGGTGCAGGTGAAGGTGCCGGTGACGGCGATGCCATAGGCCGAGGCCAGGCTGTCGCTGGTCTTGAAGGAAAACACCAGGATCAGCACCGCGATCGCGAGGATGTAATTGATCTGCGGGACATAGATCTGCCCCTCCTCGGTCTCGCCGGTGTGGCGCACCGTCATGCGCGGCAGGAAGCCGAGCTGCATGCATTGCCGGGCCATCGAATAGGCCCCGGAAATCAGCGCCTGGCTCGCGATCACCGTCGCGACGGTGGCGAGAATGACCATCGGCAGGCCGAGCCAGGACGGCGCCAGCAGGTAGAACGGATTGGCGATCGCGCTCGGGTCATTGAGCACCAGCGCGCCTTGGCCGAGATAATTCAGGATCAGCGAGGGCAGGACGAAAAACGACCATGAGGCGCGGATCGGCCGGGCGCCGAAATGGCCCATATCGGCGTACAGCGCCTCCGCCCCGGTCACCGCGAGCACCACCGCGCCGAGCACGATGAAGGCGACGAACCGATAATGCAGACATAGCGCGATCGCGTAGCTCGGCGAGAGCGCGAGCAGGATGAACGGGTGCCGCGCGACCGAAATCGCGCCCAAAACGCCGATCACCGCGAACCACAGCGCCATCACCGGCCCGAAAACCCGCCCGACGCTGCCGGTGCCGCGCGACTGCATGACGAAGAGCGCGACGATGACCAGGGCCGCGATCGGCAGGACATAGGTTTGCAGCCCCGGCGCCGAGATCTCCAACCCCTCCAGCGCCGAGAGCACCGAAATCGCCGGGGTGATGACGCCGTCGCCGAAAAAGAGGCTGGCCCCGACGATGCCGACCAAAGCGAGGCCACGCCGTGTGCTCGCCAGTTTCGAGACCCGCTGCGCCAAGGCCATCAGCGCGAGAATGCCGCCCTCGCCGCGGTTATCGGCGCGCATCACCAATGTCACGTATTTGACCGTGACGATGAGGATCAGCGACCAGACGATGAGCGAGAGAATGCCCAGAATCTCCGGCGCGTTGATCGGATGCGGCTGCAACAGAACGAGGCTGGCGTGGAAGGCATAGAGCGGGCTGGTGCCGATATCGCCATAGACGACGCCGAGCACGGCGAGCAGCACGCCGAGCCGCGGCGCCGCCTCGCGCCGTTCGGCGATGGTCATCGGCCACCCTCCCGCCAGGCGGCGCCTGGGATCGCGCGCTGATGGCGGGTGAGCAAGACGGGGGGCGGGAGAAGCGTCATCGTCTCGGGCCTCTGCTCGGGTTGTGCATTGCAAAATCGTGGCGCCGGGCGGCACCCATACGCCAGCCGCCGCCGGCGGCGCAAGCAGGCGGCGGCTTGGGCCTCAGGCGGCGGCTGGGCGAGCGCCGAAAATCGCCGCCCCCAGGCGGATTTCGGTGGCGCCGGCAGCGATCGCCGCCTCAAAATCGGCCGACATCCCCATCGAGATCACGCCGAGGCGATGGCGCCGGGCGCAGGCGGCGAGCCAGGCGAAATAGGGCGCGGGATCGGCTTCGAGCGGCGGAATCCCCATGACACCGACCAATGCCGCCCCGAACCGGGCCTGACAGGCGGCGATGAAGCCATCGGCGGCTTCCCGTGCGACCCCGGATTTCTGCGGCTCGTCCCCGAGATTGACCTCGACCAGCAAATCCGGCCGCCTTCCCTCGCGCGCCATCGCCGCGTCCAGGGCATCGGCAAGGTTGGGGCGGTCGAGGCTCTCGATGACGTCGAACAGCCGCACCGCGTCACGCGCCTTGTTGGTCTGGAGGCGGCCGATCAGATGCAGGCGAAGATCGGGATAGTCGGCGCGGAGGGCGGGAAATTTCGCCGCCGCCTCCTGCACCCGGTTTTCGCCGAAGCGCCGCTGCCCGGCGGCCAACGCCTCCCGGATCGCCGCTTGCGGCTGGGTTTTGGAAACCGCGAGCAGGGTGAGCGCCGCCGGATCGCGCCCGGCCGCCCGCGCCGCCGCCATGATTGCCGCGCGGCAGGCGGCAAGCCGGGCGGCAATGGCGCCGCTCTCGCCGCCAGGGTCGGGATGTGCTTTGACCTCGGCCATGGACGGCAAACTCCTTGCCTGGGCCTTCCGGGTCAAGCCCTGGCGACGGGGTCGGCTGCCGGCGCTCTGGCTGTTCAGCGATCCGGCGCGACTCCCCGACCCGCGCGCCGCGATCCTCTGTCTCCCGCGCGGCCGGGCCGGGGTCGTGCTGCGTGGTGCCGCGTCCGAACTCGCGCGCGCCACGGCGCGGCTCTGCCGGGCGCGGCGGATCGCGCTCGCCATCGCCGGCGATTGGCGGCTCGCCTGGCATCTCCAGGCCGGGCTGCATCTCCCCTCTCGCCACGCACGGTGGCGCGGCAGGGGGAGGCCGCGTTTCCTGACCGCCGCCGCGCATTCGGCGGCGGAATTGCGGCGGGCACGCAGGATCGGCGCGCAACTCGTCTTCCTCTCTCCGGTTTTCCCGACCGCGAGCCATCCCGGCGCGGCGGCGCTCGGCGTTTTGCGCTGGGTGGCGCTGGCATCGCGTGTCCGCCTCGCGGTCGCCGCGCTCGGCGGCCTCGATGGCCGTCGCGCGCGCCGTCTGCCGCGCCGGCACTGCGCCGGCCTCGCCGCGATCACGGCGCTTGGCGGCGCCCCGCCGAACGGCTAGAGAGCGCTCATGCCGCCATCGTCGCGCCCGCATCTCCTCGCTTCCCGCCTCGCCCCCACGGCGTTTGCCCCCACCGCGTTTGCCCCCACGGCGTTTGCTCTGGCGCTCGCCGTCACGCTCGCCGGCTGCGCGAGCAAGGCGGACAAGAACCCGCCGAGCGATCCCGGCCTCGGCGCCAACGCCGCCGGCGCGACCGCGAAGGGCGGGCCCAATCCCAACGCCGGGGTCGGCGTCAACGCCTATCTCTGGCGCGGCGCCCTCGATATCCTGTCCTTCATGCCGCTCGCCTCGGAAGATCCGTTCGGCGGCGTCATCATGACCGATTGGTACCAGCCCACCCCTTCGGCCAATGAGCGCTTCCGCGCCACCGCCTATATCCTTGGCCGCCAGATGCGCGCCGATGCCATCCGCGTCACCCTCTTCCGTCAGGTGCAGCAGAACGGCCAATGGGTCGATGCGCCGGTGAGCAAGATCACGGTCGGCGAGCTGGAGAGCAAGGTGCTTGCCCGGGCCCGCGAGTTGCGCACCCACGACCTCGCCCACGGCGCTACCGAGTCTTATTGATTAGGCGCAACCAATCTATCTGGTCGAACGATCCCAGCGGAACATTTCGTTGGAACTCCGCGGTTTGCGCCGTCATTCTCTGGCCAACGCCGGCGAGTCCGCCGGAGGATCGGAGAAGGCCATGAAGAACCAACCACACCCGACGAACAAACTGGCACAACGGCGGCGCGCGGGATTGACCGCCCTTGCCGCCCTCGCCCTGCTCGCCGCCCCTCGCCCGACGCCGGCCGCGGCGGCGACGCTCTATCCGCCCTGGCAGAACGGCGCCAATGACGATGCAACCAAGCGGGGCTTCGAATTCACCGTCCCGGAAGTGGACAATCTCGCCGATTTCCATGGCGACCCGATGACCGCCAAGCTCTCGCTCTATGTCGGGGGCAATTATTTCTTCGCCATGGCGCCGCTGGTCGCCGCGTTCGAGACCGCGCATCCCGACCTCAAGGGACGCATCTATTACGAGACCATCCCGCCCGGCATGCTGGTCAAGCAGATCGAGGCCGGCGGCACCATCACCTCGGGCAACATGACCTGGACGGTGCCGGCGGATGCCTATTTCGCCGGGTTCAAGAAAATCCAGGCCCTGATCAAGGATGGGCATCTCGTCGGCCCGGCGGTGCCCTATGCCACCAACCAGCTCGCGATCATGGTGCCCAAGGGCAATCCCGGCCATATCACCAGCCTTGCCGATCTCGGCCGGCCCGATACGCGGCTCGTCATGCCCAATCCGGAATTCGAGGGCATCGCGCGGCAGATCAAGGCAGCGCTGGAGAAGGCCGGCGGCAAAGCGCTCGCCGAGCGTGTCTATGGCGCCAAGGTCGCGGACGGAACCACGCTGCTCACCCATATCCACCATCGCGAGACGCCGCTCTGGCTGATGGAGGGCAAGGCGGTCGCCGGCGTCACCTGGCAATCGGAGGCGATGTTCCAGGAGCAGGCCGGCCACCCGATCGCAACCATCGCCATCCCGCCGGCGCAAAACGTCACCGCGATCTATGCCGGCGCCCTGGTCAAGGGCGCGCCGCACTCGGACGCCGCCCGCGCCTGGCTCGAATTCATCCGCTCGCCCGAAGCGCTGGCGATTTTCGCGCGCTACGGTTTCAAGCCGTATAAAGAATAATACGGACAGGCAAGGAGGATCTCCCATGTCCACGACCACGCTCAAACCCGGCTATCCCGGCCTCGCTGCGCCGCTCGCCGATGCCGGCTGGCAGATCGCCGGACTCGCGCTGCTCCCGGTCCGCATCATCCAGGGCTTCATCTACTGGGGCGGCGGCTCGCGGCGCTTCATCTATGCCCCCTCCAAGCTCGACGCCTGGGGCGGGCATAGCTGGATGGCGCATAAATTCCACACCGCCATGCCCGGGGCGCTCCTTGGCCTCGACAAAGTGATCGGCTTCCTCCTCCAGCATTTCGTCCTGCTCTACACCTCGGTGATCCTGTTCAGCGCCGCCGAGCTGATCGCCGGCCTCTTTCTCATCCTCGGTCTCTACACCCGCGCCAGCGCCCTGGTGTCGATCGGCTTCTCGGTGGTGCTGATGCTGATGTTCGGCTGGCAGGGCGCGACCTGCATCGACGAATGGACGATGGCCGCCGCCAACCTCGCCATGGGCGGAACCCTGCTGCTCGCCGGCGGCGGCGCTTATGCCCTCGACAATGTCCGCCTCGGCCGCAACCCGGCGCTCGCCGGGCGGAAGCTGTTCCGCTGGCTCTCGGGCAGCCTGCCGCTGCCGCTCGCTGAGCGGCGCTTCCGCACCCTCGCCCTCGCCGTCCTCGCCTTCGTCGCCGCTTTCGATATCGGCACCTACAGCTATTATCGCGGCTCGGTGCTGACCCCGTTCCATGGCGGCCCGGTCAGCCCGACCAAGCACCACGTCACCATGACCGCGGGTGTGCTCGGCGCCGATGGCAGCGTGCGTTTCCACGCCTATCTCGACGCCGGCACGCCGGAAGCGCCGTCCCATATCGTCGATGCCGCGCTGCTTGCCGCGGGCTCCGGCGACGTGATCGCGCATTGGGATACCAAGACCCTGACGACGCTGCCGAAAACCGCGATCGTCAACGACTTCGCCTATCAGCAGTTCAAGCCCGGCCCGTTCGGCATCGTCGCCGGCGTCGGCGCGATGGCAACCATCACGCTCCCGCCCGCGCAAGGCGCCGCCCCGCTCCCCAGCGCCGGCACCGTGCTGCGGCTGACCAGCGCCAATAACCACGTTTTCACCCTGGCGCTCCAGCCCGCGCATTAACGCCACATCACGGCGTCGCCCGGTTCCCGAAGGGGGACCGGGCGCCTATATTGGGGCAAAGGCGGCAGGGGGCCAAAAAGGAGGCGTGTTCTTTTTTTGAAAAAAAGAACCAAAAAACTTTTATCTGTTGGACAGCGCCTGCGGCGCTATTGGCGATGTTCGTGTGGCATGGAGTGACGTGATGGCGGAGACTCAACAAGTGCCGGTGACCGTGCTCACCGGCTATCTCGGCGCCGGCAAGACGACGCTGCTCAACCGGATTCTGACCGAGAACCACGGCAAGCGCTATGCCGTGGTGGTCAACGAATTCGGCGAACTCGGCGTCGATAACGATCTCGTCGTCGATACCGACGAGGAAGTGTTCGAGATGAACAACGGCTGCATCTGCTGCACCGTGCGCGGCGACCTCATCCGCATCCTCGGCGGGCTGATGAAGCGGCGCGACAAATTCGACGGTATTCTGATCGAGACCACGGGTCTTGCCGATCCCGCCCCGGTCGCGCAGACGTTTTTCGTCGACGAATTGGTGCGCGAAAAAACCCGGCTGGACGCCATCGTCACCGTGGTCGATGCGAAGAACCTCGCGGCGCGGCTCGCCGACAGCCCCGAGGCGAGCGAACAGATCGCCTTCGCCGATGTCATCGTGCTCAACAAAATGGACCTGGTGTCGGACGCGGAAGCGGCGGCGCTGGAAGAGCGCATCCGCAAGATCAACCGCTTCGCGCGCATCCATCGCGCGACCCGCGCCGGTGTCGCCATCGCCGATCTCCTCGATCAGGGCGCCTTCGATCTCAGCCGCGTGCTCGAACGTCAGCCGGATTTCCTCGAAGACGACAGCCACAGCCATAACGAGGACGTCGCCAGCATGAGCTTCGCGGCGGAACATCCGATCGATCCCGAGAAATTCAACGCCTGGATCAGCGCCCTCCTCGCAGCCCAGGGCCAGGACATCCTCCGCACCAAGGGAATTTTGCACTATGCCGGCGAGGCTAGGCGCTTCGCTTTCCAGGCCGTTCACATGATGGCCGATGGGGATTTCATCGGCCCCTGGCCGGCGGGCGCGAAGCCGGCCTCGAAGCTGGTCTTCATCGGCCGCAACCTCAACCGCCCGCAGCTCCGCCGCGGTTTCCTCGCCTGTCAGGTCGAGCCGGCGGCGGCATGAGCGGCCTCGGCGAGGCCGACCGGCTGCTCCGCGAGCGCGGGATCAGCGAGCATTTCGGCGCCTTCGTCGCCGCCGCCGCCTGGACGCGAGACGGCAGCGTTTGCGCCTGCGCGCTCGGCGATGGCACGCTCGCCCTCGCTGACGCCGCCGGTTTCCGGCGCGTCGCCGCGCATGATGGCGCGGCGCTGGCGCTCGCTCCCGATCTCGGACCGGCGGGCTTTCTCTCCGGCGGCGATGACGGGCGTTTTCTCGCCGTCGCGGCGACGGGCGAAATTACCGAGATCGCGCGTTTCGGCCTGAAATGGGTCGAGCATGTCGCGAGCCACGCGGGCGGCTGCCGCGCCGCCGCGGTCGGCAAAAAACTCCATCTCTTCGATCAAACCGGGCGGGCGCAAAAACAGCTCGATCATCCTTCGGCGGTCACCGGGCTCGCTTTCGATGCCAAAGGCAAGCGCGTTGCCGCCGCGCATTACAACGGCGTCAGCCTGTGGTTCGTCGCCTCGAAATCGGACAATCCGCGCCGGCTGGAGTGGAAGGGAAGCCACATCGCGCTCGCCTGGTCGCCGGACAATGATGCGGTGGTGACGGCGATGCAGGAGAACGCGCTCCATGGCTGGCGGCTCGGGAGCGGCGAGCATATGCGCATGAGCGGCTATCCGGCCAAGACGCAATCGCTCTCTTTCAGCCGCGGCGGCAAATTTCTTGCGACCAGCGGCGCCGAGACGGTGGTGCTGTGGCCATTCACCGGCGGCGGGCCGACCGGCAAGCCGCCGGTCGAGCTTGCCGGCGGCGATGGCGTGCTTTGCACGCGCGTCGCCTGCCACCCCGAGCACGACGCGGTCGCCGCCGGTTTCGCCGATGGCCTCGTCGTGCTCGCCGACATCTCCTCCGAGCGCATCCTGCCGGTCGCGGCGCCAGGGCGCGGCGCGGTTTCGGCGCTCGCCTGGAGCGCGGATGGCGCCAATCTCGTCTTCGGGACGGAAACCGGCTTCGCCGCCCGCGTCGATTTCACGAAACGCTAGATCGGCACTGCCCCAACGGATAAAAGTTTTTTGGTTCTTTTTTCCAAAAAAGAACAACTTCCATTCAATCCGGAGAGCCATCATGGAAAAAATCACCATCGGCGACTTGCGCATGGACCGGCTCGGCCTCGGCACCTTCCGGCTCACCGGCGAGGCCTGCCGCGCCGCCGTCGCGCAGGCCCTCGCTCTCGGCTATCGCCATATCGACACCGCCGAGATGTATGGCAACGAAGCTGAAATCGGCGCGGCGATCGCCGAATCCGGCGTCCCGCGCGGCGATCTCCATGTCACCAGCAAGGTGTGGTGGGAGCATCTGACCCCGGACGGCATCCGCCGCGCCGCCGCGGCGTCCTTGCGCGCGCTCCGGCTCGATCATCTCGATCTTTACCTGATCCACTGGCCGGCGCCGGGGATGGATCTGCCGGCGGCGCTGGACGCGATGACACGGCTTCGCGAGGAGGGGCTCACGCGCGCGATTGGCGTCTCCAATTTCCCGACCGCGCTGCTCCGCCAGGCGGTGGAGGAGGTGCGGGCGCCGATCGTCTGCAACCAGATCGAATACCATGTGCTGCTCGACCAGTCGGCGGTGCTGTCCTATGCCCGCGCCCATGGGCTGTTCGTCACCGCTTATTGCCCGCTCGCCCAGGGCGCCCTCGCCGAACACCCGACACTCGCCGAGATTGCCCGGAAACACGGCGCGAGCCCGGCCCAGATCGCCCTCAAATGGCTGCTCGATCAGCCGGGGGTCGCGGCGATCCCGAAAGCCGGACGGCGCGAGAGCCAGGAAGCCAATCTCGCCGCCTGGAAGATCGCGCTCGATGATGACGACCGCGCCCGGATCAAGGCGCTGCCCAAAAACCAGCGCCGCGTCACCCCGCCTTTCGCGCCCGCTTGGGATTAGGCCCCTATTGCGATTAGGCCCCTATCCCGGCCGGCCGTTCGCGCCCGTCTCCCACCATTTCAGGATGTCGAGGCCATTCCAATGCAAAACGCCCTCGTGGCGATTGATATGGGCATAGACTTCCTCGAGATAGCGGATGCGATGGGGCTGGCCTGAAATATAGGGGTGGATCGCGATCGCCATGAATTTCGGGCGCTCGGCCCCTTCGGCGTAGAGGCGGTCGAAACTGTCCTGGCAGCGCTTCAGCCAATAGGGCGATTCGTGGTGCTGGACGATCATCGTCGGGATGTCGTTCAGTTCCACCGTGTAGGGCAGCGTGACCAGCTTGCCATTGCGGGTCTGGATCTCCGTCGGCTCGTCATCATAGACCCAATACGCCGATATAGCGGATGCCGGCCTCGGCCAGGAGATCGGGGGTCTCGGCGGTCTCGGTGAGGCCGGGGCCGAGCCAGCCGACCGGCCGCGTTCCCGTGAATGCCTCGATTTTATCGAGGCTTCCGCGGATCATCCCGGCCTGGCCCTCGATCTTGTGGATCGGGATCTGATCCCAGGCATGGCCCATGAACTCCCACCCGGCATCGCGCGCCGCCGCCGCGACGCGCGGATAATCCTCGCAGACGCGAGCGTTGATCGAGAGCGTCGGGCGGATGCCGAGGGCCGCGAACAGGCGAAAGAAACGCCAGACACCGACCCGCATGCCGTATTCGTGCCAGGTTCAGTTGGGCACATCGGGCAGCAGCACCTGCCCGGTCGGCGCCGGCAGAATCTGGCGCGCCATCGGCCGGCCGATGTCCCAGACCTCGAGATTGACGATGGTCCAGATGACGACCCTGGCATTGCCGGGCAATCTGATCGGCGGCCGGTCGACGATCGCCGAATAGGCGGTGCGCTCGCGCGGGATCATGGGGCTCTCCTCTGCTTGCCGGGACGCGGCGGCGCTCAGGAAAATCCATAGAGAATTTCTGGATTTTTGACCAGGATCCGGGTTCGCGTCGCCGCCTCCGGCGCCCAATCGGCGAGAAGGTCGAACAATATCGCGTCATCCGGCTTCACTTTCTCGGTCGGGTGCGGCCAGTCGGAGCCCCAGACGAGACGCTCCGGCGCCGCCTCGACATAGGCGCGGGCGATGGCGCTGACATCCGAATAGCCCGGCGGCCCGATGCGGCTGTCCTGATAGGCGCCGGAGAGTTTCACCCAGACTTGGCCGCGATCGAGGAGCGCGCGGAGCGTCGCGAAGGCCGGGCTGTTCACGCCCTCGGGCTCGGGGATGCGGGCGAGATGGTCGAACACGATCGGCGTCGGCAAACGCCGGAACATATCGGCCGCGTCGACGATCCGCGGCCCCAGCATATGGATCTGCACATGCCAGCCGAGATCATGGATGCGCCGCGACAGCGGCTCGACCATGTCGATCGTCGTCGCACCCGCCTGCACGAGATTGAAGCGGATGCCGCGCACCCCGGCCGCGTCCATGCGGCGCAGCTCGGCGAGCGGGGCGTCGGGATGGACGACGGCGATGCCGCGCGCGGTCTTGCCGAAGGCGGCCAGCGCGGCGAGCATGCAGCTATTGTCGAGGCCATAGGTCGAGGGCTGCACGACGACGTTCCGGGTGGTGCCGAGGCGGCGCTGCAGCAGGCGGTAATCGGCGACCGTGGCATCCCCGGGATGGAGGCCGGCGGCAGGATCGGCGGGGAAGCGGTGATCGTAGATGTGATGGTGGCAATCGGCGGCGCCGGGCGGGGCGATGAGGCTCGGGCGCTCGCGGCCCGCCGACCTGGGCACGGCGATCGCCTCGGCCGCCAGGGCAGTGCCGCCAGTGGAGCCACTCGCGGCGCTGCCGGCGAGGATTTGCAGCGCCGCGCGCCGGCCAAGCGGATGTGAAACCATGGCGTTTTTTCGTCCTCCCGCGTGTTTTGCCCAACCCGCGCCGGCTTGACATATCACCGCCCGCCGCGCTTGGCTCGGGCTCCGAGCATAACAACGTCGCCGCGGAAGGGAATGCCATGGGTCTCGGGATCACGCCGCTGCATCCGCTTTTCGCCGCCGAGGTGAGCGGCGTCGATGCCGGGGCGACGCTCGCGCCACCGGTGGTCGCGGCGCTGACGGCGGCGATCGACCGCTATGCCGTTCTGGTGCTGCGCGGGCAGACCCTGACCGATGAGCAGCAGATCGCCTTCGCGAGCCTGTTCGGCCCGCCGGAGATCAATATCGGCGTCCACCGCGCCGCCTCCCAGCGCCGCCTCACGCGGCCGGAAATGGCCGATGTCTCGAACATCAACCCGCAAAACGAGGTCCACCGCCGCGATGATGCGCGGCGGATGTTCAATCTCGGCAACATGCTCTGGCACACCGACAGCTCATTCCGCGACCCGCCGGGCGGCGTGTCCCTGCTCCATGCCCACGCGGTGCCTTCCCGCGGCGGCGAGACCGAATTCGCCGATCTCCGCGCCGCCCATGACGCGCTCGATGACGAGACGAAGGCGCTCATCGCCGATCTCCGCGCCGAGCATGCGATCATGCATTCGCGCGCGACCCTCGGTTTCACCGAATTTTCCGAAAGCGAGCGCGCGGCCCTGCCGCCGGTTGCCCAGCGCGTGGTGCGGCGCCATCCCGGCTCGGGGCGAAAGACGCTCTATCTCGCCTCGCATGCCTCGCACATCATCGGCTGGCCGGTGCCGGAGGGGCGGCTTCTACTCCGCGACCTCATCGAATTCGCGACCCGCCGCGAATTCGTCTTCGTCCACCACTGGCAAGCGGGTGATCTGGTGATCTGGGATAACCGCTGCACGCTCCATCGCGGCCGGCCCTATCCGGCGGAGGAACGCCGCGATCTCCGCCGCGTGACCACGTCCGATCATGCGGCGATGGCGGAGAAGGCGGCCTGAGCGAAGGTTTGGGGGCCTGCCCCGGAGCCGAGACTGGCGGATGCCGATCCGGCGGGGCGAAAACCTGTCAGACCGAAAGATTGAGCAGCGAGCCGCGCGGCAGGATCTGCCCCGGCGGAAGGGGGGGGAGCGAGAACGGCTGACCCGGCTGGTTGGGCTGCGCCTGCGGGCTCGCCTGCTGGCCGGTGTTGGGCTGGCCGTTCACCATGCTGTTGGTCAAATCCCGCACCGGCAGGATAGCGCCCGGGCGCAGATTCTGCGGGGCCCCGGGCGTGATCGAGAAAGCCGAAAGGGATGCGTTATTCAACATGGAGAAGATGGTGGTGTACATGAGTTACCATCTAGTTAACGGCGCCGGATCTTAAAATTGAATTTTTGCTCTATCACGCATTTGTGATGCGTGGCCGAAACCCGGCCGGTGCGCGGCGAGGGAATTTCGCTCTCGTCCGGCGCTCCGGTCAATCCTGTGAGGCGTGCAAATAGGCCAGGACATCTTTGAACTGGTCTTCGGTCAAGACACCGGACCAATTCGGCATGCCCTTGTCCGGCCGGCCATGATGCACCGTGGTCATGAACACCTGATCCATCGTATCGCCATAGCGCTCACGCAAGAGATGCAGATTCTGACGCCTGACCGGCGCCCGGGCATCGATGCCGTGGCAATGCGAGCAATAGGTGTTGATGATTTCGCGTCCGTTTTGCGCGTTGCCGGCGGGAGGCCCACCGGCTTGCTCATCGTTGACGCGGCGGATCGCAAGACCAGTCGCCGGCGGGAGCGGAAAGCGGCCGGCCTGGCGGGTGATGGCAGGGCCGGCGGCGAGTTCGCGCGGCGCGCCATCGGGCATGCCGTATTTGGCGGCGAGTTTTCGGGGGAGATCACCGAGCGCCGCGAGCGCCCGATCGACCGCGTCGCGAAGCGCCAGGTCGCGCGCGGCGAAGCCGATCGCGGCGGCGAACTGCATGCCGGGATTGGCGAGCGGCGTGATCCGGTAAGTGCCGCCGAAGCGGGTCTGATTGAGAAACCCGGCGCTCGGACCCCAGAGGATCGCGCCATCCGCCTCGCGCGCGGCGAGGGCGGCAAAAACCTGCTCCGGCGTCAGGCGGGTGACGAGGCCGATCCCCGCATGCGCGGCGAGAAAACCCTGCGGCGGGGTTGCGAATTGCACCGCGACCTTCTTGCCCGCGAGATCGGCAAGATGCGCGATCTCGGTGCCGGGAGGCGTCACCAGCGCGTACGAGCCGGCAAGGATCGGGCGCGAGAAGATGATTTTCGGCCCCATGCCGCCCGGGCGGCTCGGTAGCGCGAAAAACGCATCGCATTTGCCGCCCAGAAGCGCCTCGCGCGCGGCGTGGCCGGCGAACTGCATGACATACCAGACCGGCTCCAGCCTGCGGCCGAGCCGGTCGGCGATGGCCTGCGCGAGATCGACATAATATCCTTGCCCCGCATAATCCTGTCCCGCCGGGGTCTCGCCAGAGGCGTCACGGCTGAACGGCAGATCATCGGGATCGAAACAGGCGCGCCAGGTCGGCGTCTGTCCCGCGGCCAAAGCGGGCGCGGCGACAGCGATCGCCAGAAGCGGCACGGCGCAGCGGAACCGGCGGAGAAAAGCGCGCATCAACTCATTCCTCATCGGAGAAAAAGAAGAGAGCCGCGCGCGGCGGCTCTCTTGTCGGAGTTTAGAGGGAGAAAACGAACAGAGCGCCACCCTCGGGCGTGGTCAGCATTTTCTTGCCGATATCGCCGAGAAACGCGGGGATGGCGGCGGTGCGGCCGACGACGATCGCAATGTATTGCTTGCCATCGACGCTGAAGGAGATCGGCCCGGCACCGATGCCGCTGCCGAGATTTTTGCTCCACAGCACCTTGCCGTCGGCGGCGTCGAAGGCGCGAAAATTGCCTTCCATGTCGCCGGCGAAGACCAGCCCACCCTCGGTCGCGAGCGTGCCGCCATTGAACGGCAGCGGCTCCTTGAAGCTCCAGACAGTCTTTTTCTTCACCGGATCCCAGGCGAGAAGCGCGCCGAGATAGCCGCCCGGGCCGGCCTTGGAGGGAAATTCCGACCCGAGATAGAACACGCCGCGATGATAGGTGACATCGCCGACCGACCAGTCCATGCACACATTGTTGGACGGAATATAGACCAGGCCGGTTTTCGGGCTGTAGGACATCGGCTGCCAGTTCTTGCCGCCGATCAGATTGGGGCAGATATCCGCGGCCGGATGGTTCGGCCCCGGCCGCTTCGCCGGATCCTCGATGGGGGTCGCGGTGGCGAGATCGATCTTTTCGGCCCAATTGGTCGGCACGTATTTGTCGGCCGAGAGAACTTTGCCGGATTCGCGGTTCACGACATAGAAAAATCCGTTCCTGTCGGCCTTCATGTAGACCGGCTCGGTCTTGTTGGCGACGCTGAGATTGGCGAGCACGAGTTCGTTCACGCCGTCATAGTCCCAGGCATCTTCCGGCGTCGATTGCACATACCATTTGATGTGGCCGGTATCGGCATCGAGGGCCAGGGTGCTCGACGTATAAAGATTGCGGAGCTTGCCGTAATCGCTATTGCCGGTGCTGCGCACGACGGAATTCCACGGCCCGGGATTGCTTGTCCCCCAGAAGACGGTGTTGGTGGTGGGATCATAGGAGCCGACCAGCCATGGCGCACCGCCGCCATGTTCCCAGCTATCGCCTTTCCAGGACTCATTGCCCGCCTCGCCGGGGCCGGGCACCGTCCAGGTTTTCCACACCTGCTTGCCGGTTTCGGCGTCATAGGCCGAGAGATAGCCGCGCGCGCCGTATTCGCCGCCACCGAAGCCGGTGATGACGAGATTTTTGACCACGAGCGGCGGCGAGGTGATCACCGAGCCTTGTTTGTAGTCTACGACATCGGCTTTCCAAAGCTCCTTGCCGGTTTTGGCGTCGAGCGCCACCAGCTTGCCATCGAGGCGGCCGACGAAAAGCTTGCCATCGGCATAGGCGACGCCCCGGCTGTTCACGTCGCAGCACGCATATTGCAGGACATCATCCGGCACGTCCGGCTCGTAGCGCCATTTGACCGCGCCGGTCCTAGCATTCAACGCATAGACGAATTTCGGCCCCCAGGAGGTGGAGACGAACATGGTGTCGCCAATCACCAGCGGCGTCATTTCGTTCGAGCGCAACGAGCCGAGTTGCAGGGAATAAGCGAGCTTGAGCCCGCTCACGTTTTTGACGTTGATCTGGTTGATCTGGCTGAAACGCTCATTGGTATAATCATGGCCGTACATTGGCCAGCCAGTGTCTTTTTGCGCCTCGCCGGCATGCGACAGACCGGGCAGGCCGGCCAGCAGCAGAGCGCCAAGTGCGGCGCGGGTGATGACATTTCTCATGAGACGGATGGTCCTCCTTGGTTGATGGTGTGGTTTCTTTGTTCCGGGTCGTGGCATTACAAAAGCGCGTCCTCCACTTCGGAATAGAGCGTCGAGCGGGTGAGGAAACGCTTGCCGGTCGGCCCTTCGAGCGAGAACATGCCGCCACGCCCGGGAACGACATCGATGATCAGGCGCGTATGCCGCCAGTATTCGAACTGCGCGCGGCCCATATAGAATGGCTCGCCGCCGATCTCGCCGAGCAGCACGTCAGACGCGCCGACGAGAAACCCGCCGCGCGGGAAACACATCGGCGCGCTGCCGTCACAGCAGCCCCCTGACTGGTGAAACATCAGATTTCCGTGCTCGCGGCGCAATTCTTCGATCAGCGCGAGCGTTGCATCCGTCGCGATCACCCGACGCAGATCCAAAGCTTCATCCGACATGCGCGCCTCCCCATCCGCCCGCGGCGGCCGGCCATCGCCGCACATCTCGGGCCGTATTTTTTGTTTCAGAAAAATCCGAGCGCCTTCGGGCTGTAGCTCACCAGAAGATTCTTGGTCTGCTGGTAGTGATCGAGCATCATCTTGTGTGTCTCACGCCCGATGCCGGATTGCTTGTAGCCGCCGAAGGCGGCGTGCGCCGGATAGGCGTGATAGCAATTGGTCCAGACGCGGCCGGCCTTGATCCCGCGCCCCACGCGATAGGCGGTCGCGGAATCGCGCGTCCAGACCCCGGAGCCGAGCCCGTAGAGCGTGTCATTAGCGATCGACAGGGCCTCGGCCTCGTCCTTGAATGTCGTGACCGAGACGACGGGGCCGAAGATCTCCTCCTGGAAAATACGCATGCGGTTATGGCCCGCGAACACCGTCGGCTGGATGTAATATCCTTCGGCGAGATCGCCGCCGAGCACGGCGCGCTCGCCGCCGGTCAGGCAGCGCGCGCCTTCCTGGCGGCCGATATCCATGTAGGAAAGGATTTTCTCCAGTTGTTCGTTGGAGGCTTGGGCACCGATCATGGTTTCGCTATCGAGCGGGTTGCCCTGACGCACCGCGCGCACGCGGGCGATCGCCCGCTCCATGAAGCGGTCATAGATCGATTCCTGGATCAGCGCGCGCGAGGGACAGGTGCAAACCTCGCCCTGATTGAGCGCGAACATCGTGAAACCTTCGAGCGCCTTGTCGAAGAACGCATCGTCGGCGGCCATCACGTCGGCGAAAAAGATGTTGGGTGATTTGCCGCCGAGTTCCAGCGTCACCGGAATCAGGTTCTGGCTGGCGTATTGCATGATCAGCCGCCCGGTCGTGGTTTCACCGGTGAAGGCGATCTTGGCGATGCGCGGCGAGGAGGCGAGCGGCTTGCCGGCCTCCAACCCGAAGCCGTTGACGACATTGAGGACGCCGGGCGGCAGCAGATCGGCGATCAGTTCCATCAATACCAGGATGCTCACCGGCGTCTGCTCGGCCGGCTTCAAAACCACGGCGTTGCCCGCCGCCAGCGCCGGCGCGAGCTTCCAGACCGCCATCAGGATCGGAAAATTCCATGGAATGATTTGCCCCACGACGCCGAGCGGTTCATGGAAATGATAGGCGACGGTATCGGCATCGATCTCGCCGAGCGAGCCTTCCTGCGCCCGGATGGCACCGGCGAAATAGCGGAAATGATCGATGGCGAGGGGAAGATCGGCGGCCATCGTCTCGCGGATCGGCTTGCCGTTGTCCCAGGTCTCGGCGAGCGCCAGCCTCTCGAGATGGGCTTCCATGCGATCGGCGATGCGGTTCAGGATGTTGGCCCGCTCGGCGACCGAGGTGCGGCCCCAGCCTTCGGCGGCGGCATGCGCGGCATCGAGCGCGAGTTCGATATCCTCGGCGGAAGAACGGGCCACTTCGCAAAAGATCTTGCCGGTCACCGGCGTCGGATTGGCGAAATAGGCGCCCTTGACCGGAGCGACCCAGGCGCCACCGATGAAATTGTCATAGCGCGGCTTGAAGGTGAGTTTGGCGGATGGGCTGCCGGGGGCTGAATACAGCATGTGTCCTCCTGTTGCTGAGCGCGAGCCGGGTCGCGCCAGAGTGATTTTTCGTGCCCGATCAGGACAGCAAACCTCGTGCCAGCCCGCGTGGATCGCTAATGCTCTGAAATCAGAACGCTTTCCTTTGATGCCGCGCGACCCGGACGCGGCGCGCCGGTGCCTTGGGAAACACCTGGGCCAAAAGGAAACACTTTCCCCTTGGCAACGTCCGTTTGCTTGCAGGCGCTCATCGTGACGCCTAAAACACATTTGGCTCCGGCTCGATTTCCGGCAGATCAAAACAAAACCGCTTTTCAGCGGGAGGGAACGGTCATGTCGTCACTATCGGATCACACTGAGGCGAGCTTGACGCGGGCCCGCAGCCAGTTGATCGAGCGCGGCGAAATTCCGGTCGGGATCGTCAACGAACTGACGCGGCGGTCCTGGCGCCGCAGCATGGCCGCCGGCCTCGCGCCGCTGGCCACGGCCCGAGTACACGGCTTGAACCCGTCCGATCTCCGCGCCCTGGTTGAACGCGAACAGCAATTCATTTCCTGCGCCCGCCCGGTGATGGACTATGTTTTCGGCCACGTCGCCGGCGCCGGCAATATCGTCATTCTCGCTTGTGGCAACGGCATCGTCGTCAACGCGCTCGGCGATCCCCTGTTTCTCGACAAGGCGGCGCGCGTCGCGCTGCAACCAGGCCATTCCTGGCACGAGGCCGAGCGCGGCACCAACGCGATCGGCACCGCCCTGGTCGAAAACGCGCCGATCACCGTGCATGGCCGGGAACATTTCCTCGAACGTAACGGTTTTCTCACCTGCACCGCGGCGCCGGTTCATGACCCGCGCGGACAAAGTCTCGGCGTGATCGACGTCTCCGGCGATTGGACCAGCCGCTCCCACCACACCGAGACGCTGGTGCGCATCGCCGCGCAGATGATCGAGGCGCAGATTTTCAATGCCCGCCATCGCGGCTGTTTTCGCCTCAGCCTCCACGCCAGCGCGGAAGGTCTCGGCAGCCTCGCGCAGATCTCGCTCGCGTTCGACGAGGCGGGACAGGTCATCGGCGCCAATCACGCCGCGCGCGCGGTTTTCACGCGGCTCGATCTTGCCGCCGGCGCGGTCGCGCTCGAGACCGTCCTCGGCGTCACCCTCGCCGCCCTGATGAAACAGGCCCCCGCCGGCGGCGGCCCCTTCGCCTTGCGGCTTCCGGGCGGGCGGATCGTCCATGCCGAGTGCTACCGGCCGCCCCCCCCGCCCGGCGCCATCACCACCCGCCGCCCCGCCGCGGCGGACGCCTTGGCCGCGCTCGATACCGGCGATCCGACGTTCCATGACCTGCTGACGCGCGCCCGGCGCCTCGCCGGCAAGCCGGTTCCGCTCCTGCTGCTCGGCGAATCCGGCACCGGCAAGGACGTTCTGGCGCGTGCCATCCATCTCTCCGGGCCGCGCCGCGGCGGCGCTTTCGTCGCCGTGAACTGCGCCGCCCTGCCGGAGAACCTGATCGAGGCGGAATTATTCGGCTATCGCGCCGGCGCCTTCACCGGCGCGGCGCGCGAGGGCAATCCCGGACGGCTTCGTGAAGCCAATGGCGGCACCTTGTTCCTCGATGAAATCGGCGATATGGCGCTCGGCCTGCAGACGCGGCTGCTGCGGGTGTTGGAAAGCCGCGAGGTGGTGCCGCTCGGCGGCGGCCAGCCGGTCCGGCTCGATTTCGCCTTGATCTCGGCGACCCATCGCGATCTCGCCGCCGAGGTCGCGGCCGGGCGCTTCCGCGCCGATCTCTATTACCGGCTGAGCGGGATGAGCCTCGCCTTGCCACCGCTCCGCGCGCGCCAGGATCTCAAGGCGGTGCTCGCAACCCTGCTTGCCCGCCTGGCGCCGGGACGCGCGATCAGCCTCGCGCCGGCCTTGCTCGCAGCGTTCGCGGCCTATCCCTGGCCCGGCAATATCCGTGAATTGGTGAATGTGCTGAATGGCGCGGTGGCGTTGCTCGAGCCGGGCGAATGCCAGATCGATTTTCTCCATCTCTGCCCCGATTTCGCCGCGCGGCTGCGCCGGCCGGCTGCGCCGGCCGCACCCGCGCGGAGAGAAACGGGCGCGTTTGCCGGGGCGGCGCCGTTGACGCTCCGCCGCCTGTCGCAAACCGCGGTGCGGGAGGCTTTGGAATCGGCCGCCGGCAATGTTTCCGAGGCGGCGCGGCGCCTTGCGATCAGCCGCAAGACGATTTATCGCAAGCTGCGTGATTCCGGCCTCGATTGGTAACCGGGAGCCATCGCGGCGCCCGCGCCTTCAGGCGAACGCATACGCATCCATCGCGAGACCATAATCGGTGCTGTGATGCCAGCGTTCGCCGATCGCCCCCGGTGTCGCGGCGCCGAGGGCGGTGAAAAACGGCAGAAAATGCTCATCCGTCGGGTGGTTTTCCGCCCCGTACGGCGCCTGTTCGCGATAGGCGAGCAAGGCGGGAATGTCGCCCGCCGCCACTTTCTCGCCGATCCAGGCGAGGAAGGGCGCGGTAGCCGGAAGTTCCGTCTCCGCCGCCCCACCCCCGCGCATCAGGCCGAACGCGGCGCGGAGATTATGGGTGAAACTCCCCGAGCCGAGAATGAGCACGCCTTCCTCGCGCAGCGGGCGGAGCGCTGCTCCGATCTGGTAGTGATGCGCGGGATCGGCCTCGGGCTGGATGGAAATCTGCGCGATCGGGATATCGGCGTCGGGATACATGAGGAGAGCCGGGATCCAACTGCCGTGATCGAGGCCGCGCGCCGCGTCCTCCGCCACCGCGAGCCCCGCCGCGCGAAGCCGCGTGCCGGCCTCCCGTGCGACCTCCGGCGCGCCCGGCGCGGGGTAGCGAAGAGCGTAGAGCGCGGGCGGAAAGCCGCCGAAATCATGGATCGTCTCCGGCCTTGCCGCGGTGCCGAGCACCGGCGTCGCCGTTGCCCAATGCGCGGTCGCGATCAGAATGGCGCGCGGCCGGCCCAGACGCGGGCCGAGGTCGCGGAGGAAATGATGCGCGGGATTGGGGGTGATCGCGATCATCGGCGAGCCGTGGGAGACGAACAAGGCGGGGAACCGGTCCATTTTACCTCCGAAGCATCTCCCCCGCATGTTCGTCCGCCCCGGCACGATTGCAAGGGCGCGATGGCAAGGGCGCGCCGATCGCGATTTCGCGCCGGCGCCGCGTTCGCGTATGGAAGGCGCATGGCGGCGATCCGGGTCGAGGGGCTGAGCAAGCGGTATGGGCCGGTCACGGCGGTGGCGGGGATCAGCTTCACCGTCGCCGCCGGCGAGATCGTCGCCCTCCTCGGGGCCAATGGCGCCGGCAAGACGACGACGCTCGCGATGCTGCTCGGCCTGGTTTTGCCAAGCGCCGGGCGGATCGAAATCCTCGGCCACGACATGGCGCGCGACCGCTTCGCGGCGCTGGCGCGGATGAATTTCGCCTCGCCCTATATCGCCTTGCCGGCGCGGCTGTCGGTTGCCGAAAATCTCCGCGTCTACGGCCATCTCTACGGCGTTGCCGGGCTCGAGCGGCGGATCCGCGAACTCGCCGGCGAGCTTGATCTCCTCGCCTTCCTCGACCGCCCGGCGGGGACGCTGTCGGCGGGGCAGAAGACACGGCTCGCGCTCGCCAAGGCGCTGATCAACCGCCCCGCGGTGCTGCTCCTCGACGAGCCGACGGCGAGCCTCGATCCCGACACCGCCGACCGGCTGCGCGCCTGGCTCGCCGCCTATCGCGCGGCGAGCGGCTGCGCGATCCTGCTCGCCTCGCACAACATGGCCGAAGTCGAGCGGCTCTCCGACCAGGTGCTGATGCTGCGGCAGGGGGCCATCGTCGCGCGCGGCAGCCCGGCGGCGCTCTGCGGCCAGTTCGGGCGCGACACGCTGGAGGCGGTCTTCCTCGCTATCGCGCGGGCGACGTGGTGATGGCCAAGGGGGCGATGAGCGCCGGCCTTGGCGCGGCGCGGCGGGTCTGGGCGCTGGTCTATCGCCATCTCGCGCTTTATCGCCGCTCCTGGCCGCGCCTTCTCGATTTCGCCTATGGCCCGGTGCTGCAATTGCTGATCTGGGGGTTCACGGCGCGGTTTCTCGCCGCGCACGGCGGCGCTTCCGCGGGGCTTGCCGGGCTGCTCATCGCCGGGGTGCTGTTGTGGGAGGCGGCGCTCGCGAGCCAGCTCGGGTTTTCGGTGAGTTTTCTCGAGGAAATCTGGTCGCGCAATCTCGGCCATCTGTTCGTCAGCCCGCTCCGGCCATGGGAATTGATCGCCGCCCTGATCGTGATGTCGGTTCTGCGCCTGCTGGCCGGTATGATGCCGGCGATTCTGCTGGCCTTCCTGCTCTATGCGTTCGACATTTTCGCCCTCGGCCCGGTGGTCTTGCTGCTGTTTGCCAATCTCGCGGCAATGGGCTGGTGGGTGGCGCTCGGCATCGTCGCCTTCATCCTCCGCCATGGCGCCGGCGCCGAGGGGCTTGTTTGGACCGTGATGTTCGGCTTGACGCCGCTTTCCGCCGTGTTCTACCCGGTCTCGGCGTTGCCGGCGGCGCTGCGGCCGCTCGCCTGGGCGCTGCCGTCCGCGCATGTCTTCGAGGGGCTGCGCGCGGCCCTCTCTGGCGGCGGCAGCGGGTTTCGTGACCTCGCCTTCGCGTTCGGCCTCAACCTTGTCTGGCTCCTGGCGATGGCGCTTTTGTTCCGGCGCGAGTTGCACGCCGCCCGCCGCGGCGGCGCTCTGGTCTCGCTCGGCGAATGATGTTTCGGACACCCCGTTTGAGAGAAGAGTGAACCCGGGTTTGAGAGAAGAATGAAATCGGTTCGGTTCTGGCTACTCCGCCATGCGCTGGTCGAGGCGCGGGCGCGGGCGGTGCTCTACGGCGCCCATGACGTGCCGCTCTGCCCGCTCGCCCTCGCCGCCGAGCGGCCCCTCTATGAGCGCCTCGCCACCCGCCTGCCGCGGCCGGCGCGCTGGCTGATCTCGCCGCTTTCGCGCACCCGGGAGACGGCGCGGGCGATTTTCGCCGCCGGCTACCCGGCGCAGACGCTGACCGTCGAGCCGGCCTTGATCGAGCAGACGCTCGGCGCCTGGGAGGGGCTGCCGCAGAGCGAGGTGGCGGCGCTGTTCGCCCGCCGGCCCGATCAGTTCTGGCCGCTGCCCGCCGCGACGCGCCCCCCCGGCGGCGAGAGCATGGCCGATGTGGTGGCGCGGGTCGGCGTCTGCCTCACCCGGCTGGCGGCGACGCATGGCGGGGAGGACGTGGTCGCGGTCGTCCATGGCGGGGTGATCCGCGCCGCCCTCGCGCATGTTCTTGGCATCGCCGCCGAGCAGGCGCAAAACGTCTCGGTCGGCAATCTTTCCCTCACCCGCTTTGAATGGCACCGCGAGGGGTGGTGGATCGGCGGTGTCAACGAGGCGCCGGGGTGATCTTGCCAAAGCCCCGGGCCGATATCAAGATCGTCATCAAGATCGCCCGCCAATCATCTGGAGAACAACCATGTTGCGTTATCTGCTCACGGCTCTCCTGACCCTCGCCCCGGCGCTCGCCCCAACCCTCGCCTGGGCCCAGAGCGAACAGCAGACCCTGGTCGACCGGGCGACGCTCTCCGTGCAGGAAATGCTGAGCGGCGCCAATACCGGCGACCGCGCCTGGGCGATGCAGCGGGCGCGGGCGGTGATGGTGTGCCCGCGGGTGTTTCGCGCGAGCTTCTTCATCGGCGGCGCCGGCGGTGATTGCGTGCTGGCCGCCCGCGACGGCAATGGCTCCTGGTCCTCGCCGGCCTTCTTTCAGCTCAGCACCGCGAGTTTCGGGCTCCAGGTGGGACTTCAGGACAGCGAGATCCTGATCACCATCCTGACCGAGAAAGGGCTGAACGCGGTGATGGATAGCCGTTTCAAGATCGGCGGCGACGCCTCGGTCGCCTTCGCGCAGATGGGCGCCGGCGTCGAGGGCGCGACGACGGCGGCGCTGCGCGCCGATATTCTCGCGTTTTCGCAATCGAGCGGGCTGTTCGTCGGGATTTCGCTCAACGGCAGCCTGCTCGCCGCCAAATCGGAATGGGATCGCGCCTATTACGGCCAGGATATCGGCGCGCGCGAGATCGTCGTCGATATGAAGGTGAACAACCCCGGCGCCGATCCGCTCCGCGCCATTCTCGCCAAATACGGCGCCACCGCCTCCGCGCCGGCGGCCAACGCGACGCTGCCGAACCCGCCGGCCGCCGCCAATACCGCGCCCGAGAACCCGCCGCCCGCCGCGCCCGGCGCGCCGCAATCGCTCGCGCCGGTGCAAAGCCAGGATCTGGCGGCGCCCAAGAATTGACGAAGCGCACTCGGTTGGGAACCAGCCTCGCGAATTGACGCCGCGCTCCGGCACGGCGATGATCGCCGCCGATGCGCGAGGAATTCTGGAAAACCAAGCGGCTCGAGGAGATGAGCCGCAACGAGTGGGAGCGGCTATGCGATGGCTGCGGGCGCTGCTGCCTGCATAAATTGCGTGATGAGGACAGCGACGAAATCACTTTCACCAATGTCGCCTGCCGGCTGCTCGACACGGCGTCCTGCCGCTGTGGTGATTACGCCCATCGCCGGCTCCGCGTCCCCGATTGCGAGCAGCTCACCCCGACCTCGGTGCGCGAGATCGACTGGCTGCCGCCGAGCTGCGCCTATCGCCGCCTCGCCGAGGGCAAGGATCTGCTGTGGTGGCATCCGCTGGTTTCGGGGCGGGCGGAAACCGTGCATGAAGCGGGGGTTTCGGTGCGCGGGCGCAGTGTCGGCGAGCGCGTGGCGGGGCCGCTCGAGCATCATATCGTGACCTGGCCCAGCCAGATTCCGCGCCAGATTCCGCGCCGCCGGACGGCGATCAAGGAGACCACATGAAAAACGCCCTGTTCGGCGGCGTCAACGTCGCCGTGCTGACCCCTATGGGCGCCGATCTCGCGCCCGATCTCGATCGCATGGCGGCGCATTGCCGCTGGCTGCTCGCCAATGGCGCGAACGGGCTCGGCATTCTCGGCACCACCGGCGAGGCCAACAGCCTCGGGATCAGCGAGCGCGTCGCCCTGATGGAGGGGATCGTGGCCCGCGGCATTCCCGCCTCGCGCCTTCTGCCCGGGCTCGGCACCACCGCGATCACCGATACCGTGTTCTTGCTCCGCCGCGCCGCCGAACTCGGCTGCCGCGGCGCGCTGCTGCTGCCGCCGTTCTTCTACAAGGCCCCGAGCGAGGACGGCCTGTTCGCCTATTTCAGCGAGGTGATCACCCGCGCCATGGGTCGCGCCGGGGGGCTCGCGATCTATCTCTATCATTTTCCGGCGCAATCGGCGGTGCCGTTCACCCTCCCGCTCATCGCCCGCCTGCTCGCCGCCTTCCCCGGCGTCGTCAAGGGGATCAAGGACAGCAGCGGCGATTTCGCCAATACCCGCGCCTATGTCGAGCATTTCGCCGCCCAAGGCTTCGAGGTCTATTGCGGCGATGACGGCGCGCTGCACGATCTTCTGACCATCGGCGGCGCCGGCAGCATCAGCGCCGCGTCCAACGTTTCGAGCGCGATCAACGCCGAGGTCTATGCCCATGCCGGCACGGCGCGCGCGGCGGCGGCGCAGGCGCGGCTTTCCCTGATCCGCAAGGCGGTGACCTCGGCGCCGCTGATCCCCGGCCTCAAATCCCTGGTCGCGCGCCACACCGGGGACGCCGCCTGGACCCATATCCGCCCGCCGCATCTTCCGCTCACGCCGGCGCAGGAAGCAGCGCTGTTCGCCGCTTTCGACGCCTGCGGCTTCGCCCTGCCGGCGGCGGCCTGAGCGGCGCAGGCTCGCGGCGCAAATCGGGCTTGCCCTTGGTCCCCGTCCGGGGGGATGATAGGGTTTTGATGAGCCCGTTATCGCGCCATGGCTTCGCCCGCATCCCTCCTCGCCCCTTTCTCGCGGCCTCCGGCCGGCGAGCCGCCGGTATCCGGCCACGCCTATGCCGCGCTCGATCTCGGGACCAATAATTGCCGCCTCCTGGTCGCCGCCCCGGCCCAGGGCGGGTTTCGCGTGGTCGACAGCTATAGCCGGATCGTGCGCCTCGGCGAGGGGCTCGATCATTCCGGCCGCCTCTGTCCGGAGGCGATGACACGGGCGCTCGCCGCGCTCAGGGTCTGCGCGGCGCGGCTTGCCCGGCGCGATCTCCGGGGGGTGCGCGCCGTCGCCACCGAGGCCTGCCGGCGGGCGAGCAATGGCGCCGCCTTTCTCGCCGAGGTGCGCAACGAGACCGGGCTCGCGATCGACATCATCTCGACCCGCGAGGAGGCGGAGCTGGCGCTGGAGAGCTGTGCGCCGCTGCTTGCGCGCGGCGGGCGGCGGGTTTTGCTGTTCGATATCGGCGGCGGCTCGACCGAGATCGCCTGGGTGCGCCTTGGCGGGCCAGGAGCCGGACAGTCGGCAGGGCGTTCGGCGGAGACGGTGGCGGACGCGCGGCCGGAGCTGATCGGCTATTTCTCCATCCCCTATGGCGTCGTGACGCTGGCCGAGCGGCTGGGCTCGGCCTGCTTCACCGCCGCCGGGTTCCAGGCCGCGGTGGACGAGGTCGCGGGCCGGCTGGAAGTGTTCGAGCGCATCCATTGCATCGCCAAGGAGATCACCCAGGGCGGCGTGCAATTGCTCGGCACCAGCGGCACCGCGACCACCCTCGCCGGGGTCGCGCTCAACCTGCCGCGCTATCACCGGCCGCAAATCGATGGCGCCGTGCTCTCCGGTGCTGCGTGCGAGGCGGCGCTGGCGACGCTGCGCGCCCTCGGCCGCGACGGGCTTGCCGCCCATCCCTGCATCGGGCCGGAACGCGCCGATTTCGTGCTGCCGGGCTGCGCCGTCTTCGCCGCCATCCGCCGGCTATGGCCGACGGGTCGGGTCGTGGTCGCCGATCGCGGCCTCCGCGAGGGCATCCTGCTCCGCTTGATGCGGCGCGATAACACCCCTTCGCCGCAGCGCCGCTGGCCACGCGCCGGGCGCGGGCGCGCCGCGGGCGGCGCATGAGCCGCCCGCCCCGCTTCCCCGCCAAGGGCGGCGCGCGCGCCGAAAGCGTCGTCTTGCGCAGCGCGCGCGGGCGGAGTGTCGCCTCGCAGCGCTGGCTGACCCGCCAGCTCAACGACCCCTACGTGCAGGCGGCGCAGCGCGACGGCTGGCGTTCGCGCGCGGCGTTCAAGCTGATCGAACTCGATGCCCGGTTTGGCCTCCTGAAGCCGGGAGCGCGCGTGATCGATCTCGGCGCGGCGCCGGGCGGGTGGACGCAGGTCGCGGTGCAGCGCGGCGCGGCGCGGGTGGTGGCGCTCGATCTCCTGCCGGTCGCGCCGCTCGCCGGCGCGGTTCTGCTCGCCGGGGATTTCACCGATCCCGCGATGCCGGCGCGGCTCGCCGAGGCACTCGGCGGTCCCGCCGATCTCGTGCTCTCGGACATGGCGCCGAACACCACCGGCCACGCCGCGACCGACCATCTCCGCATCATCGCGCTGGCCGAGCAGGCGCTCACGTTCGCGCAGGAGGTGCTCGCCCCCGGCGGGGCCTTCGTCGCCAAGGTGTTCCAGGGCGGCGCCGAGCGGGAATTGCTCGCGCTGATGAAGCGCGCCTTCCGCAGCGTCCGCCACGCCAAGCCGCCGGCGAGCCGGGCGCAATCGGCGGAGCTGTACGTCATCGCCCA
The DNA here is from genome assembly GCA_021851785.1 of Pseudomonadota bacterium. Taxonomy (GTDB): domain Bacteria; phylum Pseudomonadota; class Alphaproteobacteria; order Acetobacterales; family Acetobacteraceae; genus Acidibrevibacterium. The sequence continues at coordinate 40,825 of JAJZBV010000011.1, forward strand.
AGGCTATCGTCCCGAGGGCTATCGTCCCGAGGGCTATCGTCCCGAGCGATCGCCCTGAGGCCGCGAGCGTCGCATGGTCGCGCTTGCGCCGGGCGAGCGGTGCCGCTAAGGGGGGTTGCCAAAGTCGCGGAAAGGTTGTCCCCGCCATGGCCCCCGATACCAACGCCGATGCCAAGCTTCCCCCCGAAGCCGCCGCGCGCGCGCGCATCGAGGAGGCGCTGACCTTCGATGACGTGCTGCTCGTCCCCGCCTATTCCGAAATCCTGCCGACCATCGCCGATACCAGGACGCGCCTTACACGCGAGATCACGCTCAACATCCCGCTGATCGCGGCGGCGATGGATACCGTGACCGAAGCGCCGATGGCGATCGCCATGGCCCAGCATGGCGGGCTCGGCGTCATCCACAAGAATCTGTCCATCGAGGATCAGGCGGCGCAGGTGCGGCGGGTCAAGAAATTCGAATCCGGAATGGTGATCAACCCGCTCACCATCCACCCCGATCAGACCCTGGCCGAGGCCCGCGCCCTGATGGCGACCCATCACATCTCCGGCGTGCCGGTGGTCGAGCGCGAGACCGGGCGCCTGGTCGGCATCCTCACCAACCGCGACGTGCGCTTCGCGACCGATCCCGCGCTCAAGGTCTATGAGCTGATGACGCGGGAGAATCTGGTGACCGTGCCGGCCGAGGTCGGACATGAGGAGGCGCGCCATCTGCTGCACCGCCATCGCATCGAGAAGCTTTTGGTGGTGGATGACGCCTATCGCTGCATCGGCCTCATCACCGTCAAAGACATGGACAAGGCGCAGGCGCATCCGCTCGCCAACAAGGACGCGCTCGGGCGGCTGCGCGTCGCGGCGGCGACCGGCGTCGGCGAGGATGGCGAGGCGCGGGCGCGGGCGCTGGTCGCGGCGGAGGCCGATGTGATCATCGTCGATACCGCCCATGGCCACTCCGCCGGCGTCCTGCGCGCGGTCGCGGCGATCAAGCAGATCTCCAACGCGGTGCAGGTGATCGCCGGCAATATCGCGACCCCCGAGGGCGCCCGCGCCCTGATCGAGGCCGGGGCGGACGCGGTGAAGATCGGGATCGGGCCGGGCAGCATCTGCACGACGCGCGTCGTCGCCGGGGTCGGGATGCCGCAATTCTCGGCGGTGCGCGAAGCCGCGGCGGCGTGCCATGCGGCGGGCGTGCCGGCGATCGCCGATGGCGGCATCCGGCATTCCGGCGACATCGTCAAGGCGATCGGCGCCGGCGCGGATTGCGTGATGATCGGCAGCCTCCTCGCCGGCACCGACGAGGCGCCGGGCGAGGTGTTCCTCTATCAGGGCCGCTCCTATAAATCCTATCGCGGCATGGGCAGCATCGGCGCGATGGCGCGCGGCTCGGCGGACCGGTATTTCCAGCAGGAGGTCAAGGACACGCTGAAACTGGTGCCGGAGGGGGTGGAGGGTCGCGTCGGCTATAAGGGCCCGGTGGCGGCGATCGTGCATCAACTGGTCGGGGGGTTGCGCGCCGGCATGGGCTATACCGGCGCAGCCAGCGTCGCCGAGCTACAAAAAACCGCCCGCTTCCGCCGCATCACCGGCGCCGGCTTGCGCGAAAGCCATGTCCATGACGTGGCGCTCGACCGCGAGGCGCCCAATTATCGCCAGGATTGATATCGCCGGGATTGATCCCGCCAGGAATGGTGGCCAATGTTGCGGCTCACGATTGTCACCGTCGAGGAGCCGCGCCGATGACTGATATCCCCCCGCCCGATGCCGCAACGCTGCGCCGCGCGGTGATCGCCTCGGTGATCGGCAACGGCCTCGAATGGTTCGATTTTCTCATCTACGGGTTTTTCGCCGCGGTGATCGCCGAGGTGTTCTTCCCGGCGCGCGATCCGGAACTTTCGCTGATTCTGACCTTCGCGACCTTTGGCGTCGGCTTCGTCGTGCGCCCGCTCGGCGGTGTTCTGATCGGGATCTATGCCGATCACGCCGGGCGGCAGAAGGCGCTCTCGATGCTCATCGCGGTGATGGCGGTCGGCACGGTGATGCTCGGAATCACCCCGAGCTATGCCGCGATCGGCCTCGCCGCGCCGATCCTGGTGGTGGCGGCGCGGGTGTTGCAGGGACTTTCGGTGGGCGGCGAATTCGCCTCCTCGACCGCGCTCCTGGTCGAATACGCGCCGCCGGGCCGGCGGCATTATTTCGGCGCCTTCCAGATGGTCGCGCAATCCTTCGCGGTCGCGCTCGCCGCCGGCATGGGGTTCGTGCTCACCACCTGCCTCTCGCCGCAAGCGCTCGCTGCCTGGGGCTGGCGGGTGCCGTTCCTGCTCGGCGGGCTGGTCGGGCCGGTCGGGTTCTATATCCGCCGGCGCGTCGCCGATGCCCCGGAATTCCTCGAAGCGCGCCGGCAGGCGAAAGCGCGGGCCGAGCGCGCGCCGCTCGCGCTCGTGCTCGCCGATTACCGTGGTCCGCTGCTCTGCGCCATCGGCACCATCGTGTGCGGCACCGCCGCGACCTATCTCTGGAACTCCTATCTGCCGGTCTATGTCGTGCGCACGCTGCATCTGCCGCTCGCCGCGCCTTTGGCCGGCATCGCGGTTTGCGGGCTGATCAACATGGTGGTGAACCCGGCCGCCGGCGCGCTCGCCGATCGCATCGGCCCCTATCGGGTGTTTTTTCCCGCCGTGATCGCCTCCGGCCTTCTGACCTATCCGCTGTTCGCCTTCGTCGTCGCCCATCCGAGCCGGCTCAATCTGTTTTGCGTGCAATTGGCCGCGACCCTCCTCCTCGGGCTCACCGCCGGGCCGATTCCCGGCCTGCTCGGAAGCTTTTTCCCGCCGCGCGCGCGCTCGACCGGGCTTTCCATCAGCTACAACCTCTCGGTCACCCTCTTCGGCGGCTTGGCGCCGCTCACCGTCACCTGGCTCTCCGGGCTCACCACCAGCCGCTTCGTGCCGGCTTTCTATCTCGTCGCATCGGCGGTCCTGTCGCTGATCCTGGTCGCCGGCTTCCGTCCCCGCCCGCGCCGCGAAGTGATCGGCGTCATTGCCCCTCGGGCGCCGGGCTGACCCAGCCTTCGGCGGCGAACAGCGCGCGCAGCCGGACCATGAGGCGCAGCGCGAGGCGATGCGCCTGGAGCGCCACGTCTCGCGTGCGGGCATCGGCGCCCTCGGGCGCGAGATAGGTGAGCGGCATGCCATCGGCCTCGACGCGGGTCTGCGCCTCTTCGGGCGCCGGCGTCACCGGCGCATTGACGGTGACATCCTGCCATAGGCGCGGCGCCTTCCCGGCGAATTGGTAGGAGAGCGTGACGCGCGCGTTCACCTGGCTCGCCGGCGCGCCGACGGCGAAACTCGCGAGATCGCTCGGGATCGCCTCGGTGATGTTGGTGATGTCGCCGGCGATGATGAGGGCATTTTCGCGCGCTTGCGGCGGCGTGGTGGCGGCGAAACCCATGGCGCGCAGCTCGGCGAGCAGGGTCGCGCGGATCGCCGCCCGCGCGGCGATGGCATCGGCGCGGCGGGAGCGGGCGTCGCGCGGCATGGCAAGCCCTTCCATCACGTAGCTGAACTGATTGGTATCGACCAGGACGGCGGCCGCCGGGGCATGAAAATCCTCGACATAGACGCGGTCGGGGCGGGGCAGACGGGCGGTGGCGGGAATCCTCTCCGCGGCGCATCCGGCGAGAGCCGTGGCCACGAGGGCGAGAAGCCGGCGCCGCGCGATCATTTCCTGCTACCCTCCGAACCCGCCATTCATCACGAGCGACAAGGCGCCGATCGCGCCCCAGGCGAGCAGCAAGGCCGCAGCAGCGAAACCGGCGTTCCACACCGTGCTCACCCGCCACGGCGAGACATGGAGCCAGCGCGCGGTGGTGATCGCGCTCGCCGACATCGGCGTCACCGAGACCGCGAGCGCCCAGCCAAGCATGCAGGCGAAAGCGAGGGCGGCGGGGGCGACGCCGAGGGCCGCCGGCGCCGGGATCGCGGCGCCGATCAGGGCGACGACGGCGATCGGGTTGAGCCCGATCTGGCCGGTCAACATGAGGAGAGGCGGCACCGCGAACGGGATCACGAGCGGCGGCAAGCCGCCGAGATGCGGCGCCAGTCCCCCCCCCGGCAAGGCGCCGCCCAGCGCCACCCCCATGAAGCCGGAGGCGCCGAGAACCAAGGCTTCGGCGCGAAACGCCGGCGCGCGGGCGATGAAACGCCGCCCGCGGCGGAACAGCCAGGCCGGCAAGGCAGGCGCGCCGGGGATGGGGCCGAGCCGCGCGATGCCGCCAAGCGTCTGCACCCCGACCCAGATCAGCGCCACCAGCGGCACCACCAGCGTCACCGCCGCGATCACCCCGCCACCGAGGACGGCATTGGCGGCCTCGGCCAGCACCATGACCAGCCCGACCAGGCCGATCAGCCGCAAAGGCTCCGCCCAGCCACCGGCCGCGACCGGCGTTGCCGCCCGCTCCCGCTCTCCCCGCCAGCGCCAGCGATCCTCCGCCCAGCCGAGCGCCATCATCATCAGCGCGACCCCGAGGCCGAGCGGCATCAGTAAGCGCATCGGCGCCGCCGGCACCGCCGTCGTCACCACCGCGGTCATCACGTTGAGCGGATTCCAGGCATTCACCGTGCAAAACCCACGATTGATCGCGAGCATCATGCGCCGCGCGCGCAGCGTCCCCGCCGGCCCCTCGGCGCGCGCCCGGCTGACCATGGCGCCGAGCAGATCGATCGCGCCATACGAGAGAATGAGGCCAAAAAGATGGCCGCCCACGGTCAGCGCAGCATAGCGCCGCCCCGGCGGCTGCGCCACAAGATGCCGCCCCGAGCGGCGAAAGAGCGGGCTGGTTTCGGCCGCGTCGCGCAAGGCGCCGAGCGCGAAATAGAACGCCGCCAGCGCCGCGCCACGCCGCCATCCGGCGACGAACACGCCGAGCGGCGCGACCCCATGGCGGGCGGCGAGCACGATGCCGAGGCCGCCGGCGGCCGAAAAGCCGAGCAGCACGAGGCGGGCATAGCGGCGCTGGCGCGGCCATTCCAGGGCGAGAAACAGCAGCAGGAACAGCCCCGCGGCGTCGCCGGCGAGAGGCAACCCGGCGATCTCGGAGGCCAGCGTTCCAAGCCAGACCAGCGCATAGCAAACGCCGCTCGGCGGCAGGACAGCGCGAGCGGCGGCAAAAGGCGGTGGCGCGGCGCCCATCAGAGCGGGCGCCGCTGGCGTCCGACGCTCAGTGCGCGACCCAGCCGCCGTCGATCGAAAGCGGCACGCCGGTGATGGTTTTGGCGCCGTCCGAGCAGAGGAACACCGCCAGCGCGCCAATCTCCTCGGGGGTCGAGAAGGTCAGCATCGGCTGGGTTTCGGCGAGCATCGCCTTTTTCTCCTGCTCGACGCTGGTGCCGTTCTGCTTGGCGCGATCCTCCAACTGCTTCTGCACGAGCGGCGTCAGCACCCAGCCCGGGCAGATGGCATTGGCGGTGACGCCGTCATTGGCGGCTTCGATCGCGACCACCTTGGTGAGGCCGACGATACCGTGCTTGGCCGCGACATAGGCCGCCTTGTGCGGGCTCGCGACCAGGCCATGGGCGGAGGCGATGTTGATGATCCGCCCCCAGCCTTTCTGTTTCATCGCCGGCAGCGCCGCGCTGATCGCGTGAAACGCCGCCGAGAGATTGATCGCGATGATCGCGTCCCATTTCTCGGCGGGAAATTCCTCCACCGCGGCGACGAACTGGATACCGGCGTTGTTGACCAGGATGTCGAGCCCGCCGAGGGTCTTTTGCGCCTCGGCGACCATGCCGCGGATTTCCGCGGGCTTGGTCATATCGGCGCCCGAAAACGCGGTTTTGACCGAAAATTCGGCGGCGGTATCGCTGACCAGCTTGTCGATCGTGGCCCGATCGCCGAGGCCGTTGAACAGGATATGCGCGCCGCCCGCGGCCAGCGCGCGGGCGATGCCGAGACCGATCCCGCTGGTCGAGCCGGTGACCAGCGCCACCTTGCCTTTGAGACTCATGCGATTTTTCTCCTTGATGGTGAATTTGGATGGGCTCAGCGGGCGAGATAATCGTGCAGAACCTTGCCGTAGGGCAAGGTGAGGTCGGCGACCAGGTGGCGGCCGTACAGCACTTTCCGCACCGGCAGATCGGCGACCCGGCAATTGACATGGGCGACGAGATCGAGCCGCGCCGGCCCGCCCCAGGCGCCCTTCACGGTGATGTCGGAGAGGTGGTAGCCGATCAGTTCGGCGATCCGCGGCGAGCCATCGATATGGGGGATGAATTTGAGATTGACGTTGAGCTTCTCCATCTCCGTCTTCACCTGCGCGTGATCGAGCCCGAGATCGGGGTATTTATAGGCCATGGTGCCCATGGCGACGCGGATATCGTCGTAATGCAGGGTGCCGGTCAGGGTGTCGTGGATGATGCGGAGATCGGGCTGGCCGATTTTTTTCGGAAACCCCCAGATTTCGCGCCCGCCAGTGGTCGGCGCCTCGTCATCCAGATACATCTGGGCGCTATAATTACAGGGGGTTCCGTTCCATTTCGCGGCGATGCCGCAGCCGCTTTCCTGGTAACTCCCGAAACCGGACGAATCCGGCATTTTCATCCATTCGAAAAACACGTGGTTGCCATCCGGCTCCAGCGGCTCGGGCAGCATGGCGCGGATGGCCTCCGGGTCGCTTTCATAATGGATGACCAGATATTCGCGGTTGATGAAACGATAGGGCCCTTTGGGATAGCTCGGGCTCGCGAGCGGCATGGAGGAAGAGGCGAGGATCTCGTCGCGGGTCATAGCGGCTCCTTCGGAAATGATCCCCTGCAATAAGGGCTTTTCGCGCCGCCATAACAGCGGCAAGGGGCGAAAACCCGCTCACATTACGGCGAGGGAGCGGGCGGGGGCGCCGGCTTCCAGGCGGCGAGCAGGTAATTGATCGCGACATCGCGGCTCAGGCGAAACCGCTGGCGGAGCGGATCGAAGCTCATCCCGGCGAGATCGAAGAGGCCGAGCCCGGCGGCGCCGAGCCCGTCCTCGATCTCCGCCGGCGTCAGAAAGCGCCGCCAGTCATGCGTCCCCGGCGGCACCCAGCCGAGCACGTATTCGGCGGCGAATTTGCCGAACAGCAGCGACCGCTTCGTGCGGTTGAGCGTCGACAGGACGAGAACCCCGCCCGGGGCGAGGCGGGCGGCGATCTCGGCCAGGAAGCGGCGCGGCTCGGGCACGTGCTCGATCACCTCGAAGGCGGTGATGGCGTCGAACATCTCGCCGTCGGCACCGAGCCTGGCGAGGCTGCCGAGACGATAGCGGAGCGAGAGATTCCGCCCCTCGGCGTGGCGGCGGGCGGCGGTGAGCACGGCCTCGCTGGCGTCGAGGCCGGTGACGTCGTGGCCGGCGCCGGCCAGCGCCTCGGCGGCGAGCCCGGCGCCACAACCGACATCGAGCACGCGGAGGGCGCGCCCGCCACATCGCTCGCGAAACCGCGCCAGCGCCCATTCAACGCGGATCCCGTTCATCCGATGCAGCGCCCGCATCGGCCCGGCCGGATCCCACCAGGTCTCGGCGAGTGCCGCGAAGCGCGCGATCTCGGCGGGCGAGACGTTGTCCGCTTGGGGCTGGTCCGCTTGGGGCCGGCCGGTTTCTTCGCTCTGCATGTTGCCTCTCCTCGGTGAGGGCTTTATGTGATCCCCGCCGAGACGGCAAACCGCGCGCCGCGTTTGAGCCGGCCGGCCGTTCCCCGGGGGAGAGATGGCTCGCATCGTCATGAAGTTCGGCGGCACCTCGGTCGCCGATCCGGAGCGCATTCGCAATGCCGCCGCCCGCGTCAAGCGCGAGGTCGAGGCCGGAAACGAGGTCGCGGTCGTGGTCTCGGCGATGGCCGGCGCAACCAACCAGCTCGTCGCCTGGTGTCAGGAGATGTCGCCGCTGCATGACGCCCGCGAATACGATACCGTGGTCGCGACCGGCGAGCAGGTGACGAGCGGCCTCCTCGCCATCGCCTTGCAGCATGTCGGCATCGAGGCGCGCTCCTGGCAGGGCTGGCAGATTCCGATCAGAACCGATGGCGCGCATGGCAAGGCGCGGATCGATGCGATCGAGGGCGCCGAGCTGATCCGGCGGATGCGCGACTTGCGCCAGGTCGCGGTGGTCACCGGGTTTCAGGGGCTGGGGCCGGATCATCGCGTCACCACCCTCGGGCGCGGCGGCTCGGACACCTCGGCCGTCGCGCTGGCGGCGGCGCTGGCGGCCGATCGCTGTGACATCTATACCGATGTCGAGGGGGTCTTCACCACCGATCCGCGCATCGTGGCAAAAGCCCGCAAGCTCGATAAAATCGCCTATGAGGAGATGCTGGAACTCGCCTCGGTCGGCGCCAAGGTGCTGCAAACCCGGAGCGTCGAGCTGGCGATGAAGGAAAAAGTCCGGGTGCAGGTGCTCTCCAGCTTCACCGACGCGCCCGGCACCCTGGTCGTGGATGAGGACGAAATCGTGGAAAAAGCATTGGTCGCCGGCATCGCCTATTCGCGCGACGAAGCCAAGATCACCATCCGCCGGGTGCCCGACCGGCCGGGCATCGCGGCGGCGATCTTCGGCCCGCTCGCGGGTGCTGCGATCAATGTCGACATGATCGTGCAAAACGTCGCCGCCGACGGCACCACCGACATGACGTTCACCGTTCCCAAGGCCGACCTGCCGCGCGCCGAGGCGACGCTCGCCGGGATCAAGGACGCGATCGGCTATGCCGAGATCACCGCCGATCGCGATGTCGCCAAGGTCAGCGTGGTCGGGGTCGGCATGCGGAGCCACGCCGGCGTCGCCAGCACCATGTTCCGCACCCTCGCCGAGAAGGGGATCAACATCCAGGTGATCTCGACCAGCGAAATCAAGGTGAGCGTGCTGATCGGCGCGGAATATATCGAACTCGCGGTGCGCGCCCTCCATACCGCTTACGGCCTCGATGCCGCCTGACATCACCCCCCCGGAGTCCGCCGCTTCGGCGCCATCCGCCGAACTCGCCCGGCTGTTCGCGCGCGGCGCCGCCTTTCTCGGCGCCCGCGTCCCCATTCTCGGCGGTGCGATGAGCTGGGTGAGCGAGCGCCATCTGGTTGCCGCGATCTCCAATGCCGGCGGCTTCGGCGTCATCGCCTGCGGCGCCATGGGGCCCGATCTGCTCGCCGCCGAGATCGCCGGCACGAAGGCGCTGACCGATCAGCCCTTCGGCGTCAACCTGATCACCATGCATCCGGCGCTCGATCGGCTGATCGCGGTGACGCTGGCGTCCGGCGTCAAGCATATCGTGCTCGCCGGCGGCATCCCGCCGGGAGGCGCGATCCGCGCGATCAAGGAAGGCGGGGCGCGGGCGATCTGTTTCGCCCCGGCGCTGTCGCTGGCGCGGCGGCTGGTGCGCCTCGGCGCCGATGCGCTGGTGATCGAGGGGTCGGAGGCCGGCGGCCATATCGGCCCGGTCTCGCTCACCGTTCTGGCGCAGGAAATCCTGCCCCATGTCACCGAGGTGCCGGTGTTCGTCGCCGGCGGGATCGGCCGCGGCGAGGCGATCCTTGCCTATCTCGAAATGGGCGCCGCCGGCGCGCAGCTCGGCACCCGCTTCGTCGCCAGCGTCGAATCGATCGCCCATCCCCGCTTCAAGGCGGCCTTCGTGCGTGCCAATGCCCGCGACGCGGTGCCATCGGTGCAGCTCGACGAGCGTTTCCCGGTGATCCCGGTGCGCGGTCTCGTCAATGAGGGCACACGGCGCTTTCTCGCCCATCAGAGCGCGGTTCGCGACCGCTTTCTCGCCGGCGAACTCTCGCGCGAGGCGGCGCAGCTCGAGATCGAGCATTTCTGGGCCGGCGCCTTGCGACGCGCGGTGATCGAGGGCGATGTCGAGACCGGGTCGGTGATGGCCGGCCAGTCGGTCGGCATGGTCGGCGCCATCCAGCCGATCGCCGAGATCATCGCCGAACTCGAGACCGAGGCCACGGCCGCGCTCGCCGCGCGCCTGGCGCGAGCGGCCCCATCGCCGCCGGGGGAATGATCTGGCGCTGGGCACCCGGCGCATGACCGCCGGCGCCATGAGCCGGCGCCTGCTCGCGCGGCTCCGCGAATTGATGGCGCGGAGTGCGGCGCCCCTCTCCGAACTCGCCGCCGTCATCGCCGCCGAGATGGTGAGCGAGGTGTGTTCGATCTACGCCCTTCGCCCGGGCGAGGTGCTGCAATTGGTGGCGACGCACGGGTTGCGTCCGGAGGCGGTGGGGCGGACGCGGCTCCGCATCGGCGAGGGGCTGGTCGGGCTTTCGGCGGCGACCGGCGAGACTCTCAATCTTCCGGATGCGCAGAACCACCCCGCCTTCGCCTATCGCCCGGAAACCGGCGAGGAGCCCTTCGCCGCCCTGCTCGCGGTGCCGGTGCGGCGGGCCGGGCGGATGCTCGGCATCGTCGTGGTGCAGAACCGGGCGGCGCGGCTCTATGCCGAGGACGAGGCGGAAACCCTGGAAACGGTCGCCATGCTGCTTGCCGAGCCGCTCGCCGCGATGGCCGCGGGCGAGCCCGGGGGCGAGGATCTGGCGACGACGCTGCCGCGGCATTTCGTCGGCACGGCCCTGGTTGCCGGCCTCGCCATCGGGAACGTGGTGGTGCATGGGCTGCGCCCGGCGCCGACGCGGCTGCTCGCGGACGATCCGGCGCAAGAGCAGGCGCGGCTCGCGCAAGCGGTCGCACGGATGCGCCGCGGGATCGACCAGTTGATCGCAGCCTCCGGCGATCTTCCGGTCGCGGCGACGACGCGTGACGTCCTGGAGGCGTATCGGCTGGTCGCCGAGGATGCCGGCTGGCTGCGGCGGGTCGCCGAGCGCATCGCGGCCGGGCTTTCGGCCGAGGCGGCGGTGCAGCGGGCGGCGAGCGAGGTGCGCGAGCGCATGCGCCGCATCAATGATCCTTATCTTCGCGAGCGTGTCGCCGATATCGAGGATCTCGCCGAGCGGCTGCTCGCGGCCCTCGATGCCGGCGCGCCGCCGCCACCGGTGCCGCCGGGGGCGATCCTGCTGGCGCGGCGGCTGGGGCCGGCGCATCTGCTCGACTGGCACGGGCGCGGCATCGCCGGGGTGGTGGTCGAGGAGGCGAGTGCCGCCGGACATGCGGCGATCATCGCCCGGGCGCTGGCGCTCCCCATGCTCGGCGGCGTGCGCGATGCGGTGGCGGCGGCCGAGCCGGGTGATCTCGCGATCCTCGATGGCGATGAGGGGCATCTGATCCTACGCCCGTCCGAGGATCTGCGTCTCGCCTATTTGCGCGCCGCCCACGACCGCGCCGCGCGCGCCCTGGTCTGGGCCGGCCTCGCCGGGGCGCCGGCGCGGAGCCGCGACGGGACACCGCTCCGGCTGATGATCAATGCCGGCCTCACGCAGGAACTGGCGGCGCTCGACCGCGTCGGGGCCGAGGGGATCGGCCTCTTTCGCACCGAGATCGCGATGCTGGCGCGCGGCCGTTTGCTCGATGTCGCCGAACAGGCGGCACTTTACGCCCGGGTGCTGGACGCCGCGGCGGGGCGGCCGGTGCTGTTTCGCACCCTCGATCTCGGCGGCGACAAGCTGTTGCCCGATGCCGGCGCGGTGACCGCCGAGAACCCGGCGATGGGCTGGCGCTCGCTCCGTGTCGGGTTGGACCGCCCGGCGCTGCTCAGGCGGCAATTGCGGGCGCTGCTGCTGGCCGCGGCAGGGCGGCCGCTTTCGGTGATGTTCCCGATGGTCGCGACGGTCGCCGAATTCGCCGCCGCCAAGGCGCTCCTGCTCGCCGAGCGAGAGCGGGTGCGCCCGGCCCCGGCGCGGCTTTCGATCGGCAGCATGATCGAGGTGCCGGCGCTGCTCTGGCAGATCGACGGCCTGCTCGCCGCGGCCGATTTCGTCTCCGTCGGCTCGAACGATTTGATGCAGTTCCTGTTCGCCGCCGATCGCGGCGCGCCGGCCTTGATCGGGCGCTATGACATTCTCTCGTCACCGGTTTTGACCCTCCTGGAGGCGCTGGCGCGCCGCGCCGCCGCCGCACTCGTGCCGCTTTCGCTCTGCGGCGAGGCCGCCGGCGAGCCGCTGGTGGCGCTGGTTCTGGCGGCGCTCGGGATCACCACGCTCTCGATGAACGCCGCCGCGGTCCTGCCAGTGAAGGCGGCGCTGGCGGCGGTGGATCTGGCGGCGTTCCGCGCCGTTCTGGAGACGCTGCGTCGTCAGGCCGGCGATGCCGCGAGCCTGCGCGGCCCGCTCGAGATCTGGGCGCGGGAGCATGACGTGCCGATTTGATCGGCTTCGACGCGCGGCGACTGGCAGGCAGGCCATCCAACGTGATTTTTTGGCGGAAAATGCCGACGATCTGCAACGCATGATTGATTCGACGCCGGAGAGCAATTGCGGCATGATGACGACTCGGATCATGACGGCTTGGATGATGAAAGCCCGGTTTGGGGGCATTCTAGCGGCCTGATGACCGCCGCGGAGGGTGGCGCCCCGTCCGCGATGATCGTGTCACCGCCACCAGAGGGAAGGTGAGGCTTTGGGTAGCGTGCAGTTGGATCGCGAAACCGGACGAGTGGCGGAAACCGCGCCATGACTCGCCCGGAGAGTGACGCGATGGCGGTCGTCGATCGTGCTCCCCCCGGCGTCGGATCGCGGTTGGCGGCGGCGCGGGAGCGAATGGGTTGGGCGCTGCCCGATGTCGCGGCGACGCTCCGCATTCGCGAGCCGCATTTGCGGGCCATCGAGGCCGGACACAGCGCGGAACTGCCGGCCCCGGCCTATGCGATCGGCTTCGTCCGCAGCTACGCGACGCTGCTCGGCCTCGATCCCGATGACATGGCGCGGCGCTATCGCGCCGAACTTGGCGGCGAACACCGCAATACCGATCTGCAATTCCCCGCCCCGGTGCCGGAACGCGGCGTGCCGGCCGGCGCGGTGGTGCTGCTCGGGGCGGTGATCGCGATCGGCGCCTATATCGGCTGGTACCGGCTTTCCGGCGAGCGGCCGGCGCCGGAGCCCGTCATGGCCGCACCCGATCGTCTGGTCACGCCGGCGGTGGTCCCGCCGGCCGCGCCGTCGTCCGCCACGGTATCCCCAGCCCCCGGCACGTCCGCCAGCATGTCCGCCAGTACGTCCGCGGACACCGCCGCCCCGCCGGTCGCCGCGCCCTTGTCTCCCCCCTCGTCCACACCCGCGCCGCCATCCGCCGGCGCACCGGCCCCGGCGGCGGACACGACAGCGGACACGACAGCGGACACGGCAGCAGACACCGCGACGGCGACCGTCCCGCCCGCCAGCCCGCCCAGCGCGCCAGCCGCGCCTGCTCCGGCGCCAGCGTCGGCGGCTGGCGCCGAGGCCGGCTCTCCCTCCGCCGCGGCGGAGGACGCTCATATCCTGCTCCGTGCCCGCGCCGATTCCTGGATCGAGGTGCATGACCGCAAGGGCCATGTCCTCCTGAGCCGCATCCTCCACAGCGGCGAGACCTGGCCGGTGCCGAACCAGCCCGAGGGCGCGCCGCAACTGTTGCTCACCACCGGCAATGCCGGTGGCACCGAAATCGTGATCGATGGCACGCCGGCGCCGCCTTTGGGCGCGGCCGGAAAAGTGCGGCGGGACGTCCCCCTCGGTGCGGCGCTGATGTCGAGCGGCGAGCCGGCGGCGGCAAATTCCGGCCCACGCTCTTCCAGCCCGGCGCAATAACGGCCATATCCCGATCGGGCACCGCTCCCGCCGCGCGGCGACGACGGTGCTCGGCGACAGAACCGGAGCCCCGCGATGACCTATCGACCCTATCAGCAGATCACCCGCCGCCGCTCGCGCCAGATCCATGTCGGGCCGGTCGCGGTTGGCGGCGACGCGCCGATCAGCGTCCAGACCATGACCAACACCCCGACCACCGATGTCGCCGCGACGGTCGCGCAAATCCAGCGCGCCGAGCGCGCCGGCGTCGATATCGTGCGGGTCTCCTGCCCCGACGCCGAAAGCACCGCAGCGCTGGCCGAAATCGTGCGCGCCGTCGCGGTGCCGGTGGTCGCCGATATCCATTTCCACTACAAGCGCGCGATCGAGGCGGCGCAAGCGGGGGCAGCGTGTCTGCGCATCAATCCCGGCAATATCGGCAGCGCCGAGCGGGTGCGGGACGTGATCAAGGCGGCGCGGGATCATGGCTGCTCGATGCGGATCGGTGTCAATGCCGGCTCGCTGGAGAAGCATCTTCTGGAGAAATACGGCGAGCCCAACCCCGAGGCGCTGGTGGAAAGCGCGCTCGAACACGCGAAAATCCTAGAAGACCACGATTTTCACGAATTCAAGATCAGCGTGAAGGCCTCCGACGTGTTCCTCGCCGTCGCCGCCTATCAGCAGCTCGCCGAAATCTGCGACCATCCGCTCCATATCGGCATCACCGAGGCCGGCGGGCGGCGGACGGGGACGGTGAAATCGGCGATCGGGCTCGGAAGCCTCCTCTGGGCCGGGATCGGCGACACGGTCCGCGTTTCGCTCTCGGCCGAGCCCGAGGAGGAGGTGCTGGTCGGCTGGGAGATATTGAAATCACTCGGCATTCGCCATCGCGGCGTGCGGGTGATCTCGTGCCCCTCCTGCGCCCGCCAGGGCTTCAACGTCATCGAGACGGTGGCGAAGCTCGAGGAGCGGCTCGCCCATATCGAAACCCCGCTCACCCTCTCGATCATCGGCTGCGTGGTCAACGGGCCGGGGGAGGCGCTGATGACCGATCTCGGCATCACCGGCGGCGGCAATGGCCGGCACATGGTCTATCACGCCGGCAAGACCGACCACACGATCAGCGACGCCGACATGATCGAACACATCGTCGATCTGGTCGAGGCCAAGGCCGCCGCGCTGGCGGTGGCGCCGAAACAGGCAGCGGAATAAATGCCGCGCCTGCAACCGCCGCGCGGCACCCATGACCTGATCGGCGACGAACAGCGCCGGCACCGTCTCGTCACTGATACCGCGCGCGCGATCGCCGGACGCTACGGGTTCGAGGAATGGGCGACGCCGATTTTCGAGGATACCGCGGTCTTCGCCCGCACCCTCGGCGAGACCTCCGATGTCGTCACCAAGGAGATGTACACCTTCGCCGATCGCGGCGGCGACTCGCTCACGCTCCGCCCGGAGGGAACGGCCGGGGTGTGCCGGGCGCTGGTCTCCAATGGGTTGACCCAGACCCTGCCGCAGCGCGTGTTCTATGCCGGGCCGATGTTCCGCTATGAGCGGCCGCAAAAGGGGCGGTTTCGCCAGTTTCACCAGATCGGCGTGGAATTACTCGGGCCTCACAATCCGGTTGCCGATGCCGAGGTGATCGCCTGCGGCCATCACATTCTGCGCGCCCTCGGCATCGCCGAGGGGGTGCGGTTGGAGATCAACACACTCGGCGATGACGAAAGCCGGGCGCGCTATCGCGAGGCGCTGGTTGCGTATTTCGGGAAATTTGTCGGCGATCTCTCGGCCGAGAGCCAAATGCGGCTGGAAAAAAACCCGCTGCGCATCCTCGACAGCAAGGATGCGAAAGACCGCGCGATCATCGCCGATGCGCCACGGATTGGCGATCATCTGAGCGATTTCGCACACCAGTTCCATGAAGGGGTCAGAAGAACGCTGGCCGCGGCTCGCGTGCCCTTCGTCGAAAATCCGCGCATCGTGCGCGGCCTCGATTATTACAGCCTGACGGCGTTCGAATTCATCACCGAGCGGCTCGGCGCGCAGGGCACGGTGATGGCCGGCGGGCATTATGAGGCGCTGGTGAAGGAGATGGGCGGGCCGGAGATCCCCGGCGTCGGCTTCGCCGCCGGGATCGAACGCCTCGCGATGCTGCTGGCCGCGCCGCCACCGGCCCCGGCGCCGGTTTTCGTCCTCCATGCCGAAGATTCTCTCGCCGATGATGCGTTCGCCGTCACCCAGACGCTGCGCAACGCCGGGATCGTGACGGAGTTTTATTATTATCCCGCCCTCAAACGGGGTCTGGAGCGCGCCAATAAGATCGCGGCGCCGGCCGCGATTTTACTGGGCAGCGACGAGGTGGAGAAAAATGCCATCGTCGTGCGCGATCTCCGTCGGCGTGAGCAGACTTCTCATTTCGCGCCCGCAGATGTCGTCATGCACGTGAAAAAACTGCTCGCAGGCGGCGCTTGACCCTCGACCCGAAACTCGACCGCATCGAGGCGCGGGCCGACGAGCTGCGCGCGGCGCTGGCCCAGGGGCTCGGGGGCGAGGCATTCGGCCAGGCGTCGAAAGAACTCGCCGAGCTGGCGCCGCTGGTCGCGCGCATCAACGATCTCCGCGTCGCCGAGCAGGCGCGCGCCGAGGCCGCGTCGCTGCGCGCCGATCCCGAACTCGCCCCGCTCGCCGAGGCCGAACTCGCCGCCCTCGATGCCCGCATTCCGGCGCTCATGCGCGAGATCCAGATCGCGTTGCTGCCGCGCGATGACGCCGACGAGCGCGCCGCCATTCTTGAAATCCGCCCCGCTGCCGGCGGTGACGAGGCGGCCCTCTTCGCCGCCGAGCTTTTCACCACCTATCAGCGCTATGCCGAAGGGCGTGGCTGGCGCTTCGACATCCTCGACTACGCCGCGACCGAACTCGGCGGGCTCCGCGAAGGGATCGCCGAGATCACCGGGCGCTCGGTGTTCGCGCGCCTGAAATACGACTCCGGTGTCCATCGCGTCCAGCGCGTGCCGGCGACCGAGAACCAGGGGCGCATCCATACCTCGACCGTCACCGTCGCCGTTCTTCCCGAGGCCGAGGAGGTCGATGTCGCGATCAACGAGTCCGATCTCCGCATCGATGTCTATCGTGCCTCCGGCGCCGGCGGCCAGCATGTCAACAAAACCGAAAGCGCGGTCCGCATCACCCATCTGCCCTCGGGCATCGTGGTCACGATGCAGGACGAGAAGAGCCAGCACAAGAACCGCGCCAAGGCGATGAAGATTTTGCGCGCCCGACTTTACGAACAACAACGCGCGCGCGCGCACGCCACCCGCGCCGCCGATCGCCGCGCCCAGGTCGGCACCGGCGACCGCAGCGAGCGCATCCGCACCTATAATTTTCCCCAAGGCCGCGTCACCGACCACCGCATCAATCTCACGCTGCACAAGATCGATCGGATCATGGCCGGCGAGTTGGACGACATCATCGACGCGCTCGCCGCCGAGGATCAGGCGGCGCGGCTCGCGGAGGCGTAGATTTCGTCCCCGCAAGCGGGGTGGGCGCAAGAATAACCGAATAAGGGAGCAGGGAGCGAGGCGATGACGTGGCAACCCGAGCTTGACGAATTGCGCCGGCGCGAGGCCCTGGCGCGGGCGCTGGGTGGGGCGGAGAAGGTCGCGCGCCAGCACGAAGCCGGGCGCCTCGATGTGCGCGAGCGGATCGAGGCCTGTCTCGATCCCGGCAGTTTCCATGAAATCGGCGCCATCGCCGGGCGCGCGAGCTATGACGCGAATAACCAACTCGCCGGCTTCACGCCGTCGAACTGCGTTTTCGGGCGCGGCACCGTCGCCGGGCGCCCGGTGGTCATCGTCGGCGATGATTTCACCGTGCGCGGCGGCTCGGCGGATGCGACGATCCGCGAAAAGCCGCAAATGGCCGAGCGCATGGCGATGGAATTCCGCCTGCCGATCATTCGGCTGATCGAGGGATCGGGCGGCGGCGGCTCGGTCAAGACGATCGAGACCACGGGGCGCGCCAATCTCCCGGGCGGGGTGAATTCGGCCTATGGATTTTACCTGACGACGGCGAGCCTGGCGGTGGTGCCGGTGGTCGCACTCGGGCTCGGCTCGGTCGCCGGGCTCGGGGCGGCGCGGCTCGCGGCGAGCCATTATTCGGTGATGACGACGTCTTCCGCCATGTTCGTCGCCGGCCCGCCGGTGGTTGCGCGTCTGGGGCAGGTTCTGGACAAGGCGGAACTCGGCGGCGCCGACATCCAGACGCGGAGCGGCGCCGTCGATGACGCGGTCGCGACCGAGGCGGAAGCCTTCGCGCGCGCCCGGCGCTTCCTCTCCTATCTGCCGAACTCGGTGTTCGAGCTGCCGCCGGTGGTCGCGAGCGGAGACGACCCGTCCCGCCGCGATGAGGCCCTGCTCGGCGCCATTCCGCGCGATCCCCGCCAAGTCTACAAAATGCGCCCGATCATCGAGACGCTTTTCGATCGCGAAAGCGTCTTCGAGATCGGCGCGCGCTTCGGACGCCCGATCATCACCGGTCTCGCGCGGCTCGACGGGCGGCCGGTCGCGCTGCTCGCGAGCGATCCCTTCCATTACGGCGGCTCGTGGACGGCGGAGGCGTGCCAGAAAATCATCCGTCTCGTCGATCTCGCCGAGGTTTTTCATCTGCCGGTCGTGCATCTCGTCGATTGCCCCGGATTCATGATCGGGTTGGAGGCCGAGAAGGCGGCGACGATCCGCCATGGCGTGCGCGCGATGGCGGCGATCAACCAATGCACGGTGCCGTGGTGCAGCGTCATCCTGCGCAATGTCTTCGGCGTCGCCGGCGCCATTCATCAGCCGGCCGGGCGGCTCGCGCTGCGTTACGCCTGGCCTTCGGCGCGCTGGGGCTCGTTGCCGCTGGAGGGCGGGATCGAGGCCGCCTATCGCGCCGATCTCGACGCCGCGCCCGACCGCGAGGCGGCCCTCCGCGAGATCGAGACGCGGCTGAATGCGCTGCGCTCGCCGTTCCGTACCGCCGAGAATTTCTGGGTCGAGGAGATCATCGACCCGCGCGCGACGCGGCCCTTGCTCTGCGAATTTTCCCGCCTCGCCGGCCCGCTTCTGGCGCCCGGCGCCGCGCGTTTCGCCATCCGGCCTTAGGAAGAGCCCTCATGCCCGCCATCAAACTGCTTTCGGAATTGAATGCCACTGTCTGGCGTATCGCCGCCGCCGAAGGTGACAGGGTCGCTGCCGGTGAGACGTTGTTGCTGCTGGAATCGATGAAAATGGAAATTCCGGTGGCAGCGCCAGCGGCGGGCCGGGTCGCCGCGATCCTGGTGCGCGAGGCGGATCTGGTGAGCGAGGGCGACGCACTGATGCTGTTCGTTGCGGATTGAGGGGGCTTCACGTCGCGCGATCGAGGGACGCCACTTCCTCACGATACGGTGATGGCGCAAGGCGGCAAATCCCACGCTCGCGCGGAAGATATATTGCCAATTTGGCGGTTTGCGTGTCTTGTAAAGAGAATAGAAGCCGGCCATGGGACCGGCGCGTCAGGGGGAAACGACCAATGACAGATCTTCACAGCGCGCGCTTTGTCGGGGCAAACCGGGTCGGACGCCGCGCGGCCCTCAGGACGGCCGCCGCGGCCGGGCTCGCGCAACTGGCATCCCCCTTCATTCTGCGCGGCGCCCGCGGCGACACGCCGCTTCGGATCGGCATGATCGACCCATTGACCGGCGCCTATGCCGCACCGGCCCGCAACGAGGTGATGGGCGCGCAACTGGCGGTTTCGCGCCTCAATGCGGCGGGTGGGGCGTTGGGGCGGCCGATTGAACTCCTGGTTGAGGATTCGGCGAATGACGTCGGCACCGGGGTGCAAAAGGCGCGCAAGCTGGTCGAGCGCGATCATGTCGATTTCCTGATCGGCGACGTGAACTCGGCGGTCGCGCAGGCGATCGCGCAGGTGGCGATGGAGAACAAGATTCTCCACGTCGTCTCCGGCGGTCATACCGACACCATCACCGGCAAGGATTGCAAGTGGAACGTCTATCGCGTCTGCAACACGACGCGCATGGAATCGAACGCCGTCGCCGATATCCTGTTCAAGAAATACGGCAAGAAATGGCACTTCATCACGCCGGACTACACCTTCGGCCACACCTTGCAGGCGGCCCTGGAGGTCAATCTCCAGCGTCTCGGCGGCATCGAGACCGGCGCCGAGCTGATCCCGCTCGGCACCACCGATTTCTCCGCCTATCTGATCAAGGCGCGCGCCGCCAATCCCGATGTGATCATCCTGCTCGTGCAAGGCCAGGACATGGTCAATTGCCTGAAGCAGATCGTGCAGTTCGGCATCAACAAGGAGGTTCCCATCGCCGGCACGCAGCAGGAATTGGAATCGCTGGAGGGTCTGCCTTCGGAGGCGCGCATCGGCACCTGGATGTTCGAATGGTACTGGAACCAGCCCGGCGTTCCCCACCTTGCGGAATTCATCGCCGATATCCGCAAGGTCAATAAAGGGCGCGTGCCGACCGCGCGCCACTGGTTCGGCTTCACCTCGGTGATGACGATGGCGCTGGTCGCGGCGCAGGAGAAAACCACCGATGCGGTGAAACTCGCGCGCGCGCTCAGCGATTTCGAGCTGCCGCCGGAGGTGAAGCTGCAGCCGAACAAGGTCTATTACCGCGCCGGCGACCATCAGCTCATGCTCTCCGCCTTCATCGGCCAGGCGCGCGCCGAGGGCAAGGACGACCCGGATGATCTGTTCGCGGTCGATCAGGTCGTCGCCGGCGATGCCGTCGCGCCGCCGGTCGCCGATACCGGCTGCACGCTGCACTGGCCGGCGTGACGCGGGCGGACGGCACAGAACGGGTACGGCGCCGATGCTCCAATTGCTGCTGTTCAATGTCACCAACGGCCTGATCATCGGCGCTTTCTACGTGCTGATGGCGCTCGGGCTTTCGCTCATTCTCAACCTCTCCGGGGTGATCAATTTCGCGCATGGCGGGTTTCTCGTGCTCGGCGGCTATCTCGCCTATACGCTGACGCCGTTTCTCGGCTTCTGGGGCGCGCTGATCGTCGCCCCGCTGCTCACCGCCGCGATCGGCGTGGTCATCGAGCAGACGCTGATCCGCCGGCTCTATGGCCGTGATCCGCTCTATAGCCTGCTGCTCACCTTCGGCCTCGCGTATATTTTCGAGGATGTCACGCGCTACATCTGGGGCGCGCAGGGGTTGCCGGTGACGATCCCCGCCTTTCTCGGCCGGCCGGTGAGCCCGACGCTTTTTTTCATCACCTATTATCGCCTGTTCATGGTGGCGGTGGCGGCGGCGGTGGTGCTGTTTTTGTTTCTGCTGCTGCGCCATAGCCGGGTCGGCGTTCGCATCCGCGCCGGAACCCTCGATCTCGAGACGGTCTCGACACTCGGCGTCAATGTCGGCCGGTTGCGCACGTTCAATTTCGCGCTCGGCATCTTCCTCGCCGGGCTTTCCGGGGTGCTGGCCGGCGGACAGCTCGGGCTCGACTCGACGATGGGCGCCGGGCTCCTGATGCCGAGCTTCATCGCCATCATCATCGGCGGTGTCGGCAGCCTGCCCGGAACCTTGGTCGGCGGCCTGCTGATCGGGGTCGCCTCCGGCGTCACGGCGGTGTTCTTCCCCTCGGCGAGCGAAGCCGTGATGTATGTTCTGATGGCGCTCGTCCTGCTCGCCCGGCCGCGCGGGTTGATGGGCGAGGAAGGGCTGATGACATGAGGGAGAGCGGCCGGACGCATCCGGCGGTGCTCGCCGCGATCTGGGTGGTGCTGCTGCTCGCCCCCACTTGGCTCGGCCTGGTCGGCGGCTACACGGCGCTCGGCGCGCGCGTCCTGGTGCTCGGCCTCGCCGCGATGTCGCTCAACTTCCTGCTCGGCTTCACCGGCGTGCTTTCCTTTGGCCATGCCGCCTGGTTCGGGCTTGGCGCCTATGGCACCGGCCTCACGCTGAAATTTCTCGCCGCCAGCACGCCGCTGTCGCTGCTAGCGGGGACGCTGCTCGGCGGCGCGCTCGGCGCGGCACTCGGCGCCCTGATCGCCCATCGGCGGGGAATCTACTTCGCCATGGTGACGATCGCGTTCGGGCAGGTGTTTTATTACATCGCCTATCGCTGGAATGCGCTGACCGGCGGCGATGACGGCCTGCGCGGCTTCTCGCGCCAGCCGCTCGCGATCGGGCCGTGGCGGATCGACATCGTCGCGAACGGCGTTGCCTTCTACTATTTCGTGCTCGTCTGTTTTGCCGCCGCCGTCGCCATCATGGCGCTGTTGCTCCGTTCGCCCTTCGGCCACACGCTGGTCGCCATCCGCGAAAACGAGCGGCGGGCGCGGTTTCTCGGCATCCCGGTCGAATTCCATATCTGGCTCGCCTTCGCGCTGTCCTGCGTCTTCATCAGCTTCGCCGGCGGGCTCTACGCGCTGCTCAACAATTTCGCCGATCCCAACAATCTCCATTACAGCCTCTCCGGCGATCTCGTGATCATGGCGGTGCTGGGCGGCATGCGGAGCTTCTGGGGGCCGCTGCTCGGGGCCGCTTTGTTCGTCGTGCTGCAGGATTACGTCTCCAGCCTGACCACCAACTGGATGTCCTTTGTCGGCCTCCTGTTCGTGCTCGTGGTGCTGTTCTTCCCACGCGGGCTGCTCGGCGTTTTGCGCGGGAAGTCGCCGGCGTGAGCCTTCTCGAAGTGCGCGAGGCGAGCAAGAGTTTCGGCAGCCTTGCCGCGGTGCGCCGTGTCTCGCTCCGCGTCGCGGCGGGTGAATTGCGCGCCGTGATCGGCCCCAACGGCGCCGGCAAGACGACGTTCTTCAATCTGATCACCGGCGCGCTCCGCCCGAGCGCGGGCGCGATCCTTTTCGACGGGCGCGATGTCACCGCGGTTCCGGCCTGGCGGCGGGTGGTGCTCGGCATGGCGCGGACTTTCCAGATCACCGAGATTTTCCCCGAACTCACGCTCGCCGAAAATCTGCGCGTCGCGGTCGAGGCGGCCGCCGGCCTGCGGCTCCGCCCCTGGATCAGCCGCGCGGCGGCGGCGGCGGTGGGCCGGCAGGTGGAGGACATGCTCGCTCTCGCCGGCCTCGCGGCGAAAGCCGGGCGGCGTGTCGGCGAATTGTCGCATGGCGATCAGCGCGCCGCCGAGATCGCGATGGCGCTGGCGCTGCGCCCCCGCCTCCTCCTCCTCGACGAGCCGACCGCGGGGATGGGCGAGCAGGAAACCTATGACGTGGCACAGCTCGTGCGCCGCCTGCATCGCGACCGCAACCTCACCATCGTGCTGATCGAGCACGACATGCGCGTCGTCTTCCATCTCGCCGATCGCATCGCCGTGCTCGACCAGGGCGCCCTGATCGCCGACGGCACGCCCGAGGAGATCGCCGCCGACAAAACGGTGCAGGCGGCCTATCTCGGTCAAGTCGCCGAAGGAGGGGCGGCCGAAGCAGGGGCGGCCGAAGCGGGGGCGGCATGACCGAGGCGCTCACCGTCCAGGGCCTGCACACCTATTACGACAAGAGCCATATCCTGCACGGCGTCGATCTCGCGGTCGCCGAGGGCACGATCACGGCACTGCTCGGGCGCAACGGCGCCGGCAAGACGACGACGCTGCGGAGCGTCGTCGGCCTGACCCCGCCGCGCGCCGGGCGGGTCGCGGTGTTCGGGCAGGAGACGACGCGCTGGCCGCCGTTCCGCGTCGCCGCCCGCGGCGTCGGCTATGTCCCGGAGGGGCGACGCATCTTCCCCAATCTCACGGTGGAGGAAAATCTCAAGGTGCCGCGCGGGCGCCGCGGCGCCTGGGACATCGCGCGGATCTACGAACTCTTCCCGCGCCTCGGCGAGCGCCGCGGCAATCGCGGCCGGCAGCTTTCCGGCGGCGAGCAGGAGATGCTGGCGATCGCCCGCGCGCTGCTGCTCAACCCGCGTCTCCTTATCCTCGACGAGCCCTCGCAAGGCCTCGCGCCGCTGGTGGTGCGCGAGGTCTTCCGCATCGTCACGCGGATGCGCGCCGAGGGGATGTCGGTGCTGCTGGTCGAGCAGAATGTGCGCATGGGTCTCGCCATCGCCGATCACGCCTTCGTCCTCGACAATGGCGCGGTGGTCTATTCCGGCCCGGCGCGGGAGCTTGCGGCCGATCAGGCGCGGGTCGAGGCGCTGGCCGGCGCGACCGCCGAGGGCTGGTCCGGGGACGCGACCCGGGCGCCACGGCTTTCCGGCTGAGGCGGTTCAGGCGGCGATGGTCAGCGGCGCGGGGAGAGAAAAGAGCACCGTGTCGTCGTCATCGCCGGCACGGAAGGTGAGGATCACGAAAAATCCCGGTGCGTCGAGCGCGGTCAGCTTATGGTGCCAGACCCCGCGGCGATAGGTCACCGCCTGATCGCCGCCGGCGGCGAAAGCCTGTGCCGCGGCGAGATCGGGGGCGCCGCTCGGAGCGGCGGGGGCGACGAGGATCAGCGCCCGCGTCGCGGCAAGCGGGATGAAGCTCTGCGAATTGGCCGGATGGCGCTCGAACAGCCTGGCCGCGAGCGGAAGCGGGCTCGGGGCCGCGGTGGTGAAATCGACATGCAGCCGCGCCGTCGCCCGCGCATTCTCGATCTCCGCGACGAGCCGGATCGGATCGGCCCCGGGGACGAGCGCGGTGACGGTGCCGAAGGGGGCGAACGCCTCCGGGCTGAGGGGGCGGAGGGTGAGCGTCATGTCGATCTCCTGGTTCCGGGTCTTTCCAGACCATGGCCCAGGTTTGGCCGACACGGAAGGCGGCGATCACCAAAACGGCCGGCGGGGGGTTCCCGCCGGCCATTCCGGATCGCCTCCGTGGGTATTTTTACGCAAATCCAGGCGGCTATGCGAGAAAAGCACCCGAGGGACATTTCCCTCGGGGGTATCGACGTGTTCAGTTTTCCGACACTCAGACCTTGTTGCGCCGGCGACGGGCGAGGCCGAGGCCGATCAGGCCGCTGCCGAGCAGCGCGAGCGAGGCCGGCTCGGGAACAACATTCGCGGTCGGCGGGTCGGCCAGGGTGGCGCTGCCGGATTCCTGCGCGTTGCTTTGCGAATAAGCGAAGGTCACGCTCATCGCATCCGGGCTATAGGTGGATGCGAAGCTGCCGGTCGGCGTGAAAGTGCCTTCGGTATAGACGATGAGGCCGG
Organism: Pseudomonadota bacterium; assembly: GCA_021851785.1. Lineage (GTDB taxonomy): Bacteria > Pseudomonadota > Alphaproteobacteria > Acetobacterales > Acetobacteraceae > Acidibrevibacterium. The sequence goes on from JAJZBV010000011.1 coordinate 65,646, forward strand.
ACGATGTCGAGGTGAAGACCTCCGGGATCACGCCCTGCACGGTGCCAGAAAACGTCCCGCTACCGCCCCCCGTGCCGGTCAAGGTCCACGTGACGCTTGTGCCATCGGTGGCGGTCAGGGAAATGTTACTGATCGTTCCCGTCGTGTCACTGGGCGGGAAATCCCCGGTGCCGGCGGAGTAGGTGATGGCGCTATTCGCGATGGCTGTGCCATTGCCGAGCGTCCCGGTCCAGGCGGCGGTCAGGGCGAGCGTCGCGTCGCCAGTAAAACCCGGGAGGGGGTTCGCCTGAGCGGCGCCCGGGGCGATGGCCAGCGCTGCCGCGGCGAGGCCGAGGAAGGCGGCGGTGGTGAGAAGCTTGGTTTTCATCCGGGGCGATCCTTTGCCGAAAGGTTAAGCTTACCTAAACACTCAGCCTTATAAGCAGAAACCATGCCAATTTAATAAATATAACTAAATCAATGAATTAGCTCTAAGCCGAGCCGCGTCGCAAGTGGGGTGTTCAGTTTTCCGACGATCCGCCCGGGTTTGCGCGCCGGCGGCGGGCGAATGCGAGGCCGGCGAGGCCGGCGCCAAGCAGGCCGAGCGAGGCCGGCTCCGGCACCGGATTGGTTTCGGAGAGCGAGAGCGCGTTATCCACCGATCCCGCGCCGGTCGTGAGGGTGACGCTCGCCTGCAACGCATCGAGATTGGCGCCAGTGCCGGTGACGCTGCCGGCGAAGCTGCCGCCGACCGGCGAAAAAGCGAGCCCGCCATCGACCGGGCCATAGCTCCCGCCGTTATCGGTGCTGGTCGAGAACGCCGCCGAAATCGCGGTGAGGGTGCCGCCGTTGCTGCCAGCGATCGTGCCGATGACCGGGCTGTCCCCGCTGGGCAGGGAAAGCCCGGTGTCGCTGAGAGTGATGGTCAGGGTGCCGGCGCCGAAGCTGTAGAAATATCCCCCGCTCACCGTTGTCGTTAACGAAAATCCCGGCAGGGCGGTTTGTGGCCCGATGGCGCCGGTTTCGGTCGAGAGCGTGCCCGAGAGAAAGTACTCACTGCCCGAGAAGGAGAAATCATAAACGCCCGGAGCGCTCGTCGCGGTCAGCCCGCTGCCCACAATGTCGGTGGCCGTCGCGGTTCCGCCGTCGGCATCCGCCTCGCTGAAGCTCAGGGTCAAAGCAGCCCGCGCCGGCGGCGCCAGGGCCAAAACCATGGCACCGGCGAGCCATCCGAGTTTTTTTTGCCCAAGCATCCACGTCATTTTCGCGTCCTCCGGCCGTGCGAGCGAAAAATCGCCTGGTGGCGCTACTCATGCCGCAGATGGCGAGCCCTCCACGGCAACCACACCGCTCAAACGCGATTGCAGGAAGGTATGATCCGGAAGCATAGAAGCAAAAATCGCGCCAGAATAAACTATCGTTTTTTCTCAATCTGCTATCATTGATATAGCGATATAAAATATGGCGGTGTCAAGTTTTCCGACACCGGCTTTTGCGCCAGCACCCCGGCCACCCGCCCATCACCACCCAATGCATCGGCCGCGCCGCATCGGCGAGGCTGCTTTTATAGCGCGCCGCGCCGGCCAGGAAATCATACCGCGCCGCCCCCAAGGCGGCGTAATGCTCGATCGCCAGATGATGCGCGGTGAGGCCCGGTTTTTCATGCGGCCCGGCGGCGGCGAAGTCGAAGCCGCTCTGATAGGCGGCAACCGCGCCGCGCCAGAGAAAATTATAGAGATAGCCAAGCACCGTCCCGCCGGCGGAGACGCGCAGCAGGTCGATCTCGCCGCGCGGATGGCCGCGCGCGATCAATTCCCGATGAAAGCGCAGAAAGAGCGGGTTGGCGAAGGCACCGGGCTTGCCGCGCCCGGTCCAGCTCCGCTGATGCAGGACGGCGAGCGCGTCGAGAAACGCCTCGGCCTCGGCGACATCGGCGGCGCGACGCAGGCTCAAAGCCCCCCGCGTCGCATAACTCCGCGCCGAGCGCCGCAATTGATAGCGGGTATTGGCGCTGCGCCCGGCGAGAAATCCGCCCTCGGCCGCGCGCGCTTTGGCGAGATCGACGAAGGGGGCGTCTCGCGTCTCGCGCGCGTGGCCACCGCGCCGCGCCGCCGCCGCGAGATGCCGCGCGTCCACCCCGCTCAAAATCACGCGCTGGCCGCCAAGCGCCGCGAGGCCGGCGGCGATCACCTCGGTGTCGTCTGCCGTCTCGCGCGCCAGCAGCAGCCCGTTTTCCTCGACGAACACCGCATCCCAGGCCGGATCGCCACTTTCGCCGAGGAACAGTCGCGCCCCTCCCCACCAGGTGCTGCGACGATTGAGGAGGCCGAGCGCGACCTCCCGCCCATCCGTCGTCACGCGGAGCAGCCAGGGGCGGGAAAAACGCGCCGCGGCGAGGCAGCCGGTCCAGGTCCAGCTTTGGAAGAACGATCCCGCCGCCGCCGCCTCGAATGCCCGCCATCGCGCCTCGAGAGCGGTGAAATCGGTGACCGGTTCCCGCCACGCTTCCAGCCCGCGCGTGTTCGTCGCCTGCTCTTTCGCCATCCGGTGCAACCTGAAATATTTCCTTATAGGGTGAATTTCGCAACCAAAACTCTTGTCATTTTATTGTTTTGTAACCATACAGACACGTGTCATGGGCTACAAATCCACTATTGATTCTCACGGCCAGGGGGAACGGCGTCACGCTTCGCGCCGCACGCTCACCACCTTGGCGTTCGTTACCCTGGCGTTCGTTACCCTGGCGGCGACGCCGCTGCGGGCCGCCGCGGTGACCAGTTTCAATACCGGGCTCAGCGCCGATCAGAATTTTCTCTGGGGCCCCTCCGATGGCGGCTGGCTCTATACGCCGACGGCGAGCTACGACCTCGCCGGGATCGCCACCAGCTTCGCGGTGTTCGGCGCCACGCCGCAGGATGTCGTCGTCGGGCTCTATGACGCGCTGCCTTCCGCCGGCGGCCATCTGCTCGGCAGTTTTTCGCTGGCCACCAATACCGGCCGCGGCGTCTGGGTGAGCGGCGATTTCGCGGCCCCCATCGCGCTGACCGCCGGACAGGCGTATTTCGTCGACTTCTCCCATCTCGGCGCCTTGAACGTCGTCGCTCCCCCGTCCGGCGCCGGGCCGGTGAGCTTCAACCCCGCTGGCACCGCTCTCTCGCCGTTTTATTTCGATCAGTTGACCGCGACGCCAGGGATGGACCCCAACCTCGATATCTTCAGCGAGCCGCTGCTGCAATTCCTGCCCGCGACGACGTCCAACGCCGAGGGCGTTCCCGAGCCCGCGCCGCTGGCCATGCTCGCCAGCGGAATCCTGATCCTCGCCCTGATCCGCCGCCGCTCCGCGAGGCGCTGAGCCAAGCGGCGCCCCGGCCCATCACCGGCCGCCGGCACCGAGGCCATTCAGCATGATCCGCCCGCCCGGCCCGCCGATCAGCCCGGGCGAGGTCGCGACCCCGCCGGGGGTGAACACCATCCCCTGCGCCGGGCTCGCCATCGGCCCGAGTTTTTTCAGCGTATCCTGATCGATCACCTGCCGGCTCTGGCCGGACTGGAAAATCTGGGTCCGATCCGGCGCAACGGTAGCCCCCGGCACCGGCGCCGATCCGTCATCCGCAAATGCCGGCATCGCGGCGATCACCGCCAGGGCCGCGACCGATCGCATCATCCAACGCATCGCCACTCTCCTCTGCCCGCGCCGCCCGACGCCCCGCATGACAGGGGCAAGAGGCGGTTCGCCCATTATCGGTGGGGTGGAAGGACGGCGGCTGCAAGGCGGCTCTCCGGAAATGGAGAAGAGGAAGATCGTTCTTTTTTGGCAAAAAAGAACCAAAAAACTTTTGTCCGTTTGGCGATGCCGGGGGCGAAAGGGCTATTCCCGCGCCGGGGTGCCGAGGACGGCGTCCTCATGGCGGATGATGCGGCGGGCGAGGCGCAGCGCCTGGTAGCAATCATCGGCCTCGGCGGCGAGCAGGGCACGATCGAGAATTTCGCGGGCGAGCTGCGAGGTGGTCGCCTCCTTGAACGCCTCGATCAGCAGTTTCGCCTCGGCGAGCCCTTGCTGGCGTTCCTCCTCGGTGCCGATATAGGCGGTCTGCAAGGCGAAGTAGACGCGCCGCGCCGGGGAATTGGCCTCGTTCGGCGCCATGATCTGCTTGCCGAACAGAAAGCGCGCGCGCGCCGCGAGTTCGATGCGGGTTTTGTTGCGAAAGCGGATCGCGGCGCCGTTGACGATCATCATCTCGCCTTGCCGCAATTCCAGGATCAGGTTCGACATGCGCCGTTCTGCGGCCTCCCGGTTGACGCCGACGGGAGGCTTGGAGATCTGCGCCGATACCCGCCAATTTTGCGGTCATCCGCGCAGCCAAACCGCCCGGCCCGGCCTTGCCCGCGCCCCGTTCTGGAACGCGGTCCCCGCATCATCGCCGGGATCGCTTAATCTCTGATGAACGTGATGAACGCGGCGCGCCTCCGGCGGGCGGAAACCCGGCTCGGCGTCGAGCACGACGAGATCCAACACCGAGGGTCGCGGCCGCGCCGGCAGCGAAAGCCGGGCAGCGCCATTGGTCCAGCGCCAGAGACCAGCACCATCCCGTTCCAGGGCATGAAAGCCCGCCCCGATCGCCGGGCCGTCGAGCGGCACCGGCCGCCCGTCGCAGGCAATGGCGCCGAGCCGCACGCCCAGCCGCCGGTAATCGAGCCGCGCCGGCGCCGAGCCGACCGGCACCCCGCTCCGGGAGAGGATGTCGATGGTCTCGTTGCCGCCCCCCCGCCCGCTCGGCGGCAACAGGAAGCGACGCAGCTTCCCGTGCGTGGCCGCCGGGCGCAAGAGCGCCTGGCCGAGGCGAAGACGAAGATCGGCGCCGGTCTCGCGCCGCCAGCCGAGGATTTCGGCACGGGCGACGAGGCAAAGCGGCGCGCAGGCATTTTCCCAGCCGGTGAGGGGAGTGAAATCCGGATAGAGGGTCGCGAGCACCCCGCCATTGGCGAAGCCGCCGCGATTGCCGGTATCGAGATAGCTCTCCACCGTCAGCCCCTCGGCGAGCAGGATGTCATGCCGGGGCAGCTCGACATGGAAATAAAACGCCCGCGCCGCGTCCTCCTGGAAGATCGTTGCCCCGTTGAGGAGGCACTTCACCGGCACCAAGAGGTGGCGGTGTGCCGCCCCCGGCCCGGCGGCGAGGGCGATGGCGTGGTCCGGCGAGAGGCGGAGATCGCGGCGCGGGATGCCGGGGGCGAAAGCGCCGGCGAGGATGCGGACCGGCTGCACCAGCTCGGGCCGGAGATGGCGGCGGCAATCGACGCGGCGCTGGCCAATCCAGATGATCGGCGCCAAGCCCCCCGAGACCGTCCGCACCCGCATGCCGGGGCGGAGATCCTCGACCGCGACCTCGCCCCGCGCGGTCACGATGCGGGTGCCGGCGAGGAAACAGGCCGGCGGCGGGTCTTGGGCGAGGGCCAGCACCGGCGTCTCTCCCGGCGGGTCGATCTCGATCCAGCCCTGGCCGCTGACCTCGCCGAGATCTGGCGCCGGCGCGGCGGCGGGCAAAACCAGATCGAGCGTCGCGCCGGGATCGACGATCAGGCGGCCGTCATTGGCAAAAGCGTCGGCGGTGACGGTGAGGGTGCCGGCGGCGACGATGAGGGTGCCGTCATTGACGACATTGCCGGCGGTGATCCGGCTGCTCCCGGTCGCGGTCGCGGTCTCGCCGGCGCCGAGGGTCAGGGTGCCGCTCGCCGGCCCGGCCAGCGTGCCGCCGGCGAGGCTGAGCGCGGGCGGGGTGAGCGTCTCGCTATCGAGGATGTGCAGGGTGTCGGCGCCGATCGCGAGCGAGCCGCCGGTGACGACGAGCCCCTGCGCGATGGCGAGCGTCACCGGCGCGCCGGCGCCGAGCGCGGGGAGAGCGAGCGTGCCGATATAGGTGACGCCGTCGAACGTCCCGTCCTGGATGACGAGAGCGCCGTCATTGGCGATGGTGCCGCGGGCGATGGTGCCGGTGAGGTCGGTGGTGCCGCCGGCATCGAGCGCGAGCGTGCCGCCGGCGAGCGAAACGGTGCCGCCGATTTGCAGCCTCCCGCCCCGGTTCTCGAACGCGCCGAGGCCGAGCGGCAGCGTCCCGAGGGTCAGCGCCAGCGTCGCCCCGCTCGCGATCAGGACGCTGCCGGTGTTCTCGACGCCGCCGGTGGCGGCGAGGGTGAAGCCGCCGCCGATAGCGATCTCGCCCCCATTGGTGAAAGTCTGGAAATTTCCGACCACCTGGCCGGCGGTCACGTCGATCGTGCCGTCATTGACGAAATCGGCGCGGCCATCGGGGTTGATGCTCGCCGTGTCGGGGGTCGCGAAGACCAGCGTGCCGTCATTCACCATCGCCCCGCTCAGGGCGTCACTGCTGCCATTGGCGGTGATCTGCCCGTCGAGGGTGAGCGTGCCGGCGCCGGCGACCAGCGTCGCCTGATCGCCGAGGGTGAGCGCGACGCCGGTGAAACGCAGGCTCGCGTCCGCCTCGATCACCGCGAAACGGGCGGTGATCGCGCCGCCGCCGGCGTTGATGCCGCCGCCGAGAGCGAGCACCGCCGGGGTGATGACGGTGGTCGCCGGAACCCCGGGGAGCGCGGCGGAAAAACCGCTGGCGAGGGTCGTCTCGCCACCGGCCAGCGCCAGGGTGCCAGCGGCGAGAGCGAGGCCGCCGGTGACATCGAGGGTGACCCCGGCGAACGGGGCGGCGGGTTCGACGAGAAGGGTCGCGCCGCTACCGGCGAGGGCGAGACCGGCCAGCGTCGTCGTTTGTTGCACGGCCACGACATAGTCGCCGGGGAGACCGATGATCGCATCGGTTGTGGAACCAGGCACGGATCCGGGGGACCAGTTGGTCCCGACCGCCCATACCCCACCCGATGGGTTGTTCCACGCAGAGGTCATGTAACCCGTGGTTTCAAAACGGATAATGTTCTCGCAAAAAGAGACATACTCCGATCGAAGGATAACTTCTAGTTAATTTTGCTCTTTTCAGGTCGGATATGCGAGAAAAATTAACCTCTGCCGCCATGCGCCGCCTGAAGGGGGATCAGCCGAAGGGGGGATGGCTTGCCTCCCCGCGCCATGCCTCTTGCCGAAGTTACCGTTTGGCGCGATATTTCCCCGCTCTCGGATCACCGCTCCCTGTCAAGGCCGCGCGATGTTCTGTCCCTGTTGTCCGCCCCGTCTGACCCGCCGCCGGCTGCTGGCGAGCGCCGCCCTGCTGGCGACGGCCGGCGCCGCGCCGGGTTTTCCGATGCCCCCTGCTTTCGCGATGACGGAGGTTGCGTCCGGGGTGTTCGTCCGCCGCGGCGAGGATGCCGACGCCTCGGCGGAAAACGCCGACGCCATCGCCAATATCGGCTTCGTGATCGGGCGCGAGGCGGTCGCGGTGATCGATCCCGGCGGCAGCGGCGCCGATGGCGCACGGCTCCGCGCCGCCATTCGCGCCCGGACCGAGCGGCCGATCCGCCATGTGATCGAAACCCATATCCATCTCGACCATATTTTCGGCGCCAGCGCTTTCGCCGCCGACCATCCCGAGGTGATCGGCCATGCAAGACTGCCGGCGGCGCTGGCGGCGCGGCAGGAGTTCTATCGCCGCAATCTCGTCGATTTGCTCGGCCCGGAGGCGGCGGGCGAGGCGCTGGCGCCGACGACGCTGGTGGCCGATCGGCAGGTGATCGATCTCGGTGGCCGCATCCTCGAGATCACCGCCCATGACCCCGCCCATACCGATACCGACCTCACCCTGTTCGACGCCGCGACCGGCACCCTCTGGGCCGCCGACCTGCTCTTCGTCGGACGCATCCCGGTGCTCGATGGCAGCCTCACCGGCTGGCAGGCCGCGCTCGCCGCGCTCAAGCCGCGGGCGGCGGCGCGGGCGGTGCCGGGGCATGGGCCGGTCTCGGTCCCCTGGCCGGCGGCGGCGGCGGACGAGGAACGCTATCTCGCGACCCTTGCGCGTGAGGTCCGCGCGCTTATCATCAAAGGGGTCGATATCGACGCCGCGAGCCGCCTCGCGATGCAAGGTGAGCGCGACAAGTGGCGGCTGTTCGACGATTACAATGGCCGCAACGTGATCGAAGCCTATAAGGAGTTGGAATGGGAATAGGCCGCCGGCGATGCGCCGTTCCCGAAGCCGTGAGAGGAAGCGCGACACCATGAAATCCCTGCTGCTGGCTCTGGGTTTGGTTCTGTTCGCGTCCCTGCCGGCGCGGGCCGCCGAGGATGCGGCGGCGCGGGCGGCGCGGTGGGACAATCTCCGCCATGTCGTGTTCGGCGACCGCGTGCTCCATGATGGCAACGGCGTGATCGCGCTCGAGGCGCCGGTGCGGGCGATGGATGCGGCGCTGGTGCCGGTGGCGATCACGCTGAGCGGCGCCAAAGCGGTCAAAGCGGTCTATCTGCTGGTGGACGGCAACCCCTCCCCCCTCGCCGGCACCTTCCATTTCGGCCCGGCGATCGACCCCCATCTCCTGAAAACCCGCGTCCGGGTCGAGCAATACACGCTGATGCACGCCGTCGCCGAAACCGAGGATGGCGAGCTGTTCGTCGCCGAACGCTTCGTCAAGGCGGCCGGCGGCTGCTCGGCGCCGGCGGGAAGCGATCAGGCACTGGCGCTCAAAGAGATCGGGCGGATGAAGCTCACCCTGACCGGCGATCCCATCCCCGGGCAGCCGGAACTCGCCGAACTCCTGATCCGCCATCCCAACAACAACGGCATGCAGATGGATCAGGTGACCCGGAACTATATCCCGGCGCGCTACATCCAAACCATTCGGGTCACTTATAACGACCGGCTGGTCTTCGATTTCGACGCCGACATCTCATTGAGCGAGGATCCGGCGCTGAGTTTCGCCTTCATCCCCGATGGCCCCGGCCAATTGCAGGTGAAAGTGGAGGATACGGCGAAAGCGGTGTTCACCCGCAGCTTCGCCGTCGCGCCGCGGCGGAGCTGATAAGGGGCCAAAAAAACCTGCGATCGCGTCCTCCATCGTGTAACATCGCGAAAACCGCCGGCGGCAAGCCGGCGGACAAGGGAAACGGCGGGCGCCGCCCGGGCCGCAGGGAGAGAGACGATGCAGGGATTGATGCAGCGGACGCCGCTGCTGCTGTCTTCGCTGATCACGCATGCCGCGGCGAACCACGCCGGCGCCGAGATCGTCAGCCAAAGCGTCGAGGGGCCGATCTCGCGCACGAACTGGGGCGAGGTCGCGGCGCGGGCGGGGAAGCTCGCCGGCGCGCTGCGGCGATTGGGCGTCGGCGAGGGCGACTGCGTCGCGACGCTCGCCTGGAATACGTCGCGCCATCTCGAACTCTATTTCGGCGTCACCGGCATCGGCGCCGTGCTCCACACCGTCAATCCGCGCCTGTTCTTGCCGCAGATCGAATACATGCTGCGCCACGCCGAGGACAGCTATGTCTTCTTCGATCTCAGCTTCGCCGAGATCGTCGCCGAACTGGCCCCGAAAGCACCTTCGCTCCGCGGGCTCATCGCGCTCACCGATCGCGCCCACATGCCGAGCCTCGATCTGCCCAATCTCCTTTGCTACGAGGATCTTCTCGGGGCAGAGAGCGATGCCCATCCCTGGCCGGATCTCGACGAAAACGCCGCCTCCATCCTCTGTTACACCTCCGGCACCACCGGCAATCCCAAAGGCGTGCTCTATAGCCATCGCGCGCTGCTTTTGCATTCCTTCTGCGCCGCCGCCGCCGATGGTCTCGCCGTCTCCTCGCTCGATAGCGGGCTTCTGGTGGTGCCGCTGTTTCATGCCAATGCCTGGGGCTTGCCGTTCGCCGCGGCGATGGTCGGGGCCAAGCTCGTTCTTCCCGGCCCGCGCCTCGATGGCGCCAGTCTTTTCTCCCTCATGCAGACCGAGCGCTGTACCTTCGCCGCCGGCGTGCCGACGGTGTGGTTCGGGTTTTTCGATTACATCGATCGCAACCGCGCCGCCCTCGACCTCACCACAATCCGCCTCGATCGCGTTCTCTGCGGCGGCTCGGCGGCGCCGCGGGCGCTGATCAAGCGCTTCGACGAGACGTTCGGCGCCTTCCTCCTCCACGCCTGGGGCATGACCGAGACCAGCCCGATCGCGACCCTCTGCCGGCTTCTGCCCAAGCATCTCGGCCTCGACCGCGAGGCGCGCTATGACATCCAGGCGAAACAGGGGCGGCCGGTCTATGGCGTCGAGGTCCGCGTCGTCGATCCCGAGGGGCGGCCGCTGCCGCGCGATGGCCGCTCGGTCGGGACGCTGATGGTGCGCGGCCCGTGGGTGACGGCGGGGTATTTCAAGGGCGAGGGCGGCGTCGTGCTCGATGCCGAGAACTGGTTCAACCCCGGCGATGTCGCGACCATGGACGAAGACGGCTACGTCGCCATCACCGACCGCGCCAAGGATATCATCAAATCCGGTGGCGAGTGGATTTCCTCGATCGAGCTGGAAAACGCCGCCGTCGCCCATCCTGACGTCCTGGAGGCGGCGGCGATCGGCGTTGCCCATCCGAAATGGGTCGAACGCCCCTTGCTGCTCATCCGCTGCAAGGAGGGGGCGGTGGTGGACAAGCAGGCGATGCTCGATTTTCTCGCGGATAAAGTGGCGCGCTGGTGGCTCCCCGATGATGTCATCGTCGTCACGGATTTGCCGCATACCGCGACCGGCAAGCTCTCGAAGGTGACTTTGCGCAAGACCTACGCCAACCATCTGACCACCGCGGCGGCGCCGTAGCGTCCCGCCGGCCGGGCGAGGGAGGGCGAAAGGGACCGAGCCCCTGGCGGCTATTGCCCCTGGCGGCTATTCGACATAGATGCGGATTTCGCGCGCGGTGACGCCTTTTTCGGTCCGCGCCGAGGTGCGGATATCGTCGCCGGCGACGCCGTCATTGGTCATCGCGTCCTCGAGCCGGCGCACGTCATAGCGGCCGTTTTCGATGACGCGGCTGTCTTTCTCGGGATCGCCACTCGCCGGCACCACCGTCACGACATGGTATTTCGCATCCGGGCGGCGGGTTTGCGCCAGGTCCAGCACGGATTTGAGCTGTGTGTCATAGTTGAACGGGGTGCCGTCGAAGCGGACCGTCATCAGCGGCAGCCGGCTTCCGGGCTTCAGCGCCTCGGCGACGAAATCCGGCGAGGGCGACACCGGCTTGGCGCCGAAATTGGTCTGGTCGATGATCTTGCAGCCGCCGAGCAGGGCGAGCGCGGCGAGGGCGACAGGGCGGGCGCGGGGCTTGATGAGCGGCATCGGCGGTTAGGATTTCATGGCGCGGGACGAGGCGGCGGCGAGGCGCGCGCGCCGGGCGGGCTTGTCGCGAGCGGGGGCGGGTTTGCCGCGCGAGGGATCGAGCCCGAGCGCCGCGCACATGGCCCGGCCGGCAACGAGGGGGTGATAAAGGGCTTGCACCCGATTCTTGCCGCGCGCGCCGATGGCGCGGGCCTGGTCGGGATGGGCGTGAACCAAACGCATCGCCAGCGCTGCCTCATGTATATCGGGTTCGGCCCAGCTTTGCCCCGCGGTGCCGGGATAATCCTCCTCCGATACCGGCACCATCCGGTGCCCGATGACGAAGGCGGTGTCACGGTCGGCGAAATCATTGGTGCCGGAATAGCCGGTGAGGATCACCGGTTTGCCGAGCCACATCGCCTCGGCCGGGCCGCGCCCGAACCCCTCGGCGCGGTGCAGCGAGACGAAGGCATCGGCGGCCTCGATCAGGGCGATCACCTCGGCGCGGTCGATGCGCGCGTCGCGCAGCTCGATGCGGGGATCGAGGCAGAGATCGGCGAGGCGGCGCCATTCCTCCGGCGCCTCGCCACCGCCCTGGGTTTTGATCAGCAGCCGGACCTTTTCCTCGCCGGAGGGAAAGGCCGCGCAAAAAGCCTCGATCACCGCTTCCGGATTCTTGCGCCGGGCATGGGAGAGGAAATCGAACATGAAGAAGAAAATGGTTTCCCCCTCAGGAAGGCCAAGCTCGACGCGGCTCGGGCGAGGGCGCCCGGACGGCAGCCGCACGACCGGCGGCACCAGCCGTAGCGAACCTTGACATCGCTCGTCAACGCTGTCCAGATCGTCTAAGGGTGCATGAGAATAAATCTAGACACAACAAAAATTAAGAGCGTAAAATAAAAAATAAAAGGCGGCTCTGGTATTGGATTGGCGCCCCCCGAAGTATTCTGGCCAATGACTGTCACCTGCCCAAATTCAAATGAAGGCACTCCGCTTGAAGCTATCATCTTGTTAAATTCACCACCATTAACTCCAGTAACATTTAAATAAAAAGTTCCACCAAAAACCTGAGATCCAACATAGAAATTTTCTACGCTACTAGCTAAAGTGATAAGTTCGGCCCCACTTATTTGTCCAACCATTGATCCATTATTATAAAAAGTCAGCAAATTGCCGTTTGTCTCTGTGTCAACTGACCCCCATAATATTCCAATATAATATTGTTCGTAAGAAAAATTAACAACTATAGAGCCTGTTTCCGTTGAATAGTAATTATCAGAATAAGGATTACCATTTGGAAGTATTGGAGCTGCATAACCACCTCCTGTAGCATAATTATTTGTTCCATTTACAACGTGACCGCCATCATTGAATGCTACGCTGGCAATTCCAGGGAATGTGACGGCAGAATAGCCCGTTGACGTTGGAATGAGTTGTTCAGCAGTTTGCCCGGCAGGGGGAGTCGCGGACCCTTCCTGCGTCGAGACATAATAGAGCAAGGATGGCCCAGCATCCGCGCGCGGGCAAATAAGGCAAATCGCTAGAAAAATGTATGCCGCGAACGTTCGCATCGTAGCCCCCCGCACTGCATCCGAAAGGAGCGAATCGCTTTACTCGGAACAGGGAGGGTGGACAACCGACAAACAAGGGTAAATTTCGGTTTGTCGCTCAACCAGAGCGCGAACGCCGAGGTATCGTCTCGAAGAAAGTCATTGACAAACTGAAGGGGGGTGTGCCGAAAATAGAGAACATAGGTTCAATCTCTATGTTACGGGGCAGAAAATTATGAAAAGCAGACAAATCCCAGAGGATATATGCCGGTTGGCAATAATGATGATCGAGAAACACGCTGATCACGCGTAATTACTCACCCTGGGCTGGTAGCTACGCGGCAGTCGGCAGCGGAGTGCCTTGGAGCGTCAGCTTGATTGCGCGAAGGATTGGGATCCCTCGTCGTCGGGCGGTTTCGACGACGGATCGGACATTGGCGTAGAGGGTTGCGCCCCATTCGGATCGGAAGCAATTGGTGACCTTACGGAAGACGACGCAGGGCCGTAGCGCCTGTTCGGAGCCGT
>JAJZBV010000012.1 GCA_021851785.1 Pseudomonadota bacterium
CCACCAGTGTTCTGGCCGCCATTCGCGCCTTGGCTGCCGTAGCCGCTCTGCTGATTATTGTCGCAGTTCGCGCCCTGGCCGCCCGATTGGCCGCCTTGCTGGTTATTGTCGCCCGAGCCGCCCTGGCTGCCGTAACCGCTCTGCTGGTTGGTGTCGCAGTTCGCGCCCTGGCCGCCCGATTGGCCGCCTTGCTGGTTATTGTCGCCCGAGCCGCCCTGATTGCCGTAGCCGCTCTGCTGGTTGGTGTCGCAGTTCGCGCCCTGGCCGCCCGATTGGCCGCCTTGCTGGTTATTGTCGCCCGAGCCGCCCTGGCTGCCGTAGCCGCCTTGGCTGCCGTAGCCGCTCTGCTGATTATTGCCGCCCTGGCCGCCTTGGCTGCCGTAGCCGCTCTGCTGGTTGGTGTCGCAGTTCGCGCCCTGGCTGCCGTAGCCGCTCTGCTGATTATTGTCGCCCGAGCCGCCCTGGCCAGTGCCCGACGTCTGATAGCTAACCGTGACGGTATATTGCCAAGTCTCTCCGGGGTTAAAAACACCGTTATGGTTAGTGTCCCCGATATTGTAGCCACCACTCAAAATCTGCTTGGCGGTGATATCATCGGGCTGCGACGCGGTTCCGATATTGTCCGTCACCTGTGGATTATAAAGATTTGTGTTGCCGGTATTGGTGACATCGATGGTGTAGGTCACTTGGCCACAATTATTGATGACAACCGAACTCGGCACCTTGATGACCGAAATCGACGGGCCAGAGGGGGTTGTGGTTCCCGTCGAACCCAGCGGCACCAAGCCGGCATCGACATTGGTGACGTTCTCGCCCGAGGTCAGTGTGATCGGCGCGGTGAGCCCGGTCGTCTGGTTCGGCGCACTGCCGAGGTCGTTCGCGATCGAGGTCTGCGGCGACAGCGTGTAGCCGCTCGGTGTCACGAACTGTACCTCATAGGTGCCGGGCGTCAGATTGGTGAAATCATAGAGCCCCTGGCCGTTCGTCGTCGTCGTCGCGAGCACCGTGCCGCTGGTGTTCTCCAGATCCACCGTCACCCCGGCCACACCCGGACCGGCATTCACCCCGCTCTGGATCCCGGTCCCGGCCGTATCCAGAAACACGTTGTCGCCGATCGAGGCGGGCTGATAGAGGCCGGCATCGATATTGGTGATGTTCTCGCCCGGCGCCAGCGTGATCGCCTGCGTGATCCCGGTCGTCTGGTTCGGGGCGCTGCCGAGGTCGTTCGCGATCGAGGTCTGCGGCGTCAGGTCATAGCCGCTCGGCGCCACGAACTGAACCTCATAGGTGCCGGCCGCCAGATTGGTGAAATCATAAAGCCCCTGGCTGTTCGTCGTCGTCGTCGCGAGCACCGTCGTACCCGCGGCATTGAGCAGATCCACCGTCACCCCGGCCACACCCGGACCGGCATTCACCCCGCTCTGGAGGCCGCTCGCATCGGGCGAGAGGAACACATTGTCGCCGATCGAACCCAGCGGCACCAAGCCGGCATCGACATTGGTGACGTTCTCGCCCGAGGTCAGTGTGATCGGCGCGGTGAGCCCGGTCGTCTGGTTCGGCGCACTGCCGAGGTCGTTCGCGATCGAGGTCTGCGGCGACAGCGTGTAGCCGCTCGGTGTCACGAACTGTACCTCATAGGTGCCGGGCGTCAGATTGGTGAAATCATAGAGCCCCTGGCCGTTCGTCGTCGTCGTCGCGAGCACCGTGCCGCTGGTGTTCTCCAGATCCACCGTCACCCCGGCCACACCCGGACCGGCATTCACCCCGCTCTGGATCCCGGTCCCGGCCGTATCCAGAAACACGTTGTCGCCGATCGAGGCGAGCGAGGTCAGCGGGGTTTGCCCGAAGATCTGATCGATCTCGCTGAAGGTTGCCTGGGCGCTGCTCGCGGCGGTGGACGAGACCGAGGCGATGACCTGCACATCGACCTTGAGGCTGGTCTCGCCGATCGAGAGCGGGATATCGCCGGCGGTATAAGGGGGGGCGGTCGGGTTGGCGAGATTGACGGTGATCTGGCCAAGCTCGGCATTGGTGGTCGGATTGTAAACGGTCTCGACCGCGGTCAGCGAGACGCCCGTCGCGACCGCCGAGTCGGGAACCATCGACAATCCGAGCCTGGTGATCGCGTCCGCCGGGTTGGTGGAGGTGACATCGTAGGTGAAATCGAGCGTCTCGCTGCCGCCGGGGGCAATCGCACCGGTATGGAACCCGGCCCATTCGATCATGCCGCCGCCGACAGGGAGGAGATCGAAGGAAGACGTCTGGCCGATGAACGGCGTGACCGAACCGCTATCGGTCTCGGTGGCCGCGACATTGGTGAAGGCGAGGTTGAAGCCCGACGCATTGGGAAATGTTTGCGAATTGGACATGGAGCCCCCCTCCGCCTTCTCGCCTATCGAAAAGACGGCCGATCTGAACGATTGAAAGGGGGGCAAGCCGCGTTCGGCTTGCCCCGCGGCGTCACGTCAGCCGCGCATTAAGCGGCGCGGGCACGGCGGGCGATGAAAAGCGCCCCAAGGCCAAGGCTGAAGAGGCCGATCATGCCCGGCTCGGGAACCGTGTTCGTGGGGCCGGGGACATCATAGAAATACTGCGTCACGGAAAGCAGGCTTGAGGACGGGCTGACCGCGATATCCTTGGTGATATAAATATTATTGTCGGCCGAACTCAGCGTCAGCGTGGTCGAGCTATTGAGACCGTTGCCCGAGGTGCTGGCAAGGGAAGAGCCTGAGTTGTAGTCAACAACACTCTCGCCGACCGACACGGTCCCGGTGCCGCCGCCGACCGCAAGGCCGATGGCGGAGATATTGCCGGGCGCGCTTTGCACCTCGAAATTCAGGGTCAAATCCTCGATGGAAGAGGTGCTATTGGTCAGCAGCGTGCCGCCATTCGCGCCGGTGATCTCGATGCCGGCATACCCTCCTGGCGATGAGGTCACAGCGAGCATCTCGCCGCCGCAGCCTGAACCCGAGCAGAGAATGCCTGAAATCGTCGCGTCCCCGATCTGGAGCGAGTCGGTTCCATCACTCAGATTGATACTGCCGGTCAGCGTCGAGGCTTGCGCGCCTCCCGCCATGGCAAGGCATCCCGCGACACTCGCGATCATCATCCTGGAAGAAAGGCGGCGCATGTGCTGTTTCCCGTGAGTTTGCGTGCTTGTCATGCAGCGGTCGAAGAAAGGTTGACGAATAATTAACAACCTTACTTTGCCGTGCCAAACGCCGGGCTGTCAAGCATTAATTAAGTAAGAGTGAATTTTTTAGACGCCCTCCCGGCCGGCAAAGGCGGCTCGCGCTCGGGCTCAATCCGCCGAGGAACCGAGCTTTTCCGCGAGGCGCGAGGGCTTGCGCCGCCGCCCGGGGGCGAGCCAGTGTTGCAGGCGATCGAGATAGAGATAGATCACCGGCGTCGTATAGAGGGTCAGAACCTGGCTCAGCAGCAGCCCGCCGACCATGGTGATGCCGAGCGGGCGGCGGAGTTCGGCGCCGGCGCCGTTTTCCAGCATCAGCGGCAGACCGCCGAGCAACGCCGCCATCGTCGTCATCAGGATCGGGCGAAACCGCAAGAGACACGCCTGCCGGATCGCCTCCAGCGGCGAGAGCCCGCCCTCGCGCTCGGCGTGGATCGCGAAATCGACCATCATGATGCCGTTTTTCTTGACGATGCCGATCAAGAGGATGATGCCGATGATGGCGATCACCGAGAGATCGTTATGCGTCAGCATCAGCGCCACCAGCGCGCCGACCCCGGCCGAGGGCAGTGTCGAGAGGATAGTCAGCGGCAGGATATAGCTCTCATAGAGCACGCCGAGAATGATATAGACCGCGATCAGCGCGGCGGCGATGAGATAAGGCTGACTCGAGAGCGAGGATTGAAACGCCTGCGCGGTGCCCTGGAAACTGCCTTGCACGGTCGCCGGCACGCCGAGTTCGGCCTCGGCGCCGGCAATCGCCTTGACGGCATCGCCGAGCGCCGCGCCAGGGGCGAGGTTGAACGAGATCGTCACCGAGGGAAACAGGCTCTGGTGGCTGACCGAAAGCGGCGCCACCTTCATGGTATCGAAGTGGACGAAGGTCGAGAGCGGCACCACCCGGCCATTGCTGCCCTTGGCATAGAGCAGGTTGAGGGTTTCTGGCCTGCCCTCGAGCCTCGGCGGCACTTCGAGAATGACGTAGTAGTAATTGAGCTGAGTGAAATACTGCGTCACCTCGCGCTGGCCGAAGGCGTCATAGAGAATATCGTCGATCTGCTGCGGCTCGATGCCGTACATCGCCGCCTTGTCGCGGTCGATGACCAGGGTCGCGGTGGTGCCGGCCATTTGCTGATCGGTCGCGACGTCACGCAATTGTGGAATTTTTTTCAGACGATCCAGCACCCGCGGCGCCCAAGCGTAAAGCTCGCCGAGATCGGGATCCTGGAGCGTGTATTCATACATGGTGCGCGAAAGCCGCCCGCCGATGCGGATATCCTGCGCCGCCTGAAGATAGAGCCGCACGCCGGGCACCGCGGCGAGCTTGGGGCGCAGCTCCTCGATCACCTGCTGCGCCGTGAGCTTGCGCTCGCCCCAGGGTTTCAGGTTGATATAGGCGCGGCTGGAATTGCCGGTCTGCCCCCCCGCCCCGGCCCCGACATAAGCGGTGAAGGACTGGACGTTGGGGTCATGCAGCACGACCCCGTTGATCGCCTGCTGACGCTGATACATCTCGTCGAAGGAAACATCCTGCGCCGCATCCGCCATGCCGATGATGAGGCCGGTATCCTGCTGCGGGAAAAACCCTTTCGGGATCACGATATAAAGATAGACGGTGACGGCGACGGTGGCGAGGAAGGTGAGCAGGGTGAAAAACCGGAAGCGAAGCGCGATGGCGAGCGTGCGTTCGTAAAACGCCACCATGCCGTCGAAAACACGCTCGATGAAATTATAGAAGACGCCGTGCCGGGTTTGGTGGCGCAGAAAACGCGAGCACATCATCGGCGTCAGCGTGAGAGACACGACGCCCGAGATCAGCACCGCCAATGACAGGGTGACGGCGAATTCGCGGAACAAACGGCCGATGATCCCGCCCATGAACAAAAGCGGGATGAAAACGGCGACCAGCGAGAGGCTGATCGAGACGATGGTGAAACCGATCTCGCCCGCGCCGATCAGCGCCGCCTCCATCGGGCGCATGCCGTCCTCGATATGGCGGAACACGTTCTCCAGCATGACGATGGCGTCGTCGACGACGAAGCCGACGGCGATGGTCATCGCCATCAGCGAAAGATTGTCGAGACTGTAGCCAAGCGCATACATGCCGGCGAAGGTGCAGATCAGGGCGAGCGGAATCGCCACACTCGGGATGATCGTCGCCCAAAAAGTGCGAAGAAACAGAAATACCACCAGCACCACCAAGGCCACGGCGAGCATCAGGGTGAATTCCACGTCATCGACCGAGGCGCGGATGGTCTGGGTGCGATCGACGAGGGTGTAGAGATGGATCGAAGGCGGATAGGCCGCCTCCAGTTGCGGCAGCTTCGCCTTCACCCGCTCGACGGTGTCGATGACATTGGCGCCGGGCTGCTTGAAAATCACCAGCAAGATGCCGCGCTTGCCGTTCTGCCAGGCCGCCAATTCGCGGTTCTGCGCGCCGTCGATCGCCGAGCCGATATCGCGCACCCGGACCGGCGCGCCGTTGCGATAGGTGACGATGACCTTCTGATATTCGGCGGCCTTGGTGAGCTGGTCGTTGTCATAGAGGGTGAAGGAGCGCTTCGGCCCGTCGATGCTGCCTTTGGGGTTGTCAACCGTGGTTTGGGTCAGCGCCGAGCGCACGTCCTCGAGCGTCATGCCCATCGCGGCGAGCTTGGCGGGATCGATGCGCACCCGCACCGCCGGTTTCTGCTGGCCGGCGACCAGCACCTGGGCGACGCCGGAAATCTGCGAGAGCTGCTGCGAGACCACGTTCTCGGCGTAGTCATCGACCACCGTGATCGGCAGGGTGTCGGATTGCATCGCGAGCAGGAGGATCGGCGAATCCGAGGGATTGACCTTGTAGTAGGAGGGCGGGCTCGGCAGATTTTTGGGCAATTGGCCGGAGGCGGCATTGATCGCCGCCTGCACGTCACCGGCGGCACCGTCGATGTTCCGGTTGAGATCGAATTGCAGAATGATCTGGGTATAGCCGAGCACGCTGATCGAGGTCATCTGGCTGACCCCGGGGATGGTCGCGAATTGCTGCTCGAGCGGCGTTGCGACGGTTGCCGCCATGGTCTCGGGGCTGGCGCCGGGGAATTGGGCGGTGACGGCGATGGTCGGGAAATCGATATTGGGGAGCGGCGCGACCGGCAGGAACGGATAGGCGGCGATGCCGACCAGCAGCAAGGCCGCCATCAACAGCGAGGTGCCGATCGGGCGGCGGATGAAGGGCGTCGAGAGGCTCATCCCGTCAGCCGCCATCCCGCCCGGCGGCGCCCTCGGCACTCGCCGCGTGCCCCGCGACAGGCATGCCCTCGGCGAGCCGCGACTGCCCGTTCACCACCACCACATCGCCCACCACGAGCCCCTTGGCGATGGCGGCGACGCCGTCCCGCTCCAGCGTCTCCGCGACCGGGCGCAGCGCGACGGTCTGATCGGGCTTGACGACGAAGACGAACAGGCCGTTCGCGCCGCGCTCGACGGCCGCCTCCGGCACCGTCACCGCCCGCGCGAGAATCCCGATTTCGACCCGCGCCTCGATATATTGGCCGGGCCAGAGATGATTGTCGGCATTGGCGAACTGGGCCTTGAGCCTGATGGTTCCGGTGGTGGTGTCGATCTGGTTGTCGGGGGTGAGCAGAACGCCCTCGGAAAGGAGGGTGCGGTTGTCGGACGTGTAGGCGCGCACCGCGACCGCGCCCCCCTTCGCCGCCGCCCGCGCGAGCGCATCCATCACCTGCGGCAGATCATCCTCGGGCAAGGTGAAAACGGCGGTGATCGGCTGCACCTCGGTCACGCTGATCAGCCCGCCGGCCTGGTTCGCGGTGATCAGATTGCCGGGATCGATCTGGCGCAAGCCGACGCGGCCAGCGACCGGCGAGGTGATGTGGGCAAAGGAAAAATTGAGCGCCGCTTGTTCGATCGCCGCCTCATCGGCCTGGATCGAGGCGCGCAGCGCGCCCACCGTGCCCTGCTGGTCATCGACGTTCTGCCAGGACTGGAATTCGTGCTTGGCGAGCACCTTGTAGCGCTCGAAATCGCGCTCGGCGGCGACGAGATTGGCCTCGTCGCGGGCCTTCTCTGCGCGCGCCATATCGAGCGCCGCCTGAAACGGCCGCGGGTCGATGACCGCGATCAGATCACCCTTCTTGACGATCTGCCCTTCGGCGACGTTGACGCTCTGGAGATAGCCGGTGACCTGGGCGCGCACGGTGACGGCGTAGAGCGCCCGCACATTGCCGATCCCGACCAGCTCCTCCGGCACGTCCGCCGCTTTTGCCACATCGGTCACCACCGGCACCGCGAAGGCCGCCGGCGGCGGCGCCGCGCTGGCAGGCGGCTCGCGCAGAACCAAGCTGGCGCCAAGGCCAATAGCAGCGATACCCGCCCCGGCGAGGGCGGCGGCATACCAGCGGCGCAAGCGGGGGCGGGGAGCGGTCATGCGGCGGATCCCGGCGAACGAAACGGGCACTAGCGTGCCATATCATAAGCCGGCAGGCAAAATCCGACCGCCGCCGGCGATGAAACCCCCGCTCCCACGCGGGACGACGCTCAGAAATCGAGTGTCGCCGCCTGGCGCACCAGCGGCAAGTGCCGCACCGCTTCCAGAACCGCCTCAGGCACCGCCTCATCGACCGAAACCAGGCAGATCGCATCGCCCCCGGCATTGGCGCGGCCGAGATGGAAGGTCGCGATGTTGATCCCGGCCTCGGCGAGAAGCGCGCCGAAGCGGCCGATGAAGCCGGGCCGATCCTCGTTCGTCACATAGAGCATGTGGGAGGAGAAATCCGCCTCCACCTGGATGCCCTTGATTTCGACGAGACGCGGCTTGGCGCCGGCGAACAGGGTGCCGGCGACGCTCCGCTCATGCTCGTCGGTCTCGACCGAAACCCGCACCAGGGTCTGGTATTCGCTCGGCCGGTCGAGCACCGTCTCGGCGATATCGAGGCCGCGCTCGCGCGCCAGCAGCGGCGCGTTCACCATGTTGACGCCGGCGAACATCGGCGAAAGCAGCCCGGCCAGCGCCGCCGCGGTCAGCGGCTTGTGGTTGAGCTTCGCCGCCTGCCCCTCGTATTCGATGGTGATGCGGCGCAAGACCCCTTCCCGCGCCCGCGTGAGCTGGCCGGCGAAGGCGCCAAGCAAGCGGCAGAGTTCCATATAGGGCTTGAGCCGCGGCGCATCCTCGGCCGAGACCGAGGGCATGTTGATGGCGTTGGTGACGGCGCCGGTGAGCAGGAAATCGCTCATCTGCTCCGCGACCTGGAGCGCCACATTCTCCTGCGCCTCCGAGGTCGCGGCACCGAGATGCGGCGTGCAGACGACGTTCTCCAGCGCGAATAGCGGGTTTGCGGTCGCCGGCTCGGCGGCGAAGACGTCGAGCGCGGCACCCGCGACATGCCCGGCGCGGAGCGCGTCATGGAGCGCCGCCTCGTCGATCAGCCCGCCGCGCGCGCAGTTGATGATGCGAACGCCGCGCCTGGTCTTGGCGAGTGCGGCGCGCGAGAGGATGTCGCGGGTCTCATCGGTGAGCGGGGTATGGAGGGTGATGACATCGGCGCGCGCGAGCAGATCCGCGAGCGTCACTTTTTCCACCCCGAGCGTCAGCGCCCGCTCCTCGCTGAGGAAGGGATCATAGGCGATCACCTTCATCTTGAGGCCGATGGCGCGGTCGGCGACGATCGAGCCGATATTGCCGCAGCCGATCAGGCCGAGGGTTTTCGCAAACAGCTCGACGCCCATGAAGCGGTTCTTTTCCCACTTCCCGGCCTTGGTCGATTGCGTCGCCTCGGGGATCTGGCGGGCGAGCGCGAACATCAGCGCGATCGCGTGCTCGGCGGTGGTGATGGCGTTGCCGTTGGGCGTGTTCATCACCACCACGCCGCGCGCCGTCGCCGCCTTGACATCGACATTATCGACGCCGATCCCGGCGCGGCCAACCACTTTCAGATTGCTGGCCGCCTCGAGCAATTCCTTGGTGACCTTGGTCGCCGAGCGGATCGCGAGCCCGTCATAAGGGGCGATGATGGCGCGGAGTTCCCCCGGCGTGAGGCCGGGGCGAAGATCGGCCTCGAGGCCGCGGGCGCGGAAGATATCGACGGCGGCGGGCGAAAGCTTATCGCTGATCAGGATTTTCGGCATTTTTCACTCCCCGGCGGCTGGCGTGTACTGGGCGCTGATCTCGGCCTCGGCCCAGTCGAGCCAGGGGAGAAGGGCTTCGATGTCGCTCGGTTCCACCGTCGCCCCGGCCCAGATGCGAAGCCCCGGCGGCGCGTCGCGATAGCTTGCGATATCAAAAGCAACGCCTTCGGCCTCGAGAAGGGCGGCGATTTTCTTCGCCGCCTCGGCCCGGCCCGCCGGCGCCAGCGCCTGGAACCAGGGCGCCTTGATGGTGAGACAGATCGAGGTCGAGGAGCGGGTGCGGGGATCGCGGGCCAGAAACTCCGCCCATTCGCTCCGCTCGACCCAGGCGGCGACGGTGGCGAGACTGGCCTCCGAGCGGGCGATCAACGCGGGGAGACCGCCGATCCGCTCCGCCCAGCGCAACCCGTCGAGCGCGTCCTCGACCGCGAGCATGCTCGGGGTGTTGATGGTCTCGCCCTGAAACACGCCCTCGCTCAGTTTTCCCCCTTTGGTGAGGCGGAAAATCTTCGGCAGCGGCCAGGAAGGCTGATAGGTCTCGAGCCGCGCCGCGGCGCGCGGCGAGAGCGCCAGCATGCCATGCGCGCCTTCGCCGCCGAGCACTTTCTGCCACGACCAGGTGACGACATCGAGCTTGTCCCAGGGAAGTTCCATCGCGAACGCCGCCGAGGTCGCATCGCAAATCGCGAGCCCCGCGCGGTCGGCGGCGATCCAGCCGGCGTCGGGGACGCGAACGCCCGACGTGGTGCCGTTCCAGGTGAACACCACATCATGGGCGGGATCGACCGCGCCGAGATCGGGCAGACGCCCGTAATCGGCGCTGAGCACGCGGGCCTCGCGGAGCTTGAGCTGCTTCACGATATCGTTCGCCCAACCTTCCGAAAAACTCTCGAACGCCAGCACATCGACCGGGCGGGCGCCGAGCAGCGACCACAGCGCCAGCTCCACGGCGCCGGTATCGGAGGCAGGGACGATGCCGAGCCGCCAATCGGCGGGCATGCCGAGGAGTGCCCGCGAGCGGGTGATGACCTCCAAAAGCCGCGCCTTGGGCAGTTTCGCGCGGTGGCTTCGCCCCAGTATCGCACCCCCAGGCATCGCGTCTTCGAGGGCGGCGAGCGAATAGCCGGGGTGCTTGGCGCAGGGGCCGGAGGAAAAATGGGGGTTGGCCGGGCGCAATGCCGGCGGCGTCGCGTGATGTGCCATCTCTGGCTCTCCCTTGCAGAAGAGAAGCGCCCCGGTGGGGGGGCGTGACCCGGCACCGCTTTTAGGTGCAACGCAGCAAACGCGCAAGGGAAAACCGCAGCCTCCCAGGGCAATCGGGCGCGAGATGGCGCGTTCAGGCGAGGGCGAAGGCGCCGTGAAACAACGCGGGGGCCGTGGCCAGAACGGCCAGAAGATCAGGGTCGAACTGGCCGGGATGGAGGCCCTCCCCCGCCGGTGTGCCGTTCAGCAGCCAATGGCAGGTCGCCTCATGCGACAGCGGCGCTTTATAGGTGCGTTCCTCGCGCAGGGCGGCATAGACGTCGCAGAGCGCGACCAGCCGCGCCGCCGGCGGGATCGCCTCGCCGCGGAGGCCATGCGGATAGCCCGACCCATCCCAGCGCTCATGGTGCATGAGCGCCACTTCCGCCGCCAGGGCCAATCCCGGCTCCCCCGAGGCAGTTAATATATCATGACCATACTCGGTATGGCGCCGAACGAGCGCGTATTCTTCCGCCGAAAGCCGCCCGGGCTTCTCAAGCACGGCATCGGGCAGCACGAGCTTGCCGACATCGTGCAATTCGGCGGCATGGCGATAGGCGGCGCAGGTGGCGGGGGGCAGGCCCAGATGTTCCGAGAGCGCGAACGCGAGCGCGCCGCAGCGCCGCTCATGCGCGAAGGTCTCGCGCAAGCGGAGTTCCGAGAGCCGCCGTAACGCCGCTTTCGCGTTCATGGTCTTCCGCCCCTGTTCTGGCCTTCGGGTCAAAGTTCTTGCAAGCCATACCCTATCGGGGCAGGGCAGCGCAAGCGCGACTGCGCCGCGCTTGCCACACGGCGCATTCGGAAAACGATTTTCCTCCAATCGGTTCTGATGTAGGATTGCGCCATGATCTCAAGGATTCATGGCCATGGCCGCCACCGCCTCACGGCGTGAGTTCGTCGGGCACGACGCTCGAAGGCAGGATCGCGGGGGACCGTCCCTCGAAGAGCGCCCCTTCGCCTCGCCCCGGCTCCGGGGCCTGATCGGCCGGCGGCTCGGCGAATTCTGCGGCCTGGCGCTCGCGTTGGGCGGCGTCACGCTGCTGGTCGCGCTCGCCTCCTATTCTCCGGCCGATCCCTCGCTCGACACCGCGACGCGGGTGGGGGTGCATAATCTCGCCGGGCCGCTCGGGGCGATCATCGCCGATCTCCTGCTGCAATTCCTCGGGCTCGCCGGGGTGTTGCCGGCGCTCGCTTTGCTCGCCTGGGCGTGGCGGCTGGCCGCGCATCGCGGGCTCGGCGCGGCGCCGCTCCGGCTCGCGGCACTGATCGCGGCGCTGCCGGTTCTCGCCGGGCTCTTCGCCGCTCTCCCGCTGCCGGTCGCCTGGCCGAGCCCGGCCGGCCTCGGTGGCGCGATCGGCGGCATCGTCGCCGCGACCGCGCTTGCCGCCGGGCGCGGCCTGCTGGGCACGCTCGGGGTCGCCATCGTGGTCGCGCTCGGCGCGGCGCTGGCGGGGAGCCTCGCGCTGCTCGGCTTCGGCCTCTCCCTCGCGGAGTGGCGGGCGGCGGGCGGCGGCGTGGCTCGGCTCGCCGGCGACGGCGTCCGCCAGGGCCGCGACGGGGCCGGGCGGATTGTCCGCCTCTGGCGCGCGGCCAAGGCGCGGCTCGCGCCGATTCTCGGGCGCGATCTGCTCACCTCACCACCGGAGGGTTTCGCCGGCGCCGCCCGTCCGCCGGCGCCCACGGCATCCCCGGCCGCGGCCGCGCAAACGCCACCGCGTGCCCGCGTCATCGCGCCGCCACGCCGGCCACCGCCGCGCCAGGAGGCGCTGCCGCTCGCCGAATCCGGCTGGCAATTCCCCTCGCTCGCGCTTCTCAAACCGGCGCCGGCGCGCGCCGCCATCGGCCCCGGCGCCGATGCCCTCGAAGCCAATGCCCGGCTTTTGGAGAGCGTGCTCGCCGATTACGGCGTCCAGGGTACGATCCGCGACATCCGCCCGGGGCCGGTGGTGACCCTCTATGAGCTGGAGCCGGCCCCCGGCATCCGCAGCGCCCGCGTCATCGGCCTCGCCGACGATATCGCGCGCAGCCTCTCGGTGGTCGCGGTGCGCATCGCGACCGTGCCCGGGCGCAACGTCATCGGCATCGAAGTGCCCAACGCCAGGCGCGAGACGGTCTATCTCAGCGAGTTGCTGGAAAGCGATTCGTGGCACAAGCAGCCGGGGCGGCTCGCGCTCGCGCTCGGCAAGGACATCAGCGGCGCGCCGGTGATCGCCGACCTCGCGCGCATGCCGCATCTGCTGATCGCCGGCACCACCGGGTCGGGCAAATCGGTCGGCGTCAACGCGATGATCCTGAGCCTGCTCTATCGCCTCTCGCCCGATCAGTGCCGGCTGATCATGATCGATCCCAAGATGCTGGAGCTGTCGGTCTATCAGGGCATTCCGCATCTGATGGCGCCGGTGGTGACCGAGCCGGTCAAGGCGGTGACGGCGCTGAAATGGACGGTGCGCGAGATGGAGCGCCGCTATCGCGCCATGAGCCAGCTCGGGGTGCGCAATATCGGCGGCTATAACGAGCGGGTGGCGGAAGCGCGTGAGCGGGGCGAGGTGGTGACGCGCCGGGTGCAGACCGGGTTCGATGCCGAGACCGGCCGCGCCGTCCATGAGGATCAACCGCTGGCGCTGGAGCCGCTACCCTTCATCGTCGTCGTCATCGACGAGATGGCGGACCTCATGATGGTCGCCGGCAAGGAGATCGAGGCGGCGGTGCAGCGCCTCGCCCAGATGGCGCGCGCCGCCGGCATCCATGTCATCATGGCGACGCAGCGGCCCTCGGTCGATGTCATCACCGGGACCATCAAGGCCAATTTCCCGACCCGGATCAGCTTCCAGGTGATCAGCAAATTCGACAGCCGCACCATCCTCGGCGAGCAGGGCGCGGAGCAGCTGCTCGGCCAGGGCGACATGCTCTACATGATGGGCGGCGGGCGCATCACCCGCACCCATGGGCCCTTCGTCACCGATCGCGAGGTCGAGGATGTCGTCGCCTTCCTCAGGAGCCAGGGCGAGCCGGCCTATCTCGAAGAGGTCACCGAGGCCGAGGACGGCGATTCCGGCACCAGCGGCGGCGGGTTCGGAGGCGGCGGGTTCGGTGGTGGCGATGGGGGCGGCGAGACCAGCCTCTTCGATCAGGCGGTCGATCTCGTCGCGCGGGAGGGGAAGGCGTCGACCTCGTTCATCCAGCGCCATCTCCAGATCGGCTATAACCGCGCCGCCAAGCTGATCGAACAGATGGAGAAAGAGGGCATCGTCAGCGCCGCCAACCATGTCGGCAAGCGGGAAGTGCTGGCGCGCCGCCCGGACGAGTGAGCGCGCTCTAAACCATTGATAGAGACTGATTCACGTTTTGGCTGGGATCCCCTGTGGCGATCCCAGCCAAAACGATCAGGCTCTAAGCCTCGAGTTCCGAATCCCAGTAGAGGAAATCGACCCAACTGTGATGCACCTGCTCACGCCCGAGCGGGGCGGCGGCATGGGCGAGTTCGCGCCGGCTCGGCCGGTAGGGGCGGCGCAGCAGATGCATTCCGGCCTCGCGCGGGGTGCGGTTGGCCTTGCCGAGATTGCACCGCGAGCAGGCGGTGACGACATTCTCCCAGGTCGTCCGCCCGCCGCGCGAGCGCGGCACGACGTGGTCGAAGGTGAGTTCGCTGGAGGAGAATTCCTCGGCGCAGTATTGGCAGCACCAGCGATCGCGGCAATAGATGTTGAAGCGGGTAAAGGCCGGATAACCGCCGAGATGGAGATAGCGTTTCAGGGCGACGACGCTCGGCACCCGCATCGCGCGGCTCGGCGAGCGGATGACATGGTCATATTCGGCGACCAGATTGACCCGTTGCAGAACCAGGGCGCTGACGGCGTCTTTCCAGTGCCAGGAGGAAAGCGGAAACCGCGACAGCGGTCGGAAATCGGCGTTCAGGACCAGGGTCTGCAAATCGTTCATCACCGCCCCGGCTGGCGTCCCCCGGGCTGGCGTTCTTGGGCGGGCCTTCGTTTGAAAAACGACCGCACCCCTCGCCGCGTCACAGCGCCCAAAACCGGCCTGACATTCCATCCGTCTCGGGGCAAAATCCGCTCCTGCTCGGGCGGAGCGCAATGTCTGGAGAGGCTTCGTCGCTCGGGCCGCCAGATATTGTGCGCCGCGAAAGTTCATCGCCGTTATCGCAGAGCCGGCGCGACGCCGCAACCCCGCCGGCGGGGCGGTCATCGAACTATCATGCGATCATGATCACGACGCGCTTCGCCCCCTCGCCCACCGGCCCGCTTCATCTCGGTCACGCCTATGCCGCCCTCTTCGCCGAACACCGCGCGCGGGAGGCGGGCGGGCGGTTTCTGCTCCGCATCGAGGATATCGACGAGACCCGCTGCCGGCCGGCCTTCACCCGCGCGATCCTCGCTGATCTCGCCTGGCTCGGCCTCGCCTTCGAGACGCCGGTTCGCGTGCAATCGGCGCATTTCGGCGACTACCGCGGCGTGCTCGATCAGCTTGCCGCGCGCGGGCTGCTCTATCCCTGTTTTTGCACCCGCGCCGATATCGCCCGAGCGAGCAGCACCCGGACGCCGGACGGGGCGCCGTTCTATCCCGGCACCTGCCGCGCGCTTCCCGCCGAAACCCGCCAGGCGCGCCTTACCGCCGGCGTCCCGCACGCCTTCCGCCTCGACATGGCCGCAGCGCTCGCCGCCTGCCCCGGCCCGCTCAGCTATCAGGAAACCGGCCTCGGCCGCCTCCCCTGCCATCCCGCGCGCTTCGGCGATGTCGTGCTCGGGCGGAAAGACAGCCCGGCGAGCTATCATCTCGCGGTGACCCATGACGACGCCTGGCAAGGGATCACGCTGGTCACGCGCGGGGAGGATCTGCGCCCGGCGACCGATCTCCATCGCCTGTTGCAGGCGCTGATGGGCTGGCCGGCGCCGGATTACGCGCATCACCGCCTGATCACCGATGCGCGCGGCGCGCGGCTCGCGAAATCCGCGGGCTCGGCGGGCTTGCGCACGCTCGGCCTCACGCCGGCCGAGATCCGCGCGCAACTCGGGTTTTGAGCCGCACCCGGCTACATCTGGCCGGGCAGCCAGGTGGAAATGGCGGGGAATGCGATCAGGACGCAGAGGCGGACGATGTCGGTGATCACGAACGGGATGACACCGGCGAAAATCGTCGCGATGCGCACCTCGCCGATCACGCTTTTGATGACGAACACGTTCATCCCCACGGGAGGATGGATGAGGCCGAGTTCCACCGTCATGACGATGATGATACCGAACCAGATCGGATCGAAACCGAGCGCGGTGATCAGCGGAAACACGATCGGAATGGTGAGAATGACCATCGCCATCGCGTCCATCACGCAGCCGAGCCCGAGATACATCAGCATGATCAGCGCGAGAATGCCGTAGCGCCCGATCCCGAGCCCGGCCAGCGTCGCCGTCAGATGCTGCGGGGTTTGCGTCACGGTAAGGAAATAGCCGAACAACAGGGCGCCGATGAGGATGGTGAAGATCGCGGCGCTGGTGCGCACCGCGCGCACCAGGCACGCCATCAGTTGCGGCGCCGAGAGCCGGCGGCGGAAGGCCGCGATGACGAACGCGCCGCCGGCGCCCATGCTCGCCGCCTCGGTCGCGGTGAACATCCCGCCATAGAGTCCGCCGACGACGAACAGAAACAAAAGCCCGATCGCCCAGACGCCGCGCAGCGCCGCGCGCCGCTCGGCCCAGGAGGCGCGCGGGGTGGTCGGCAAAAACCCGGGGCGGAGCGCGCCGATCAGGAAAATCGTCACCAGATACATCGCGATCGCGAGGAGCCCGGGAAGGACGCCAGCGATATAGAGCTTGCCGACATCCTGCTGGGTGATCAGGCTATAGACCGCGAGCACGATGGAGGGCGGCAGAATGGCGCCGAGCGTGCCGCCGGCGGCGATGACACCAGCGGCGAAGCTTTGCGGATAGTGAAAGCGCCGCATCTCGGGATAGGCGACGGCGGAAAACGTCGCCGCGGTCGCGACCGAGGAGCCGGAGATCGCGGCAAACCCGGCGCAGGCGGCGATCGTCGCCATGCCGAGCCCGCCACGACGATGGCCGAGGAAGCTGTGCGCCGCCTTGAACAATTCCGTGCTCATGCCGGATTCGGAGGCGATCGCGCCCATCAGCAGGAACATCGGGATCACCGCGAAACCGGCATCGGTCGCGGTCCGGATCGGCGATTGCGCGAGCAGCTTCATCGCCGGCCCGAAACCGGCGATGCTGGCGAACCCGCCAACCCCGACCATCCCCATCGCGACGCCGACCGGCACGCGGAGCAGCATCAGCACGAACAACAGAACGAAGCCGAGGATCGCGATCAGGCTCGGGTCCATGCCGGGATCCTTATAAGTAACAACAGGAAGAAAAGATCTTCTTTTTCTGAAGAAAAAGAAGCAAAAAGACTTTCTTCCCGTTTTCTCGGAGCGGGCAGTGTCGCAGGCACTGCCCAACGGAAGAAAAAATCTTCATCCCCTTTCCCGCGGCGGCGGGCGGAGCAGGCGCAGCGTCGCGAGCAGGAAGCCGCTCGCGAATCCGAGCCAGGCCAGGGCCTGAAACGGCCAGAGCGGCAGGTTGAGATCATAGCTCGCCTCGCCGCTCGTCTTCGTATCCAGGGCCTTCATCGCCATGGTCACCGCGAGCGCCGCCATCGCCAGCGCCAGAACGATATCATCGAATCGCGCCAGCCCCCGCCGCGCCCGCTCCGGCACGGCGTTCCACAGGAGATCGACGGTGATGTGCTCGCCGCGATAGCCGGTGACGGCGATGCCCCAGAAAATCAGGATGCCGAGCAGATTGCGCCCGAGATCGTAGCTGTCCGGGATCGACCAGTTGAACACATAGCGCAGCACCACCGAGACGAAGGTGAGCGCGGTGACCAGGGCGAGCAGCCCGCCTGCCGCCCGCTCGATCGCGCCGATCAGGCGAAAGGAGCCCATCGCCGCGCTCAGTATTGCGCGTGATGGTCGGTGAGGCTGGCGGCGAAGGTCTTGGCGATGGCGTCCGGGTCGCCGCCGGCGCGCTTGACCGCGGCCGCCCAATCCTGATGCAGTGGCGCCGCCGCGTCGCGCCACGCCTTGAGCTGCTCGGGGGTGAGGGTGAGGAGGGTCTGCCCCGGCTCGGCGGCGACCTTGGCACGGCCGGCGGCCTCGAAATCGGCCCAGGGGCTGGCGAACCGCACCGCCCATTCGGCGTTGCAATGGGCGTCGATCACCGCCTTCTGGTCCGCCGCCAGCCCGTCATAGCGCGTCTTGTTGAGCACCCAGACGAAGGTGGTGACGTAGACATTGGCGTCGATATGGAATTTTACCACCTTGTCGATGCCGAACAGCACCAGCGAGCCCCAGGGGAAGAAAATCCCGTCGGCGACGCGGCGCTCCAGCAGGTCACGCGCCGCCGGTGCCGAGGCCTGGACGTTGGTGCCACCCAGCAAAGTGACGAAATTGCCGATCGTCGCATCCGCCGGCCGCAGCTTGAGGCCGCGTATATCCGCCGGCATGAGAACCTGCCGGCGGGTGTGCAGCGTGCCCGGATCATGCATGAAGGCGAAGCAATAATGCACGTCCTTCATCTCGCGCGCGGCATAGGCGCGATACCAGTCATCGAGGGCGGCGGTGCCGGTTTTCGCGTCGTGGTACTGAAACGGCAGATCACTCAGCGCGAGAATCGGAAACCGCCCGGGCTGATAGCCGGGATTGACGAAACTCGCATCGGCGATGCCGTCGCGCGCCATGTCGTAATGGTCGAACGCCTTGCCGAGCTGTTCGGCGGGAAAGATCACCGCGGTCAGCGAGCCATGCGAATCGGCCTTGAGTGACGCCGCCCATTCCTCCACCGATTTTTGCAGCGGATGCGCCGGCGGCAGCCAGTGCGAGAGTTTCAGCTCGACCGTCTGATCCTCGGCCCGAGCCAGCGCGGGGATGGCGAGAGCGGCCAGGACCACCCCCGCAACCATGCCAAAAACCCGGCGCGGGCGAGATATGTTCCTCATATTGT
Organism: Pseudomonadota bacterium; assembly: GCA_021851785.1. Classification (GTDB taxonomy): domain Bacteria; phylum Pseudomonadota; class Alphaproteobacteria; order Acetobacterales; family Acetobacteraceae; genus Acidibrevibacterium. The sequence goes on from JAJZBV010000012.1 coordinate 18,562, forward strand.
TCATTTTTCTTTCCCCCGGCGGCACGAGAGGGCGCCACTTGATGGTTATTATTCATATATACCGGCGCCGTTCAATCGGGCGCGCCGTCAAACCCGCCGCAGCGACCAGTAAAGCGGTGTCCGTCCGGCTTTGAGCGCCTTCGCCTCATAGCGCGTCGGCGCCCAATCCGGCGGGCGCATCGTCATGGGCGCGGCGGGCGCGAAAAACCGCTGCGCGGCCAGGGTTTCGGCGACCCAGGCCTGATAGGTCGGATCATCGGTCGCGATCCGCCACTCGCCGCCGGGGCAGAGCGCGCCGGCGATGAGCGGCAGGTTCTCGGGATGCACGAAGCGGCGCTTGGCGTGGCGCGCTTTCGGCCACGGGTCGGGGAACAGCAGAAACACGCGCGCGAGGGACGCTTCCGGCACGGCGCGCAGCACGATCCGCGCGTCGCCATCCCAAAGCCGGAGATGGGGCGGCAAGGGCGCGCCGGCCTCCCCGCCTTCCGGCACCAGCCGGCCGAGCAGCGAGGCGATGCCGTTGGCATAGACCTCGCACGCGATCAAAGCGACCTCGGGATGGGCGGCGATTTCGGCGAGCGCGTGCTCCCCGCCGCCAAAGCCGATCTCGAGCGCGACCGAGGCGAACCCGCCAAGCCCGGCGAGCGGATCAGCGGGGTCGAGGCGAAGGCGCGGCAGGGTTTCGGCCAAAAGCCGCGCCTGGCGCGGGCGCAAGGCGTGGCCGTGCTGGCGGCCATAGAGCCGCTCCGGCGGCTTCTTGACCTTGCTTGCGCCGGGAGCTTCCGGAATCAGCCCCTCAACGACCGAAAGCCGCGCGCAGCGCGGGGACGAGATCGGTCCGCTCCCAAGTGAAGGTGCCGAGTTCGGGATCGGGCTCGCGGCCGAAATGGCCATAGGCCGAGGTCGGCACATAGATCGGGCGATTGAGATGGAGATGCTCGCGAATGCCGCGCGGCGAGAGGTTGACGAGATCGCGCAGCACCCGCTCCAGCCGGATTTCATCCACGTCGCGCCCGGTGCCGTGCAGATCGACATAGACCGAAAGCGGATGCGAAACCCCGATCGCGTAGCTGATCTGGATCGTGCAGCTCTCGGCGAGCCCGGCGGCGACGACGTTTTTCGCGAGATAGCGGCAGGCATAGGCGGCGGAGCGATCGACCTTGGTCGGATCCTTGCCACTGAAGGCGCCGCCGCCATGCGGCGCCGCCCCACCATAGGTATCGACGATGATCTTGCGCCCGGTCAGGCCGCAATCCCCGTCCGGGCCGCCGATGACGAATTTCCCCGTCGGGTTCACGTAAAACTGCGCCTCCGGGCACATCCAGCCGGCGGGCAGGCTGCTTTCGACGATCGGCCACAGCCGGCGCTTGATTTCCTCCCGCTCCAGCTCGGCGACGTGCTGGATGGAAACGACGATGCTGGTCGCCCCGACCGGCTTGCCATCGACATAGCGCAGCGTCACCTGGCTTTTGGCGTCGGGCAGCAGGCCGGCGGCCGAGAGGTCGCGGGCGCGGCGCAATTCGCTGATCCGGCGCAGGATGAGATGGGCATAATAGATCGGCGCCGGCATCAGCGCCTCGGTCTCGCGGCAGGCATAGCCGAACATGATGCCCTGATCGCCGGCGCCTTCATCCTTGTTGCCGGCGGAATCGACGCCCTGGGCGATGTCCTGGGACTGGGCGTGGAGGTGGCATTCCACCGTGGCGTTGCGCCAACTGAACCCCTCCTGGTCATAGCCGATGTCATGCACCGCAAGGCGCGCGAGATGCGCGAGATACTCGGCGGTGATGGTGTCCGGCCCGCGGGTTTCGCCGGCGAGCACGATGCGGTTGGTGGTCACCAGGGTTTCGCAGGCGACGCGCGCATAGGGGTCGGCGGCGAGGAAGGCATCGAGCACGGTGTCGCTGATGCGGTCGGCAACCTTGTCGGGGTGCCCCTCGGAAACCGATTCGGAGGTGAACAGGAAATCGCCCTTATCGCGCATGGCGCAATTCGTCCTCTTGTCGCGCAGGGACCGGAGAATGCCGGCGGCCGCGCCGGCGCAGGCGGCACCGGAGCGGAGGCTGTGTGGCGGAAACCGGCCTTGCGGTCAAGCCATTCCGGGCTCAGCCGGCAAGGCCGAGCACGTCGCGCATCGAGTAGAGGCCAGGCGGCTTGCCCGCCAGCCACAGCGCCGCCCGCAGCGCGCCCTGGGCGAAAATGCGGCGGTCGAAGGCGCGATGGGTCAGCGCGATATGTTCATGGGCGCCGGCGAAGATCAAACTGTGCTCGCCGACCACCTGGCCGCCACGCAGGGCCGCGAAGCCGATGGCGCCGGGCTTGCGCGCCCCGGTCTGGCCGTGGCGGCCGCTTTCCATCACCTCGGCGAGTTCGACCCCGCGCCCGGCGGCGACCGCGCGGCCGAGCCCGAGCGCGGTGCCGGACGGCGCATCGACCTTCTGGCGATGATGCATCTCGACGATTTCGGCGTCATAGCTCTCGGCCGGGAGCGCCGCCGCCATGCGTTCGGCGAGCGCCAGCAACAGTGTGACCCCTGGGGAAAAATTCGGCGCGGCGCAGACCGGAATGGCCCGCGCCACCTCGGCGATCATGGCTTCATCGGCGGCGAACAGCCCGGTGGTGCCGAGCACCCAGGGGGTTTTGGCCGCGGCCAAGGCCTCGGCGTGGCCGCCAACGGCGGCGGCATGGGTGAAATCGATCACCACGTCGGAGGCGGCGGCGAGGGCGGCGATATCGGCGAGGATCGAGACGCCGTCCGGCGGCAACGCGGCCGAGCCGGGGCGGAGCGTGCCGCCGGCGAGCATTCCCGCCATCCGCGCTTCCTCGGCGAGCAAGCGCCCCATCCGCCCGGCAACCCCGGCAATCCCGATGCGGGCCATCTCACGCCCCCCCGACACTGCGGGTGATCTGGCGGAGCGTCACGAATTCCTCCGCCGCCGTCGGGTGGATGCCGATGGTCTGGTCGAACTCCGCCTTGGTCGCGCCAGAGGTCAGGGCAACCGCGATCCCCTGCATGATCTCGGGCGCGTCCTCGCCGAACATATGCGCGCCCAGAACCCGCCCGCTGGCGTGATCGACGACCAGCTTGATCAGGGTTTTGCGCGTCCGCCCGCTGATGGTGTGGCGCATCGGGGTGAAGCGGCTGAGGTAGATATCGGTCTTGCCCCGCGCCGCCGCTTCCTCCTCGGATAATCCAACCGTCGCGAGCGGCGGCGTGCTGAAGACGGCGGTCGCGACGGCGGCGAAATTCCATGGCCGCGCCTCTCCCGCGAACAGCAGATCGGCGAGCGCGTGCCCCTCGGCGGTCGCGACCGGCGTGAGGTTGAGGCGGTCGGTGACATCGCCGATCGCGTGGATATGCGCGACATTGGTGCGCCATTGCTCGCCGATCACGACCGCGCCGCCGGCGCTGGTCGCAACCCCGGCGCGAGCGAGGCCCAGCCCCTCGGTATTGGCGCCGCGCCCGGAGGCGAAAAACACGCAATCGGCGGCGATCCGCCGGCCATCGGCGAGCACCGCGACCCGTCCGGCGCCCATCGCTTCCACTTCGGCGATATTGCTTTCGGGAAAGAGACGCACCCCCTGCGCCACCAGCGCCTCGGCCATCGCCTCGCGCAAATCCCGATCGAAGCCACGGAGCGGCAGGGGCTGGCGGAACACCAGATCGACCTCGGCGCCGAGACCACGGAAAATCCCCGCGAATTCGACGGCGATATAGCCGCTGCCGAGGATCACCACGCGATCGGGGCGTTGGTCGAGATAAAACGCATCATCGGAGACGATGCCGAGTGCTGCGCCGGGAATGGCGGGGCGAAGCGGGCGGCCGCCGGTCGCGATGACGATCCGCTCGGCGCTCACCACCTGGTCGCCGACCGCGATCCGGTGCGCATCGAGAAACCGGGCATGGGCCTCGAATATTTTTGCCCCGGCGCCATCGAGCAGGCGGCGATAAATGCCGTTGAGGCGGGCGATCTCGCGGTCTTTCGCCGCGATCAGCGCCGCCCAGTCATGCGCCCCCGGCGCCGCGCCGCGCCAGCCGAACCCCGCCGCGTCCTCGGCATGGGCACCATATTCGGCCGCCTGGACGAGGATTTTCTTCGGCACACAGCCGATATTGACGCAGGTGCCGCCCCAGAACCGCCCCTCGGCAACCCCGACCCGCGCGCCATGCGCGGCGGCGATCCGCCCGCAGCGAACCCCCGCGGAGCCGCCGCCAATCACGAACAGATCGAAATCGAAGGTCATTCAGGTCTCCGTGAGTTAAGGCAAAAAAGACTTTCTTCCCGTTTTCTCGGAGCGGGCAGTGCCGCAGGCACTGCCCAACGGATAAAAGTTTTTGGTTCTTTTTTTCAAAAAAGAACGATTTTTTCTTCCCTTACGTCCCGATTCCGCCCAGAGCCAAGTATTTGATTTCGAGGTAATCCTCGATGCCGTATTTGGAGCCCTCACGGCCGAGGCCGGAGGATTTCATGCCGCCGAACGGCGCGACCTCGGTCGAGATGATGCCCTCATTGATGCCGATGATGCCGTATTCGAGCGCCTCGGCGACGCGGAAGATGCGCCCGACATCGCGGGCGTAGAAATAGGCGGCGAGGCCGAATTCGGTGTCGTTGGCGAGTTTCACCGCCTCTTCCTCGGTCTCGAACCGGAACAGCGGCGCGACCGGGCCGAAGGTCTCCTCGCGGAAGATGTCGGCGCCGGCCGAGACGTCGGCGAGGATGGTGGGGGTGAAGAAATTGCCGCCACGCGGATGGCGCGCGCCCCCGGTGACGATGCGGGCGCCGCGTTTCACGGCATCGGCGATATGCGCCTCGACCTTGGCGACCGCCTCGGCGTTGATCAGCGGCCCCTGCGTCACCCCTGGTTCCATGCCGTCCCCGACCCGGAGCGCCTCCACCGCCGCCTTCAGCTTGGCGGCGAAGGCGTCATAGACGCCGCCCTGTACCAGGAGCCGGTTGGCGCAGACGCAGGTCTGTCCGGCATTGCGGTATTTGCTGGCCATCGCGCCGAGAACCGCGGCGTCGAGATCGGCGTCGTCGAAGACGATGAACGGCGCGTTGCCGCCCAGTTCCATGCTGGTTTTCTTGATCGTCGGCGCGCATTGCGCGAGCAGCCTCGCGCCGATTTCGGTCGAGCCGGTGAAGGAGAGCTTGCGCACCAGCGGATTGCTGGTCAGTTCCGCGCCCATCTCGCCGGAAGGCCCGGTGATGACGTTGCAGACCCCGGCCGGCATGCCGGCGCGCTCGGCGAGGACGGCGATGGCGAGCGCGGAGAACGGCGTCTGGCTCGCCGGGCGGATGACGCCGGTGCAGCCCGCGGCCCAGCCCGGCCCGGCCTTGCGGGTGATCATCGCTGCGGGAAAATTCCACGGCGTGATTGCGGCGAAGACACCGATCGGCTCCTTTTGCACGATGATCCGCCGTCCCTTGGCGTTTTGCGGAATGGTGTCGCCATAGACGCGCTTGCCCTCCTCGGCGAACCATTCGATGAAGCTCGCGGCGTAAGCGATCTCGCCCTTCGCTTCGGCCAGAGGCTTCCCCTGCTCGGCGGTCATGATCACCGCGAGATCGTCGGCGTTGGCGAGCATCAGATCATTGAGCCGGCGCAAAATCGCCGCGCGCTCTTTCGCGGTGAGCGCGCGCCAGGCGGGATAGGCGGCATAAGCGGCCTCGATCGCGGCCCTGGTCTCGGCCGCGCCCAGCGCCGGCACCTCGCCGATGACCTCGCCATTGGCCGGGTTGCGCACCGCGACCGTCCGCCCCGAAGCGGCGCCGATCCATTGGCCGCCGACGTAATTCTGCTGCCGGAACAGGCTCGCATCCTTGAGCGACAGGGGGGAGATGGGGTTGAGCATCGCGTTCCTCCTCGCAAGAACCGTTCTTCTTCACATAGACCCGCGCGACGTCACGCGCCAGCGCCGCTCTTTCGCGCACCCGGCGAGTGTGATTAGATTTGCCGTCATGCCGCGCATCGCTCGCCAGGAAAAACCGCTGCCCGCCAACCGCCTGACCATCCGGGTCGATCTCGCCACGGGGGCGCGGATCGGGCCGGGCAAGGTCGCGCTGTTGGAGGCGATCGAACGCCACGGCTCGATTTCGGCGGCGGGGCGGGAGTTGCGCATGTCCTATCGCCGCGCCTGGGATCTGGTGGAGGCGCTGAACAAAGCCCTCGGCACCGCCGTGGTCAGCACCGCGACCGGCGGCGCCGGCGGCGGCGGCGCGACACTGACCGCGACCGGGGCGGCGGTGGTCGCCGAATACCGCGCGATCGAACGCGAGGCCCTCGCCGCCGCCCTGCCGCGCATCGAGGCGATGCTGCGCCCCCCTCGCGGCTGAGGCGGCGTCAGACCTCCTCGACGCGCTCGACGCTGGGGAGCAGCGTCAGCGCCTGCGCCAAAACCGGGGTCACGTGGAACCCGCCCGGCAGCACGATCTCGACCTCCTGCTCGGTCTCCGGCAAGCGCGGCACCAGCCGCACCCGGCCCTTGCCGCCGCGCTCGCGCGCCAGGAGGTCGCGGATATCGGGCAATCCCCCGCCATCGCGGAGCCAGACCCGAATGCCGCTCGCGACCGCCGCCGCAGCGGCATCGAGGGCGGAGATCTCGTGCGCGGTGAGGCGAAGATTTTCGCCCTCGAGGCGGAGATCGACGCTGGCGAGCAGGCTCGCCCCGGGTTGCAGCAGATCGCGGGCGCGGGCGAGGGTCTCGCTGAACAGCGTGATCTCGAACGATCCGCCGGCATCGGAGAGCCGCGCCCAGGCCATGCGGCTCCCCGTGCGGGTCGGGCGCTCCTTGACGCTGATCAGCGTCCCGGCGAGCCGCACGCGGCCGATCCCGGCGGCGGCGCGGGCGGCGATCGCGCTGCTCGCGATGACCCCGAGCCGCCGCAGCGCCCCGGCATAGGCATCGAGCGGATGGGCGGTGATGTGAAACCCGACCGCCTCCGCCTCATAGCCGAGCCGCTCCATCGGCGGCCAGGCGGCGACATCGGCGAGACGCAGCGCCTCCCGCCGGCCGTCGCCGCCGAACAGCGCCGCCTGGCCGCTGTCGCGCTCCTGGGCTGCGGCCTGGGCGCGGCGGAGCACGGTCTCGGCGCTGGCAAAAACGCGGGCGCGGTTATCCTCCAGACTGTCGAACGCGCCGGCCTTGGCGAGATTCTCGATCTGCATGCGGTTGAGCGCGCGGGCGTCGATCCGGGCAGCGAAATCGGCGAAATCGGCGAACGGGCGGCCGCCGCGCGCCGCGACCAGCGCCGCCATCGCCGCCTCGCCGACTTTTTTCACCGCCGCCAGCGCGTAGCGGATGGCGAGTTTGCCGTCCTCGCCGCGCTCCAGCGTGAAATCGGCGCCGGAGCGGTTGATGTCCGGCGCCAGGACGGCGATGCCGAGCGCCCGCGCCTCCTGGCGGAGTGCCGCGAGCTTGTCGGTATTGTTGATGGCGAGACTCATGCAGGCGGCGATGAAGGCGGTCGGGTGATTGGCGCGCATCCAGGCGGTCTGATAGGCGACCAGGGCATAGGCCGCCGCGTGCGATTTGTTGAAGCCGTAATCGGCGAATTTTTCCATGAGATCGAAAATCTCGCTGGCCTTGGCGGCCTCGATCCCGCGCGCGGCGGCGCCTTCGAGAAAAATCCGCCGCTGCGCCTCCATCTCGGCGCGGATCTTCTTGCCCATGGCGCGGCGCAGCAGATCGGCGGCGCCGAGGCTGTAGCCGGCAAGAAGCTGGGCGATCTGCATCACCTGCTCCTGATAGACCATGATCCCGTAGGTCTCGCCGAGGATATCGGCGAGATCGGGGTGCGGCGGCGCCCATTTCTCGCCGTGCTTTCTCTGGCAATAGGCCGGGATATTGGCCATCGGGCCGGGGCGATAGAGGGCGACGGCGGCGATCAGATCCTCGAAACGGTCGGGCCGCATCTGGCGCAGAACATCGCGCATGCCCTGGCTTTCGAACTGGAACACGCCGCCGGCCTCGCCACGGGCCAACATCTCGTAGGTTTTCGCGTCATCGAGCGGTAGTTCCGCGAGATCGACGGCGTCCCCCTGCTCGGCAAGAAAATCCACCGCGCGCTTGAGGATGGTGAGTGTTGTCAGGCCAAGAAAATCGAATTTCACCAGCCCCGCCTGCTCGACATATTTCATCGAATACTGGGTGACGAGAAATTCCGAGCGCGGATCGCGATAGAGCGGCACGAGATCGATCAGCGGCCGGTCGCCGATGACGATGCCGGCGGCGTGGGTGCTGGCGTGGCGATAAAGTCCTTCGAGCTGGAGCGCGATTTCCAAGAGGCGCGCGATGGCCTCGTCATCCTCGCGCGCCTCCCGCAAACGCGGCTCGCCGGCGATCGCCTGCGCCAGCGTCACCGGCTTCGCCGGATTGTTCGGGATCAGCTCGGCGATCTTGTTGACCTGGCCATAGGGCAGGCCGAGCACCCGGCCGACGTCGCGGACCACGGCACGGGCCTGCAATTTTCCGAAGGTGATGATCTGCGCGACCCGATCGGCGCCGTATTCGGCGCGGACATAGGCGATCACCTCGTCGCGCCGGTGCTGGCAGAAATCGATGTCGAAATCCGGCATCGAGACGCGCTCGGGGTTGAGAAAACGCTCGAACAGCAAGCCGAAGCGGAGCGGGTCGAGATCGGTGATGGTCAGCGCCCAGGCAACCACCGATCCCGCGCCCGAGCCGCGCCCGGGGCCGACCGGTATGCCCTGCGCCTTGGCCCATTGGATAAAATCGGCAACGATCAGGAAATAGCCGGGGAATCCCATCTTGGCGATCACGTCGAGTTCGTAAGCGAGCCGCTCGCGATAATGCGCGGCTTCCGCCACATCGATGCCGGCCGCCGCGAGGCGGGCATCGAGCCCGGCCAGCGCCATCGCCCGCAACGTCGCTTCCTCGCTGGTTCCGGCGGCGATTTTCGGAAATACCGGCAGCATCGGCGTGCGGCTTTCGGCCATCACGGCGCAGCGCCGCGCGATCGCCAGCGTGTTGTCGCAGGTTTCCGGCAGATCGGCGAACAAGGCGCGCATCTCGGCGGCACTCTTGAACCCGTGCGCGCGGGTCACCCGCCGGCGCTCGCTCTCGGCGAGCAAGCGGCCCTCGGCGATGCAGAGCAGCGCGTCATGCGCCTCGAACATCGCTTCCTGGGCAAAAAAGCAATCATTGGTGGCGACCAGTGGCAGGCCGGCTGCGTCGGCCAGCGTGATCAGCCCGGGCTCGATCGCACGTTCGAGCGCCAAGCCGTGGCGATGCAGTTCGATCACCGCGCGATCGGGAAAAGCCTCGCTGATTTCGGCAAGCAGCGCTTCCGCAGCAGAGCGCTGCCCCTCGGCGAGGAGACGCGCGAGCGGTCCCGCGGTGCCGCCGGTGAGGAGAATGAGCCCCTCCGCATGCGCGGCGATGGTGGCGAGCGGCAATTGCGGCTTGAGCCCGGCCTCCGGGGTCAGAAAGCCGAGCGAGGAGAGCCGCTGCAAATTGGACAATCCCGCCGCGTCTTGCGCGAGCAGCACGATCGGATCGGGCGCGAGCCTGGGATTATCGGCGCGCGCGAGATTGATCTGGCAGCCGATGATCGGCTGCACGCCGGCTTTCGCGCAAGCCTGGCTGAATTCCAGCGCCCCGAACAGATTGCCGCTATCGGTGATCGCAACCGCCGGCATCGCGCCTGCGCGCGCGCATTCGGCGATCTTCTCCGCCTTGATCGCACCCTCGCTCAACGAATAGGCGGAATGGACCCGGAGATGCACGAAATCGGCATGTGTCATAGCATCACCATCGTTCTTGCAGCGGCGGTGCCGAAGGCACTGCCGCAACGGGGGAAAGTTTTTTGGTTCTTTTTTTCAAAAAAGAACCCTTTCCCTTTCTTACATGGGCACGAGCCGTCCCTCGATGAGCGTCACGCGGCGATCCATGCGCGCCGCGAGATCGGGGTTGTGGGTCGCGATCAGGGCCGCGACCCCGCGCGCGCGCACCATATCGAGGAGGGCGGCGAACACCAGCTCGGCGGTCGCGACATCGAGATTGCCGGTCGGCTCGTCGGCGAGCAGAATCCGCGGCGCGTTGGCGAGCGCGCGCGCGATCGCGACCCGCTGCTGCTCGCCGCCCGAGAGCTTCCCCGGCAGATGATGGAGCCGCGCGCCGAGACCGAGCGCGGCCAGCAAATCACCGGCATGGCTTGCGGCGGCGCGGCGCGCGCGCCCCTTGATCATCTGCGGCAGGACGACATTCTCGAGCGCGCTGAACTCGCCGAGGAGATGATGAAACTGATAGACGAAACCGATGGTTTCGCTGCGGATCGCGCTCCGCTCGCCATCACCGAGCCGGCCCGCCGCCCGCCCGGCGATGAAAATCTCGCCCTCGTCCGGCTTTTCGAGCAGCCCGGCGAGATGCAGCAGTGTCGATTTGCCCGACCCCGATGGCGCGACCAGGGCGACGATCTCGCCGGCGGCGAGGGCGAGATCGACGCTGCGGAGAACCGGAAGCGGCCCGGCCTCGGTGCGGAAAATGCGCGCGACCCCCTGCATGGCGAGCGCCGTTCCCGGATCACTCATGGCGCAGCGCCTCGATCGGATCGGTGCGCGCGGCGCGCCAGCTTGGATAGAGTGTCGCCAGCAGCGAGAGCGCCAGCGCCATGACGATGATCTCGGTGACTTCGCCCCAATCGAGCCGCGCCGGCAGATGCGCGAGGTAATAGACTTCCGGATTGAACACCGAAACCCCGGTGACGCTCTCCACCCAATGCTGTAACGTTGCGATATTGAGACAAAAAACGACACCGAGCAGGGTTCCGATCAGCGTCCCGGCGACGCCGACGGAGGCGCCGCACATCAGAAAAATCCGCATCACCGCGCCACGCGGCGCGCCCAGCGTGCGCAGGACCGCGATATCGCGCGTCTTGTCCTTGACCATCATGATCAGCGAGGAAATGACATTGAACGCCGCGACCAGGATGATCAGTGTCAGGATCAGGAACATCACGTTCTGCTCGACCTCGACGGCGGTGAAGAAACTATCGTTGCTGTGCTGCCAGTCGATGATGCGGACAGGGGTATCGCCGAGCGTCGCGCGAACGGCGCGGACGACGGCGCCGACCGCCAGCGGATCGGCAACCCGCACCTCGATCTCGCTCACCGTCTGCGGCTCCTGGAAAAACACCTGCGCGTCAGTGAGCGGCAGAAACGCATAAGCCTGATCGTATTCGTTCATGCCGATCTGGAAAATCGCGACCACCCGATAGGCGCGGATGCGCGGCACCGTCCCGAACGCCGTCGCCGCGCCTTGCGGTGAGATCAGCGTGAGATTGTCGCCGACGGAGAGCCCGAGGCGCCGCGCCATCCCGGCGCCGATCGCGATCGCGTCGCCGGGCGCGAAATCGCCGAGCGAGCCCTCGAGCAGGTGATCGCTGACCGCGTGCAGCGCGAGCAGATCCTCCTTGCGGATGCCGCGGATGAGGCCGCCGGTCGCGGCGCCGCGCGGGCTTGAGACCAGAGCCTGGCCATCCACCACCGGGATCGCGGAGACGACATTGGGAATGCCGGCGATGCGCGCGGCAAGCGCCGCGTAATCGGCAAGACCACGCTCCGGCCCCTCGCTTTCGCTGGCATAAATGCCGAGATGGCCATTGAGGCCGAGAATACGGTTGAGCAGATCGACCTTGAAGCCGCCCATCACGCTCATCACGATGATCAGGGTCGCGACCCCGAGGGCGATGCCGATCAGCGAAAATCCGGCGATGACGGAGACGAAGCGCTCACCGCGGCGGGCACGGAGATAGCGGCCCGCGACCGCGCGCTCGAAAGCGTTGAACATGCTAGGCGCCGAGAAGTTTCGCGATCGCGGCGTCGGGCGAGACTTCTTCCCGCGCGCCATTCGCCCGCCGCTTGAGTTCCACCCTGCCGGCCGCGGCGCCGCGCGGGCCGACGATGATCTGCCAGGGATGGCCGAGGAGATCGGCATCGGCGAATTTCACCCCGGCGCGCTCCTCGCGGTCGTCATAGAGCGCGGCCGCGCCGAGGCGCGCGTAGATCTGTTCGCAAAGGCCATCGCAGGCGGCATCGCCGGGTTTGAGATTGAGGATGACGGCGCGAAACGGGGCGATGGCGTCGGGCCAGATGATGCCGGCCTCATCGTGCGAGGCCTCGATCACCGCGCCGACGAGGCGGCTCACGCCGATGCCGTAGCTGCCCATTTCGGGATGGAATTTCTGCCCGTCCGGCCCGGTCACGGTAAAATTCATCGGCTGGCTGTATTTGGTGCCGAAATGGAAAATATGCCCGACCTCGATCCCACGTCCCTCGCGCCGGCGCGCGGGATCGAGTTTTGCCCAGGGTTCGGCATCGTGTTTTTCGTCGGTCGCGGCGTAGGGCGTCGTCATCATGTCATAGAACCGCGCGAGGTCGCCCTCCGAACGGATATCGAAATCACCGCTGGTATAGTCGATATCCTCGAACGCGGCGTCATAGAACACCTGGCTTTCGCCGGTCGCGGCGAGAATGATGAATTCATGGCTGAGATCACCGCCGATCGGCCCGGTATCGGCGGCCATCGGGATGGCGCGCAAGCCGAGCCGCTGGAACGTGCGCATGTAGGCGAGCATCATCCGCCGATAGCTGACCACCGCGCCGTGATGGTCGATATCGAAACTATAAGCATCCTTCATCAGGAATTCGCGCCCGCGCATGACGCCGAAACGCGGGCGCACCTCGTCGCGGAATTTCCACTGGATGTGATAGACGATCTGCGGCAGGGCGCGATAGGAATGCACCGATTGGCGGAAGAGATCGGTGATCATCTCCTCATTGGTCGGGCCATAGAGCAACTCACGCTGATGGCGGTCCTGGATGCGCAGCATCTCCTTGCCGTAGCCGTCATAGCGGCCGCTTTCGCGCCAGAGATCGGTCGATTGGATGGTCGGCATCAGCAATTCCTGGGCGCCGGCGGCGTCCTGCTCCTCGCGCACGATGCGGGCGATGTTGCTGAGCACGCGATAGCCGGCCGGAAGCCAGGCATAGATGCCGGCCGCGGTCTGGCGCACGAGGCCGGCGCGCAGCATCAGCCGGTGCGAGACGATCTGGGCCTCGGCCGGGGTTTCCTTGAGGGTGGGGAGCAGGGCGCGGGAGAGACGCATCGGTGATCGGGTCCATCTTGGCGGGTTGCGGCGCGGAGACTAGCGGCATCGATGCGATCCGGCCAGAGCGCGCGCTGAGCGGCGCGGGTTAAACCTATGTTCACCATCGCGCGGTATCCTTGCGACCATGACGATAGACGCGGACAACATGAGCGCCGATCACGTGCTCTCGGCCGGCATCGCGGCCTACCAGGCCGGCGACCGCACCGCCGCGGTCCGGCATTTCACCGCCGCCGCCGCCCTGATGCCAGAGGCGCCCGAGCCGCGCCTGCTGCTCGGCCATATCCATCGCGAAACCGGGGATCTCGCCGGCGCCGTCGCATGGCTCCGCGCCGGGCTCGCCTTCGGCCCCGATTTTCAGGGCGAAATCGGCCTCGGCTTCGCGCTCATGGGGCTCGGCCGGCCGGCGGAGGCCGAACTCGCGTTCCGCGCCGCGCTCGCCCTCGGCCCGGACGATGCCGATGCCAATTTCGGCCTCGGCAATGCGCTCTATGATCGTGGCCGTTTCCAGGAAGCGGTCGAAATCTACCAGCGCCTGCTCGCGCGCCGGCCGGATTTCGCCGATGCCTGGGCCAATTGCGGCAATGCCTTGCAGGCGCAGTGCCGGTTCGAGGACTCCCTGCGATACTACCGCGAGGCGATCGCGCTGGTGCCCGACCATCTCCACGCGCACTCCAATCTCTGCGGCGCGCTGTTCCATACGAGGCGCTACGACGAAGCCGTGGCGGCGGGCTCGGCCGCCATCGCCAAGGCGCCGGACTGGCCGATGGGCTATTCCAATCTCGCCGCCCCGCTCCGCGCCATCGGGCGGTTCGATGACGCCATCAATGCCTGTTTCAAGGCGCTCGCGCTCAAGCCCGACTATGCCGAGGCCTATGTCAATCTCGGCGCGGCGCTGTTCGAGACCGGGCAGTTCGACAACGCGATCGCCGCCTCCAACATCGCCCTGCAATGCCGGCCCGATGACGTCCCGGCGCTCTGCAACCGCGGGGTTTCCCTCTACGGCCGCGGCCGGATCGAGGAATCGATCGCCGATTTTCGCCGCGCCCTGGCGCTGGAGCCTCAAAATCCCGAGCCGGCGTTCAATCTCGCCCTCGCGCTCCTGATGACCGGGACGGAGATGCGCGAAGGATTCGCGCTTTACGAGCGCCGGCTGGAACGCGCCGAGGCGCCCAAACGCGCGCTGCCCAAGCCACGCTGGCGGGGCGAGGACATCAGCGGCCGCACGATCCTCCTCCATGCCGAGCAAGGCCTTGGCGATACGCTGCAATTCGTCCGCTACGCGCCGCTGGTCGCGGCAAGTGGGGCGCGAATCATCCTCGCGGTGCAGCCACCGCTCGCGCGGCTTTGCGCCGGCATGCCCGGGATCGCACAAGTGATCGCCGCCGGCACGGCACTGCCCGATTTCGATCTCCATTGCCCGCTGCTCAGCCTGCCGCACGTGTTTGGGACGGATCTCGCGACCATCCCCGCCGCCATCCCCTATCTCGCCGCCGATCCCGCCCTGGTCAACCACTGGGCGACCCGCCTGCCGACCGGCCCAGTGGGTGGTGCGGGGCTCCGCGTCGGCCTCGTCTGGGCGGGGGAATCGCGGCCCGATCAGCCGAAATGCTTCCAGATCGACCGCCGCCGCTCGTTCGCGCTCGCCGCCCTCGCCCCGCTCGGCGCGGCGCCCGGCGTCACCTTCATCAGCCTCCAGAAAGGCCCACCGGCGGCACAGCTCGCGGACCCCCCCTTCGCGATCGCCAACCCGATGCCGGAGGTCACGGACTTCGCCGATACCGCGGCGCTCATCGCCGGGCTCGATCTCGTGATCTCGGTCGACACCTCGGTCGCCCATCTCGCCGGAGCGGTGGGAAAGCCGGTCTGGCTGCTGTCCCGTTTCGATGGCTGCTGGCGCTGGCTGCGTGAACGGAGCGACAGCCCGTGGTACCCAAAACTCCGCCTCTACCGCCAGCCGAGCCAGGGCAATTGGGCGCCGGTGATCACCGCCCTCACCTCCGATCTCGCGATCCTCGCCCGCCAGACATCAGACACCGCCGCCCGCGCCGCCTGATTACGCGGCGGTGCCGCCGACGGTCAGCGCCGCGAGCTTCAGCGTCGGCTGGCCGACGCCGACCGGAACCCCCTGGCCGTTCTTGCCGCAGGTGCCGATCCCGGGGTCGAGCGCCATGTCATCGCCGATCATCTCCACCTTGGTCAGCGCCTCCGGCCCATTGCCGATCAGCGTCGCCCCCTTCACCGGCGCGGTCACCTTGCCGTCCTCGATCAGATAGGCTTCGGAGGCCGAGAACACGAATTTGCCGGAGGTGATGTCCACCTGCCCGCCGCCGAAATTCACCGCGTACAAGCCGCGCTTGACCGAGCGGATCATTTCCTCGGCGGTATTGTTGCCACCCAGCATGATGGTGTTGGTCATGCGCGGCATTGGCGCATGGGCATAGGATTGGCGGCGGCCATTGCCGGTCGGGCGCATGCCCATCAGACGCGCGTTCTGGCGATCCTGCAGGTAGCCGGTGAGGATGCCGTCCTCGATCAACACCGTCCGCCCGCTCGGCGTGCCCTCGTCATCGACGGTGAGGCTGCCGCGGCGATCGGGCAGGGTTCCGTCATCGACCACGGTGACGCCGGCTGCCGCGATGCGCTGGCCGAGGAGGCCGGCGAAGGCGGAGGTTTTCTTGCGGTTGAAATCCCCCTCCAACCCATGGCCGATCGCCTCATGCAGCAAAATTCCCGGCCAGCCGGCGCCGAGCACGACAGGCATCTCGCCGGCCGGCGCCGGGCGGCTCTCGAGATTGACCAGCGCCTGGCGCAACGCCTCGTCCACCGCCGCCCGCCAGGTGTCCTCGCCGGTGACGCGGCCATAATCGAAGCGCCCGCCGGTGCCGAAGCTCCCGGTCTCCCGCCGGCCGCCGCTTTCCACCACCACCGCGACATTGAGCCGCACCAGCGGGCGGAGATCGGCGACCCGGCGGCCATCGGGGCGAAGAATCTGCACCGCCTGCCACTCCCCGGAGAGCGAGGCCATCACCTGCTTGACCCGCCCGTCCTTGCCGCGGGCATAAGCATCGATCGCGCCAAGGAGCCGCGCCCGCGCCTCGAACGGCATCAGCAGCAGCGGATTGGCCTCGTCATAGAGCCGCGCATTGCTGCCCGCCGGCGGCGCGGCGGCGCGGCCGCCATGCCCGGCGGCGACCGCTTGGACGGTCTCGGCGGCGCGACGCAACGCCCCCTCGCTGATCTCGCCGGCATGGGCATAGCCGGTCGCGGCGCCGGCGACGGCGCGGAGCCCGAAGCCGAGCGCGGTATCGAAGCCGGCGGCGCGGATATGCCCGTCATCGAGGCTGACCTGCTCGCTCTCGCGATATTCGAGGAATAATTCGCCGTCATCGGTCCCGGCGAGCGCTTCGGCGGTGAGGCGTTCGGCGGTATCACGGTCGAGAACGGCCTCGGCGCGCTCGAAAAACAGACGGTCGGTGGTGGCGAGCGGGGTCATGGCACATCCTTCCGGAGATCGGGCACGCGCAGGACATAGACGGTGAAAAGCGACGCGGTGAGCGCCAACACCGCGCCGGCCTGATGGAGAACCGCCAGCGGCGCCGGAACGACCAGCAGAAGCGTGGTCACGCCGAGCAAAAATTGCAAGAAAATTACACCACCGAGCGCCGCCAGCGCGCGCCGCGCCAGGGGCGAAAGCCGCGCCCGCTGTCCGCTCGCGGCGACGAGCGTCAGCAGCGCGGCAAACAGCGCGAGAGAGGCGAGCAGCCGGTGATCGAACTGCACGGCGGCGATGTTTTCGTCGAAATTGCGCCAAATTGGCGAAAGACGCGCATAGCCCACCGGCACCAGATGCCCGTCCATGAGCGGAAACGTGTTGTAATCGAGCCCGGCATGCAGCCCGGCGACGAAACCGCCGGCGAGAATGGTGAGCGCGACGAGCGCCAGCGTCAGCCGCGCCCCGGCTCGGACCAGCACCACCCGCGCGCCCGCCGGGTCGGGAATCAGCTCGGAAAACGCCGTCCACAGCACGGCGGCATAGAGCGCCAAAGCGAGGCCGAGATGGATCACGAGGCGCGCCGGCGCCACCGCCGTGCTGTCGGGAAAAAATCCCGAGGCGACCATGAACCATCCGACCGCGCCCTGCAGCCCGCCGAGCACGAAAATCCCGAGGAGCCGCGCAACCAGGCGCCGCGCCAGCCACCCCCGCCACCAAAAGACGACGAGGGGGAGAAAAAACGCGACCCCCATCAGCCGCCCCCACAGCCGGTGCGTCCATTCCAGCCAGAAAATATGCTGGAACCCGGCGAGATCCATGCCCTCGTGCAGCAGGTGGTATTGCGGGATCTGGCGATAGAGCGCGAATAGCCGCCGCCACTCGGCACCCGAAAGCGGCGGCACGACGCCGGCCAGCGGCGCCCATTCCATGATCGAGAGCCCGGAGCCGGACACCCGCGTGGCGCCGCCCAAAACCACCATCACCCCGATCATCGCCGCGATCACCAGTAACCAGAGGCCAACCGCGCGCCGCGCCGGCGACGCCTCGCGCCAGAACACGTTCATGCCCGGGCCGCGAGCAGCGCCAGCGCCTCGGCGCACATCACCGCCGGCGTTTGCGCCGCATCGACCACCAGCGGCCCCTCCGCAGCATCTGGCGGCTCAAGCGTCGCGAACTGGCTCGCCAGCAGCGCCGGCGACATGAAATGCCCGCGCCGCGCCGCCAGCCGCGCCGCGACCACGGCCTCAGACGCCCGGGGATAGATCAGCGCGACGTCCGCGCCGCGCCCGCCGATGGGGCCGAGCAAGACCGGGCCAAGCAAACGGTCGCGATAGGCGCGCTTGAGCGCCGAACAGGTGACGATCCCGCCCCCGCCCGCCGCAAGCCGCGCCGCGATCCAGGCGCCGATACGATCGAGCCAGGGCGCGCGGTCTTCGTCCGAAAGCGCGATCCCGGCCGCCATTTTCGCGACATTCTCCGGCGAATGCAGCGCATCCCCCTCCTGAAACGGCCAACCGAGGGCCGCCGCCAGACACTCCGCCAGCGTCGTCTTGCCGACGCCGGAAACCCCCATGATCAGAACGACGACAGGGCGCATGGAGTCCAGTAATCCATCAAAAAGGGGAAAGAAAACTTCTTTTTCTGAAGAAAAAGAAGCAAAAAGACTTTCCTACTCACCGCGCGCAAGACGCCTGACCCCGGTTTCCTCGGCGAGCAGGACGAGATCGGCGCGGCCGAGGAAGAACCCGGTCTCGACGACGCCGACGAGGCGGCGGAGCGCGTCATCGAGCGGCGCGGGGTCGGGCACCGCGCCGAAATCGCAATCGAGGATGAGATTGCCGCCATCGCTGCGATAGGGCACGCCATCGGCCGCCGAGCGCAGCCGCGGAGCGCCGCCGAGAGCCTCGATCTTGCGCGAAGTCGCCTCCCAGCCGAAGGGAACCACCTCCACCGGAACGATGCCCGAAAGCGTCTCCACCAGCTTGCTCGCATCCGCCATGATCACCAGCCGGCGCGCGGCATCGGCGACGATTTTTTCGCGCAACAACGCGCCGCCGAGGCCCTTGATCAGATCGAGACCGTCGCGGGTGATCTGGTCGGCGCCGTCGATCGCGAGGTCGATCGCCGTCTCCTGCGCAAAATCGGTGAGCGGAATGCCCGCCGCCCGCGCGGCCAGAGCGGTACGCTCGGAGGTCGGGATCCCGCGCACGCGAAGCCCCTCGGTTTTGATCCGCTCGCCGAGCAGGGTGATCATGAACGCGGCCGTCGAGCCGGTGCCGAGCCCGAGCACCATGCCATCGGCGATTTCCGCCACCGCCGCCGCCGCCGCCCGCCGCTTCAAGCACTCGTGATCCATGCGTGTTCACCCCCGCAAGCGGCCCGCGGCCGCCATTCCACCGCCTCATCTGCCCCCGTGCCGAAGGCGAGGCAAGAGGGGGCGAGGCAGCGGCGCTCTTGAGCGTGGCGGCCCAAGGGGTAATCTCCAGGGGTAATCTCTCCCCCTCCCGGCGCGGCGTTTTGTGAAAGTATCGAACATGACCAATCCCCTGGCCCAGCTTCCCGCCCTCGGCCAATCGGTCTGGCTCGATTTCGTGAGCCGCCCATTGCTGGAGAAGGGCGAATTGCGGCGCCTGATCGCCGAGGACGGCATCCGCGGCGTCACCTCCAACCCCTCGATCTTCGAAAAAGCGATCGCCCATTCCACCGATTACGACGCCGATCTCGCCGCCTGCGTGCGCGCCGCCGATCGCGACGTCGACGCCTTGTTCGAGCATCTCGCCATCGCCGATATCCGCATGGCCGCCGATCAGTTGCGCCCGGTCCATGACCAGACCAAGGGCGTCGACGGCTATGTCAGCCTCGAGGTGTCGCCCTATCTCGCGATGGACACCGAGGGCACGATCGCCGAGGCGCGGCGGCTCTGGCGCGCCGTCGAGCGCCCCAATCTGATGATCAAGGTGCCCGGCACCGCGCCCGGCGTCTCGGCGATCCGGACCCTGATCGGGGACGGCATCAACGTCAATGTCACCCTGCTGTTCTCGGTCGCCGCCTATGAAGCCGTGGCCGAGGCCTATCTCGCCGGGCTGGAGGCGGCGAATGCTGGCAGGCGCGACATCGCGCGCATCGCCTCCGTCGCCAGCTTCTTCGTCAGCCGCATCGACGCGGCGGTCGAACGCGAGGTGGCCGAGCGGCTGAAAACCGCGCGCGGCGCCGAGGCCGAGGCGCTGCGCGGCCTCGACGGCAAGGTCGCGATCGCCAACGCCAAACGCGCCTATCAGCGCTACCAGACCCTGATCACGAGCCCGCGCTGGAAAAAACTCGTGGCCAAGGGGGCGCGGCCACAGCGCCTCCTCTGGGCCTCCACCGGCACCAAGAGCAAGCATCTTCCGGACACGCTCTATGTCGATGAACTGATCGGGCCGGAGACGGTCAACACCATGCCGCCGGCGACGATGGACGCGGTGCGCGACCACGGCCACGCCAAGATCACCCTGACGCACGATGTCGCCGGCGCCGAGGCGGTGCTGGCGACGCTGGCGCGCGTCCATATCTCGCTCGATGCGATCACCGAGGAACTGGTCGCCGATGGCGTGCGGCGCTTCGCCGATGATGCCGACAAATTGTTCGCCGCCGTCGCCCGCCGCCGCGCCGAGGTGCTGGACGGCACGGCGCCGCGCCAGACGATCACCCCCGGCCCGGACGCCGAAATCTTCGCCGCCGAGAGCGAGCGCTGGCGCGAGGAGGGGCTGATCCGGCTCCTGTGGCGGCGCGATTCGGCGCTCTGGACCGGCGCCGACGAGGATCAATGGCTCGGCTGGCTGGACGCCATCGCCGCCGGCGAGGCGGCTCTCCCGGCGCTCACCGCGTTCAGGGCCGATCTCGCCAAGGCCGGGTTCACCGACATCGTGCTCCTCGGCATGGGCGGCTCCAGCCTCGGCGCCGAAGTGCTGGCGACGACGCTCAAGCCCGCGGCCAAGGGGCCGCGCTTTCATATGCTCGATTCCACCGACCCGGCCCAGATCGCCGCCCTCGAAGCGGCGATCACGCTCGAAACCACGCTCTTCATCGTCGCCAGCAAGTCCGGCGCGACCCTCGAGCCGGAGCTGATGCGGCGCCATTTCTTCGCCCGCGCCGGCGATGCCAAGCAGTTCGTCGCCATCACCGATCCCGGCTCGGCGCTCGAGAAAATCGCCAAGGCCGATGGCTACCGCGCGATTTTCCCCGGCGAGAAGACGATCGGCGGGCGCTATTCGGTGTTGTCCCATTTCGGCCTGGTGCCGGCGGCGGCGCTCGGGCTCGATGTCGCGCGCCTGCTCACGCTTGCCAGGCAAATGCAGCATGGAAGCGGCGCGAGCGTGCCGCCGGACGAAAATCCCGGTGTCGCGCTCGGCGTTTTTCTCGGCATCAACGCCCGCGCCGGGCGCGACAAGGTGACACTCATCGCCTCTCCCGGGATCAAAGCGATCGGCGCCTGGCTCGAGCAATTGCTCGCCGAATCGACCGGCAAGCACGGCCACGGCCTGATCCCGATCGCCAATGAGCCGCCGGTCGCGCCCGAGGAGTACAGCACCGATCGGGTCTTCGCCTATCTCGCGCTGGACGGCGCCGCCGATCCCGCGCAACAGCGCCTGGTCGCCGCCCTCGAGGCGATGGGCCGGCCGGTCGCGCGTCTCCGCGTGCCCTCGCCCGACCATATCGGCCAGGAATTTTTCCGCTGGGAGATCGCGACCGCGGTCGCCGGCAATATTCTCGGCATCAATCCCTTCGATCAGCCCGATGTCGAGGCGAGCAAGATCAAGACAAGGGCGCTCACCGAAGATTTCGAGAAAACCGGCGCATTTTCCGAAACCGCGCCGCTGCTCCGCGACGGCGCCATCGCGCTTTACGCCGATCCCGCGAACGCGCGCGCGCTTGCGGGCGCGAAGACGCTTGCCGATGCGCTCGCCGCCCATTTTGCCCGCGCCAAACCCGGCGATTATGCCGCGATCCTCGCCTATATCGCGCGCAACCCGGCGCATGAGGCGGCGCTCGAGGGCCTCCGCCGAACCATTCTCGCGGCCAAGAAAATCGCGACCTGCCTCGGCTTCGGCCCGCGCTTTCTGCACTCCACCGGCCAGGTTTACAAAGGCGGGCCGAATTCCGGGATTTTCCTGCAAATCACCGCGTCCGACGCCAACGACATCGCGATCCCGGGTCAGCGCGCCACGTTCGGGATCGTCAAGGCGGCGCAGGCTTTGGGCGATCTCGGCGTATTGGTCGAGCGCCACCGGCGGGTTCTTCGCCTTCATATCGGCGGCGATCTCGGATCGGGGCTCGCCGCCCTCGATACCGCCCTGATGCGCGCGCTCGAAACGAAATCTTAAGGGAAAAACATCATGAAACTGGGCATCATCGGGCTTGGCCGGATGGGCGCGAACATCGCCCGGCGGCTGATGCGCGCGGGCCATCAGGTCGCCGTCTTCGATCTCTCCACCGACGCGATCGCTTCCCTCGAGACGGACGGCGCCGAGGGCGCGACCTCGCTCGCGGCACTCGCCGAGGCGCTCGCGCCGCCGCGCATCGCCTGGGTGATGCTGCCGGCCGGCCACATCACCGAGGAGACCATCGCCAGGCTCGGCGAGGTTTTCGCGAAAGACGACATCGTCATCGATGGCGGCAACACCTATTTCAAGGACGATGTCCGCCGCGCCGGCGAGTTGCAAAAGCGCGGCCTCCATTACGTCGATGTCGGCACCTCGGGCGGTGTCTGGGGGTTGGAGCGTGGATTTTGCATGATGATCGGCGGCGAGACGCCGATCATCGAGCATCTCGACCCGATTTTCCGCGCGCTTGCGCCTGGCGCCGGCGATGCGCCGCGGACGCCGGGGCGGCAGAACTTCGACCCGCGCGCCGAACAAGGCTACATCCATGCCGGGCCGGCCGGAGCCGGGCATTTCGTCAAAATGGTGCATAACGGCATCGAATACGGGCTGATGCAGGCCTATGCCGAGGGCTTCGACATTCTCCGCCATCGCGCCTCCGACGCCTTGCCCGCAGGCGAACGTTTCACCCTCACCCTCCCCGATATCGCCGAGGTCTGGCGCCGGGGCAGCGTGATTTCGTCCTGGCTCCTCGATCTCACCGCGGCGGCGCTCGCCAAAAATCCCGATCTTTCGCATTTTGCCGGCCATGTCGCCGATTCCGGCGAGGGCCGCTGGACGATCGAGGCGGCGATCGACGAGGCGGTGCCGGCGAACGTGCTCTCCGCCGCCCTCTATGCCCGGTTCCGCTCGCGCGAGGAGGAAAGCTTCGCCGACAAACTGCTTTCCGCCATGCGTTACGGCTTCGGCGGCCATGTCGAAACGCCCGGGACATGATGACGCCGGCCCGCATCGCCGCCGATCGCGACGCGCTGGCGACAGAGATCGCCGATTGGTTCGCCGCCCGCGTCGCCGCGGCGGCGGGGAGGCTGCGCGTTGCCTTGAGCGGCGGGGCGACGCCGCGCGATCTGTTCGCGAAGCTCGCGGCGCCGCCGTATCGGGAGGCAATTCCCTGGGCGCGCGTCGAGCTGTTCTGGGGTGATGAGCGCTTCGTGCCCGCAGACCACCCCGAGAGCAATTACGGCATGACGCGGCGGGCGCTCCTCGATCACATCGCCATTCCGGCGGCGAACATCCACCCGATCCCGACCGACGGCACGCCCGATGAGGCGGCATCGCGCTATGAGGCGCTCCTCCGCGAGGTTTATGGCGCCGAGACGCTCGACCCCGCCCGGCCGCTGTTCGACATCGTCTTTCTCGGCCTCGGCGAGGATGGCCACACCGCGTCCCTGCTCCCCGGCCAGGCGGTGCTCGCCGAGCGCCGGGCCTGGGTCGCCGCCGTCACCCAAGGGCGGCCCGAGACGCGCATCACCCTGACCTATCCGGCGTTGGAGAGCAGCCGCCACGTGGCCTTTCTGGTTGCCGGCGCGAGCAAGGCGGCGATCTGCCGCGCCGTGCGCGAGGGCCGCGCCGACGTGCCGGCGGCGCGCCTTCACCCGGCCGGCGAGACGCTCTGGTTCCTCGATCGCGCCGCCGCCTCTTGACCGGACCCTTCCCCCTCGCGACAGTCGGCGCGCTTCGGGCGCGGGAGGATGGGATGACGGGGTGGGCGCGGCTAGGGTTGGGGATCGCCGGAATCGTATTCGCTTGCGCCGGCCCAGCGCTGGCACAGGCCAAGGACACGCTCACGCTCGGGATGGTGCTGGAGCCGCCGGGGCTCGACCCCACCGCCGGCGCCGCCGCCGCGATCCGCGAGGTGGTCTATGCCAATGTCTTCGAGGGTCTGACGCGGATCGACGGCGAAGGCCACGTCGTGCCCGGCCTGGCCGCCTCGTGGACGATGTCGCCGGACGGCAAGACCTACCGCTTCGCGCTCCGCCCCCATGTCACTTTCCATGACGGCACCCAATTCGACTGCGCGATCGTGAAATTTTCCTTCGACCGCGCCCGCGCCCCGGACAGCACCAACGCGCAGAAGGAGATTTTCGAGCCGATCGCGGCGATCGACTGCCCGGAGCCGGAGACCGCGGTGATCACCCTCAAGCGGCCGGACGCGGATTTCCTCTACGGCCTCGGCTGGGGCGACGCGGTGATGGTCGCGCCCCAAACGGCGGCACAAAACCAGACCACTCCGATCGGCACCGGCCCGTTCCGCTTCACCCGCTGGGTGAAGGGCGACCGCGTCGAACTCGCGCGGTACGCCGGCTATTGGGGCCAAGCCGCGCGGCTTTCCGCCGTGACCTTCAAATTCATCGCCGATCCCGCCGCCGCCGCGGCCGCGCTTCTCGCCGGCGATATCGACGCCTTCGGCAATTTTCCGGCGCCCGAGATCCTGCCCCAGCTCCGCGCCGATTCCCGGTTCGCGGTGGTCATCGGCGCGACCGAGGGCAAAACCCTCCTCGCCCTCAACAACGCGCGCAAGCCCTTCGACGATATCCGCGTCCGCCGCGCCCTCGCCTACGCGATCGACCGCCGCGCGCTGGTCACGGCGACGATGTCGGGCGCGGCGCGGATCATCGGCTCGCATTATACCCCGAACGATCCCGGCTTCATCGATCTCGCCGCAACCTACCCCTATGATCCGGCGCGCGCCAAGGCGCTGCTCGCCGAAGCCGGCATCGCCCCCGGAACACGTTTCACGCTCGCGCTCCCGCCGCCGCCTTACGCGCGGCGCGGCGGCGAGGTGATCGCGGCGATGCTGCAGGAGGTCGGGCTCAATGTCGATCTGGTGCCGATGGAATGGGCGACCTGGCTCGATCAGGTGTTCAAGCGTTCGGATTTCGACATGACGATCATCGCCCACACCGAGCCCCGCGATCTCGCGATCTACGCCCGCGATCACTATTATTTCAACTACCACAACGCCGCGTTCCAATCGCTCTTCGCGCGTTATCGCGAAACCACCGACCCGGCGGCCGGGATCGATCTTCTGCGGCAGATGCAGCGCCAGCTCGCCACCGACGAGCCCAATGTCTTCCTCTACGTCCTTCCCAAAATTGGCGTCTGGAACGCGCATCTGCATGGACTCTGGAGCAATGATCCGATCCCGGCGAATGACGTGACCGGGGTTTATTGGGGAAATTGAACGTGGCCCGCGACACTGCCGCTCCGAGAAACCGGAGCAAAAGTCTTTTTGCTTCTTTTTCTTCAGAAAAAGAAGAGTCTTTCCCCCCGTTTCGATGATCCCCTATCTCGGCGGGCGGCTGGTTGTGCTCGCGGTCACGCTGTTCGCGGCGGCGGCGGTGGTTTTTCTGGTTCTCGACGTGTTGCCCGGCGATCCGGCGGCGCTGATCCTCGGCGTCAATGCGCGCCCCGACACGCTCGCCGCCCTGCATCACGCGATGGGCCTCGACCGGCCGGCGGCATGGCGTTTTCTCGCCTGGCTCGGCGGCATGCTGGCCGGTGATTTCGGCGACAGTTTCACCTATCACGTCCCCATCGCCGGGCTGATCGCCGATCGCGTCGGTGTCAGCCTGCCGCTGGCTTTGCTGGCGATCGCGCTTTCCACGGCGATCGCTATCCCGACCGGCGTTTTTGCCGCCGCCAAGCGCGGCAAACCCGCCGACACGCTGACCATGGCGGCGGCGCAAATCGGCGTCGCGGTGCCGAATTTCTGGCTCGGGCTGCTGCTGATCCTGGTCTTTTCGGTCAAGCTCGCCTGGCTTCCGGCGAGCGGCTTTCCCGGCTGGGCGGGCGGGATCTGGCCGGGCTTGCGCGCGCTGCTCCTCCCCGCCCTCGCGCTCGCTTTGCCGCAGGCGGCGATCCTCGCCCGCGTCACCCGCTCGGCGATGCTGGAGACGATGGGCGAGGATTACATGCGGACGGCGCTCGCCAAGGGCGTTTCCCGCCGCGCGGCGCTCTGGCGCCACGCGGTGCCCAACGCGCTGATCCCGGTGGTGACGATCCTCGGCCTGCAATTCTCGTTTCTGCTCGCCGGCACCATCATCATCGAGAACGTCTTTACCCTCCCCGGGCTCGGCCGGCTGGTGTTCCAGGCGATCGCCGGGCGCGATCTCATCGTCGTCCAAGATCTCGTGGTCCTGCTCGCCGGCAGTGTCATCGTCGTCAATTTCCTGGTCGATATCGCCTATGTGCTGATCGATCCACGCCTCCGCGCGCAAGGAGGGCGCTGATGCGCCGCCACGCGGCGATGGCGGTCGGCGGCGCGATCAGCCTCGCCTTGCTGGCGATATCCCTCCTCGCCCTGGTCTGGACCCCCTATCCGCCGACCGCGATCGATATCGCGCACCGGCTCGCGGCGCCTTCGGCTGCCCATTGGCTCGGCACCGATCCGCTCGGGCGCGACGTGCTCTCGGTGCTGATCGCGGGGGGGCATAATTCGCTCGCCGTCGCGGTGGTCGCGGTCGGCGCCGGCCTCGTCGCCGGGGTGCCGCTCGGCCTCCTCGCCGGGCGGCGTGGCGGCGTGGTCGATGACCTCCTGATGCGCGGCGCCGATCTGATGTTCGCGTTTCCCGCCCTGCTCACCGCCGTGATCATCACCGCACTCGCCGGGCCCGGGGCGATGAACGCGGCGCTGGCGATCGGCATTTTCAATGTCCCGGTCTTCGCCCGCCTCACCCGCGGGGCGACGCGGGCGCTCGGCGAGCGTGATTTCGTGCGCGCCGCCCAACTCCTCGGGCGGCACGAGCTGGCGATCGGGCGCGTGCATATCCTCCCCAACATCGCCGCCCTTCTGGTCGTGCAGGCGAGTACCCAGTTCGCCCTTGCCATCCTCGCCGAGGCCGGGCTCTCCTATGTCGGGCTCGGGACGCAGCCGCCGGCGCCGAGCTGGGGGCGGATGCTGAACGACGCCCAGACCTATATTTTCACCGCGCCCCGGCTCGCGATCTTTCCCGGGCTCGCGATCATGGCGGCGGTGCTGGGGTTGAACCTGCTCGGAGATGGCCTCCGCGATTTCCTCGACCCGCGGCTGCGCCGAATCTGAATTTCATTTCATCGCGTTTCCCACGTCTCCGGCGATTCCGCCTCCGACGATCACGCTCCGGGATTGAAGCGCGGGCACGCCCCGGCTAGAGGTTGAGGGTATCCTTCACCCTCCTTTCGCGCGAGCCTTCCTTCGCGCCTGATCGGGTTCGCATGAACGCTCTCTTCTGGCTGCTCAATGAGCTGATCACGCTCTATTTCTGGGCCGTCATCCTGGCCGCGGTGATGAGCAATCTGATCGCTTTCAATGTCCTCGACACGCGCAACCGGCTGGTCTGGACGATCGCCGATTTCCTCGCCCGCATCACCGAGCCGGCGCTCCGGCCGATCCGCTCGATCCTGCCCTATTTCGGCGGCATCGACATCAGCCCGATCATCCTGGTCGTGCTGCTGCAAGCGCTCCGGATCCTGCTCGGCGAAATCCAGATCGGCCTCTGGCGTGCCGGGCTGTTCTGACATGCCGCAATGGCTGGCTGGCGCGCGGGGGAGGGTGATATCGTGCTTGCGGTGACGGGGCCCCGGCGATGACCGCGCGCATCCTCGATGGCAAGGCGCTGGCCGAGCGGATTCGGGACGAAATCGCGGGGAAAATCACCGCCCTCCCCTATCGCCCCGGGCTCGCGGTGGTGATCGTCGGCCACGACCCGGCGAGCGCGGTCTATGTCCGCGCCAAGGAACGCGCGGCGGCGGCGGCCGGGTTCGCGGCGCGGACCCTTCCTCTCCCGGAAGCCACGTCCGAGGCGGCGCTGCTCGGCCTGATCGCCGAACTCAACGCCGATCCGGCGACCGATGGCATTCTGGTGCAGTTGCCGCTCCCGGCCCATATCCGCGCCCAATGGGTGATCGAGGCGATCGATCCGGCCAAGGACGTGGACGGGTTTCACCCCCTCAATGCCGGCTATCTCGCGCTCGGCCTGCCGGCGATCGTGCCCTGCACGCCGCGCGGGGTGATGCGGCTTCTGGCCGAGGCCGGCGCCCCGCTCGCCGGCGCCCGGGCGGTGGTGCTCGGGCGTTCGGCGATCGTCGGCCGGCCGGTCGCGGCGCTTCTGACCGCGGCGGACGCGACGGTGACGCTGCTCCATTCGCGCTCGCGCGATATCGCCGCCGAATGCCGCCGCGCCGAGATCCTGATCGCCGCCGTCGGCCGCGCCGAGATGGTGCGCGGCGACTGGGTCGCGGAAGGCGCGGTGGTGATCGATGTCGGCATCAATCGCGGCGCCGACGGCAAATTGCGCGGCGACGTCGCCTTCGCCGAATGCGCGGCGCGGGCAAGCGCGATCACCAAGGTGCCGGGCGGGGTCGGGCCGATGACCATCGCCTATCTCCTGGAAAACACGTTCGCGGCCGCGCAACGGCGGCGCGCGCGAGCCATGGGGTGAACGCGCCCGAGATCGCCATCGTCGGCGCCGGCGTCGCGGGGCTCGCGGCGGCGTCGTTTCTCGCGCGGCGCGGCGCCCGGGTGATCCTCCTCGAAGCCCTGCCGCGCGCCGGCGGCCGCGCCTTCACCGACCATCCCGCCGCCCTCGGCGGGGCGCCGTTCGATCACGGTGCGTCCTGGCTGCACAGCGCCGAGCGCAACCCGCTCGCCCGCCTCGGCCGCTGGCGCGGCGAGGCGCTGATCGATACCGCCCGCGCCCGCCAGCGCCTCGTGATCATCGCCGGCAGACCGGCGACGGAGGCCGAACTCGCCGCCCGCGATGCCGCCGATGCGGCGCTGGAAGCGGCGCTGGTCGCGCGCGCCGGGCGCCCCGGCGCCGATCCGAGCTTCGCCGCCGCCCTCGACGACCTGCCGCCCAACCCCTGGCACGCCAATAGCGAGGCGATCGAGGCGACCCTGATCGCCGCCGCCGATCCCGCCCGCCTCAGCCTCGCCGATTGGCGGGCCAACCGGCTGGAGGGGACGAATCTGCTGCCGCCCGAGGGGCTCGGCGCCTATGTCCTCCGCCTGCTCGCGCCGCCGGCCGGGGTTTTGGCCGCGGCAACCGCGGTCTCGCGCATCGACTGGGGCGGAGGGGGTGTCACGCTCGAAACCCCGCGCGGGACGGTGGCCGCGAAAGCCGCCATCGTCACCGTCTCGACCGGGGTTCTCGCCGCCGGGCACATCACGTTCACGCCCGCCCTTCCCGTGACAACGGCGTCGGCCATCGCCGCTCTCCCGATGGGGCTTCTGAGCAAGGTCGCGTTGCGCGCCGAGGGGGCCGAGCGGCTCGATCTCCCGCCCGGTTGCTTCGTCGAGCGCCGGCTGGACGCACGCGGCGAGCCGTTCATGGCCTTCAACGCCTGGCCGCGCGGGCGCGACCATGTCGTCGGCTTCATCGGCGGCGGGGCGGCCTGGGCACTCGCCCGGGCAGGGGTGAAAGCCGCCGAGGATTTCGCCCGCGCCGAACTCGCCCGCCTCTTTGGCACCCGCGCCGCCCGCGCCTTCGCGCCGGGAGCCGTCGCGACCACCTGGGGGAGCGATGCCACCTTCCTCGGCGCCTACGCCTACCCTCTGCCCGGCGCGGCGGCGGCGCGGCTTGCCCTTGCGACGCCGCTCGCCGGCGGCCGGCTCGCTTTCGCCGGCGAGGCCTGCCATCCGACGCTGGCCGGCACCGTCGCCGGCGCCGTCATCAGCGGCCGCGCCGTCGCCCGCGCCGCCTGGCACGCAGTGGGGTGTAGTTAACGTGCGAGAGAAAACGTGGGGGAGAAATTGGTTCTTTTTTGAAAAAAAGAACCAAAAAACTTTTGTCCTGGGGTATTGTGTCGGCGGCGATGCCACATAAAGGAAACGAGGAGGCGGGGCTTATACGAGGGCGCCTATCCGGCGACCTGTGGGGGTGGAAAGCGGGCCAGCAGCTCCGGGAGTAGCTGACCTGGAAAGGTGCCTCTCGGCAGTGTTTTCCCTCGTGTTGTGACGTATACTGAGTACTTTTCTATCCGCCAGAGCAGATCTCACAGCGGAACTCGGTGCGGGTGCGGAGGCGCGACATTCTGCGGTCGGTAGCGATTTTGACCATCGCGCGCGTTAACGAGTTTCGATAAATTGGCTTTCGGTAAGCGATGGTTTAGGCGGCTGTGGTCGCCTCGTATGCCACACGAAGCAGCTTAATCCAACAATCTTTCCAAGCAGAACCCCATGGATCAAACCACCGACGAACAACCATTTGAGATCGAGGACGAGTTCAAACTCGGCATCGATGCAGGCGTCGAAGATGAGAGCGCCGAAGAAGCCACGAGCGTCAGCTTTAGCATCACGAGCTATGGGGCCGACTACCCGGTCGATACCCTAGTTAAGCGGATGAAGGGGGAGGCGTTTTTCATCCCAAAATTTCAGCGTAACTTCGTGTGGTCGCAGAGACATGCGTCTCGCTTTATCGAATCTTTGCTGATGGGCCTCCCGGTTCCGGGGATATTCCTTTACAAGGAAGCAGACACCGGGAAACATCTTGTCGTTGATGGCCAACAACGACTGCGTACTCTTCAGTATTTCTACGCCGGTGTGTTCAAAGATAAGGCATTTCGCCTCATTGGTGTCCGCAAGGAGTGGGAGGAAAAATCTTATGGAGACTTACAACCCAACGAGCAACTTAAGCTTGATGACTCGATTGTCCATGCCACGGTGTTCCAGCAGGATGAACCGAAGAATTCTCTGAAAAGTTTGTACTTCGTATTTGAGCGGATCAACTCTGGCGGTATCCGTCTTTCACCGCAAGAGATCCGGAACTGCATCAGTGAAAGTGCGGTGCTCGAGGCGGTACGCGACCTGAACGACGATCATAACTGGCGCGCGATTTTCGGCTCCAAGAAAAACAATCGACTGAAAGATCAGGAGCTAGTTCTACGCGCCCTGGCCATGATCCATGATCGCGCCAGCTACTCCGCTCCGATGCGGGATTTCTTGAACACCTTCGCGGCCGACGAAGAGAACAAGGTTCAATCTGCAACGCTAGACGAACTGCAACGTCTCTTTCGGCGGTCAATGGAAATCATTTTCAATACGAAAAAAAAGCGGCGTTTCGGCCTGTCCGAGCATTGAATGCCGCCGTTTTTGAAGCCGTTACCGTCGGCATCGCTGAACGCTTGCGTGCCATCAAGCAAGCTCCTGACCTTAATAAAGTCACGGCCGAATATGACAAACTGCTTAC
Organism: Pseudomonadota bacterium; assembly: GCA_021851785.1. Taxonomy (GTDB): domain Bacteria; phylum Pseudomonadota; class Alphaproteobacteria; order Acetobacterales; family Acetobacteraceae; genus Acidibrevibacterium. Next base: position 49,772 of record JAJZBV010000012.1, read on the forward strand.
AAATCAAGAGTTTTTGGGCGCTTCGAACAGCGCTACCGCGACCGAAGAATCGGTGAAGACCCGTCAGCGTTTGGCCGTCGACGCATTTTCTGGTACCTGAACTTGTCGATATCGGTTAATAATCGTTTCCGAGAGGTTGAAAAACTCGTAAACGCAGCTCAAGACAAGAATACTGATCCGGAGACAGCCTCTTATTACTGCAAACTCGGATGCATTATGATTTGCGGCACAATAGAGCGCTCGGTTGAAGTCCTCGTCACCGAACGAGTCGCGCAACGATCGGCCCCTCAGATTTCCATGTTCCTGAAATCATTCTTCAAACGCGGAAATAACTATGATTGTGATGAGATCGAAAATCTTCTCTTCAGATTCGACAGTAATTGGGGTCATGTGTTTCGAGCCTATATCGAGAAGCATGATGAGATAAAAGCTAGCATTTCCTCATGCTATGCTGTAAGAAACTCGATTGCGCACGGCGGCATCCAATCATTGGGGCCAAAGATATTGAGGCAGTATTTCGATAATGCCTTTACGTTGATTGCCGAACTCGAGGGTTTCCTGCGGTCTAATTGAAGGACTGGCATTACGCGCCGTGCCGGCGCTGATCACCACCGCCGGGCAGCCGCAAGGCATGTGCGCGCCCGCCCGCACCGCCCGGCACGCGATACGACGTATTGAGAGCAAAAGTTTTTTGGTTCTTTTTTTTCAAAAAAGAACAATTTTTTCTCTCGTCCCGACCTTAAAGCGCCTTAGAAAAATTCATACCGCCTTACGTCTCGCCGAGGGGCCATTCGGCTTGCCCCGGGCGGGCGCGGCCGGCTCCGGTTTTCGGGGCATGAGAGCGGTTTCCTGAAAATCGTGCCGTTGATCCGTTTTGAGGCTGTTTTCGCTCCGGCGGACCGGCGCCCTCGGCAGGGATCACTCCCGCGCGGATGGTTTTCGCGGCATTACCCGACGATTTTCGTCAAACGGGATTGACCTTGGCGTCATGCTTCGGAAACATTGGGCGTGCGATGAGCTATAAATCTCCCCGGCGGCCGCAGTTTTTTTATACCACCGCGCCCCTCCCCTGTCCTTACGTCGCGGGGCGAACGGAACGGAAGCTGGTCACCGAAATCACCGGCCCCGACGCCGAGGCCATGCATGACCGGCTCTCGCGCGCCGGCTTCCGGCGCAGCCACAATATCGCCTATGCCCCGGTCTGCCCGGGCTGTCAGGCCTGCGTTGCGATCCGCATCCATGCCGCCCAGTTCCGCGGCCGGCGGCAGGCGCGGCGGATCTGGCGGGCGAATGCCGCGACCGAGGGGTTCGAGGTGCCGGCACGCGCCACCGCCGAACAATTCCATCTCTTCCAGCGCTATCAGCGGCACCGTCACGGCGACGGCGACATGGCGACGATGAGTTTCTACGATTACCGCGCGATGGTCGAGGATACCCCGATCGAGACCTTCATCGTCGAATTCCGCGACCCCGATGACCGGCTGGTCGCCGCTTGCCTCACCGACCGGCTGAGTGACGGGTTGTCCGCGGTTTACAGCTTCTTCACCCCCGACCTCGCCCGCCGCTCGCTCGGCACGCTGATGGTGCTGTGGCTGGTCGAGCGGGCGCGGGATTTGGATTTGCCTTATGTCTATCTCGGCTATTGGGTGCCGGAGAGCCCGAAGATGGCCTATAAGGCGAAATTCGCGCCGAGCGAGGTGCTGGTCGGCGGCGCCTGGCGCCCGCTCGGCGGCGGTCACGGCCCTCATGCCCAAGTTGCGCGCGCCGACGACGCGGCCCCGCCCGCCCTCGCCATCCAGATCCGCCCCGAGAGCGCCGGATAAATACGCTGGATAAATCTCCCATCGCGAGAAAACACGGCGCCCCAAGCCCGGTTTGCGCTGCCCGAAACGTTAATCGGGAGTTAATTTTTAGTTGACGATGCCATTTTTTGAGTTACTATTAAGCTCTATAAGGCGCATCAGCCGCCTCTCGCTCGACGCGAACGCCGGCTTCGGTGATTCCGATTTCTATCCGGCCAGTTTCTATCCGGCCTGACCGCGACCAGAGTCTGCCATCTCGGGGAAAGCAAAAGGAGTGAAGCCGTGAGCGGAAGCAATATCGTGGTTATTCCCAACAACACCAATGGCACGCTGGACACGGTCAGTACCCCGCAAGACTATCTGTTCGTTGCGGTCGAGCAGGGGGGAACTCTTGATATAATCGCGGGTAATATAACCGCGGGTATAACCGCGGACGGCACGGTTACCGTTACCAACCTCGCCGTCCAGCAGGGCGGGTTTGACAGCGGCGGAACCTATTACCAGCCAGGCAGCATCGTTATCGCTGGCGGCGTTCTCGACAATACCGGCACCGCCGTCATCGGGGGCCTGGTCGAGATCGAAAACGGCGGTTCGGCCTCTCTCACCCTCGCCTCCCCGAATTCGACCATCAACGGCGTCCCCGCGACCCCCGGCACGATCGACATCGTCGGGGCGAGTTCGGTTAATCTCGCCTACGCCCAGGGCGTCACCGCGTTCGGCGGTCTTTTCGATTACGCGACCCCCGGCGGCACGGCCGCGCCCGGCGGCACGGCGACGGTCAACGATATCATCGCCAATCTCGGCAGCTTCGGTGATTTCACCGCCGGCGACACGATCGACCTCGCGGGTTACGCCACGGGCACGAGCTTCAATGTGAGCGCGGTGAACCTGTTCGCCACATCTCCAGGGGACAACGCGCTAGCGAGCAACGTCTACGACCTGACCGATACGATCGGCGGCACCACCTCCACCATCGCGACGATCGTCACGACCAATGGCTCGACGCCGGTCTTCAACACCAGCAATGACACCGTGACCGCCTGCTACGCCGCCGGGACGCGGATCCTGACCGTGCGCGGCGAAGTGGCGGTGGAGGAATTGCGCGTCGGCGATCTCGTCGTCACCTTCGCTGGCGGCGGCGCGCCGCTGAAGCCGGTGCGCTGGGTCGGCTATCGCCATGTCGATCTCACCACCCACCCCAGCCCCGAGCAGGTGCGTCCGGTGCGGCTCGCCGCCGGCACCCTCGCCCCCGGCCTGCCGCATCGCGACCTCGTGCTCTCGCCCGGTCACGCCATCTGCATCGACGATCACTTGATCGATGTCGAGCGGCTCTTGAACGGCGTCACCGTGACGCAGGACACGGAGGCGACCAGCGTCACCTATTACCATGTCGAACTCGACGAACACGACCTCGTGCTCGCCGAGGGGGTGTTCTCCGAGACCTATCTCGACACCGGCAATCGCGGGCAATTCGCCAATGCCGGCAATATCATCGCGCTCCATCCCGATTTCTTGCCGCAGCAGGATAAATCGGTCGGCGCCTGCCGGCCGTGGCTCACCGGCGGGCCGCTTCTTGCCGCCATCCGCGCCCGGCTGATCGGGGTGATCGAGGCGGACGGGTATCGCGTGACCGAGGCGCCCGATCTCCATCTCGTCGCCGGAGGGTGGCAGAGTTCTCCCGAAGCCGCCGGTGTGGCGAATTTCCGTTTCGCCCTGCCCCGTGTCGCGAGCGATCTCCATCTCCGCTCGCGGGTCTGGATGCCGGGCGGGCTTTCCGCCGAGAGCGAGGATATGCGCCGGCTTGGCGTCCGGGTGCGGCGCCTGGTCGCTTTCGGCCCCGCCGGAAGCCGCGAGATCGCGCTCGACCATCCCGCCCTCGGCACCGGGTTTTATCCCCTGGAGCGGGACGGCGACGATGCCTGGCGCTGGACCAACGGCGCGGCGCTGATCCCGGCGGGCCTGCTCGGCGATGCCACCGCCCTCGAGATCTCCCTCGCCGGCACCGGGTCGTATTGGGAAGCCCCGGCGGAGGACAGCGCCGAGAACGCCGTCAGGCTGTCCGCCTGAGCGGATGGCCAGATGGCCGGCGAATAGGGATGATTGAGGGATGATTGACGGGGCCAATCCGGCGCGGCTACCCTGATCGGGATGGTTCCCCGGGAGGGGTGAAAAGGGAACGCGGTGCGATGCCGCGGCTGCCCCCGCAACTGTAAACGGCGAGCCGACCATCTTTACGCCACTGGGAAGCCGCCCGGCGGGCTCGTCGGCGGTTTCCTGGGAAGGTGATGGTCGGCGTTGGAGCCGCGAGCCAGGAGACCTGCCATCATCGACGTCAACGGCGGCCGCGGCGGGCGGGGAGTCCCTCTGTGTCTCACGCCGAGGACAGGCGACGTCATCCGCAGAGGCCTCATGTCTTCTCTCTCGTCTCGAACACCCATCACCGCCGCCGCGCCATCGCTCCGTCCGCCGATCATCCGCCTTTATACCCTGCTGCTCGGCCTCAACCTCGCGGTCTGGGCCTGGGCGCTGATGCTGTTTCGCCATCAGCCGGCGCTGCTCGGCACCGCGTTGCTCGCTTATGGGTTCGGGCTCCGCCACGCTGTCGATGCCGATCATATCGCGGCGATCGACAACGTCACCCGCAAGCTCATGCAGGAGGGCAAGCGGCCGGTCAGTGTCGGCTTCTTCTTCGCGCTCGGCCATTCCTCGGTCGTCCTGCTCGCCGCCGCCGCCATCGCCGGCGCGGCGAAGGCGCTGGCGTCACAGATCGACGTCGCGAAAAGCATCGGCGGTGTCGTCAGCACTTTGATCTCGGCGCTGTTTCTGTTCGCGATCGCGGCGATGAATTTTTTCATCCTGATCGCCGTCTGGCGGACATTCCAGGCGGCGCGGCGCGGCGCCCCGTTCAACGAGCAGGATTTCGACCTTCTGCTCAACAGCCGCGGCCTGCTCGCCCGCTTCTTCCGCCCGCTGTTCCGGCTGATCACGCAGAGCTGGCACATGCTTCCGCTCGGCTTCATGTTCGGCCTCGGCTTCGATACCGCGACCGAAATAGCGCTCCTCGGCATTTCCGCGACCGAGGCAGCCAAAGGGCTCTCGGCCTGGTCGATCATGGTGTTCCCGGCGCTATTTGCCGCCGGCATGTCGCTGATCGACACCACCGATGGCGTGCTCATGCTCGGCACCTATAGCTGGGCCTTCGTCAAGCCGATGCGCAAACTCTATTACAACCTCAGCATCACCCTGGTCTCGGTGGTGGTCGCGGTCGCGATCGGCGGGATCGAGACGCTCGGGCTGATCGGCGACCAGCTCGGGCTCGGCGGCTGGTTCTGGGGTGGCATCGGCGCGCTCGACGACAATTTCGGCAGCCTCGGCTTCGTCATCATCGGCGTCTTCATCGCCGCCTGGATCGTGTCCCTCGTGATCTATCGCTATCAAGGGCTCGACGAGATCGACATCGCCGCCGATCGCGGATAGAAACGGAAAATCCGGAACTCGATGTTCGTGAAACACGCAAGGGGGGTTGCTCGTGCCGGCTCATAACCGTTTCGAAAATCCACTGCCCGGCATTCCGAACATCGAGAACCCGTTTTTCGACCAGATCTTCGGCGATCTCGATCCGCCGGCCGAAATCCTGCGAATCGCCGGGGATTTGCGCCAGAACGGTTTCGCGGTGATCGATTTCCCCGACCCCGACATCATGGACCGGGCCGAGCGGATCAAGCGCGATCTCGGGCCGCAATTCGACCGCCAAGGCTGGTTGAGCGGCACAGCCCCCTCCCAGCGTGTCCAGGATGCCTGGCGGCAACACCCGGATGTCCGCGCCGTCGCCTGCAACAGAGCGGTTCTCGATCTGCTCGGGGCGCTTTACGGGCGGGCGGCGTTTCCGTTTCAGACGCTGAATTTCTTCACCGGCTCGCAACAACGCGCGCATAGCGACAGCCTCCATTTCAGCTCCGACCCGGAGCGCTGGATGTGCGGCGTCTGGCTCGCGCTGGAAGACATCGACGACGATAACGGCCCGCTCCTCTATTATCCGGGCAGCCATGTCTGGCGGATTTTCGATAATGCCTGTCTTGGCATCGATGTTACTGAACTCAAGGGGTTTCACGATCGCTACCCCGATTTCGAGACCACCTGGGAACGGATCGCCGACGCCCAGGCGGCGAAACCGCAGCATTTTCACGCCCGCAAGGGTCAGGCGCTGATCTGGGCGGCCAATCTGCTCCATGGTGGCGATCGGCACCGCGACCGCAATCGCACCCGCTGGAGCCAGGTGACACACTATTTGTTCGAGGGCTGCGGCTATTACACGCCGCTCGGCTCGGACGTCTTCCGGGGCCGGATCGCGCTCCGCGAACCCTATAATATTCTCACCGGCAAAACCGTCCCGAACTCGCGCAGGCCGCCGCAGCCAGAGACGCCACCATCAGGCGCGCGCACGGCGCGCCGTTTTCTCGGGCGCGCCGCCCGTCGTCTCGGGCTCCGCTAAGGGCTTACAGTCTCCGGGAGACGCGGGGCAGAGTCATCCTTTAGGCCAGGGGTTTCACCCCTGGACCCGAGCAAAGGCGGAGCCTTTGCAATCCTTTCCGGGATGCGGGTCTGGGGCCGCTGGCCCCAGCTTGTCCAGGGCAGCGTCCTGGCGTTGGCTTGATGCGATACAGTCTCCACAAGCCCTAAACCGATCGCGTTATTCCTGCGCGGCGAGAATCCGCGCCGCTGACGCCGGTGCGAGAGGGTCGCGGCGGTCGAGCCGCGTGATCGCCGGAAATGTCAGCCAGGGCTTGGGGCGGCGGGGAAACGGGGCCAGATTGCGGGCACCCGAACTCAACGAAAGATTGGGGTTCCAGTAAGGGTCGTGGTCGAGGGTTTCGCCCCAGCGCGCGCGCATATAGGCGATTTCGGCGTAATAGCGCCGCGCCCTCTCGCCGCCGAGATCCTTGCCGCGGCTGGCCGATTCGAGATGATAGAGTTCGGCGAACGGCGTCCAGAGATTGCGATGGCCGAGAGCCTGGATGCGGAGACAAAGATCGACGTCGTTGAACGCGACCGTGAGATGCTCCTCATCGAAGCCGCCCACCTCCAGAAAGACCGATTTGCGCACCGCAAGGCAAGCGGCGGTGACGGCCGAGGTCGAGCGCGTGAGGCGCAAGAGATCGAATGCCCCGGGCGCGTCGCGCGTCTCGTAGCAATAATAATGGCCGGCGACCCCCTCCGGCCAGCCCATGCCGAGAATGACCCCGGCGTGCTGGATGGTGTCATCGGCATAGAGCAGCTTGGCCCCGACCGCCCCGATCTCCGGCCGGAGCGCGTTCGAGACCATCTCGCGCAGCCAGCCGGGCGCGATCACGTCGATATCGTTGTTGAGCAGCAGCAGGATTTCCCCCCTCGCCGCGGCGACGGCGCGGTTATTGAGGCGGGAATAGTTGAACGGGCCCGGCATCGGCAAAACCCGCACCCGCCGGTCATGCGCGAGCCGGGCGTAAAGCGCCGCCGTCGCCGGCTCGCGGCTGTCGTTATCGGCGATGATCACCTCGATCGCCGGGTAATCCGTCCGCGTCAGCACGCCGTCGAGACAGCGTTCCAGCAATTCCGCCCGGTCGCGGGTCGGGATGATGACCGAAACCAGCGGCGCCGTGGCGGGCAGCGGCCAGGCGATGCGATGGCGGTTTTCGCCCGCGATGGGCACGGCTTCGGCGGCGATCCCGCATCGTTCGAGATGGCGCGCGACGGCGGCGCGATCGAGCGCCGCCGTTTCCGCTGTCTCTCGCTCGTCGGGCGCCTCGTCGCGGCGGCGATGGCAGAGCACGCTCGGGATATGGCGGATGCGGGCAGCGCCAGCGGCGAAAGCCAACGCCAACGCCGCTTCATGCCATGGTGGCGCCGCGCCATCCGCCGGCAACCCGCCGATCCGGGCAACGAGATCAGACCGATAGGCGCTGAGCCCGGTGAGATAATCCTGCGCCAGCAGCAGATCGGGGTCGAAATCCGGCTTGAAATAGGGCGCCGATCGCCGCCCCTCGGCGTCGATCTGATCCTCGTCGGCATAGAGCAGTTCAGCCTCGGGATGGGCGTTGATCTCGGTCGCGAGTTCATGGAGCGCCTGCGGCGGCAGGAGATCGCCGGCCATGATCGGCACCACCCAGCGCGCCAACGGCGCCGTCCTCGGCTCCGGAAAATCGCCGGCGCCATCATAGCGCTCGGCCTCGGTGGTGATGAGACGGAGCCGGGTGTCAGCGGCGGCGGCGCGTTCGAGGCCGCGTTGCTGCGGACCCGGCAAGGCGCCGCGCGCGGCGATCACCAATCGCCAATGGGGATAAAGCTGGTTTTCCAGGGTGGCGATGGTCGCGCGGATACGCGCAAGCGATGCGTCATGCGCCGGCATGAACAGCAGGAAATCGGGATGGATCGGCAATTGCCCGAGATGGCGGGCGATCGCGGCCCGATCGGCGGGCAGCAGCCGGTCATATTTGGCGATCCAGTTTTCGTAGGCGTTGGGGTTCTTGTGCTCGAAAACCGGCATCAGAAAGCGCCGCACTGGACGCCACAACACCCGGAGCACGGCGCCGAGAGCACGGTTGCGCCGCGCGAGCGCGCGCCCGGTCCGGATGCAGGCGAGCGAGAAATCGGCCAGCGACAGCTTGCGCCGCGGTCCGCCGCCAGAATGATTGTCCGCGGAAAGGTTCGTCATCGGCATGGCAGGGGCAGAAGGCTCATCCGCGATTTTTCCGGATCACGTGTAATGCTCATAATGTCTTGCATCCCCTAGTAACATGCCAGATCGGCGCAGACAAAACAAACTTGGCGCCGACAATCAGATGATAAAATATCGCCATTCGTTATAAAATAGACGCACGCCAAATAAAAAATGCGGCCCTGCTCAAAATTTTTTTGACCCGCCGCCGCGTTGCGATCATCCCCGACCCAGGCCAAACTCCGCGCCCCGGCGTTCGACCGACTCCGGTGACACAAAGGCCGCTCCGATGGATGACATTCTTGCTTGCGCGTCCCATGACGCGCCGTTTCGCGCCTTGCCGCCGGCGCTCGCCCATGCCTGGCTGCTCGCCGCCCATCTTTGCCGCGGCCGGGACGTCGTCGCGGTGCTGCCCCATGCGCAGGCGACCGGGCCGGCCGTGGTCGCCTGCGCGGCAAAGTCGCTCCGCCTGGTGGTGCGCGGCGAGGTCGAGCGGGGACGCGAGGCGCTTCCCGCGGGCGCTGCCGACGCGGCCCTCTGCCTCGATACCCTGGAGCGGAGCGCCGATCCGGCGGCGCTTCTCGCAACGCTCCGCGCCGCCTTGCGCCCGGGCGGCTTCGTTCTCGTCAGCGCCCGCGACCGCGACGTCGTCTCACCCCCGCCGCCCCCCCTGGGGGCCTACCGCCATGCCTTCTCGCGCGCCGATCTCGCCGGGCTGCTCGGCGCCGCCTTCGCCCATGTCGCGCTCGTGCCCCAACGCGGCTTCGCCGGCTTCGCCGCCCTCCCCGAGACACCGCGCGGCGCGCTCGTGTTCGATCACGCCACGCCGGATGCGACCATTGCCTCACCCACCCTGCCGCGCGCGCCGTTTCTGCTCGCCCTCGCCAGCGACACGCCGCTTCCCGCTCTGCCGGCGAGCCTGCTCCTGCGCGATGATTTCGCCGCCGTCGAAACCCTCCGCGCCGAGGCCGAGCAGGCCCGCGCCCTGGCGGCCCGCGACCACGCGATGATCGGCACCATCGCCGCGCGCATCGAGCGGCTGGAAGCCGAGATCGCGCGTTTGACGGCGAGTGCGCGCGAGGCCGAAGGCGAAGCCGCCGCGCTCCGCGCCGATCAGGCGAAACTGCTCGCCCTCGCCGGTCTCGGCCAGCGCCTGCGCGTCATCCAGCGCGGCTTCGGCGTGGCCCTCCGCGCGGCGCGAGAGGGCCGAACCCTCGCGCGCACGCGCCGCCATCGCGATGGACAGAAAATCGCCCTGCTTTCCGCAAGCCCGCTTTTCGACCGCGCCTGGTATCTGACCCGCAACCCGGAGGTCGCGGCGAGCGGGATCGATCCGGTGTGCCATTACGTCACTGATGGCGCCTTTCTCGGCTATGATCCCGGGCCGGATTTCTCGACGCTCGATTATTTCGCGCTCAATCCCGACGTGATTTCCGCCGAGGTCAATCCGCTCGAACATTACGAGCGTTTCGGCCGCGCCGAGAACCGCGCGATCCGCCCGGCGCAGCGCGATGCCGGGCCGCTGCCTGCGTCCGCGCCGGCGGCCGGGCAAGCCGCGCCGGCGCTCCGCGTCGCCATCCTCTCGGGCGAGGCGGAGACGCCCGGCCACACCTATCGCGTGATCCGCCTCGCCGACGCCCTCCGCGCCCAGGGCGCGATCGTGAGCACCCATGCGCCGACCACGAAAGACGGCAAGCCGGTCGCCGGCGAGAAGCTCGCCGATCGCATCGGCGTCGTCGATCTCCTCATCATCTGGCGCCTCGGCTGGAGCGCCGAACTCCGCGATATCGTCGAGCGGGCGCGGGCGGTGGGTGCGCGGCTCGTGCTCGATGTCGATGATCTGATGTTCGACGCCGAACACGCCTCGCCCGACGTGATCGACGGCATCCGCACCCGCGGCCTCGATCCCGCCGCCGTCAAGGGGCATTTCCTCGCCGTCCAGGAGACCTTGAAGGCGATGGATTTCGCCATCACGCCGACGCATTTCCTCGCCGGTGAAGTCCAGCGCTGGGCGATCCCGGCCTTCGTCATCCCGAACGGCTTCGACCGCGAGAATTGGTGGCTGGCGCGGCTCGCCGTTCGCGCCCGCCGGCTCGCGGCGCCGGACGGGCTGATCCGCCTCGGCTATGCCAGCGGCAGCCGCACCCATCAGCGCGATTTCAAGCGCGCCTCGGGCGCGGTCGCGCGGATTCTCGCCGCCCGGCCGCAATGCCGGCTGGTGCTGTTCCGCCATGGCCCCTGGCCCACCCTCGATAGCGAGGAATTTCCCGAATTGATCGGGGTCGAGGATCAGATCGAGTGGCGGGCGACGGTGCCGGTCGCGGAATTGCCGCGCGAACTCGCCCGCTTCGATGTCAATCTCGCGCCGCTCGAAGCCGGCAATCCGTTTTGCGAGGCGAAAAGCGAGTTGAAATATTTCGAGGCGGCGCTGGCCGGCGTGCCCTCGATCTGCTCGCCGACGGCGCCGTTCCGCCGCGCGGTGCGGGAGGGCGAAACCGGGTTTCTCGCCGCCGACGAGGATGCCTGGCACACGGCGTTGCTCACCCTGGTCGATGACGCGGCGCTCAGGGCACGCATCGCCGAGCGCGCCTATCTCCATTGCCTCTGGGCGTATGGACCGGAGCGGCGGGGGGAAATGGCGGCGAGCTTTCTCGATCAGGTGCTGCGCCCCGGCCGCCAGGCGGCGCGGCAATTCGCGCTCGATATCGCGCTCGCCGCCCGCCCCGCGCCGGCCCTGCCCGCGCTCCCCGAGAGCGAGATCGTCTTCGCTCATGACACGCTGGCCCGCGGCGTCGCGACCGTCGTCGTGCCGCTCTACAATTATGCCGGCTACGTCGCCGAAACGCTGGACTCGATCGAGGCGCAGACTTTGTCCGCGCTCGATCTGATCGTTGTCGATGACGCCTCGACCGATTCCTCCCTCACCGTCGCCAGGGATTGGCTCGCCGCCCATCACGCCCGCTTCGGCCGCGCGCTGCTTCTGCGCAACAAACAGAATGCCGGCCTCGCGCGCACCCGCAACGCCGGTTTCACGCAGGCCGAGACGCCGTATGTCATGCCGTTCGACGCCGATAACATCCTCCTCCCCGACTGTCTCGTCCGCTGCCTCGCCGCGATCGAGGAAAGCGGCGCCGCCTTCGCCTATCCGACGATGCAGCGTTTCGGCGGCGCCGACGATATTTTCGCGAACCTCCCCTATGACCCGATCCGCCTCGCCCCCGGCAATTACATCGACGCGACCGCCCTGGTGCGCCTCGCCGCCTGGGCGGCGATCGGCGGCTATCACGATATTCGCCCGACGGGGTGGGAGGATTTCGATTTCTGGTGCCGCCTCGCCGAGGCCGGCTTTTTTGGCGTGCATGTCGATCAGCCGCTGGTGCGCTATCGCGTGCATCAAACCTCGATGCTGCGCACCGTCACCAATATCGAGGACAATCTGCGCACGCTGCGTGGCAAAATGCGGCGGCTCCATCCCTGGACATTGGAGGGGCGCGTCGTGGGCCCACCCTCCGGGGCCCACCCTCCGGGGATTGAGTGACCAGCGAGGCTGGGCCATAAAAGAAAATATCCCCGCATCGGGCGGGGTAAATAAAACCGGGAGGAAACATGCAACGCCGATCCTTGCTGCAAGCCGCCGCCGGAATTGCCGCCCTCGGCGCCCTGCCGGTGGCCGCGCGGGCCGCGGAAAAAACCGTCGTCTATCTCACGCCCGGGCTCGATCTGCCGTTCTGGCGCTATCTCGCCAAGGGCATCGGCGATACCGCCAAGGCGCAGGGCTATGGCTTCACCGCCCTCGACAGCCACAACAACGCCGCGACGCAATTGAAAAACGCGCAGGACGTGATCGCCCGGGGCGTTGCCGGCATCTGCATCTCGCCGACCGACAGTTCGACGGCCCCGGCGGTGCTCGGCCTCGCGGAGAAGGCCAACATCCCGGTGGTCGTCTCCGATATCGGCACCAATTCCGGCGAATACGTCTCTTTCGTGATTTCGGACAATTTCGACGGCGCCTATGGCATCGGCAAAGTCTTGGCATCCAAGATCAAGGCCAAGGGCTGGCAGGATGGCAGTTACGGCATGGTCACCATCAGCCAGGCGCGCAAGAACGGCCAGGCGCGCACCGCCGGCTTCCGCACCGCGATACGCGAGGCCGGCATCACCAAGGAAGTGCCGCTGCAACAGATGCAATCCTACACCACCGATGAAACCTTCCGCTTCGTCCAGGACATGCTGACCGCGCATCCCGATCTTCGCGGCTTGTTCGTCCAGACCGACCAGCCGACCACCGGCGCCTTGCGCGCGATCAAGGCGGCGCGGCGCGAGGGGCAGATCCTGGTCGCCGCCTTCGACGGCACGCCGGAACTGGTGCAGCTCATCAAGGCCGGCCAGGTGGTCGGCTCGGGAATGCAGCAGCCCTATGAGATGGGCGTGAAATCGGCGGAAGCCCTGCTCGCCCATTTCCGTGGCGCGAGCGTGCCCAAGCAGACCTCGGTGCCGATCCTGGTGATCACCAGCGAGAACGTCGATCGCATGCTGCCGGTCATCAAGCGCACGGTGTTCGCCGGCGAAATGGCCTGATGGCGAGCGTGGCGGCGGCGCGGGAGGCGGCTCTTGCCCCGCCGCCGCTGCTCCAGGCGAGCGGGATCGAGAAAACCTTTGGCTCGACGCGCGCCCTCGCCGGGGCCGATCTGGCATTGGCCGCCGGCGAGGTGCATGGCCTGCTCGGCGCCAATGGCGCCGGCAAATCCACCCTCTCGCGCGTCATCAGCGGCCATGTCCGGCGCGATCGTGGCGAGCTGCTGTGGCGCGGCGCCAGTTTCGACCCGAGCGGCCCGCGCGAGGCGATCGCCGCCGGGATCGGCATGGTGATGCAGGAGACCAGCCTCGCCCCTGATCTCTCGGTCCTCGAAAACATCTTTCTCCCCGATCTCGCCCGCCCCGGACGGCTTTCGCGCGGCAACTGGCGGATGCGGGCGGAGGAGATCCTCGAAACCCTCGGCCAGACTGCCTCCCTGCCGCTCGCGGTCGAGGTCCGGCGGCTTTCGGCGGCGCAGCGGCAATTGGTCGAAATCGCCAAGGCGCTCGCCGTCGAGGCCGCGCTGATCATTTTCGACGAGCCCACCGCCTCCTTGAGCCCGGGCGAGGTCGAGCGCCTCTTCGATGTCATGGCGCGGCTCCGCGCCGGCGGGCGCGGTCTGGTGTTCGTCTCGCACCGGCTCGAGGAAGTGCTCGCGATCACCGACCGCGTGACGGTGATGCGCGAGGGGCGGACGGTCGCCCGGGCGCTGCCGACGGCGCGCCTGAGCCAGGCCGATATCGTGCGGCTGATGGTCGGCCAGGAACTCGGGCGCATCCATCAGCCCCGCGCCGCCGTCGGCGCGACGGCGCCGGTGCTCGCGGTGCGCGGTCTTAGCGCGCCGCCGATGGTGCGCGATGTCTCGTTCACGCTTCATCGCGGCGAAATCCTCGGCCTGGGCGGGCTGGTCGGCGCCGGGCGGTCGGAAACGCTGGAGACCCTGTTCGGCCTCCGCGCTAAAGCCGCCGGCGACATCCACCTCCATGGCCGCCCTTTCGCCGCGCGCCATCCGGCGCAGGCGATCAGGGCCGGCATCGCCTTCGTCCCCGAGGACCGGCGCGGCCAGAGCATCATTCCCGATTTCTCGGTGCGCGAAAATCTCCTCCTCGGCCATCTCTCGGCCCATCGCGGCTTCGGCCTCGGCACGCGCGCGCGCGAGGCGCGGATGAAGGCCCTGCTCGCGCGGCTCGACCTTCCGGCCGAGCGCCTGCGCGATGCCAATATGCTCGATTTCTCCGGCGGCATGCAGCAGAAGATCATCCTCGCGCGCTGGCTGTTGCTCGAGCCGAGGGTGCTGCTCCTCGACGAGCCGACCAAGGGCGTCGATATCGGCACGCGCGCGGCGATCTACGAAATGCTGCGCGAAGCCGCCGATGCCGGCACCGCGATCCTCGTCGTCTCCTCCGATTTCGAGGAATTGCTCGGGCTTTGTTCGCGCATCCTGGTCATCAGCGACGGCACCACCATCGCCGACATGGCGAGCGCGGTGCTGGACGAGGCCAAGCTCACGCTGTTCGCGGCACCGCGCAGCTCGATGGCGGCGACGACCCGGCTGCTCGGCGACTTGGCGGCGGAAACCGGCGGCGCCGCGTTCTGGGCGCTCCGTGATGGCGGGCGGCTGTTCTGTCTCGCCCGCGCCGGCGGCGCCGATCCGGGGGCCGATCCGGGGGCCGATCCCGGATTTACGACGGGTGCGACACCGCTGTTCGGCGAAACCCGGATCGCGACCGCCCTCGCCCATCCCCCTGGCCAGTCCCTGGGCCGCTTCATCGCCGAGCCCGATGGCGGCCGGCACAGCCTGCTGGTTCCCGTGCGCAGCCATCGCGGCCATGATTTCGGCGTGATCGGGGTGTGCGTCGCGCGCCCTCCCCTGCCCGACGCCGACGCCATCGCCCGGCGCGTCGCGGACCTCGTCACCCGTCAGATGTGAGACGCCCCCGGCATGTCAGAGACCATCGCCCGGCTTGGATCGCTCCGCCGCCTTGCCACGCGGCTGGAGATCAGGATGCTCGGCCTCGCCTTGGTCGTCTTCGTGACCCTCTCGGCTGCCTCGCCGTTCTTCCTCCAGACCAATAATCTCCTCAACCTCCTCGATCAGTCGGTGGTGACCGGGATCGTCTCCGCCGGGATGAGCTTCGTGATCCTGACCGGCGGGATCGATCTCTCGGTGGGCTCGGTGCTCGGGGTGACGTCGGTGCTGATGGGGCTTGCCATGCCGCATGCCGGCATTCTCGGCGGGGTTTGTGTCGCCATCGCGGCGGGGGCCGGGATCGGCCTCTTTTCCGGCGTGCTGGTCGCCCGCTTCGGCCTCGCCTCGTTCGTCGTCACCCTCGGCGTGATGGCGATCGGGCGCAGCCTCGCCTATATTTTCTCGGGCCAGAACTCGATCTCCGATCTGCCGCCGGGGTTCAACGATCTCGTCTACACGCCGATCCTCGGCATCCCCTCCAATGTCGCGACCCTGCTCGTGCTCTATGTGCTGGCCTGGCTCTATCTCACCTTCACCAAGGGCGGGCGGACGATCTATGCCATCGGCTCGAACCGCGAGGCGGCGCGGGCCGCCGGGCTCAACGTGCTCCTCTACAGCATCATGCCCTATGTCGTCTCCGGCGCGCTCGCCGCGGTCGCAGGCGTCCTGCTCTCGGCGCAGATCCTCTCGATCGACCCGCTCGCCGGCACCGCGCTGGAGCTGGACGCGATCGCCGCCGTCGTCATCGGCGGGGCCAGTCTGGCCGGCGGGCGCGGCTCGATCATCGGCACGCTGATCGGCGTTCTGATCATGGTGATGATCCGGAACGGCCTCAATCTGCTCGGCGTCTCGCCGTTCTGGCAGGGCTCGGCGATCGGCGGCATCATCATCGCCGCCGTCCTCGCCGAACGCCTGGTCAGCGCCCGCACCGGCGGCCACTGAGAGGTTAGGAAAAACGGGAAGAAAGTCTTTTTGCTTCTTTTTCTTCAGAAAAAGAAGTTTTTTTCCTTTTTTATAAATATTTGTATAATATCCGTTAGGACGCCGGGCAGCGCACCAGCGGATTGGGGAAATCCTCGCAGCCGGGGAAGGTGATTTCGTTCTCGCCGTGGCGTTCGACATGCAGGAGATCGGCGCTTTCGCAGCCGAATCCGCCCGCGCCGCCGGCGACCGGCTGGCCGCCGCCGGGCAGGCCGAGCAGCCCGCCGCCGTTCTCCGCTGGCGGGCTGGCGGCGGGCTCGAAGCGGAACTCGAAGCCGCTCTCCGTCGCCCGCGCGGTCGCCACCAGACGCTGCTCGTAGGTCGCCTCCATCAGCGTGCCGCGCAACACGACATCGCGGGTGAAAATCACCGTCGGCTGCGCGAGGCAGGTCGCGGCGGTGATCTGCGTGGGGGCGGGAAAGCTGCCGCCGGTCCAGGCGCCGAACAGCCAGGCTTGCGGCGGCTCGCTGTTCTGGGCCCGCGCCGGGGCGAGTGCGGCGAGCAGAGTTGAGGCGGCGAGTAGCGTGATAAGGGGGCGGCGCATCATGTCTCCCGTGCTCCTGGTCACATAATGGGCCGAGATTAACGGGGAAAACCGCTTCGACGCTAGCCCGGCGCGGCAAAATCGCGGTCACGCAACGGTAGGGGCGCAGGACAACCCGCGTCCTTAACGCGACTGTGCAAATCTCTGGCAGGTGTCAAATCAGGGTCGCCAGATGATCTTCGATCATCGCCTCCGTCACCGGGCTCTCCGGGGTAATAAAATAGCGCCAGTCCGGCGCGGAGGGAACCATCTGACAAGAAAATAAGACTGCAAATGGCTTCCGCCGCTCCTCTGATCCCCTTATAACCCCCGGCATGATTCTCGTCACGGGCGGCGCCGGGTTCATCGGCTCTCATTTGCAGGCGGCGCTGGCCGGCCAAGGCGTCGAAACCGTGGTCGTCGACCGGCTGCGGCACGGCGGCAAATGGCGCAATCTCCGCGCCCATCCGCCGGCGCGGATCATCCCCCCCGAGGAGCTGGACGGGTTCCTCGCCCGCCATCCGCCGCTCGAAATGGTTTTTCACCTCGGCGCGATCAGCGCGACCACGGCCGAGGACGGCGATCTCGTCTGGCAGACCAATGTCGCGCTGTCGCAAACCCTTTGGGCGTGGTGTGCGGCGCGCGGCGTGCGTCTCGTTTATGCCTCCTCGGCGGCGACCTATGGCGATGGCGGCGAGGGGTTCGATGACGCGCCGGATCTGGCCGCGCTCCGCCGGCTGCGCCCGCTCAATCTCTATGGCTGGAGCAAGCACGCCTTCGATCTCTGGGTCGCGGCCGAAATCGAGGCCGGGCGGCCGCGCCCGCCGCAATGGGTGGGGCTGAAATTCTTCAACGTCTACGGCCCCAATGAATACCACAAGGGCGGGATGGTCTCGGCGGTCAAGGTGAAGTCCGACGAGATCGCTTCCGGGCAAAAACCGCGCCTGTTCCGCGCCGATCGGGAGGGGATCACGGACGGCGAGCAGCAGCGGGATTTCATCTGGGTCGGGGACGCCGTCGATGTCATGCTCTGGCTCCACGCGAGCCCGGCGGTGAACGGGATCTTCAATCTCGGCACCGGCCAGGCGCGCAGCTATCGCGCCCTCGCCGCCGCCGTCAGCGCCGCTTGGGGCGTTGCGCCGGAGGTCGAATTCGTTCCCATGCCAGCGGAATTGGTGGGGCAATATCAATCTTTCACCGAGGCGCGGATGGAGCGGTTGCGCGCCGCCGGCTACAGCGCCCCGTTCACCACCCTGGAGGCGGGGGTCGGGCGCTATATCCGGGAGTATCTGCGCGCCCCCGATCCCTATCGATGATCCCGGTTCTGCTCTATCCCGGCTTCGATCCGGTGATGCTGCGTTTCGGGCCGTTCGCGATCCGCTGGTATGCGCTCGCCTATATTCTCGGCCTGGTGGTCGGCTGGCGGCTGTTGCGGCGGCTGGTCGGCCAGGCACCGAGGGTCGCGAGCCGTGAACAGGTCGATGATTTCTTGAGCTGGGCGACGCTCGGCGTCGTGCTCGGCATGCGACACCTCGAAAGGTCAGCAAGCTCCGTCACCCTCCGTTTGCTCGTACGCACCATAGTCACGTCAATTCACAATCGATTGATCGCTCTATCCGGGGGATAAGCAGATACATCAAGCTCTTTTCCAATCTCACGTTTTCCCATCGCAGATTTGGGGCATCAATTTGCGATTGACAGACGCCGCAAAAAATCACAATAAGTTTATAAACCGCTTTAGATTTAAGTTTCGTTTGTCGATCCATCCATATATCAAACAAAATTAATATGAAATATTTGAACTGAAATTATATTAAGAATAAATTAAAAGAGCTATTTTCTGGCGAAAAAAGGGACCAAATGCGATTCTATACGCGCCTCTTTCTTTATCGAGCCCGGAGACTTAGGCAAAAATTCCATGATTTTCATGAGACGACTGGATCACGCCGGAAGGCGGCGGTGTTTTTGCTAGTTTTCATACGTCAGCGCATGGGGCATTTCATCCATCATCTCCGCTGGCGCTGGCGGGCACGGGAAGTCAGCCAGCATATCGCGCTCGGTTCCGACCCGACGCGCCCTTATCTGAGCGTCAAAGTCACCGGCGGGATCGGTGATTATGTCCTTGCCGCGCGTTTCCTGCGCGATCTCGCGGCCCAGATCGAGCCTTTCACGTTCGATATCTATTGCAACAACATAGAAGCCGCGCACTGGATTTTCACGACCGTGCCCGGGTTTCAAGGTGCTTTCAGCGAGTTTTTGTTCGAGCATTTCCTGCCGCAATACGATGTCGGCCTGTGGCTGAGCCAATTCATTGTCGTTTATCAGGAAGCCATGCGCCGCAAGACATTGCGTGAGTTTCCGAAGCTTGCCACCCTGGTGCAGAACGTCCTCCGGTATCGTCCCAGGATCGAGATGTTCATTGCCCGCCATCCGAATCTCGACAATTTCCTGGCGCGAAAATTTGTCTATAGCAACTGGACGCGCGACCAATGCGTCCATGGCATGGCAAAAATCCGCAAAGGCCCTGACACGCTGCCGCTGGAGACGGATGAGAGCGTTTTGGCAGAGCTTGGCTTGGCGCGGCAGCCCTATCTGACCATTCATAACGGATTCGATCCGGACATGGTTGTCACGGGACCGCGCGCGACCAAATGCTATCCCCATTTTGAAGAGGTTGTCCGCCAGATCAAGGCCGCCTTGCCGGATATCACGATCATCCAGATCGGAACCTCGACGAGCACGCTGATTCCTGGCGTCGATCATGACCTGATCGGGCGAACGACGCTGCGCCAAGCGGCGGCGTTGCTCAAGGAGGCGGTTTGGCATATCGATGGCGAAAGCGGACTCGTGCATATGGCGCGGTCGTTGGACACGTGCGCGACCGTCGTTTTCGGCCCGACCCCGGTCGATTATTTCGGCTACGCGGGCAATATCAACATTCCTCCGGCGACCTGTGGCGGGTGCTGGTGGATCACGGAGACATGGATGGCGCTCTGTCCGCGCGGGCTTGCCAAACCCGCCTGTATGGAGCAGGCGCCTTCGGTAATTGCCGAAGCCACCATCGCGGCGATGCGGGCAAAACTCGCCACGGCGAACCGACCACCCAACTTCGCCGCGCCAGGCGAGGTTGAGCATTCCCTCGTCAGCGGGTTAGAGGGACAAGATGCTACAGTGACGAATATGTCTGCCTGGTTCCGTCCAGAAGGAAAATGAGCATGAAGCTTTATTTGGGAAGCCGCGATTATTGTCCCGCCGGCTATCTGACGGTTGACATCGACCCCGCCCATCATCCCGACATCGTCGCCGATGTCACCGACCTCGCCAATGTTGATTCCTCCAGCGTCGAGGAAATTTGCGCGAGCCATGTTCTGGAGCACATCGCCTGGCCGCTATCCTTCAAGGCGCTCAGCGAGTGGGCGCGCGTTCTGCGACCGGGTGGCTTGCTACGCTTGGCCGTCCCGGACCTCGGCCTGCTTTGCCGCATGATCGCCGAGGGGCGGAATGCCTGGTGGGCGACGGGTCTCATCTTCGGGGTAGGACGCATCGAAAACCCGCTTGAGGCTCATCAATATGGCTATACCCGGGACATGCTCTTGTCGCTTCTGCGGGCGCTTGGCTTCGGCGATTTTAACTGGTGGAAGCATGATTTGGATGATGCGTCGAATGGATGGATGCCCGATGACGCCGGCGGGCGGATTGCCATTTCGCTCAATATCGCCGCGATCAAGCGTGGCTCGCCCATCGTCGCGCCGGATCGATTGTTGCAGGAACTGATGCGCGATAGGTTGCAGCCGTTTGATATCGTGCTCGCGCGGTTTGCCGGCGCGCAGGATACTCCGCCTTCGCCGGATGCGGAGAGCGATCCGTTGTTCGTGCAGCGTTTGCATATGGCTCTGATCGAAGCGCAAAGGCGGATTTTGCACCTCGAAAAGGAGCGGGGGCGTTAAAGCACGGCTCCTTGCGCGGAAATCGGCAGATGCACACCTCCATCAACCGGATGATTTGGAGGGTTGGCGGTGGTTTGCGCGGGCGTTAGCGCAAATTGAACCTGCGCAGCGTGATTTCGTCTTTTCCGAACGATTTTCCTGTTTTTTGAGGTGCGCCTATCCCATCGCTACCCGTCATTCGTCGAAGATCAGGCGGTTCATATTGTAGGCCAGATTAGCATGGGCGATCTTGGCCTCGGCGCACTTGAAGCCGATGGTGCGGATGAACAGCCCCTTCTTGCCCTTCAGGTGGGCGAAGACGTGTTCGACGCGGGCGCGGCAGATGCGGGCGGCGGATCAGGGCGCATCCGAGGCCGGCGGGCCGAAGCGGCCGAAGCGCCAGGCGAGAATCGGCAGCACCAGCAGGTTGAGCGCCATCGAGCTGACCAGGCCGCCGAGAATGACCAGCGCCATCGGCCCCTCGATCTCGCGCCCGGGATCGCCCATGCCGATCACCAGCGGCGAGAGGCCGAGCGCCGTCACCAGCGAGGTCATGACGATCGGCGCCAACCGGTCGCCGGCGCCGCGCAACGCCACCGCCGCCCCCCAACGCAGACGATCGACCCCGACCAGATGCTCGTAATGCGAAATCATCATGATCGCGTTGCGGAGCGTGATGCCGAACAAGGTCACGAACCCGACCGTCGCCCCGAGCGTCAAGACGCCGCCCGAGGCGAACACCGCGAGCACGCCGCCGACCAGGGCGAAGGGCAGATTGGCGAGGATGAGGACCAGATTGCGCGCGTTCTCGGTCACCACCCAGAGCAGCGCGATGACGCCGATGCCGGCGAGCACGGCGCGCAGCACGAGATCGCGCGTCGCCCGTGATTGCTGGACGGCGGTGCCGGCGAATTCGAGATAGGTGCCGGGCGGCAGCGCGACCTCGGCGGCAAGCCGCGCCCGCGCCGCGCGCGTGAACCCCGCGACATCGCGGGCGGTGATCGCGGCGGTGACGCTCTGCACCCGCCGCGCGCCGATATGCTGGAGCGAGGCGCGCCCCTCGCGCTCGAAAATATCGGCGACCTGACCGAGCGTGACCTCGCCGCCATCCTGGGCGCGGAGCGGCAGCGCGCCGAGTGCCGCGACATCGTGGCGCAGCGCCGGGGCGAGGAGGGCCACCAGCGGGCGCACCCGGTTGCCCTCGGCGACCGCGCCCACGGTTTCGCCCTGATAGGCGGTGGCGATGGCGTCGATCACCGCGCCGGCGGTCAGATCGGCGCGGGCGAGATCGCCGGGGCGGAGACGGATGGCCAGCTCCGGCGCGCCCGGCGGCGCGGCGACGGTGACATCGGCCGCCCCCGCCATCCCGCCCAGCACGCGCGCGACGGCGGCGCCGGCATGGTCGAGCGCGTCGAGATCCTGGCCGAAGATATTGACCACCAAGGGCGCGGTGTAGCCCGACAGCGTCTCCTCGATCCGTTCGGTGAGAAAGGGGGTGATGGCGAAGCTGACCCCGGTGAAGCGGGCGAGGACGGCGCGGAGATCGGCGCTGGCGCGGGCCGCCTCGGCGCTGGAGAGGCCAGGCCGGAGATCGACGTCGAACTCGCTATATTCCGGCCCCCAGGTATCCTCCGACAATTCCGCCCGCCCAACCCGCTGCGCGACCACCCGCACCACCGGGAGGGTGGCGATGGCGCGGCTGATCAGGCGGCCGAGGCGGAGCGACTCGGCGATCGAGGTGCCGGGCACCGCCGCGACATGAACGACGAGATGGCCCTCGTTCAGCTCGGGCAGAAAGGCGCCGGCGAAAAACGGCAAGGCGCCGCAGCCGGCGGCGGTGGCGAGAAGCGTCGCCACCATCACCGCCCCGGCATGGCGCATCGCCGCGAGCAGCCAGCGCTCATAGCGGCGGCGGAGAAAGCGGATCACCGGCGGCTCGCGCCGCCCGTCCCGCCTTCGCACCAGAAGCAGCATCGCCAAAGCCGGGGTGACGGTGAGCGCGATCAGGAGGGAGGCGAGAATGGCGAGGATGTAGGCGAGGCCGAGGGGCGCGAAAAACCGCCCGGCGAGCCCCGGCAGCGCCAGAATCGGCAGAAACACCAGAACGA
Source organism: Pseudomonadota bacterium (assembly GCA_021851785.1). Taxonomy (GTDB): domain Bacteria; phylum Pseudomonadota; class Alphaproteobacteria; order Acetobacterales; family Acetobacteraceae; genus Acidibrevibacterium. The sequence continues at coordinate 72,351 of JAJZBV010000012.1, forward strand.
CGATGAAGGTCGCATGCACGACGGCCCCGCGCACCTCGAGCGAGGCCGCGAGCACCACCGAGGCGGCCGGGCGCGGCGCGGCGGCGCGGCGGTTCTCGCGCAGCCTTCGGGTGATGTTCTCGACATCGATGACCGCGTCATCGACGACCTCGCCGATGGCGATGGCCAGCCCGCCGAGCGTCATGGTGTTGAGCGAGACGCCAAATCGGGTGAGCACCAGCACCGCGGCGAGCAGCGAGAGCGGAATCGCGAGGCACGAGATCGCGGCGGTGCGGAGATCGAACAGAAACAGGAACAGAACCACGATCACCAGCACCCCGCCGAGCACCAGGGAGGCGCCGACATTGCCGATCGCGGCGCGGATGAAATCCGCCGGGCGGAACAGATCGTCGTGCAGAACGATGCCGCGGCCCTCGAGATCGGCGCGGAGCCCCGCGATCGCGCGCAACACCCGCTCCGTCACCTCGACGGTATTGGCGCCATATTGCGCCGAAACCACGACGACCACGCCGGGCTCGCCCATGACGCTGCCGGCGCCGAACGGCGGCAGCGGCGCGAGACCGATCTCGGCGACATCGCCGAGCGTCACCCTCCCCGCCGCCCCCCGCGCGACGAGCCGCCCGGCGAGGAGGGCGGCATTCGTGGTCTGGCCCTCGGCGGCGAGCCCCAGTCGCTGGTTCGGGGTCTCGATGAAGCCGGCGCCGCGCAACACGCTCGCCTGCCGCGCCGCCTGGAGCACGTCATCGAGGCCGAGATCGAAACGCGCGAGCCGCGCCGGGTCGATGCCGATCCGCAACGCCGCGACATCGCCGCCGAACACCGCCGCGTTGGCAACGCCGGGGACGGCGAGCAGGCGCGGGCGCAGCGTCCAATCGGCGGCGTCGCGGAGATCGATCGCGCTCACCGAGGCGCGGCCGGCGGTGAGGCCGAGGATGAGCACGGTGCTGGTCGAGGAGGCGAGCGGCGAGAGCGTCGGCGGCGCGATCCCCGGCGGCAGGCGGCGGGCGGCGCTCGCCAGCCGCTCGGCGACGATCTCGCGGGCGCGATAGAGATCGCTGCCCTCGCCGAACAGCACGGTGATCACGGAGAGCCCCTGGATCGAGGTCGAACGCAGGGTTTCCACCCCCGGCGCGCCGCCGAGCGCGTCCTCGATCGGCTGCGTCACCAGGGTTTCCACCTGCTCCGGGGAAAGTCCCGGCGCCTCGGTCTGGATGCCGACCTGGGGCGGGGCGAATTCGGGAAAAACGTCGTAGCTGAGGCTCGGGAGGGTATAGGCGCCATAGGCGAGGAGGGTCATCGTGAGCGCGGCGATGACGCCACGAAAGCGGATCGCGAGCCCGATGAGCGCCGCCTGCGGCCCGCGCGGCGCGAGAGGCGCCGTCACGGATCGCCATCCCCTTCGCCAAGCTGGATCTGGCCGCGGAATTCCTCGGAAAAGAGGGCCGCGGCGCCGCGCCCGACGATGGTCATCGGCGCGGCACCGGGCTCCGGATCGGCGATGATGAAGCCGCCCTCCGGCGATGGCTGATCGGTCGCGATCGCCGCGCGGGCAAAGCGCCCCGGCGCGATCTGGCGATAGACCCAGGCCCGCCCCTGCCACCACAGCACCGCCTCGGCCGGCACGCGAAGGGCCGCCGGGCGGGGCGCGCCGGGCAGCGACACGGCGACGTTCATCCCGGCAAGCAACCCGCTCGCGCGTGGCGCGGCATAGAGGAGGAGCGGCGTCTGGGCGCGCGGATCGACGCGCGGCAGCGCGGAAATCAGCCGGAGTTCGATCTGCGGCGCCGCCGGGCCAGCGGGTGATGGGGGCGCGAGCGCGGCCAAGGCCCACGCCGGCGGCGTCATCCCCGCCTCGCCCGGGGGCACCCCATTTTGGGGCACCCCGACCGCGACCAGCCATTCCTCGCCGCGTGCCAGACGAAGGGCGAAGGCGCCGCCGGCGACGATATCGGGGCCGAGCACCGCGCCCCATTGGCTGGCGGCAAGCGCGCTCACCGCGCGGAGATCGGCCTCGCGCCCGGCAAGCGTCGCCGCGGCGGCGCGGTCATTCGCCGCCGCCGCCTCCAGCGCTTGCGCCGAGACGTTGCGCTGGTCACGAAACAGGGTCTGATCGCGCCGATATTCCGCCGCCGCCGCGCCGGCACGCGCCTCGGCCTCGTCGCGCGCCGCGCGCGCCTCTGCCGCTTTTTGCCCCATTTCGGCGAGCGCTGCTGGGTCGAGCACGGCGCCGAAAGCGGCGATCATCACCGGCCGCGGCGCCGGTTTCAGGGCCAGGAGGGCGATGTCGTTTTGCGCCCGCGCGGCCTCGTCGAGCGCGATGGCCGGGGTGCCGTCCGGCCCGAGGGCGGCGGCGCGGGCGGGTTTCGCCGCCGCCGCCGTGGCGTCGTCATCGGCATCGTGGTTGACGAGATAGAGCGCGATCACGCCGCCGGCGAGGGCAAGTGCCGCGACCAGGGCGAGCCCCCACGCCCGGCGGCCGCGGCGCCTCACCGGCCGGGACTTTCGGCGCCGGCGAGTTCGGCGCGCGGCGGCGCCGTGAGATCGGGCAAGCTGACGCCGGGATCGAAAAGCGGCTGGCGCAACGCATCCTCCAATTCACCAATGGCGTTCAAGGTCGCGACCCTGGCGTCAAACCGGGCGAGGCGGGCATGGGCGAGATCGACTTCGCTCGCCAGCAGCGCCGGCTGATCGCTGGCGCCGGCGCGAAAGGCGCGCGAAATCTGCCCCGCCCGGGTTTCCTCGGCGGCGAGCAGCGCATCGGCCTCGCGCAGGCCGGCGTCACTGGCACGGCAATCCGCCCCGGCGCGATCGAGGGCGGCGATGATCCGCGCCTGCAAGGCGACGAACCGCGCCGCCTCCTGGTCGCGCCGCGCCATCGCCTCGCCGATCCGCCCCTGATTCTGATTGAGGACCGGCAAATCGAACCCCGGCGCCAGGGCGAAGGCGTTGATGCCCTGATACCAGTTATAGCCCGGGCTCAACACCAGATTGGGGTAGCGGTTGGCGAGCTGCTCGCGGAGCGCCGCCTGCGCCGCCGCGTAAGCGGCCAGCTCGGCCTTGACATCGCTCCGCCCGATCAGCGCCGCGCGCCGCAGCCGGCCTTCGGCGAGATCGGCGGTGAGCGTCGGGGGATGGTCGAAGCGGCCGAAATCGAGCGCGACGCCGCGCAGCGACGCCGCCGGCACGCCGATCGCGCTGGCCAGCGCCACCTCGGCCTCGGCGGTCGCGCGCGCATTGTCGCCGATCGCCGCGGCGAGCGTCGCGGCGGCGATCCGAACCTCGCTCACCTCGACCGCGCTCGCGGCGCCGGCTTTGAGGCGGGCGTCCTCGGCGGCGGCGAGTTTGCGCCGCGACGCCGCCTCGGCGGCGAGCAGGGCACCCCGCGCGCGTGCCGCCCATAACGCCTGCATCGCATCGCGCACCCCGCCCCGCACCTGCCAGCCGGCGGTGATCAGATCCTCGCGCGCCGCCTCGGCGCGCGCGCCGGCGGTGGCCAGACGCGCCGCGCGCTTGCCGCCCGTCTCGATCACGGCATTGACGACGCCGCCGAAGAGAAACGGCGGCGGCACGAAGGCGACGTTGGGATTGGGCCGCTCGCCGGCGGTGACCTTGCCGGCTTCGGCGAGCGCGAGCGCGCTCCGCGCGACACCGAGATCGGGATGAAAATAGAGCGCCGCCAGCGTCAGGCGGCGGAGCGTCCACGGTGGCGGCCCGCCCGCCGCATCGGCCTCGGGAGCGAGGCGCTCGGCGGCGCGGATGAAGGCCAGCAGGCGCGGGTCATCGAGCCCGCGCCGCTCCAGCGCCGCCGCCCCCGCCGCCGGTGACAGAGGCGGCGCGGCGGGCGGGGTCGCGCAGCCGACGCAGACGATCAGCAGCGCGAGAACGGGCGGCGCGAGAACGGGGCGCGGGCAAAGTCTCGCTCGCATGCGCGGTCTTGGCGTTTCCTCGAATGTTTCCAGATCTGACGCGAGCAGTGGCAGGAAGCGGGGGAATCCGTCAAGCGCCGGCAGGCTCGCCCGTCGTCACGCGGTCACATTTTGGCGATGAGCGCGTCCACGACCTGGAGCGCCGTGCTGGTCTGGCCCGAGGCGAGGGCTTGCAGCGCCTTGCTGATCTCGCGGATCGAGGGATCGCTGATCGCGCTGCCGGCTTGCGAGGGCGCGACGTCGCGGGTCAAAAGCCGGCTTTCGGCGCGTTCCAGCGCCTCCTGCGCGAGCCCGGTCTTGCCGCCGGCGAGCGCGCCTCGCGCCGCTTTCAGATAGCTCAGCGCGCTGTCATCGGTGACCTGCGGGATCGGCAGCTTCCCCGTGAGGCCCGACGCGCCCGCCCCGCCGCCCATCAAGGAACCGGCGTCCTGCATCAGCGAAGACCCGCCGATTTGCGCCCAGGCCGGGGCCGTGAACAAAGTCAGGCTCAGCAGCGGTAAAGCAAGATAGGACATGCGCACGGGTGATCCTCCCAAGTTGATTTAAGCAAAGTACTTCTTTTTCTGAAGAAAAAGAAGCAAAAAGACGTAATTGCTCACCCAGGCTGGCGTGCCTACGGGATTCACGCATTTGCCTGGGTAGCGAGGACGAAGCCTGCGGCCATTGAGGCGAACCGTGCCCATCCGGCTCGCATGGTTTTTGGTCCCTGTGGCTTGTAGTGGCAATTCCAGCCACCGAGGCGCGCAACGATCCAGGAAAGCCAAGCGAGAGAATGGCGTGGATGAGGGTTTTGCTGGCGGACTGTTTTGCCTTCGAGTGTCGGGGCGATGGCCTCGGCAGCCGGCATCAGGGTGGCGTCGATCACATCGGTTGCCGGTCGTGGACTGCCATCGCGAGCGTCGACCAATTGGACGGTGCGGGTTGCTGCCGCAAGCGATCGTGTCCCCGGTCTCCACCACCCGCTCCACCAACGTACTGCCTACTGCCGCACGGCGCGCATCACCAAAATGACCCAAAGCTCCACCCCGAACAGAGCTGGCCTGGGGAATCTGGACAGGGGGATGAGTGGATTTTCTGCCTGACAGTGGCGAGGATGCCGCGGATCAGGAGAGAGCATGACCAGACGAACGGGTCGTGTCGTGAAGTGTGTGGAAATTCTGGGTGGCGTAATCTCCGGGTGAGTTCAACCACCAGACTCGGCGTTTGAGCGCCGAGGGAGATCACGCCATGGAGAAGCATAGCACAGCGACGCCGGAA
>JAJZBV010000013.1 GCA_021851785.1 Pseudomonadota bacterium
CACGGCCGGACCAGAGATTGCAGCCGGCAAAGCGGCAAAACACCGAAGCCCGCCCGGCATGGACCCCTTCACCCTGGAGGGTAAGAAAAATTTCCTTCACGGCATAGCGCGAGGCGGGAGGGTTTTCCGGCATGGCGCGGGGTTTTAGCCGCCCCCGGCGGCGCCGTCCATGACGGCGGAAGGGGCGGGGAGCGTCTTTCCACCCCGGCGGCCATTCACGTAGTTGAAACGGGTCCGGTAGCGGGCTCAGAAATTGATGTCGTGGCGGGCTGCAGATTGAGATTGTCGAGCGTTTTGAGCATGGCCGAGCTGAACGCTAGGAGCATGTCGAGATCGGTGACGATCTGGCTGGGTGCGCTTGACTGGCCAGGGTTCAGTGCATGCGCAATTTTATTTCGCCTTTCAAAAAAATTCTCGAGAGCCACAAGCAGCTTCCCATGCGCTTTGCTTGCTTCTGTCTCGCCAAAGAATTCACGCAAAGCCTGTTCTTGACAGACATTTGCGCACATGTCTGAAAGACCCGCGACCTTGAACATGGAGTTAAGCTCGCTCGGCCGCATGTTATTCTCATTATGAATTAGATCTCGATAGATATCCTGCGTGCGATCGCCCTTGACGAATGAGTAAGCGGCTGAGAATCGCGCCTCGATCGTGAGGTCTTCGCGTGCGAACTGCTCGCCGTCTAAGCGTAGGCGCGCCAATCCCGCCATCGACCGTTTCCAAACCGTTGAGATGAGTTTCTTAGGCAGCTTGTCAAACGAGGAAGTTGTTGTCACGACCATGCGCGCATGCGCGCGTGCCATCTCGCGCACAAACTCCTCAAACGTTGCTGCCACTAGCAATGTCGCTGAATTCGCTGCGGCGATACGAACTTTTGCGTTTCCCCCGGGGAGCTCGAAGGTCTTCACGAGTTGCTTGATCGCGTCAATCTCGCCGGCAAACTCGTCCCAAATCACTTTAAAGACGCTAGAGGCCACTGGCGGCTTACTCCGGACGAAGTATTTTCCGCATCAGTTCGATACGCTCTCGGACCGCCTTGGCAGTGTTCCCCGCGCCAGTCAGCATCGTGATGTGCTCGCCGCTTTTGAGAGCCGCAGTCATCCGGTCGCGCACGCCGACGGCATCGGCCTTGATAAGTTCACGCTGAGCCCACAATTGATTCAGCGCAACCATTGAGGAGTCATAGATAGCCGCTGAAACTCTAACGCGCCCCTTATCATCGGCAGGTAGTTCGAAAGGACGACGCTCAAATAGTTCATAGAGAAATGAGAACCGTTCGTTATATTCAATCTTCAAATCCTCGGCTTGCTGCTTGCTAATTTCGACATTCATGGCCCGATCGAGCATGGCTTTCATGGAGCCGCGGATGTTACCCGGGTCTTTAAGCGCAAAGTAGCGGAGGACAAGTTGGCAATCGCCCATGCTCGAGTAGATTGAGTTTTTCTGGCGTTCCTGGTTTTCATAGTAATCATTCGGATTTGTTTCAAAATAGGCGGGAATATTGAAGACATTTGTAAAAAGCTTTTCCCTCGTCAATTCTATTATGATGTCGTTGAGTGGACCTGGATTTAGGGCATTACGTACCTCCTGCGCGTTCAGCTTGGTGCCGCCAGTATTGAGGCGGTCAAAAATGAAACGCCGAACGTCTGTCAGGCTCAGTCGACCAGCGATCTTCTCCGGCTCGCTCTCCAAGAGTAGGACGATGGCCGACAAGCTCGCCCGGTCAAGGGCGCGTTTGATGCGAGGTGGGCACCGGGAGTACCGAAGTCTGTTGAGCGGACTAAGTACGGTCAGGCCGGTAAGGGCGAAATCGCCGGCGATGAACTCGTGGATGGCGTTGAGGCGCTGTTGCCCATCCATCACCTCATACCGCGCTGCATCATTTTCATAAAGGAAGATCGGCGGTACGGGGATGTTCAGCAGCAGAGACTCGATGAGCCTGCTCTTCTGGACCGAACTCCACCGTAGCCTTCGCTGGTATTCCGGGCGGAGATTCAACACCTCCCTTTTATCAATTATGTCACGTATCTGCGGCAGAAAGAAGTTGTTGGTTTGGTAAACGACGCGGAAAGCGTTGTTCGCAAAGAATTCGTCTGGATCCTGCCTTTCCGTCTCGGTTGGATCAATCCCCGGCTCATCGTCGGGCTCGCCCATCATGACTTCGACGTCCATCATACCTTCCTCGCTCTACCCGATACGTTATCGGTATCCGGTCGAAAACGGCGCGGCAACCCTTGCCAACCCAGCATTCTCGGACCCATGTCCGGTTTCGGGAATGGCAGGGAACGCCGAGCAGTTGCCGACAAGGGCTGCGGCGCGCGGGAGCGCGGTCGCCCCGCCTGCGCGCCCTCGCCGGCGGGCCCCTTCACAGCAGCGCCGCCTTGACGCCCAGGGCGGAGCCGGTCTCGCTGAGCCGCCGGTCCAGCGTGCAGAGGGTCGCTCCGTGATCGGCGCAGATCGCGAGATGCAGCGCGTCACCGGCGCGGAGACCGAGCGCGTGCTGATCGGCAAACCGCGCGGCGGCGCGGAACTGTGCCCCGGAAACCGGCAGCCGGGTGAAGGTCTCCGCGCTCATCGTGGTGAACATGGCGAGTGCCTCCGCCCGGTGCTGCGGCTCGATCCGCCCAGACCGCAGCTTGATCGAAAGGGCCGAGGAAAACTCCGCCGTTACCCAATCGCTGATCGCGAGAAGTTCGGGATCCTGGTCTCCCAGCCAGCGTTGCATGCGCGCGGTCTCCGCCGCATGCGTCAATGCCGCGACGAGCACCGAGGTATCGAGATAGAGGATCAATAACGCGCTTTCTCGCGCACGCGGCGGATGAAGTCGCCCGCTGGCTCCGTCTGCCTCGGCATCTTCTCGACCATCGCGCGCAGGGCCGCGCTATCGATGCGCTGGCGCGGCGCGCGGGCGGCGGTGATCTGGGCGACCGGCTTGCCGCGGCGGGTGATCCGCACGGTCTCGCCGCCGGCGGCGCGCTCGACCAGTTCGCTGAGATGCGCCTTGGCGTCGGCGATGCTCACACTGCCCATGACATTGTCCTGACCATCTGGTTGGTCAGATATAGCATGGCGCGGGCGGGAGCCAAAGCGCCAAAGCCGGTCGCCGGCGGGCCGGATACGAAACGAGGGGGCTTTCGCCCCCTCGGTGGATGGTTTCAGGCTTGCTGGAGAAGCCGGGGTCAGGCGCTGCCGTTCGGGCTCGCGCGCTGGGTTTCCGGGCGCTGGCCATCATAGCCCTGCGCGGTCTGGAAGCTGTTGGTCTCCATCCGCGGGGCGCGGCCCCAGGCCAGTTCGGCGGCGCGGCCGCTGCTGGTCGCGTGCGCCCAGGTGGCGGCCTGCTGCTGGAGGGAGGCGGGCGCCTGATGCACGCCACTGCCGGACGCGGTGAGCGCGATGGCGGCAACGGCGGCGAACAAGAATTTACGCATGATATCTGCCTTCTTTCGTCGTTTGGTGGTCTGCCGATCCGGCTGTCCACCTGACACGGGCAGAATTAATAGCGCGGGTTATTACATACAAGCTTATAAACGCATGGCTGTGTTGCGCCGCACACAAAAGCGCCGGGCTTGCCATATCAGCCTCGTCAGGGGGTGAGCGGGTGGTTCAGGGGATGAGCGGCCGGGCTTCCTCGGGCAGCATGATCGGGATGCCGTCACGGATCGGGTAGGCGAGGCCGGCGGCGTCGCTGATCAGCTCGTTGCGCGCGCGGTCATAGCGCAGCTTCTGCTTGGTGAGCGGGCAGATCAGGATTTCGAGAAGCCGGGGATCGACCGGGCGTTCGCTGGTCTCGGACATCTTGGGTCTCCAGGGACAAAGGGGAAAATCAGCATAGGCGCGTTTTCTCGCCGGTTTCGGCGAGCGCCATCTCGAGCAGCGCGATCAGGGCGGCGAGCCGCTCATCGCCGCTCGCGGCCTCCAGCAGCGCCTGCTTCTCCGCCGGCGCGAAGGGGCAGATCATGCACAGCGTGACGACCAGTTCCTCCGCCGGCATCGCCGCGATCGTGTTCCAGTTCACGTCATAGTGCTGGCGGGCGAAATAGGGGCGGAGACGCGCGCCGAGCGCGTCGCGGTCCAGATCCCGCCCCGGCCAGGGCACGAGATCGCCGGCATGGGCGGAAAAATCCGCCCGCACCCGGCGATAGCCGCGCCGCATCGGCACTTCCTCGACGACCGCGAAGCGGCTGACGCCGGCCAGCGTGATGAGATAGCGCCCGTCCTCGGTCTCGCTGAACGTCGAAAGCCGCCCGAGACAGCCGACGCGATAGAGCGCCGGGCCGTTCGCCGTCGCCGGGCGGGCGCTATCGGGCTGGATCATGCCGAACAGCCGCCCCGCCGCCAGCGCGTCCTCGACCAGCGCCAGATAGCGCGGCTCGAAAATATTGAGCGGCAGCCGCCCGCGCGGCAGGAGGAGGGCGCCGGTCAGGGGAAAGACCGGAAACGCCTCCGGCAAGCCGGCGGGCGGGACAGCGCTCATCGTCGCTCAGCGGAACAGGAGGGCGGAGAGCTTGCGCCGCGCCGCCATCGTCACCGGGTCGTCCATGCCCCAGGCGGCGAAGAATTTCAGCAATTGCAGCCGCGCCGCATCCTCGTTCCAGCCCGGCTGGCGGCGGATGATGTCGAGCAGGGAATCGGCCGCCGCTTCGCGCTCGCCGAGCGCCGCCTCCGCCGTTGCCAGCGCGAGGCGGGCTTCGTGGTCGGCGGGGTCGGCCTTGAGACGGGCGCGATGGCTCTCGATCGCCGCCGCCGCCTTGCGGCCCTCGGCGGCGAGCGCGAGGGCGCTTTGGGCGCCGGTGATCTCGGCGTGCTCGGCCAAAGCCTCCGGCACCCGGGCGAGCGCCTGTTCGGCCTCCTCCTCCTCGCCGAGCGCGACCAGGGCGCGGATCAGCCCGCCCCAGCCGGCGGCGTTTTCCGGCTCCTCGGCGAGCAAGGCGCTGAACAGATCGCCCGCCCCGGCGGCGTCGCCCGCCTCCAGCGCCGCCCGCGCCTCGGCCAGGAGATCGGCCGCCGGCATCGCGCCGCCGGCCTGTTTCAGCAAAGTCTCGACGAAGCGCTTGACCTCCGATTCCGGCAACGCGCCCTGGAACAGATCGGCGATCTGCCCCTGCCAGAACGCGGCGACGGTCGGCACCGATTGCAGCGGCAGGCCGAGCTGGCTCAATTGCTGCACCAGCGACTGGTTCTTGTCGATGTCGATCTTGACCAGCTTGATCCGCCCGCCGGCGGCGCGGGTGACTTTTTCGAGCGTCGGCGTGAGCTGGCGGCAAGGGCCGCACCAGGTCGCCCAGAAATCGACCAGAACCGGCACTTGCCGCGACGCCTCGACGACATCGCGCATGAAGGTTCGCTGATCGCCGTCCACGATCATGTCCGCGCCGGCGCCGGGCGGCGCCCCCGCCGTGGCGGCGCCGGGCCGCCCCTCTCCGATCAGTTCCATATCCGAAGCATCCTTGCTTGCAGGTTGTCGCAGTTTCGATCGTCCATCATATGGCACGAAACCGCGTGTCCGCCATCAGCCGGGCGCCAGGGCGCCGCCTAGGGGAAGGTTGCGCAGAACATCGTGCGTGCCCTCGAAGATCATCTTCAGCGCGACATAGAGCACGATCAGCCAGCCGAGCCAGGCGAGCCGCGGATAGCGCGCCAGCAGGCGCGCGATGAGGTCGGTCGCGAAGGCCATCAGCACGACGCCGAGGGCAAGGCCGGCGACCAGCACGGCGCGGTTGTTCTCCGCCGCCCCGGCGACCGCGAGCACGTTGTCGAGGCTCATCGAGAGGTCGGCTGCGATGATCCGCAGCAAGGCCCGGGGCAGCGTTTTCGCCGCCTTCCCGCCCTCGCCGCCGGCCGCCGGGCGGCGCAGCTCGCGGTACATCTTCCACGAAACCCAGAGCAGCAAGAGCCCGCCGGCGAGGGTGAGGCCGATGATGGCGAGGAGTTGCAGCGCCACCAGCCCGCCGAGGATGCGCAAACCGGTGGCCGTGGCGATGCCGAGCAGAATGGCCTTCCGGCGTGACGCCGCGGGCAGGCCATTGACCGCGAGGCCGACGACGATGGCGTTGTCGGCGGCGAGGACGAGATCGATCGCCGTGACCTCGATGAGCGCGATCAACGCCGGCAGGATTTCGGCTGTGGTCATCGCGGCTCCGGAGTGACGGCGGTGCAGGGTTGCGGCAAGCGGGGTTGTCAGGCGCCGCGCGGGAAGCTAGGGGCGAGCGAGGTTCTGATCCTCGCTCGTCAGGGATAACTGGAAATCATGGTTCCACGCTATACCCGCCCGGCGATGGCCGCGATCTGGGCGCCGGAGAACCGCTATCGCATCTGGTTCGAGATCGAGGCGCTGGCCGCCGAGGCGATGGCGGCGATCGGCGATATCCCGGCCGACGCGGCGCGCGCCATCCGTGCGCGCGGCGGCCCGCGCGTCGCCGCGATCACGGCGGCCGACCTCGCCCGCATCGAGGCGATCGAGCGGGAGACCCGCCACGACGTCATCGCCTTCCTCACCTGGCTCGCCGAGGCGGTGGGGCCGGAGGCGCGGTTCGTCCATCTCGGCATGACCTCGTCGGACGTGCTCGATACCTGCCTCGCGGTCCAGCTCACGCAGGCGACCGATCTCCTGCTCGCCGATCTCGATCTCGTGCTGGCGGCGCTCGAGCGGCGCGCGCGCGAGCACAAGACGACGCTCACCATCGGCCGCAGCCACGGCATCCATGCCGAGCCGACCAGCTTCGGCCTCAAGCTCGCCGGGCATTACGCCGAATTCGCCCGCAACCGGGCTCGTCTCGTCGCCGCCCGCGCCGAGATCGCGACCGGCGCGATCTCCGGCGCCGTCGGCACCTATGCCCATGTCGATCCCCGGGTCGAGGCGTTTGTCGCGGAAAAACTCGGCCTCGCGGTCGAGCCGGTTTCGACCCAGATCATCCCGCGCGACCGCCACGCCGCCTATTTCTGCACGCTTGCCGTCATCGCCGGCGGCATCGAGCGGCTGGCGACCGAGGTGCGTCATCTCCAGCGGAGCGAGGTGCGCGAGGCCGAGGAGTTCTTCCATCCCGGCCAGAAGGGCTCCTCCGCCATGCCGCATAAGCGCAACCCGGTGTTGAGCGAGAATCTCACCGGCCTCGCCCGCCTCGTGCGCGGCTATGCGCTGCCGGCGCTGGAGAATGTCGCGCTCTGGCATGAGCGCGACATCAGCCATTCCTCGGTCGAGCGGGTGATCGCCCCGGATGCGACGATTGGGCTCGATTTCGCGCTGACACGGCTCGCCGGGATGATGGAGACGCTGGTCATCCATCCCGCCCGCATGCAGGCCAATCTCGATGCCCTCGGCGGCGTCGTCCATAGTGGCGAGGTGCTGCTCGCGCTGGCCCGCGCCGGGCTCTCGCGCGAGGCGGCCTATGCGGTGGTGCAGCGCAACGCCATGGCGACCTGGGAAGCGCTCGGCACGCCGGGGGCGAAAACCTTCCGCGAAAACCTCGCCGCCGATCCCGAGGTCGCGGGGAGCGTGCCGGCCGCGGTGCTCGATGCGGCGATGGATCCCGGCCTCCATCTCCGCACCCTCGACACCGTGTTTGCCCGCGTTTTCGGGCACGACTTCGCGAAAGGAGGCTGAACCGGTGTGTACCCTGGTCGTGCTCCATCGCCCCGGCCATCCCTGGCCGCTGCTGCTCGCCGCCAATCGCGACGAGATGCTCGAACGCGCCTGGGACGCGCCGGGGGCGCATTGGCCGCAGCTTCCCGGCGTGATCGGCGGGCGCGACCATCTCGCCGGCGGCACCTGGCTTGCCATCAACCGCGCCGGGGTGGTCGCCGCGGTGCTCAACCGCCAGGGCAGTCTCGGCCCCAAGCTCGGCAAAAGGAGCCGCGGCGAATTGCCGCTGCTGGCGCTGGCCGAGGACACCGCCGAAGCCGCCGCCGCTGTGATCACCCGGCTCGATGCCGGGGAGTGGCGGCGCTTCAACATGGTGATCGCCGATCGATCGGGCGCCTTTTTCATCCGCGGCCTCGCCACCGGCGCGCCGCACGCCGAGCGTCTCGTGCCGGGCCTCGGGCCGGGCCTCGGGCCGGGCCTCGTGCCGGGCCTCGTGATGGTGACCGCGCGCGACCCCAATGATCTCAGCAGCCCGCGCGTCGCCCGCCATCTGCCGCGCCTGGCGGCGGCGGCGGCGCCGGTTCCGCCTGACGACTGGGAGAGCTGGCGGACCATTCTCGCCGATCGTTCCGGGGCGGTCGAAAGCCAGTTCAATATCGTGCCGCAAGGCGGGTTCGGCACCGTCTGCTCCTCACTGATCGCGCTCTCGGCGCGGGGCGCGCCGATCTGGCTGTTCGCGCCGGGGCCGCCCGATAGCGCCGCTTTTTCGCCGGTGGCGCTCGGCGAGAGGTAAGCGGCTTTTCGCAGGCGCGGCGAGCGGCTATACCGATGCAGGCCGGTTTTCGCGGCACAAGGAAGGAAAATCATGGCGCGGCGGCGGCAAATCTACGAAGGCAAGGCGAAAATCCTGTTCGAGGGGCCGGAACCCGGCACCCTGGTGCAATATTTCAAGGACGACGCGACCGCCTTCAATGCCCAGAAAAAAGGCGTCATCACCGGCAAGGGCGTGCTCAATAACCGCATCAGCGAGTATCTGATGCTGCGCCTCGCCGAGGTCGGCATCCCCAACCATTTCATCCGCCGCCTCAACATGCGCGAGCAACTGGTGCGTGAGGTCGAAATCATTCCGCTCGAGGTGGTGGTGCGCAACATCGCCGCCGGCAGCCTGTCGACGCGGCTCGGCATCCCCGAGGGCACCCGCCTGCCGCGCTCCATCATCGAGTTCTATTACAAGAACGACGCCCTCAACGACCCGATGGTGGCCGAGGAGCACATCACCGCGTTCGGCTGGGCGGCGCCGCAGGATCTCGACGATATCATCGCCCTCACCCTCCGCGCCAATGATTTTCTCACCGGGCTTTTTCTCGGCGTCGGCATCCAGCTCGTCGATTTCAAGCTCGAATTCGGCCGGCTTTGGGAAAACGAGGAGATGCGGATCATCCTCGCCGACGAGATCAGCCCCGATAATTGCCGCCTCTGGGACGCCAAGACCAACGAGAAGATGGACAAGGACCGCTTCCGCCGCGATCTCGGCAAGGTCGAGGAGGCCTATCAGGAGGTCGCGCGCCGGCTCGGGATCATGCCCGAGGCCGGCTCGCGCGATCTCAAGGGGCCGGAGACGATGCAGTAGGAAGGCGGGACAGTAAGGAGGCGGGTGATGAAGGCGATCGTCACGGTGATGCTGAAGGAGGGCGTGCTCGACCCGCAGGGCAAGGCGATCGCCCAGGCGTTGCACGGCTTGGGCTTCGCCGCGGTCGGCGAGGTGCGGGCGGGCAAGGTGATCGAGATCGAGGTCGATGAGACCGATCCCGAAAAGGCGCGTGCCCTGGCGTCCGAGATGGCGCGCAAATTGCTCGCCAATCTGGTGATTGAACGGTTTTCGGTGCGGATGGAGGCGGTTTGATGCGATGTCTGCTGATTCTCGCGGTGCTGCTCGGCGGCGTGATGCTGCTGGCGGCGAGGCCCGCCCAGGCCGGCTTCATCAAGCGCGATTTTCTCCTCAATTCATGCGCCTCCTCGGATGAGCAGCGTCTCGCCGACTGCACCGGCTATCTGATCGGCGTCACCGATACCACCCAGAGCGAGGCCGGCAGCACCGTCTGCGTGCCGGCCGGGATCGCGATCCGCAATCTCCGCGACGCGGTCGTCTATTACCTTCGTGCCCACGCCAAGGGGCCGGATGGCGATGCGGCGCCCATGGTGCGCGCGGCGCTGCGGGCGCTCTATCCCTGCAAAAAGTGAAATCTGGCCCTGCAAAAAATGAAAGCCGGCATCGTCCTCTTTCCCGGCATCAACCGCGAGCGTGACATGGCGATCGCGCTCCGGCGCGCGAGCGGGCGGGTTGCGCGCATGATCTGGCATCAGGAGACCGATCTCGCCGGGCTCGATCTCGTGGTGCTGCCGGGCGGGTTCAGCTATGGCGATTATCTCCGCTGCGGCGCCATGGCGGCGCATTCGCCGATCATGCGCGCGGTGCGGGCGTTCGCGGCGGCCGGCGGCCATGTGCTTGGTGTGTGCAACGGGTTTCAGATCCTGATCGAGGCCGGAATGCTGCCCGGAGCACTCCTGCGCAATGCCGGTTTGCGCTTCCTCGCCCGCGATTGCCATCTGCGGGTCGAGCGCGCCGATACCGCGTTCACCCGCCTCTACCAGAAAGGCGTGGTGTTCCGCGCGCCGATGGCGCATGGCGACGGCAATTACTTCGCCGATGCGGAAACCCTCGATCGGCTGGAGGGCGAGGGGCTGGTCGCCTTCCGCTACGCGACACCGGCGGGCGAATTGACGCCGGAGGCCAATCCCAACGGCAGCGCGCGCGCGATCGCCGGCATTTTCTCGCCCAATCTCCGCATTCTCGGCTTGATGCCGCATCCCGAGGATCTGGTCGATCCGCTGCTCGGCGGCGAGGACGGAATGCCGCTGTTTGCCGGGCTGGCGGGGGCGTTCGCGGCATGAGCCAGGGACGGCGGCCGGATCGAAATGAAAGAGAACCGATCTCGGTGCCGCGGATCGAATCCCTCAAGGTGCGGAATTATCGCGCCCTGAAATCGATAGAGATCAGAGACCTCACGCCGATGACCGTGCTGCTCGGCCCCAACGGCAGCGGCAAATCGACGATTTTCGACGTATTCAATTTTCTTTCGGAGTGCTTTCTCTACGGGCTGCGCCATGCCTGGGACCGGCGCGGGCGGGCCAAGGAACTGAAAACCAGGGACGGAGTCGGGCCGGTGGTGATCGAATTGAAATACCGGGAACGCCCCAATACGCCCCTCATCACTTATCACCTCGCGATCGATGAGGAACGGAGCGGTCCCGTAGTTAAAGAGGAGTCTTTAAAGTGGAAACGCCAGTCATACGGACACCCGTTTAGCTTTCTTGATTATAAAGAAGGTCATGGGAGAGTCATAAGAGGAGAAGAACCCGATGAACAGGCGACCCGCATCGAGGTTTCTCTGCGTGCGCCCGATCTGATCGCCGTCAATACGCTCGGCCAGCTTGCCGAACATCCCCGCGTCGCGGCGCTCCGCGATTTCATCACCGACTGGTATGTTTCCTATCTTTCCATCGACGATGCGCGGGGGCAGCCGGAAGCGGGACCGCAAGAGCGGCTGAGCAAAACCGGGGGCAATCTGCCGAACGTCATCCAGTATCTGGGCGAACGCCATCCCGATCGGCTGAATGAAATTTTCCGCGTTCTCGCCGAGCGGGTGCCGCGTCTGGAAAAAGTCCTGGCCGAGGCGATGCCGGATGGAAGGTTGCTCCTACAGATCAAAGACGCGCCGTTCGACCGGCCGGTGCTGTCGCGCTTCGCCTCCGACGGCACGCTCAAAATGCTTGCCTATCTGGTTTTGCTCTACGATCCCGAGCCGCCGCGCTTCATCGGCATCGAGGAGCCGGAGAATTTTCTCCATCCGCGCCTGCTCCGGCCGCTGGCGGAGGAGTGCCGGCGGGCGAGCGAGCATTCCCAATTGCTCATCACCACCCATTCGCCGTTTTTTCTCGATGCCATGAAGCCAAAGGAAGTCCGCGTTCTCTATCGCGATGAGCAAGGCTATACCCAGGTCAAACGCGCGTCCGATATCGATGGGATCAACCATTTCATGGAAACGGGCGCCAGTCTCGGCCAGCTCTGGAGCGAGGGACATTTTGGGCTCGGTGATCCGCTGGTCCGTGCCGGGGCGCCGGAGAGCCGCCGGAAATCCTGATGACGCCCGAGTCTGTCAACGCCGAACACCTTGAAATCCTGGTCGAAGAGCCGTCAATGGAGGCTGCTCTGAGAGCATTCCTGCCCAAAATGATCGGCGCCAAGAGTTTCAAAATCACGAATTACATCGATAAGCCGACATTTCTTAAAAGATTGCCGGACCGTTTGCGAGGATATAAAAAATCTTTACAAAAATCCCATGTCATTCTCATTCTCATCGACAGAGATAATGATGATTGCGGACAATTAAAAGCACGCATCGAAACCATGGCCCAACAAGCCAATTTGCGGATTCGCGACGATCATCGCGGCTCGGCCCAAATCATCGTCCGCATCGCCATCGAGGAGCTGGAAGCCTGGTATTTCGGGGATTGGCAGGCGGTGCAGGCGGCCTATCCGCGGGCCAGAAAGCCGGACAAGTATTGCCGCGCGCCGGATGCGATCAAAAGGGGAACCTGGGAAGCCTTCGAGGGGGTCATGAAAAAATCCGGCTATTTCGTCTCGGGCCTCAGAAAGATCGAGGCGGCGACGAGGATCGCGCCCCATATCGCTCCCGCCCGCAACACGTCCCCGAGCTTTCAGGCTTTTCGGCGGGCGCTTGAAAGGGTCAATCGCCCATGACCGAAATCTCCGAATCCCTCGCCCGCTCCTTCGGCCTGAGCGCCGAGGAATATGGCCGGGTGTTGGCCATTCTCGGGCGCACACCAAGTCTCACCGAGCTGGGCATTTTCTCGGTCATGTGGTCCGAGCATTGTTCCTATAAATCCTCGCGCGTGTGGCTCCGCGAATTGCCGACCGCGGCGCCGTGGGTGATCCATGGGCCGGGGGAGAATGCCGGGGTGGTCGCGATCGGGGATGGTTTGGCGGCGGTTTTCAAGATGGAGAGCCACAACCACCCGAGCTTCATCGAGCCCTATCAGGGGGCGGCGACCGGGGTCGGCGGCATTTTGCGCGACGTCTTCACCATGGGCGCGCGCCCGATCGCCAATCTGAATGCGCTCCGCTTCGGCGATCCGGCGCATCCGGCGACCAGGCGCATCGTCGATGGCGTGGTGCGCGGCATCGGCGGCTATGGCAATTGCGTCGGCGTGCCCACGGTCGGCGGCGAGGTCGATTTTCATCGCTCCTATAACGGCAATCCGCTGGTCAATGCGATGACCGTCGGCATCGCGCCGGCGGATCGGATTTTCCTCAGCGCCGCCGCCGGCATCGGCAACCCCGTCGTTTACGTCGGCGCCAAAACCGGGCGCGACGGCATCCATGGCGCAACCATGGCGAGCGCGGAATTCGCCGAGGATGCCGAGGAAAAGCGCCCGACGGTGCAGGTCGGTGATCCGTTCACCGAAAAATTGCTGATCGAGGCCTGCCTCGAATTGATGGCGACCGACGCCATCATCGCCATCCAGGATATGGGCGCGGCCGGGCTCACCAGTTCCTCGGTCGAGATGGCGGGGAAGGGCGGGGTTGGCATCGCGCTCGATCTCGACCGCGTGCCCCAGCGCGAGACCGGCATGAGCGCCTATGAGATGATGCTCTCGGAAAGCCAGGAGCGCATGCTGATCGTGCTGCGGCCCGGGCGCGAGGCGATGGCGGCGGCGATTTTCCGCAAATGGGAGTTGGATTTCGCGATCATCGGCGAGATCACCGACAGCGGCCGCATCGTCGTGCGCCATGGCGGGCGGGTGGAGGCGGATATCCCGCTCGCCCCGCTCGCCGATCAGGCGCCGCTCTATCGCCGCCCGATCGCGGAGACGAAGCCGCCGCCGGTGCTCGATCCCGTCGCCATCGCCGATCCGGCCGGCATCGCGCCCGCGCTGCTCCGCCTCATCGCCTGCCCCGATCTTTGCTCGCGCGCCTGGATCACCGACCAGTATGACGCGACGCTCGGCGGGCAGACGATCAAACGCCCGGGAGCGGCGGATGCCGCCGTGGTGCGGATCGAGGGGCATGATCTGGCGCTGGCGCTCACCACCGACTGCACCCCGCGCTATTGCGCCGCCGACCCTTACGCCGGTGGGGCGCAGGCGGTCGCCGAGGCGTGGCGCAACCTCACCGCGACCGGCGCCCGGCCGCTCGCCCTCACCGATAATCTCAATTTCGGCAACCCCGAGAAACCCGAGATCATGGGCCAGTTCGCCGCCGCCATCAGGGGCATGGCGGAGGCCTGCCGGGCGCTCGATTTCCCGGTGGTGAGCGGCAATGTCAGCCTCTATAACGAGACCGAGGGCAGCGCGATCCTGCCGACGCCGGCGATCGGCGGGCTGGGTGTGTTCGATCATGCGGCGGATGCGGTCGGGATCGCGCTCGCGCCGGGGCTCGATCTGGTGCTGATCGGGGCGAGTTCGGGCTGGCTCGGCCAGAGTTTGTGGCTCCGCGAGATCTGTGGCCGCGAGGACGGCGCGCCGCCGCCGGTCGATCTCGCCGCCGAACGCCGGGCGGGGGATTTCGTGCGTGGGGAAATCCTCGCCGGGCGCGTCAAAGCCTGCCACGATGTCGCCGATGGGGGGCTTCTGGTCGCGCTCGCCGAGATGGCGCTGGCGGGCGAGACCGGTGCTGTGCTCGACCCGACGCCGCCCGACCTGCCGGCGCATGCGTTCTGGTTCGGCGAGGAGCAGGCGCGCTATGTGCTGGCGGTCGCCGATGGCGCCGCCCTGCTCGTCGCCGCCGAGACGGCAGGCGTGCCGGCGCGGTTTCTCGGCAAAACCGGAGGGGGCAAAACCGGCGGGGGCAAAACCGGCGGGCGGGATTTGACACTGCCGGGTGCGGTCGCCATATCGCTGGCAGAGCTGCGGGCGGCGTATGAGCGGTTTTTCACCGAATTCATGGCCGCTTCGCGCTAAGCCGACGAAACCGACGAGGGATATGGCGATGGCGATGGCGGTGAGCGAGATCGAGGCCCTGATCAAGGCGGCGCTGCCGGACGCGCGGGTGACGATCGAGGATCTCGCGGGCGACGGCGACCATTACGCCGCGACCGTGGTGAGCGAGCGGTTTCGTGGCCTCTCGCGTGTCGCACAGCACCAGATCGTCTATGCCGCGTTGCGCGGGCGCATGGGCGGCGAGCTGCATGCCCTCGCGCTGCAAACCACGCCCCCCGAATGACGCATCCGATAAGGAGTTTTTCCCCGATGGCCACCGAAGCTTCCGCCAATCCGGTTTTCGCGCGTATCCAGACCGAAATCGACGCCCATCCGGTCATGCTGTTCATGAAGGGGACGGCGATGTTCCCGCAATGCGGCTTCTCCGCCCGTGTCGTGCAGATTCTGAGCCATCTCGAAGTCCCCTTCCACACCGCCAATGTCCTGGAAGACCCGGAACTGCGGGACGGCATCAAGGAGTTCTCCAACTGGCCGACCATCCCGCAACTCTATGTCAAGGGTGAGTTCGTCGGCGGCAGCGATATCGTGACGGAGATGTTCCAGTCCGGCGAGCTTGCTGCGCTGCTCAAGGAGAAGGGCGTCCCGCACCAGGCCGCGGCCTGACGCCCGCTCGCGCCTCCGACCCGCGGCGCGAGCGGGCGCTCGGCGCCTTGCTCGGCCTCGCGGTCGGGGATGCGCTCGGCGCGCCGCGCGAAGGCTGCGCGCGCGATGTCGAACCACCGCTTGCCGGCATGATCGGCGGCGGGCCGTTCGCGCTCCCGCCCGGGGCGTGGACGGATGACACCGCGCTCGCCCTCTGCCTCGCCGATTCGCTGCTCACCGACCCGGCGCTCGACTCCGCTGATCTCCTGACCCGGTTTCGGCGCTGGTGGGAGAGGGGCGAAAACAGCGCGACCGGGGTTGGCCTCGGCATCGGGCGGACGACATTTGCCGCGCTCGAGCGGTTTCGCGCAACCGGCGCCCTGATCGCCGAGGACAGCCCGGCGCCGGCGAGCAATGGCGGGATCATGCGGCTCGCCCCGGTCGCCATCCGCTTTCATGCCGCGCCCGAAAGGGCGGCGGCGATCGCGCGGGCGCAAAGCCGGACCACCCATGCGGCGACGGCGGCGGTCGATGCCGCCGATCTCCTGGCCCGGATCCTGGTCGCGGCGATCGCTGGCGCGGGCAAGGCGGCGCTCTCCGCGCATGGCGCGAGCCTTGCTGATCCGGCGATCGCGGCTTTGGCGGCGGGAGGCTGGCGCGGCAAAGGGCGGGATGAGATCATCGCCGATGGCAGCGCCCGGGCAACCCTGGAAGCGGCGCTCTGGTGTGTCGGGATGGCCGGGGATTTTCCCGAGGCGGTACTGCTTGCCGCCAATCTCGGCGGCGATGCCGATACCGCCGCCGCGATCGCCGGCCAAATCGCCGGCGCCATCTGGGGCGCGGCTGCCATTCCACAAACCTGGCTGGAAAACCTCGCCAAGGTCGCGCATATCACGGAGCGGGCGCTGCGGCTCTATGAGGCTGCCGGCGCGCCAGTGTTTTGATGATGCGACTGGAGGAGAGGATAAATGGATCCGCGCCGCGATCGAGCCATTGGCAGCCTGCTCGGGCTTGCGGCCGGCGATGCGCTTGGCGTGCCGCTGGAATTCCAGAAACGCGATTCCCGCCCCGCCGTCACCGATCTCATCGGCGGCGGCCCGTTCGGCCTGAAGCCCGGCGAGTGGACGGACGACACCGCGATGGCGCTCTGTCTCGCCGAATCGCTCCTCGTCCAGTCCGATCTCGATCCGCGCGACCTGATGGAACGTTTCGTGCGCTGGTGGAAAAAGGGCGAGAACAGCGCGACCGGCACCTGTTTCGACATCGGCAACGCGACCCGCGCGGCGCTCGAGCGCTTCCGCAAGAACGGCGACCCGATGGCCGGCTCGGAAGACCCGATGGACGCCGGCAATGGCAGCATCATGCGCTTGGCGCCGGTTGCCATCCGCTGGCATGGCTCGCCCGATCGCGCGGCAAGCATCGCGCGGAGCCAGAGCCGGACCACTCACGCCGCGCCGGCTTGCCTCGACGCCTGCGAATTGCTCGCCCGCGTGCTGGTGGCGGCGATCGGTGGCGCCGGCAAGGCGGCGCTGTTGCAGCCGGCGCGGCCGGGCTGGCTCGCCGATATCACCCAGATCGCCGCCGGGCGCTGGCGCGACAAGCAGCGGGCGCAAATCCGCTCATCCGGCTATGTCGTCGATACGCTGGAGGCGGCGTTCTGGTGTGTGGCGCGCTCGGAGGATGCGCGCGCGGCGCTCATCCTCGCCGCCAATCTCGGCCAGGACGCCGATACCGTCGCGGCCGTCACCGGACAGATCGCCGGTGCCATCTGGGGAGCGTCGGCGTTGCCGCTGGCGTGGCGGGAGAAGCTGGTCGGCGCCGATCGCATCGTCCGGCTCGCCGAGCAGCTTTTCGACGCCGTAAAGTAGAAAATGAAAGAAAAAGAAGCAAAAAGACTTTATTTGTTTTTAAGAACAGGGTATCGCCAGCGGCGATGCCCAACAGTATAAAAATTTTTTGGTTCTTTTTTGCAAAAAAGAACAAATTTTCTTATCGTAAAAAAACCCTTGTCGGAAGCACGCTGCAATTATACAAATCATGACGTTTATCCATATTTCCACGATATAATATCGTGGTTTAGAGGAGTGCCGCGATGACGGAATCCCATTCGCCCCATCCCGAAACCCTGGCACTCCATGCCGGCTGGCGGGCCGATCCCGCCACCAACGCGGTCGCGGTGCCGATCTACCAGACCACGGCCTATCAGTTCGACAGCGCCGAGCACGCCGCCAATCTGTTCGCGCTGAAGGAACTCGGCAACATCTATACCCGCATCATGAACCCGACCGTCGATGTTCTGGAAAAGCGTCTCGCGGCGCTCGAGGGCGGGGTTGCGGCGCTCGCCGTCGCCTCGGGGCAGGCGGCGTCCGCCTTGGCGTTGCAGAATCTCGCTTGCGCCGGCGACAACATCGTGAGTTCGACCGATCTTTACGGCGGCACCTGGAATCTGTTCGCCAATACCCTCAAGGATCAGGGGATCGAGGTGCGCTTCGTCGATCCCGAGGATCCGGAGGCTTTCGCCCGCGCGACCGATGCCCGCACCCGCGCCTATTACGCCGAGACGCTGCCCAATCCCAAGCTCCACGTCTTTCCGATCGGCGAGGTCGCGGCGATCGGGCGCCGTTTCGGCGTGCCGTTGATCATGGACAACACCGCCGCGCCGCTGCTCGTCCGCCCGTTCGACCATGGCGCCGCGGTGGTGATGTATTCGGCGACGAAATGGCTCGGCGGGCATGGCAACTCGATCGGCGGCGTGCTGATCGATGGCGGCAATTTCGACTGGGCGGCCTTCCCCGAGCGCCAGCCGCTCCTCAACCGCCCCGATCCCAGCTATCACGGCGCGGTCTGGAGCGAGGCGGCAAAACCGCTCGGCCCGATCGCCTATATCCTCAAGGCGCGGGTGACGCTGCTCCGTGATCTCGGCGCCGCGATCAGCCCGTTCAATGCGTTTCTCATTCTCCAGGGGGTCGAGACCCTGGCCCTTCGCATGCGCGCCCATAGCGAGAATGCCGCGACCGTCGCGGCGTTTCTCGCGGCGCACGGCGAGGTCACGCGGGTCATCCATCCGGGCCACGCCGAAGGGATCGCCGCCGAACGCGCGGCGCGCTACATGCCGGGCGGGAAGGGCGGTCTCGTCGGCTTCGAATTGAAGGGGGGCGCGGAGGCCGGGCGGCGTTTCATCGACGCGCTCAAGCTTTTCTATCACGTCGCCAATATCGGTGATGCCCGCAGTCTCGCGATCCATCCCGCGACCACGACGCATTCCCAGCTTTCGCCGCAAGAGCAGGCGGCGAGCGGGGTTTCACCCGGCTATGTGCGGCTTTCGGTTGGCATAGAGCATCGCGATGACATCCTCGCTGATCTCGATCAGGCGCTCGCCGCCGCGCGACAGGCGATCGCGGCGTAAGAGTGGCGCGGCGTAGGCATGGCGGATGACGGCGACGAGGAGGGATCACCGCGGGGCGCGCTGATCGCGCTGGTGGTGGTGGCCGTTCTCGTCGCCGGCGGGCTGTGGCTGGTTCATGTCCTCGGCGATGCCGGCCGGATCCAGGATTGCGTCGCCGCCGGGCGCGGCAATTGCGCGCCGATCGCGGGGGCGGGCGGCGGGCGCTGATCCCGCGGCGCGGTCAGCGCGCCGTCATCGCCCCAGGGGCAGCAGAACGAGCACGCTGGCGATCGCCGCGATCCCTTCGCCGCGGCCGGTGAAGCCGAGTTTTTCCGAGGTCGTCGCCTTGATCGCGACCCGGCCCGGCGCGACACCGAGGAGGTCGGCGAGCCTTGCCGCCATCGCCGGCACGTGCGGGGCGATTTTCGGGCGCTCGCAGATCAGGGTCACGTCGGCATTGCCGAAAACGCCGCCGTTTGCCGCGATGCGCGCGGCGGCGTGGCGGAGGAAGCGGGCGCTGTCGGCGTCTTTCCATTCGGCGTCGGAGGGCGGGAAATGGCGCCCGATATCGCCCTCGGCGAGGGCGCCATAAATCGCGTCACAGAGCGCATGGATGCCGACATCGGCGTCCGAATGGCCGGCGAGCCCTTGCTCATGCGGAACCTCGATGCCGCAAAGAACGAGCTTGCGCCCGGGCGCGAAAGCGTGGACATCGAAGCCGGTCCCGACACGGGGCAGCCAGCTTGGCAACGGCGCATGATTTTCGTGCAAAAAAACCGCGCTCCCGGCGCAAAATTGCTTTCTCTCTGCGCATGATCGCCGGACAATGGTTGCGCGTCAACCGCCATAGGGCTAATTTGATTAAATGCTAAGCACGCCATCACCGCAAACCGTCCTCCCATCCGGTTTTCCCGCCCTCGCCCCGATCGATCTCGGCGGCGGCGTGCGGCTTGCCGATCCGGTCATTCTGGCGCCGATGTCGGGCGTCACCGATCTGCCATTCCGCCGCCTGGTGCGCGCGCTCGGCGCCGGGCTCGTGGTTTCGGAGATGATCGCCTCGTGGGCGATGATCCGCGAAAATCAGACCACGCTGCGGATGGCGGAAGTGGTCTCCGGCAATGGCCCGAACGCGGTGCAGCTCGCCGGCTGCGAGCCGCAAGCGATGGCCGAGGCGGCGCGGATCGCGGTTGCGCGTGGCGCCGATCTGATCGACATCAATTTCGGCTGCCCGGTGAAGAAAGTCGCGCTCGGCCAGCAGGCGGGGTCGGCCCTGATGCGCGACGAGGGGCAGGCGGCGCGTATCCTGGAAGCCACGGTGGCCGCCGTCTCCGTCCCGGTGACGCTGAAGATGCGCCTCGGCTGGGATCACGCGAGCCGCAACGCGCCGAGGCTCGCGCGCATCGCCGAAGCCTGCGGCATCCGCATGGTGAGCGTGCATGGCCGCACCCGCCAGCAATTCTACACCGGCAGCGCCGATTGGGATTTCATCGCCGAGGTCAAGCAGGCGGTTTCGATCCCGGTGATCGTCAATGGCGACATCAAGACGCCGCAAGACGCCGCGCGGGCGCTCGCCCGCTCCGGCGCCGACGGGGTGATGGTCGGGCGCGGCTGCACCGGCCGACCCTGGCTGCTCGCCGAAATCAGCCATTATCTCGCGACCGGCGCGAGGCTCGCGCCGCCGCCGCTCGCCCGCCAGAAGGCCATCCTGCTCGCCCATCTCGACGCCATGCTCGGCCATTACGGCGAGCATGCCGGGCTCCGCATCGCGCGGAAGCATATTTCCTGGTACACCGCCGGTCTTCCGGGCTCGGCGGCGTTTCGCGCCGAAATCAACCGCCGTGACGAGGTCGCTTCGGTCACGGCGCTGATCGACCGCCTCTATGACCCGCTCATCGCCGCGCCGTCGCCCGTCGCCGAGGCGGCATGATGCGCGCCATGCCCGGGCTCGGCGGTGCCGGGCAGGTGGCGGAGACGGTGACCGCGGCGCCGGCGCTGCTGCTCGGCGCCTTGCCGGTGCCGGTGGTGCTGCTCGACGCGGCGGACCGCTTCCATTACGCCAATCATGCCGCCGAGCAATTCTTCGGCCTCTCGCAGGCGCAGCTTTCCCAGCTTCGCCTTCTCGATCTGGTGCCGCCGGACAACCCGGTTTTTCTGCTGCTCGCCCAGGTGCGGCGCGGCGAGGTGACGGTCGCGGATCACGACCTGACGCTCGAAAGCCCGCGCCTGTCGAAGCCGGGGATCACCGTCCAGGGCACCCCGTTTCCGGAAAAACCCGGCTTCGTTCTGTTGGTTTTGCAGGATTTTTCGGCGGCGCGGGCGCTCGATCGGCAATTGAGCTTTCGCGGCGCCGCGCGCAGCGTCGCCGGCATGGCGGCGGTGCTCGCCCATGAGGTGAAGAACCCGCTTTCCGGCATTCGCGGCGCGGCGCAATTGCTCGAAAACTCGGTGGGCGAAAACGATCGCGAACTCGCCGTCCTGATCCGGAACGAGGCCGATCGCATCCGCGCCCTCGTCGAGCGCATGGAGGTGTTCGGCGAGAAGCCGCTGCGGCGCGAGGCGGTGAACATCCATCGCGTGCTCGAGCATGTCCGCCGCCTCGCGCAATCCGGGTTCGCCGCCGGGATCCGCTTCCACGAGCTTTACGACCCGTCGCTGCCGCCGGTCTCCGGCCATCGCGACCAGTTGCTGCAAGTGGCCCTCAATCTCGTCAAAAACGCCGCCGAGGCGATCACCGAAGCCGGCGTCGAGCCTGGCGAGATCACGCTCTCGACGGCGTTTCAGCACGGCTTCCGCCTCGCCGTCCCCGGGGCGGAGGAATCGCTGCACCTGCCCCTCGTGGTCGCGGTGCGCGATAACGGGCCGGGCATCGCCGAGGACATCCGCCCGCATCTGTTCGATGCCTTCGTCACCTCGCGGGTTGCCGGCAGCGGGCTCGGCCTCGCGCTGGTCGCCAAGATCGTTGGCGATCATGGCGGGCTGATCGAGGTCGAGAGCCGCCCCGGGCGCACCGAGTTTCGTCTCCATCTTCCCATGATGAGTGAAAAAGGCGACGCCGCATGAGCCTGCCGGGGGCTGTACCGACGATCCTGATCGCCGACGACGACCGCTCGATCCGCACCGTCCTGACCCAGGCGCTCGGCCGCGCCGGCTATCAGGTGCGGAGCACGCAGACGGCGGCGACCCTCTGGCGCTGGGTGGAGGAAGGCGAGGGCGATCTCGTCATCACCGATGTCGTCATGCCCGACGAGAACGGGCTCGATCTCGTGCCGCGCATCCGCCGCTTGCGCCCGGATCTGCGGGTGATCGTGATGAGCGCGCAATCGACGCTGCTGACGGCGGTCAAGGCGGCGCAGCGCGGGGCGTTCGAATATCTGCCCAAGCCCTTCGATCTCAAGGAATTGCTCGCCGCCGTGGCGCGCGCGCTGGCGGCGCCGCTGCCGCTCGCCGAGCGGCAAACGGCGGCGAGCGGCGAGAGCGAGGAACGCCTGCCGCTGATCGGGCGAAGCCCGGCGATGCAGGAGATCTACCGCACCATCGCCCGCCTCACCACCACCGACCTCACCACCATGATCATCGGCGAATCCGGCACCGGCAAGGAGCTGGTGGCGCGCGCGCTGCATGATTACGGACGCCGGCGCGGCGGCCCGTTCGTCGCCATCAACATGGCGGCGATCCCGCGCGAACTGATCGAGAGCGAATTATTCGGCCATGAGCGCGGCGCCTTCACCGGCGCGACCAGCCGCAGCCCCGGGCGCTTCGAGCAGGCGGCGGGGGGGACGCTGTTTCTCGATGAAATCGGCGACATGCCGCCCGAGGCGCAAACCCGGCTTCTCCGCGTGCTGCAGGAGGGGGAATTCACCTCGGTCGGCGGGCGCCAGGCGATCCGCGCCAATGTCCGGATCATCGCCGCGACCCATCGCGATCTCCGCCAGGCGATCCGCCAGGGCCTGTTCCGCGAGGATCTGTTCTATCGCCTCAACGTGGTGCCGATCCGCCTGCCGCCGCTCCGCGAGCGCGCCGAGGACATCCCCGAACTCGCCCGCCATTTCCTCGACCGCGCGAGCGAGCAGGGGATGGCGTCGAAAACCCTCGACGAGGGGGCGCGGCTCGCGCTCATGGCCTATCGCTGGCCGGGCAATGTGCGCGAGCTTGAGAATCTCATGCGCCGCCTCGCCGCCCTCTACCCGCAGGAGGTCATCGGGCGCGAGGTGATCGAGAGCGAGCTGGTCGACGCCCCCGCCGCCACGCCCGAGCCGACGGCGGCGGCGGAAAGCTTGGCGCGCGCGGTGGAGCGCCATATCATGCATTTTCTTGCCGCCCATCGCGATGGCCTCGCGCCGTCCGACATCTATGACCAGGTGCTGGCCGAGGTCGAGCGGCCGCTGATCGAGATGACGCTGGCGGCGACCCGGGGCAACCAGATCAAGGCCGCCGCCATGCTCGGACTGAACCGCAACACGCTGCGCAAGAAAATCCGCGATCTCGACATCCAGGTGCTGCGCGGCGTGTCATGAGGCGGGCGGGGTGGGCGCCGTGACGCTGATCCTCCCCTGGCGCAAGCCGGTGGCGGCGTTCGCCGAGGACCATTTCGCCGACCCGCGGAGGGCGCTGGCCGAAGACGCGAGCGCCGGGCGGCGGTCGCGGCGGTTGGCGCGGCTCGGCGACCTTCTGCTTGGCAAGGGGGCAACGCTCCTGCTCGCCGCCGGCGCGCTGTTGCTCGGCATCGGCACCTTCTCGGTGCTCGCCAATGGGGTGCCGCTCGGCCTCCGGCCAAACCTGGTGTTCGGCCTGGTGCTCGCCAATGTCGTGGTGCTGCTGCTGCTCGGCGCGCTGCTCGCCGGGCGCGTCACGCGGGTCTGGGTCGAGCGGCGGCGCGGCTCGGCGGGCTCGAAGCTGCATGTCCGCCTGGTGCTGCTGTTCAGCGGCGTCGCCGTCGTCCCGGCGATCGTGGTCGCCGGCTTCGCCGCCGCGATCTTCAATGTCGGCATCGAGGCGTGGTTCAACGAGCGCGTGCAGACCGCGCTCGAGGAGAGCTTGCAGGCGGCGCAGGGCTATCTCGACGAGCATCGCAACAATATCCGTGCCGACGCCCTCGGGATGGCCAATGACCTCGCCCAGGCCGGCCGCTTCCTCGCCGATGATCCGGAAACCTTCGCGCGCATCCTCGGCACCCAGGCGGCGCTGCGCGGTTTGACCGAGGCGGTGGTGTTCGAGCCCGAGACCGGGCAGGTGTTGGCGTCCGCCGGGCTGATGTCGGGCCTCGGCGCGGAATTGCCGCCGGCCTGGGCGATCGAGGCGGCGCGCGGCGGCGATGCCGTGGTCATGGATGGCGGCGACGGCACACGGGTGCGCGCCGTCGTCCTGATCAATGCGACGCCGTCCTTGATGCTGATGATCGATCGCCCGGTCGATCCCGCGATCCTCGATCACATGGCGCGGGTGCAGAAGGCGGTCGCGGAATATGACCGCCTCGATCAGAACCGCTCTGGCCTGCAGATCACCTTCATCGTCGTCTTCGCGCTCGTGGCACTCCTCGTGCTTGCCGCGGCGGTCCTGATCGGCCTCGTCATCGCCAATCAGATCGCGCGCCCGATCGGGTGGCTGATCCAGGCCGCCGAGCGGGTGCGGGCCGGCGATCTCGCGGTCAGGGTGCCGGAAACCGCGACCGGGGACGAGATCGCCGGGCTGTCGCGGGCGTTCAACCGCATGACCGGCCAGCTCGGCGCGCAGCGCAGCGAGCTGATGGACGCCTATAGCCAGATCGATGAGCGCCGGCGCTTCACCGAGGCGGTGCTGTCCGGGGTTTCGGCGGGGGTCATCGGGCTCGACGCCGAGGGGAGGATCGAACTTCCCAACCGCGCCGCCGGCGCTCTCCTCGATCGCGAGCTGATGACCGCGATCGGGCGCGATCTCGGGGAGGAAGTGCCGGAATTCGCGCCCCTGATCGATGCCGCCCGCGCCGCCCCCGAGCGCGCGCAGACCGCCGAAATCGCGATCGGCCCGGCCCATCGCCGCCGCACCCTTTTGGTGCGCATCGGCGCCGAGCAGGCGGCGGGCCGGGCACGCGGCTTCGTCGTCACCTTCGATGACATCACCGAGCTGCAATCCGCCCAGCGCAAGGCCGCCTGGGCCGATGTCGCGCGGCGCATCGCGCATGAGATCAAGAACCCGCTGACCCCGATCCAGCTCGCCGCCGAGCGCCTCAAGCGCCGCTTCGCCAAGGAAATCCACTCCGACCCGGAGACTTTCACCCAATGCGCCGACACCATCGTCCGCCATGTCGGCGATATCGGCCGCATGGTCGATGAATTCTCGGCCTTCGCGCGGATGCCGCAGCCGGTGATCCGCGCCGAGGATATCGGCCGCATCCTGCGCGAGGTGCTGATCCTCCAGCGCCATGCCCATCCCGAGATCGCCTGGACGACGCGGATCCCGCCCGCCGGGCCGATCGCGCCCTGTGACCGCCGGCTGATCGGCCAGGCGGTCACCAATCTCGTCCAGAACGCCGCCGACGCGATCGCGATGCGCCCGGGCGCCGGGGCGATCGCGCTCGCGCTCGCGGAAACCGCGGACGCGGTGCGGATCGAAATCCGTGACGACGGCGTCGGCCTCCCCGCCGAGGACCGTGCCCGCTTGACCGAACCCTATGTCACGCATAAGCCGAAGGGCACCGGGCTTGGTCTCGCCATCGTCAAGAAGATCATGGAGGACCACGGCGGCAGCCTGGGGCTCGATGATCGGCGTGACGGGCCGGGCGCCATCGCCACCCTGATCTTGCCTCGCGCCCCTGCTTCTCCCTAAGGTTGAGCGATGGCCCATGACATTCTGATCGTCGATGACGAGCCGGATATCCGGCTCCTCATCGAGGGACTGCTTTCCGACGAGGGCTATGAGACCCGCAAGGCAAGCACCGCCGAGGAGGCGATCGCGGCGTTTCGCCAGCGCCGCCCCTCGCTCGTCATCCTCGATGTCTGGCTCCAGGACAGCGCGATGGACGGGCTCGGCATTCTCGAAACCCTCCATCGCGAGGAGCCGCAAGTGCCGGCGATCATGATCTCCGGCCACGGCACGATCGAGATGGCGGTCGCGGCGATCCAGCAGGGCGCCTATGATTTCATCGAAAAACCGTTCAAGGTCGATCGCCTGCTGCTGGTCGTGCGGCGGGCGCTGGAGGCGGCGCGGTTGGCGCGCGAAAACGCCGAATTGCGGCTCCGCGCCGGCCCCGAGAACGAGCTGATCGGCCGTTCACCGACGATCGAGGCGCTGCGGGCGGCGATCGAGCGGGTGGCGCCGACCGGCTCGCGCGTTTTGATCAGCGGCGCCGCCGGGGTGGGCAAGGAGATCGCGGCGCGCATGATCCATCGCCTGTCGCGCCGCGCCGAGGGACCGTTCGTCGTGCTCAACGGCGCGACGCTGAGCCCCGGGCGCTTCGAGGAGGAATTGTTCGGGATCGAGGCCGGGCCGGACCCGACGCTGCGCCCGCGCCGCGCCGGTGTCCTGGAGCGCGCCCATGGCGGCACCCTGCTGCTCGACGAGGTCTCGGACATGCCGCTCGAGACCCAGGGCAAGATCGTCCGCGCCTTGCAGGATCAGACCTTCGAGCGCATCGGCGGGGCGGCGCGGGTGCGCGTCGATGTCCGCGTCATCGCCACCACCAATCGCGACCTCCAGGCCGAAATCGCCGCCGGGCGGTTTCGCGAGGATCTCTATTACCGGCTCAGCGTGGTGCCGCTTCGCGTCCCCGCCTTGCGCGAGCGGCGGGAGGATATTCCGGCGCTGGCGCGGCATTTCCTGCAACGCTCGGCCGAAAGCGCCGGGATGCCGCGGCGCGAGCTGTCGACCGACGCGCTGACCGCGCTCCAGGCCCATGACTGGCCGGGCAATGTCCGCCAGTTGCGCAATCTGATGGACTGGCTGATGATCATGGCACCGGTGGCGCCGGGCGAATTGATCCGCGCCGACGCCCTGCCGCCCGAGATCACCTCCGGCGCGCCCGCCGTGCTGGCGCTCGACCCGCACGCCGATATCATGGCGCTGCCGCTCCGCGAGGCGCGCGAAGTGTTCGAGAGCCAGTATCTGCAGGCGCAATTGCTGCGCTTTTCCGGCCATATCAGCCGCACCGCGCAATTCGTCGGGCTTGACCGCAGCGCCTTGCATCGCAAGTTGAAGCAACTCGGCATCCAGGCCGAGGATCGCGGCTGATTTTCCCTCGCGCGTGCGGGATGATTGGCGCGAAGGCCAAGGGTATGGCAGAAAGCGGCGGGCCGCGTTTGAAGGGGTGAGGGCATGAACGGGCTTTCGCGGATGGAGAGGATGATCGCCGGCCTGGTTTTGGGCCTCGGCATGGTCTCGGCGGCTTGTCCTGGCGGCGTGGCGCGTGCCGCCGATCTCGCGCAGCCGCCGGGCATTGCCGGGCCGCCTGCGCCGGGCGCGCAAAAGGGCGCGCAGCAAGGGGCGCCGGCGATGGGGCCGCAATTGCCGCATGCGACGGCGCTCGCGGCGACCACGACGCAGGCCGAGCCGCCGCATACCCTGGTCGCGGCGCTGGTCGCCGCCTATTCGACCAACCCGACTTTGCTCAGCGAGCGCGCGCATCTGCGCTCGGTCGATGAAAACGTGCCGACCGCGCTCGCCGGCTGGCGCCCGCAGGTCACGTTCCAGGGCGAGGCGGGCTATGGCTACGGCACCCAGGCCTTCTATTTTCCGCCCGGTCCCCTCTCGGTGTTCGGCAATGCCCGCGACATCGGCCTCGCCCAGGCCAACATGACCCAGCCGCTCTATACCGGCGGCCGGGTGCATGCCCAGACGCAAGAGGCCGAGAACAACGTCATGGCCGAGCGCGCCAAGCTGATCGCGACCGAGCAGCAGGTGTTTTCCCAGGCCGTCAGCGCCTATGTCACGGTGATCGAGGATCAGCAATTGCTGGCCCTCAACATCAACAACGAGCAGGTGCTGACCAAGCAGTTGCAGGCGACCAACGACCGTTTCCGGGTCGGCGAGATCACCCGCACCGATGTCGCGCAGGCGGAGGCGGCGCTGGCGCAGGCGCGCTCGCAGCGCGAGACCGCCGAGGGCACGCTGCAAACCGCGCGCTCGACCTATCTCAGCGTCGTCGGCGAACAGGCCGCGCATCTGAACGAGCCGCAGCCGCTCAAATTGCCGGTCAAGGACGAGGTCAACGTCAACAAGCTGGCTGCGGCCAATAATCCGAACGTGATCAACGCCCAGTTCCAGCTCGCCGCGGCCCAGGATGCGATCGACAGCGCCTTCGCCAACCTGATGCCGACGATCAGCGTGCAGAACCAGACCTACACCCAGCAGAACGTCGCCTTTCCCTACAGCGCGACCAATGGCGGCCAGGTGACGCTGAATTTGAACATGCCGATCTATCAGGGCGGCGCGGAATACGCCGCCATCCGCCAGGCGCGCCAGAGCGAGCAGGCGGCGCGGAAAAACCTCGACGAGGCGCGCCGCACCGCGATCCAGCAGGCGACGCAATCCTGGGAAACCCTGATCGCCGCGCGCGCCGCGATCGCGAGCGACCGTGCCGCCGTCCGCTCCAACCAGATCGCCCTCGAGGGCGTCGAGCGCGAGGCGATCGTCGGCAGCCGCACCACGCTCGACGTGCTCAACGCGCAGCAGGCGCTGCTCACCTCGCAGGTGACGCTGGTGCAGGATCTGGCGAACCTGGTGAATGCCTCGTACACTGTCGCCGCCGCGGTGGGGCGCCTCACGGCGCGCGATCTCAATTTGCCGGTCGCGGTCTATGACGAGACGGCGTATTACCGGGCGGTGAGGAATCGCTGGTTCGGCAGCGGCGATTACGCGACCGGCCAGCCTGGGCGCTGAACTGGCGTTGGATGTGAACGCGGTTTTAAACAAAAGCGGCTAGAACGGGGCGGAGACGCGAACCGGCCGAGCGCCGCTATGGGGCGCCAACAGGGTGTGGAGTGGGCATGAGTAACGAGACGCCGAAAGAGGGTGCGGCGGGCGATCCCTCCATGGAGGAAATCCTCTCCTCGATCCGCCGGATCCTGAGCGAGGATGAGACGCAGGCCGGCGCCAAGCCGCCCGAGGATGACGTCTTGGTTCTCGACCCGGGGATGCTGGTCAAGGACGGGGAGGACGCGCCGCCGGCCGCCGCCATGGTGCCCAAGCCCGAGCCCGAGCCGGGGCCGCAAGCCGAACCCGAGATCGATCCCGCGCCGCTCGTGGTGGCGCCGCCACCGCCGGAAGCGCCATCCACCGAAGCGCCATCCATGGAAGCGGCGCTCGCGGCGGTGGACATGGAATCGTCGCTGCTCGCGAACGATACCGCGGAAAGCGCCGCCGCCTCCATTCTCGGCCTGGTTCGCACCCTTGCCGCCGATCGTCTGACACCGGTGCATCGCGCCGGGCCGACGATCGAGGATCTGGTGCGGGAAGAGGTTCGCCCGCTGCTCAAGGTGTGGCTGGACGCGCATTTGCCGGCTCTCGTCGAACGCCTGGTGCGCAACGAGATCGAGCGCGTGGTCAACCGCGCCATGCCCTGATCCCCCCGGCCCCTCGGAGCGGCAGTGCCCGAGGGGGAAAGTTTTTTGGCTCTTTTTTTCAAAAAAGAACAGATTTCCCGTTTATTCTGGATGTGAGATGCCCGAACACGACAGGCTGGACAAAAATTTTTCACCGCGCGCGGTGGAAGCGCGGCTTTATGAGTTCTGGGAAAATTCCGGCGCCTTCGCCGCCGATCCCGCCAGCGGGAACCCTCCCTATACCATCATGATCCCGCCGCCCAATGTCACCGGCAGCCTGCATATGGGCCATGCGCTCACGTTTACCTTGCAGGATATTCTCATCCGCTGGAAGCGGATGGCGGGGTTTGATGCGCTCTGGCAGCCGGGCACCGATCACGCCGGCATCGCGACGCAGATGGTGGTGGAGCGCCTGCTCGCGGCCGAGGGGGTGAGCCGCAAGGCGCTGGGGCGGGAGAAATTTCTGGAGCGCGTCTGGCAGTGGAAAGCCGAGTCCGGTGGCCAGATCACGCAACAACTGCGCCGCCTCGGCGCTTCGCTCGATTGGCGGCGCGAGCGTTTTACGTTGGACGAGGGGCTTTCCGCCGCGGTCCGGAAGGTGTTTGTCCAGCTCTTCCGCGAGAAGCTGATCTATCGCGATCACCGCCTGGTGAACTGGGACCCGAAACTGCAAACCGCGATCTCCGATCTCGAGGTGGAGAACCGGGAAGTCAAAGGCCATCTCTGGTATATCCGCTATCCGATCGTCGGCGAGGATGGCCGTTTCCTCACCGTCGCGACGACGCGGCCGGAGACCATGCTCGGCGATGTCGCGGTCGCCGTGCATCCCGAGGATGCGCGCTATCGCGATCTGATCGGCAAGCGTGCCATCCTGCCGCTGGTCGGGCGCGAAATTCCGATCATCGCTGATGAATACTCGGACCCGGAGAAGGGGACGGGTGCGGTGAAAATCACGCCGGCGCATGATTTCAACGATTTCAAGGTGGGGGAGCGGCATCGCCTGCCGATGCCCTCGGTGCTGGATCGCCAGGCGCGGGTTTCGCTTTCGGAATTGCGCCAGTTTTGTCCCGATTTGCCGGAATTCGTCGAAGCCCTCGACGGCACGGATCGTTTCGAGGCGCGCAAGCGCATCGTCGAGCGGCTGGAAGAAATCGGACTCCTCAAAACAACCGAGCCGCACACCCATCAGGTGCCGCATGGCGACCGTTCCGGCGTGGTGATCGAGCCGCTTTTGACCTGGCAATGGTTCGCCGACGCTTCGGTGCTCGCGAAAGCCGCGATCGAAGCGGTGGAATCGGGGAAAACCCGCTTCGTGCCTGAACAATGGCAAAATACGTTTTTCGCCTGGATGCGCGAGATCGAGCCCTGGTGCGTCTCGCGCCAGCTCTGGTGGGGTCATCGCATTCCGGCCTGGTACGGGCCGAAGGGTGAGATTTTCGTCGCCGAAAGCGCGGAAGAGGCGCATCGCCTCGCGCGGGAAAGCCTCGGGCGCGAGGTCGAACTGCGCCAGGACGAGGACGTGCTCGATACCTGGTTCAGCTCGGCCCTCTGGCCATTCTCCACCCTCGGCTGGCCGGAAGAAACACCGGAACTCAAACGCTATTACCCGACCGACGTGCTGGTAACGGGCTTCGACATCATCTTCTTCTGGGTCGCGCGGATGATGATGATGGGGAGCCATTTCATGCCCGATGTGCCGTTCCGCGATGTCTATATCCATGGCCTCGTGCGCGACGAGCGCGGCCAGAAAATGTCCAAATCGAAGGGCAATGTCATCGACCCGCTGGCGCTGATCGACGAATTCGGCGCCGATGCGCTGCGCTTCACCATCTGCGCCGCCGCCGGGCCGGGGCGCGATATCAAGCTCGGCCGCCAGCGCATTGAGCACCAGCGCAGTTTTGTGACGAAACTCTGGAACGCGGCGCGGTTTTGCGAAATGAACGAGATCAAGCCGGATGCGGGATTCGATCCCGCTTCGGCAAGGCATGTTCTCTCGCGGTGGATTCTGGACGCCGCGAACGCGGCCATCGAAGAGGCGACGAAGGCGCTGGAGGCCTATCGTTTCGATGAATACGCGCAAACCTGCTATCGCTTTCTCTGGAACACCTATTGCGACTGGTATTTGGAATTCATCAAGCCGGTCCTTATCGAAACGGATCGGTACTCGGCCGAATATCGGCGGGAATTCCGTGCCGTCGCGGCGCATGCGCTCGGCATCATCCTCCGCCTCCTCCACCCGGTGATGCCGTTCGTCACCGAAACCCTCTGGGGCCATTTCGGCTTCGGCGCGGCGGGCAGCCTGATCCGCGCGGCATGGCCCGCCGGTTCCGGGCGGGAGCGTTCGGAAAGCCACAGCGATGTCGAGCGCGCCATTGCGCTGATCTCGGAAATCCGCGCGACCCGCGCCGTGCTCAACGTTCCGCCCTCACGCCAGATTCCGCTTCTCTATCAGACCAGCGTTCCGCTCTTTGAACTATGGAACAGCGAAATTTGCCGCCTCGGGCGGATTTCACAAATTGATTTGATCGAAGGCGCCCCCCCCGCCGGCTGCGTGCAGATCACGATCGACAACGGCGCGACCAGAGCCTTCCTCCCCCTCGCCGGCGTGATCGATCTCGACGCCGAACGCGCCCGCCTGCGCAAAAAACGCGACGAGGCGAACGCCGAATTCGAACGCCATTCCCGCAAATTGGGGAATCCCGATTTCACCAGGCGCGCGCCGCCCGAAATCGTCGAGGAAACCGAGAAAAAAATGTCAGCCGCCAGCCATGAAGGACAGTCCATCGAGGACGCGCTGAGACGCATCGGTGGTTAGACCGGCTTCGGTCATCATGCGCTAAGTCACCGGCGCGATGCCGCGGACGGTGAAGCGCTGGCTGAGTTCCGCCGGCACGCAGAGAAAATTCATCTGCACCGGATAAAGCGTGTAGCCCAATCCCTGAAGCCGCGTCTTGAGCGCGGCATAGTCGGATTTCTGGAATTCGACATAGAGCACCGGCCGGCAGCGCTTCAGCGTTTCGGCGGCGCCTTCGAGCACCTCGTTCTCCATGCCCTCGGCGTCGATTTTCACGAGGTCGAGGCGGCCGAAGCCGAAACGGTCGAGCGTGGTGACGGGCACGAATTCGCGGAGCAAAGGGTCGTGGCCGCGCGGCTGGTCGAGCGGTTCGCGCTGTTCGGGGCCGAATTCGACGCTGCCGAAATTGAGCGGCCGATGATAGTCGAATTGCGGCACTTCCAGCGCCCCCTCGCGCGCGCCGACCGCCATGGTGTGGCAGATCACGTTGGTGAGCCCGTTGAGCACGGTGCTGCCGGCGATCATGTTGCAGAGGATGCGCTGCGGCTCGAAGCAATGCACCCGCCCGCGCGGCCCGGCGACGGCGGCGAGGCGCAGCGTGTAGGTGCCGATATTGGCGCCGACATCGACGACGATCGGGTCCGGCGGCGCGAGGCTGAGGATGGCGGCGAGCAGCTCGATCTCGGAATGGTCGATCGCCTGGCCGGTTTTGAACAGGGCGTTGGTCTGGTTGATGTCGTTGCGGTTGACCAGCATCTGGCCATAGACCGTCGGCACGATCAGCGTGAAGGAGAGCGGCCGCGCCGGCGCGAACCAGGGCGCGGGCGGCGGCCCAGCGGGGGCTGGTGTGCCCGGCGCCTCGGGAGCGGTGGTTTCGGGGGGAGGGGTGTCCGTTGGGTTTTCCGACATCGGATCTCCTGAGCCGCTTCCGGCCGGCGGCGCGCGTGCCGCGTTTTCGCGGCGCTCTCACCCTAGCCGCGAAATCCTAATCAATGCTTTCGGTGAGGGAAACAAAATCCTTGCCCCTCCCCGCGTGCCGGGCGTGACGGCCATTCCGGGCTGCGCTATGAGCGGGGAGGAACTTCCACGGGAACGCCTGATCGTGACCCATTTCGCCAACTCCCTCCGCACCGGCCCCGATGCGCGCGGCCGCTTCGGCAGTTTCGGCGGGCGCTTCGTCGCCGAGACGCTGATGCCCCTCATTCTCGAGGTCGAGGCCGCCTATCGCGCGGCGCGCGACGACCCCGGGTTTCAGGTCGAACTCGACCGCTATCTCCGCGATTACGTCGGCCGCCCGAGCCCGCTCTGGCCCGCCGAGCGGCTTTCGGCGGCGCTGGGGGGGGCGAAAATCTATCTCAAGCGCGAGGATCTGAACCATACCGGCGCGCACAAGATCAATTCCTGCATGGGCCAGATCCTACTCGCCCGCCGCATGGGCAAGACCCGCATCATCGCCGAGACCGGCGCCGGCCAGCATGGCGTGGCGACGGCGACCGTTTGCGCCCTCTTCGGCCTCCCTTGCACGATCTATATGGGCGCGGTCGATGTCGAACGCCAAAAGCCCAACGTCTTTCGCATGCAACTGCTCGGCGCCGAGGTGCGCCCCGTCACCTCCGGCGCGGCGACGCTCAAGGACGCGATGAACGAGGCGCTGCGTGACTGGGTCGCGCATGTCGCGGACACCTATTATCTGATCGGCACCGTCGCCGGCCCGCACCCCTATCCGATGATGGTGCGCGATTTCCAATCGGTGATCGGCACCGAAACCCGCGCCCAGATCCTCGCCGCCGAAGGCAGGCTGCCCGATGCCGCGATCGCCTGCGTCGGCGGCGGCTCCAACGCGATGGGCCTCTTTCACACCTTTCTCGACGACGAGGCGGTGCGCCTGATCGGCGTCGAGGCGGCGGGACGCGGGCTCGACACAAATGAACACGCGGCGAGCCTGGAACGCGGTCGGCCCGGCGTCCTGCACGGCAACCGCACCTATCTCCTGCAAAGCGCGGATGGCCAGATCGAGGAGGCGCACAGCATCAGCGCCGGGCTCGACTATCCCGGCATCGGCCCCGAGCACGCGTTTCTGTTCGAGACCGGACGGGTCGAATATGTCGGTGTCACCGACGACGAGGCCCTGGCGGCGTTTCAGCTCTGCACCCGGAGCGAGGGCATCATCCCGGCGCTGGAGACCGCGCACGCGCTCGCTTATCTGACCACGCTCGCCCCCGAGATCGGGCCGGGCGGCGTCATCGTGGTCAATCTCTCCGGCCGTGGCGACAAGGACATCTTCACCGTCGCCCGGCATCTGAAATCCGGCTCTCCCGGCGGCGCCGACCTCGGAGAAATCCTGTGAGCCGCATCGCCACGCGCTTCGCCGCCCTCCGCAAAGAGGGGCGCGGCGCCTTCATCCCCTTCCTCGAAGCCTTCGACCCCGACCGCGCCACCAGCCAGGCCATTCTCGATGGCATGCCGGCGGCCGGCGCCGATCTGATCGAGATCGGCATGCCGTTCTCGGACCCCATGGCCGACGGCCCGATCATCCAGGAAGCCGGCCAGCGCGCCCTCAAGGCCGGGGCGACGCTTGCCGGGACGCTGGCCATGGTGCGCGCCTTCCGCGCCAGGGACGGGGCGACGCCGGTGATCCTGATGGGCTATCTCAATCCCATTCTCGCCTATGGCGAGGCGCGGTTCTGCACTGACGCCGCCGAGGCCGGCGTCGATGGGCTGATCATCGTCGATCTGCCGCCCGAGGAGGCCGATCTCCTCGCCGCCGACGCGGCCCGCGCCGGGCTCGCTATCATTCGTCTCGTCGCGCCGACGACGGATGCGAAGCGTCTGCCGCACGTCCTCGATGGCGCCGGCGGCTTCGTCTATTACGTCAGCATCACCGGCATCACCGGAACGAGAAGCGCCGCCATCGCCGATCTCGCCGCCGCCATGCCGCCGATCCGGCGCGCGACCGATCTGCCGATCGCGATCGGCTTCGGCGTCAAAACCCCGGCCCAGGCGGCGGAGGCGGTCGGCATCGCCGATGCCGCCGTGGTCGCGTCCGCCTTGATCGAGACCCTGGCGGCGAGCCTGGAGAACGGCCGCGCCGGGCCGGACACCGTCGCGCGCGTGCTCGACCAGGTGCGCGCGATCGCGCGGGCGATCCGGGAGGTGCGGCGATGAACTGGATCACCGAATTCGTTCGCCCAAAAATCCGTACCCTGCTCGGGCGGCGGGAGATTCCGGACAATCTCTGGCACCAATGCCCGGCCTGCGAGCAGATGGTGTTTCGCCGCGATCTCGAACGCAATCTCAAGGTTTGCCCCCATTGCGGCCACCACATGCGGGTGAGCGCCGCCGAGCGCCTCGCCTGGACCCTCGATGACGGTGGCACCCGCATCGAATTGCCCAAGGTGCCCGCCGACCCGCTGCGCTTTCGCGACGGCAAGCGCTATACCGATCGCCTCAAGGACGCGCGTGAGAAAACCCACCTGCCGGATGCCATTCTCGTCGCCCATGGCACCATCGCCGGGCATAAGGCGGTGGTCGCGGCGATGGCGTTCGAGTTCATGGGCGGCTCGATGGGCGCCGCCGTCGGCGAGGGAATCGTTGCCGCCGCGCGTCTCGCGGTGCTTCAGGGCGCGCCGCTGGTCATCTACACCGCCTCGGGCGGGGCGCGGATGCAGGAGGGCGCGATCAGCCTGATGCAGATGCCGCGGACGGTGATCGCGGCGCGGCAGCTCAAGGCGGCGGGGCTGCCCTTCATCACCGTGTTCACCGATCCCACCACCGGCGGCGTCACCGCGAGCTTCGCGATGCTCGGCGATGTCCAGATCGCCGAGCCCGGGGCGCTGATCGGCTTCGCCGGGGCGCGGGTGATCGAGCAGACGGTGCGCGAAAAACTCCCGGAAGGGTTTCAGCGCGCCGAATACCTGCTCGCGCATGGCATCGTCGATGCCGTCGTCGCGCGCGCCGAGATGAAGCCCATTCTCGCGCGGCTGATCGGGCTCTTGACCCAAAAGCAGGCCGCATGAAGGGTTTCCCCCCGCCCGAGCCCGGCTATGGCCCGGCGTTGTCGCCGATCGTCGCGCGGCTGCACGCGCTGCACCCGACGCTGATCGATCTCAGCCTCGGCCGCCTTGAGCGGCTGCTGGCTGGCCTCGGCCATCCCGAGCACCGCCTGCCCCCGGTGATCCATATCGCCGGCACCAACGGCAAGGGCAGCACCGCCGCCTTCACCCGCGCCATCGCCGAGGCCGCCGGGCTTGCGGTCCATGTCTATACCTCGCCGCATCTGGTGCGCTTCAACGAGCGGGTGCGGCTGGCCGGGCGGCTGGCGAGCGATTCCGAGCTTTTTTCCGCGCTCGAAGAGGTGGAGCGGGTGAACGCGGGCGCGCCGATCACCGTGTTCGAGGTGATCACCGCGGCGGCGTTCCTGCTGTTTGCCGCGATCCCCGCCGATCTCGCGGTGATCGAGGTCGGGCTCGGCGGCCGGGCGGACGCGACCAATGTCATCCCGCCGCCCGCCGCCTGCGCCATCACCTCGATCTCGCTCGACCATCGCGAGTTTCTCGGCGACACGCTCGCCGCCATCGCCGGCGAGAAAGCCGGGATCGTCAAGCAAGGCGCGCCGACGGTCACCGGCGCCCAGGCGGCGGCGGTGCTGGCGGTGCTCGATGCCGCCGCCGATCGCGCCGGCATCGCGCTCGCCGCGCGCGGGCGCGAATGGACGGCGGACATCACCGGCGGCGGCTGGCGCTTTGCCGATCGCGACTTCAGCCTCGCCCTCCCGTGCCCGGCGCGGCTGCCGGGCCGGTTCCAGATCGACAACGCCGGCATCGCCATCGCCGCCTTGCGCGCCGCCGGGTTCCGCTGGCCGGAGGCGACCGTCGCCGCCGGGCTCGCTTGCGCCGAATGGCCGGCGCGGCTGCAGCGCTTGACCGGCGGGCTCGCGGTGCTGCTCCCCGAGGCTTGGGAACTCTGGCTCGATGGCGGGCA
This sequence comes from Pseudomonadota bacterium, assembly GCA_021851785.1. Taxonomy (GTDB): domain Bacteria; phylum Pseudomonadota; class Alphaproteobacteria; order Acetobacterales; family Acetobacteraceae; genus Acidibrevibacterium. The sequence continues at coordinate 36,912 of JAJZBV010000013.1, forward strand.
TAACCCGGGCGCCGGCGCGGCGCTGGCCGAGCATCTCGCGCGCGCCTGGACGGACCGGCCGGTGCATCTCATCGTCGGCATGAAACAGACCAAGGACGCCGCCGAGTTCCTCCGCCCGCTGCTCGCCCATGCCGCCTCGGTTCTCGCCGTGGCCGAGCCGGGGCAGCATCTCGCGATGCCGATCCCGGCGATCATCGCCGCCTCCGGTGGCCGCGCCCGGCCCGGCGGCAGTGTCGCCGAGGCGCTTCACCGCCTCCCCAAGGATGGCCCGCCGGCGCGCGTCTTGATCTGTGGTAGTCTCTATCTCGCCGGCGAAGTGTTGCGGCAAGCGAGCGCGCCGGAGGGCCTGTCGCCAGTGTGAGACCGGCCGCCGCGCTTTTCGACGGTGAGGGAGAAACGACGATGAACACCACCACCACGTCCCCGGCTGGGGCGCCCGGCGGCCCGCCGATGACCCCGCAAGGGTTGTTGCAGATGCACATGGCGATGGGCGCCTCGCGGGTGCTGAGCGCCGCAGTGCAGCACGCGCTGTTCAGCCATATCGCTTCCGGGCATGAGAGTGTCGCGGCGATCGCCGCGGCGGCCGGAACCGATCCGCGCGCGACACGGATGCTGCTCGATGCGCTGGTCGCGCTCGGCCTGCTCGGCAAGGCGGACGGGCAGTACCGCCTGACGCCCGCGTCCCGCGCCTATCTCGTGCGCGAAAGCCCCGATTATGTCGGCGCGCTGATGGAGATCGATGATCTCTGGCATGCCTGGAGCGGCTTGCCGGAGGTGGTGCGGAGCGGCCGGCCGAGCGTCACCGTCGAGCTTCAGGCGCAGGCGGAGGCGTTCTTCCCGACGCTGATCCGGAGCCTCCACGTCCTCAACCGCGCGCCCGCCCGCCGCCTCGCCGCAGCCCTCGGCCTCGGCACGCGCCATCGGGGCTTACGCATTCTCGATATCGGCGCCGGCTCGGCGGTGTGGAGCATAGCGCTCGCCGAGGCGGATGCGGGCGCCCATGTCACCGCCCAGGATTACCCCGGCGTGCTCAAGGAGACGGCGGGCTTCGTCACCCGCCACGGGCTCGGCGCGCGCTTTGACTATCTCGCCGGCGATCTCAACGCGGTCGATTTCGGCAGCGCCCGCTTCGATCTCGCGGTGCTCGGCAATATCGTCCATTCCGAGGGCGAAGCGTCATCGCGCCGCCTGTTCCGCCGCCTTCACGCCGCCCTGGCCCCCGGCGGGCGGCTCGCGATCCTCGATTTCTTCCCCGATGAGGATCGCAGCGGGCCGGCGCCGGCGGTGATGTTCGCCCTCAATATGCTGGTCAATACCGAGCATGGTGATACCTATACCCTCTCGGAATACCGGGCTTGGCTCGCCGAGGCGGGGTTTGCTTCGGTCGAGACGGTCGAGATCGGCGAGGACGGGGTGATGCCCGCCCCGGCGGTCGTCGCGACCAAGGCCTGACCGGGATGCGATGCTAATCGGAAGGAGACGATGATGGGTGAGATGATCGAACTGACCGCGTCCTGCGGCCATCAATTCCAGGCCTATCTCACGGGAGACGCCAAGGCGGCGCGCGGGCTTGTCGTGGTGCAGGAGATTTTCGGCGTGAACCCGCATATGCGGCGGGTTTGCGACGAACTCGCCGGCCATGGCTATCGGGTGATCTCGCCGGCCTTGTTCGACCGGGTCGAGCGCGGCGTCGAACTCGGCTATACCGAGGCCGATATCCAGCGCGGCCTCAAGCTTCGCGCGCCGATCGAGGAGGCGGCGGTGCTGCGCGACATCGAAGCCGCGGCGGGGAAGCTGGCGCCGCGCCCGACCGGCATCATCGGCTATTGCTGGGGCGGCACGATCGCCTGGCTCGGCGCGACGCGGAGCAAGGCGTTCAAGGCGGCGATCGGCTGGTATGGCGGCGGCATCGCGGCGGCGCGGGACGAGACGCCGAACTGTCCGGTGCAGCTCCATTTCGGCGCCGAGGACAAGGGCATTCCGCTCGCCGATGTCGAGGCGATCCGCAAACGCCACCCCGAAATCCCGGTCCATGTCTATGACGGCGCCGGCCATGGCTTCGGCTGCGAGGAGCGGGCGAGCTTCAACCCGCGCGCCAACGAGATCGCGCTCCACCGCAGCCTCGCCTTCTTCGCGGAACATCTGACCTGACCGGGAAGGAATTTTTTTGCTTCTTTTTTATAAAAAAGAAGCGTTTTTCTTGGTGATGGCGTCGTTGGGGCAGCGCTGCGGTGTTCGGTGACGAGGCCTATTGGCTGGCGGTGCTGTTCGGGCTGATCCGTGCCCAGATTCTGGCGCCGCTCGGCATCGTCATCGCGCTCGCGCTCAGCGTCCATATCCTGCTCACCAAGCGCGATGTTGGTGCGGCGATCGGCTGGATCGGCCTCGTCTGGTTTTCGCCATTGCCGGGGGGCGTGGTCTATCTGGTGTTTGGCGTCAACCGCGTGCAGCGGCGGGCGCGGGTGCTGCGCGAGGGGCCCAGGGCGGTGCCGCGGGATGTGCCGGCGGGCTCGCCGCGCGAGGACCATCTCGCTCCGCTGGAGCGCGCCGCGCGCCACCTGACGCGCCGCGCGACGGTTGCCGGCAACGCGATCACGATGCTGCGCAACGGCGATGAGGTCTATCCGGCGATGCTGGCGGCGATCGCCGGCGCGCGCGCCTCGATCGCGCTTTCGACCTATATCCTGCGCGACGACGAGGCCGGCGCGCCGATCATCGACGCGCTGATCGCGGCCCACGCGCGCCGGGTCGTGGTTCGCGTCCTGCTCGATGGCGTCGGCAGCGGCTATTTCGTCTCCCCCGCCTATCGCCGCCTCCGCCGCGCCGGGGTCCGGGTCGCGCGGTTTCTGCACTCGCCGCTGCCCTGGCGGATGCCGTTTCTCAATCTCCGCAGCCATAAGAAAATGCTGCTCATCGATGGCCGGCACGGGTTCACCGGCGGCATGAATATCGGCGCCGAAAACCTTGTCGCGCGGCGCCCGCGCCATCCCGTGCGCGATACCCATTTCACCGTCGCCGGGCCGATCCTGGCGCAGCTCGTCGAAGCCTTCGCCAATGACTGGGCGTTCGTCACCGGGGAAGAGCTGGAGGGCCCGGCCTGGTCTGTCGCGCCGGGCGCCAGTGGCGCGGCGGTGGCGCGGGTGGTGACCTCCGGCCCCGATGAGGATGTCGAGAAAATCGAGATGCTGGTGTTGCAGGCGGTCGCCTGCGCGCAGCGCTCGATCGCGATCATGACCCCCTATTTTCTGCCCGATGAGCGGCTGGTGACGGCGCTGGCGCTGGCGGCGCTGCGGGGCGTCGCGGTCGATGTCGTGGTGCCGGCGCGGAGCAATCACCTTCTGGTGGATTGGGCGAGTGAAGCCAATATCGCGCCGCTGCTCGAGGGTGGGGTTAGGATCTGGCGCAATCCGGCGCCGTTCGATCACTCGAAAGTGATGGTGGCGGATGACGCCTGGTGTCTGATCGGCAGCGCCAATTGGGACATGCGCAGCTTCCGGCTCAATTTCGAGCTGAACATGGAAGTGTTCCACGACGATCTCGCCGGCACCCTCAGCGCCCACATGGTGGCGTGCCGCGGGCCACGCATCACCCTGGGCGAGATCGCCGCCACCCCGTTGCCGATCCGCCTCCGCAACGCCGCGGCAAGGCTGCTGCTGCCGTATCTGTGAGGGAAAACTCAGGCCGCGGCCGAAAGGGCGGCGGCGCGGTGGAGATGGATCACGATCGGGTGATGATCGGAGGCGCCGCGGCCCAACACCGCGGGGGCGGCGGCGATCAGGCCGCGGGCGAGGCAGCGATCGATGCGCAGCGGCAGCACGTCGCCGGCGCGATGGGTCGGGCGACGCGGACCGACATCGCGAAACCCCGGCAGCCAGGCCGGTCCGATGAGGTTGAAATCGCCGAGCACGGCGGCCTCGGGCGGCAGCGCGGCGGCGATGCGGCGGAGCTGGCGGCGGTTCAAGACCTGGCCATGGGAGAGATGGACATTGGCGAGGGTGAACTCGCCGAGATCGATGATCTGGCTGATGCGCTTGACGAGGGTGCCGGACGGCAGCCAGAGCAGGCGCGGCTTGTGGGGCAGGGGCGCCTGGCTCCAGACCGCGAGGCCGTGGATGCGTCCGGGAAGCGGGGTGCGCGCGTAATGCCCGCCGATTTCGCGCGGCAGCGGGTCGATGGCCGCCGTCGCCTCCTGCATCAACAGGACATCCGGCCGCTCCCGGTGGATCAGCGCCGCGACATCGGCGAGTGATGCGCCCTTGAGGCGCAACAAATTCCAACTGATGATTTTCATGCCCGGTGATCGCTACCGCATCTTGCTCGCCTGATAAAATGGCAATCGCGTGAAGATTTTGCTACCGGCGCCGGCCCGACGGGCGCGAAAATCACCATGCCGGCGACGCGGCGGGTCAAAGCCCGGCGAGATAGGTCGCGAGCGCCTTCATATCCTCGTCCGAATAGGCTTTCATCAAATCCGTCATCCAGACATTATTGGCGCGCGCGCCGGAGCGGAACGCTTCCAGCGTCGCCAGAAGATAGTCAAAACCCTGATCGGAGACGCGCGGCACCAGACTGGCGCCGAGGAAACCGGCGAGATGGCATTGCGAGCATTGGGCGGAATTGGCCACCGCCTGGGCGCGTTCGGCGGTGGCCGCGTCGGCCGGCTTCCGGCCGAGATTGGGCCACGGCTTTTTCGAAAAATACTCGGCGAGCGCCATCATCTCATCGCGCGGCATATCGGCGACCATCGGCGCCATCATCTCGCTCGCGCGCGCGCCGCGTTTGAAATCCCGCAATTCGACGTAGAGATAGCCGGCGTTCTGCCCCCAGATCACCGGAATTTTCGGATCCACCGGCACGCCGTTCTCGCCGTGGCAGGAGGCGCAAAGTGTTGCCTTCTCGGCGATACCGTCGGCGCGGGCGGAGGGAATGACGGCAAGAGCGGCAAAAACCACCAAGATCCAGGTCGGCATCGGGGGCAATCTCGTCTCTTTCACAGAAAAACGGGCGAGATCCTTGCCGATCCCGCCCGCCAAAACGTCAGGCCAGGAGATCAGTCGAGTGTGAACGCGATGATGTTGTTGCCGCGCTTGGCATCCACCTGCGCGTTGCCGCCGGCACCGACGACGATGTATTCCCGACCCTCGACGCTGTAGCCGCTCGGCGGGGCGTTCACCCCGGCGCCGGCCTGGAAGCGCCACAGCTCGGCCCCGGTTTGCGAATCATAGGCCTTGAAGAAGCCGTTGCTCTCGCCGGTGAAGACGAGGCCGCCGGCGGTCGCCAGAATGCCGCCGATCATCGGCTGCGGGGTCTTCACCTGCCAGCGGATTTTGCCGCTGTTGTAGTCGACGGCGGTGACGTTGCCCCATTGCTCTTCCTCGGCAATGACGGTGAAGGCGCCGCCGAGCCAGAGCTTGTCGCCGCCGGGATAGGCGGCCGACTTGACCGAATAATGCATCGGCTGGTGGAGATTGATCGCGTAGGCGAGGTTGAGCGTGGGGTCGACCGCCATCGGCGACCATTCGACGCCGCCATTGGCGCCGGGCAGCATGCGCGTGCCGGGCGAGGCGGTGGGCAGGGCATACATGTGATCCTGCGGCACCATCGCCTCGGAGAAACGGATCAGATGGCAGTCCTTGCGGTCATTGACATAGACGAAGCCGGTCTTGCCGGCATGGAGCACGGCCGGAACGCTTGCCCCGTTCTCGCCCTTGGCATCGACCAGCACCGTCGCGCTGACCGAATCGAGATCCCACACGTCATGCGGGACATACTGGAAATGGCAGACATATTTGCCGGTATCGAGATCGACCGAAACCAGGCTGTCGGTATAGAGGTTATCGCCCGGGCGCGGCGCGCCATCGAGATCGGGCGAGGGATTGCCGACCACGAAATAGATCCGCCGGTTGGCGAGATCGACGGAGGGATTCTGCCACACGCCGCCGCCGAGTTTCTTCGCCGGGTCGCCGAGTTTGGCGAGCGCCGCTTTTTCGGCGGCGATGTCGCGGTGCAGATCCTGCCCGGTCGCGTCCTTGGTCGCCCACACGCCGGTTGAATTATCGGCGATGGTGCTGAAGGTCCAGATCAGCTTGCCGGTCTTGGCGTCGAACGCCTTGACGAAGCCGCGGATGCCGTACTCGCCGCCATTGGTGCCGATGAGGATTTTGCCGTCCACGGCGGTCGGCGCCATGGTTTCGCTGTAGCCGAGTTCGGGGTCGGCGATGTCGCTCTGCCAGGCGACCTTGCCGGTCTTGGCGTCGAGCGCGACGAGCTTGGAATCGAGGGTCGCGAGATAGACCATGTTGTCATAGACGGCGACACCACGGTTGTTCGGCCCGCAGCAATAGACGGTGATCGCGCCGAGCGGCTGCTTGTAGTGCCAAAGCTCGGCGCCGGTGCGGGCATCGAGCGCATAGACGTGATCGAAGGCGGTGGTGACGTACATCACGCCATCGACGACAATCGGCGCGGTTTCCTGGGTCTCCTTGACCTCGGTCTGGAAAATCCACGCCGGGTGCAGATGGCGCACGTTCATGGTGTTGATCTGGCGGTTGGGGAAATAGCGCTTCTGCGTGTAATCCCCATGCGTCATCAGGAAATTATTGGCGTCCTGGCCGGCGTGGTTGAGCATGTCCTGGGACACCGAAGTCATATCGCCATAAAGCGTCGCGCGGTTGACTTCATCGGCGCGGGCGCTCACGCCCAGTGTGGTCACGAATGTGGTGCCGAGTGCGAGCAGGGCGGACAGCGCCACCCCCCCGGAAATGCGCGGGTTTCCGATCGACATGCTTCCTCCTCCGTTTCTGGCCGTTGATTATGCGGCGATAGAAGCACAACGCCGGAGCCAGAGGAACCTATACTTTTCGATCGAGTAATAGTTTTAGTCGATCGCCGCGTGGACGAGATTGCTGATCCGGTCGAGCCGCGCCGAGTGCCAGGGGTCGGGGGCGACGAAATTGGTGACATAGGCGAAGGAAACGCCGCTCGCCGGGTCGCCCCAGCAATAGGAACTGCCCACCCCGCCATGGCCGAAGCAGGCGGGATGGGCGAGGCTGCCGAGCCCCCGGATCCGCGGGCCGAGCCCCCGCCCATGCGGCCCGAGGCCGCGATGCATACTGATCCCGCTCATGCCGTCATCGCCGCGCTCGCCGGTGAAGTCGCGGGTGACGAAGTCGATCAGCCGGGGCGAGAACAGGCGCGCATCATGGAGCCGCCCGCCGCCCAGCATCATCTGATAAAACGCCGCCATGGCGCGGGCGGAGCCGTAACCGCCGCTCCCCGGAAGGCCGGCGGCGCGGAAGGCGGCGGTGTTTTCGCCCGGAACCTCCGCCCCCTCCGGGCCATGGATATCGGCGCAGCGCCCGAGCATCGCCTCCGGCACGCCGACCCGGAGTTCATCGCCAAGACCGAGCGGCGCGATCACCCGGTCATGGATTTCGGCGCGGTAGTCCCGGCCGGTGGCCGCCTCGATCACCATGGCGAGGGTGAAATGGGCGCTCCGGCCATGGTAATGCACGCGCGAGCCTGGCGTCCATTCGAGCGAAAAATCACATACCTCGGCGCGCATTCTGGCGTGATCCGCCCAGGCCTCGCGCGAGACATTGGCCGAGGGAAAGCCGCCCTGATGGGTCGCGACCTGAAACAGCGTGATCTCGCCTTTGCCGCGCGCGGCGAATTCGGGGAGATGATCGGCGACGGGATCATTGATCGAGAGCACGCCTTCCTCGATCAGGCTCCAGATCGCCGCCATGGTCAGGATTTTGGTGTTGGAAAAAAGCAGCCAGAGCGTGTCGTCATCCGCCGCTTGCCGCGCCGGCGCGAGGCGGGCATCGCCGAAGGTTTTCGAGAGCGCGAGGCGGCCATGGCGGGCAAGTGCGATCTGTGCGCCGGGATAGCGGCCTTCGGCGATATGGCGGGTGATCAGCGCGTCGAGGTGTTCGAGGGGGCGGGCGGCGAAACCAAGCTCCGTCGGGGTCGCGGACGGCAGCGGAAAATTTTTCATCTCGTTTCTCCCTCGGGGCTAAAACCCTAGCCGGGCGCGGCCATGGCGGCAACCGCCATGGCCGGCGGGATCAGCCCGAATGCCCGCTCATCTCCGCCCCGGCATCGGCGGCCAAGCGGGCGGCGAAGATCAGCCCGAGGCCGGAGGCGGCGGCGACGGCGAGGAAGGCCCAGGAAAAATCCCCGAGCGTCGGCATCGCATGGCCGCCGATGGCCTGGCCGATCTCCAGCATCGCCGCCCCGACCGCGACGCCAAAGGTCAGCGAGATCTGCTGGATGGTGGCATAGAGACTGGTCGCGGCGCTCATCCGCGGGCGCGGAATATCGGCATAGGCGAGGGTGTTATAGGCGGTGAATTGCAGCGAGCGGAACAGCCCGCCGAGGAGGAGCAGCGCGTAGATCGTGGCGAGCGGCCAGGAGGGGCGGAGCGCCGCGGTGGCGGCGAGAAAAACGACGGCGAGCGCGCCATTCCAGATCAGGGTCGCGCGAAAGCCGAAGCGCCGCAGCGCGCCTTGTGTCGCCGGCTTCATCACCAGCGCGCCGGCGGCGGCGGCGAAGGTGATCGCGCCGCTGGCCGCCGCCGAGCGGCCGAAGCCGATCTGGATCATCAGCGGCAAAAGAAACGGCACCGCGCCGACACCGATCCGAAACAGCGTGCCGCTGGCGACCGATAATCCGAAACTCGGGATGGCGAACAGCGAGAGATCGAGCACCGGGCGCGGGCAGCGCCGGGCGTGACGGAGATAGAGGAGGCCGGCACCAAAGCCGACGGCAACCAGAGCCAGCGAGGCCTCACCCGAAATCAGACCGCGCCCCAGGCTCTCGAGGCCAGCCATGATGGCGGCGAGGCAAACCCCGCTCAGGAGCAGGCCGACGCCGTCGAATGTCTCCGGCGTCTCTTCCCGGACATCGGCGATGTAGAGGCTCGCCAGGATCATGCCGAAGACGCCGATCGGCACGTTGATATAGAAAATCCAGCGCCAGGAGGCGTAGCTCACCATCAATCCGCCGAGCGGCGGGCCGATCACCGGGCCGATCATCGCCGGCACGGTGAGCCAGGCCATCGCCGCCACCAGTTCCGATTTGGCGACCGTCCGCAACAGCAAGAGCCGCCCGACCGGCACCATCATCGCCCCACCCGCGCCTTGCAGGATGCGGGCGGCGATCAGGAAGCCGAGCCCGTTCGCCTGGCCGCAGAGAACCGAGCCGAGGGTGAAGACGGCGATCGCGGCGCGGAACACCGGGCGGGCGCCGAAGCGGTCGGCCATCCAGCCGCTGGCCGGGATGAACACCGCGAGGCTGAGGAGATAGGAGGTCAGCGCCGCGCTCATGGGCACGGGATCGGCGCCGAACGCGCGCGCCATCGCCGGCAGCGCGGTCGCGATCACCGTCGAATCGAGGTTCTGCATGAATAGCGCCGAGGCGACGATCACCGCCGTCAGGCGGACGCGCGCCGCCCCGGCCTGCGGTATTTCTTCGGCGAGCACGCTCTGGTCGGACATCGGTCCAGCATGCCTGCCATTTTTTCGCGCGCAAAGTGCGCTCGGCGCAACCGAGCCATCACCCCCGCCGGCGCCGGGGTCTGGCCGGATGTGCCGTCGCGATCAGGGTCTCGATGGCGGCGACGGTCGCCGGCGGCAGATGGGGGAGGGTGTCGGCGAAGCGGTTGGCGAGCGCCGTCTGTTCGGGGCTCAGGCCGGCGGTGTCGAGGCGCGGGCGCGGCCGCGACAGGCGCGCGAGACGGGCCAGCGCCTCGGCATCGTCCCAGATCAGGTCGAAGGCCTCGCAGATTTGATGGACGAGGCCGCGGCTCGGCGTGCCGCGCTTGCCGTGTTCGAGCGCCGAGAGATAGGCGGGCGAGACCGCGAGGCGGGCGGCGAGCGCGGAGAGCGTCATGCCGCGCGCGGCGCGCAACTCGCGGAGCCGCGCCCCGAACGGGGTCATCCGATGGCGTGATCCCGACGCGCGGCGAGTTCGCGGAGCCGCGCCAGCGTCGCCGCGACCCCGGCGAGCGGCTCGCAAAACTCCCGTGTCTGCATGGGAGCGAAACCGGCACCGATCGCGGCTTCGATGAGGGCCTGCAATGGACCTGCCGAGTTCTCGATATCGCAGAGCAGGACCGGTTTCGCGTGGAGGCCGAGCTGGCGCCAGGTGAGGATCTCCACCGTCTCGTCAAGGGTTCCGAGCCCGCCCGGGAGCACCACGAAAGCGTCGGCGAGGTCGAACATCAACTGCTTTCGCGCGTGCATGCTGGTGGTGATCACCAATTCGTCAACCCCGCGATGGGCGACTTCCAGCCGGGTCAGGAAATCGGGGATCACGCCGATCACCGCGCCGCCTTCGGCCAGGGCGGCATCGGCGAGGGCGCCCATCAGCCCGATTTTCCCGCCGCCGAACACCAGCCGCATGCCGGCTTGGGCGAGGCCGCGCCCGAGCGCCGCCGCGCCGGCGGCATAATCGGGGTGATGGCCGGGGCGGGAGCCGCAGAACACGGCCACGGTGAAGGCGAAACCCATCCCCCGCTCACCGGGCGCGATGAAGGGTGTACTCCGCCGCCTCGTGCAGGGCGTCGCGGAGCGGCGAGGGAGGAAAGCCGGCCAGCGCGTGCCGGGCCGCCTCAGCGAAACGCCCGGCGCGGGCGAGCGTCGCCTCGATCCCCTGATGGCGCTCGATGAGCGCGATCGCCTGCGGCAGATCCTCCGGCGTCTGTTCGCTCCGGGCGATGGTGCGCTCCCAGAAGGCGCGCTCCTCGGCGTCGCCGGCGTGATAGGCGAGGAGCACCGGCAGCGTCGTCTTGCCCTCGCGGAAATCATCGCCGATGGTCTTGCCGAGCTGCGCCTGATCGGCGGCATAATCCAGCGCGTCGTCGACGAGCTGGAAGGCGATGCCGAGATTGAGGCCGAATTGGGCGAGGGCGGTCTCGAACCGCGTCTCGCGCCCGGCGACCACCGCGCCGACCTGGCAGGCGGCGGCGAACAGGGCGGCGGTCTTGCCGCGGATGACGTCGAGATAGCGCGCCTCGTCGGTCGCGAGGTCGTTCTGGGTGATGAGCTGGAGCACCTCGCCCTCGGCGATGGTGGCCGCCGCCTGGGAAAGAATGGCGAGGACGCGGAGCGAGCCGTCCTCGACCATGAGCTGAAAGGCGCGCGCGAACAGGAAATCCCCGACCAGCACCGAAGCCTTGTTGCCGAACACCGCGTTGGCGCTGGCGAGCCCGCGGCGGAGCGCGCTTTCATCGACGACGTCGTCATGCAGCAGGGTCGCGGTATGGATGAATTCGACGCAGGCGGCGAGTTGCACGTGGCGGGTTTCGCCAACCGCCGCGCCATAGCCGCAAAGCCGCGCCGCGGCGAGGGTGAGCAGCGGACGCAGCCGCTTGCCGCCGGCGGCGACGATATGCGCGGCCAGCGCCGGGATCAGCGCGACCGGGCTCTCCATGCGCGCGACGATGGTGCGGTTGCAGGCTTCGAGATCGTCTTGCACCAAGGCGGCGAGCGTGTTCAACGCGGCCTCGCCGGGGCGTAGAGACGTGGTGGCGTTGGGTGAGGAAGGCATCGTGGCCAAAAGCCTCTCCTGGCCAGGGGTTGCGAGGGGGGAGGGGTCTCCACTCGGTGGCATGGCGCTCTCTCGCACGATATCGGCGCGCCGGAAAGAGGGTCAAGGAACGCCTGAATGCACATCATCGCCCAGTCCAACGACGCCGTGCGGTTGAGTTTCCTCCAGGTTCTCCTTGGCGATGCCGGGATCAGGGCGGTGCTCCTCGATGCCCATACCAGCGCGATGGAGGGCAGCATCGGCGCCATCCCGCGCCGCCTCGCGGTCGCCGACGAGGATGCGGCGCGGGCCCGCCGGGTTCTCGCCGAGGCCGGCGAGGGATGAGCGAACCGCCTGAAACCACGGGGTCTTTGCTGGGCGGGCGGATTGTCTACAGCCAGCCGCGAAGCGGCTTCCGAAGCGGCATCGAGCCGGTTCTGCTCGCCGCCGCGGTCCCGGCGCGGGCACAAGAACGTGTGATCGAGGCCGGCTGCGGGGCGGGGGCGGGCCTGCTTTGTCTTGCCGCGCGGCTGCCCGGGATCGGCGGGCATGGCGTCGAGCGCGATCCGGCGCTGGCCGCGCTGGCCGCCCGCAACATCGCCGCCAATGGCTGGGCGGCGCGGCTATCGGTCGCGGCCGGCGATATCACCACCCCGCCCGCCGAGGGCGAGATCTTCGATCACGTTTGCGCCAACCCGCCCTGGCATGATCGCGCCGCCACCCCCTCGCCGCATCCCGGGCGGCGGGCGGCGAAGATCGCGGGCGCGGATCTGCTCGCGCAATGGACGGCGGCGCTGGCGGCCCGGCTTCGCCGCCGCGGCAGCCTCACGCTCATCCTCCCGGCGAGCCAGCTCGCGCGCGCCCTCGCCGCTTTGCGCGCTGGCGGTTTCGGTGCGGCAACGCTACTGCCGCTCTGGCCGCGCGCCGGGCAGCCGGCACGACTGATCCTTCTCCAGGCGATCAAGGGCGCCGCCGGCGGCGAGCGGGTTCTCCCCGGTCTCGTGCTGCATGGCGAGGCCGGCGGGTTCACCGAGGCCGCCGAGGCCATTCTCCGTAACGGTGCCGGGCTGCCGCTCCGCTGATCCGGCGCCCGCTTTGCTGCACCGGCGCAGAACCCCGCTTGCGGCGGGTGACGGCAGGCGTCTAAGCTTCGCGCCAAGCGGGACGGCAAGTCCGGCGCCCACAGGGAGGTTTCGTGCGCGGATCTGCGGAGACGGATGCCGTCCTACGCCTGAGGCCTGGCGCTGAAGCGGCGCTTTTGCTGCGTGTCGCGGGCGTGATGGTTCGCTTCGGCGGCGTCCAGGCGCTGGCGGGCGTGTCGTTCGATGTCGCTCGCGGGCAGATCTGCGGCCTGATCGGGCCGAACGGGTCCGGGAAAACCACCCTCTTCAACTGCATCAGCGGCATCTACCGCTATGGCGCCGGCAAAATCCTTTTCGCCGACCAGGATCTCGCCGCCGTTTCGCGCGCCCGCCTCGCCGGGCTTGGCATCGGGCGCACATTCCAGAATGTCGCCCTCTTCCGCAGCATGACGGTGCGCGAGAATATCCTGGTCGGCGCCCATCATCTCGGCCGCTCCGGGTTTCTCGCCAATGCGCTCGCGCTGCCTTCGGTGGCGCGCGAGGCGCAAGCGGCGGCGGCGCGGCTCGATGACCTCCTCGACCGGCTCGATCTCGCCGCGGTTGCGGATATCGCGGTGGCCCGCCTGCCGTTTGGAACACAAAAACGTGTGGAACTCGCGCGCGCGCTGATCGGCGCGCCGAAGCTGCTTTTACTCGATGAGCCGGCCGGCGGCCTGAACCACGACGAGGTCGCGGCGCTCGCCGATCTTCTGCAGGATATTCGCGAACGCTTCGCGCTCACCATTCTTCTCGTCGAGCACCACATGAATCTGGTGATGCGGGTCTCCGACAAGGTGGTGGCGCTGGAATTCGGCGGCAAGATCGCCGACGGAACGCCCGACGAGGTGCGCCGCGAGCCGCGGGTGATCCGCGCCTATCTCGGAGACGGCGCCGATGCCAGCGCTGCTTGAGGTCGCCGCTCTCTGCGCCGGCTATGGCGAGACCGAGGTTCTGCACGGCATCGATTTCGCCGTCGCGGCGGGTGGTGTGACGGCGCTGCTCGGGGCCAATGGCGCCGGCAAGACGACGACGCTCCGCGCCATTTGCGGCATGGTGCGGGCGCGCGGCGACATCGTGTTCGACGGCGAGGCGATCGCCGGCCGCGCGACCGAGGCGGTCGCAAGACGCGGCATCGGCCATGTCCCTGATGGGCGCGGGACGTTTCTCGAACTCAGCGTCGAGGAGAATCTCCGCCTCGGCGCGATCAGCCGCCGCGATCGCGCGGTCGGCGGCGATATCGAGCGCATGTTCGGCTATTTCCCGAAGCTCCGCGAGCGCACGCGCCAGCAGGCGGGCACGCTTTCGGGTGGCGAGCAGCAGATGCTGGCGATCGCGCGCGCGCTGCTGTTGCGCCCGAAATTGCTGCTGCTCGATGAGCCCTCGTTCGGGCTCGCGCCGCTGATCGTTGCCGAGATGTTCGCCATTCTGGCACGGATCAACAAGGAAGAACGCATGAGCATGCTGATCGTCGAGCAGAACGCCAATCTCGCGCTGGCGCTCGCCGATCATGCCTATCTTCTGGAGACCGGGCGGATCATGATGTCGGGAGGGGCTGCGGAAATGCGCGAGAACGCGGCGATCCGCCGCTCCTATCTCGGCTATTAGCAAAAGGGGCGCGCCGGATGCAAGCCTTGCTGCACCAGATCTTCTCCGGCATCGCGACCGGCGGCATCTATGCCAGCGTCGCCCTCGCCTTGGTGATGATCTATCAGGCGACGCACCATGTGAATTTCGCGCAAGGCGAGATGGCGACGTTTTCGACCTACATCGCCCTCACTCTGATCGAGGCGGGGTGGAATTACTGGCTCGCTTTAGTGGTGACGATCCTGGTCTCCTTCGTCATCGGCCTGGTCATCGAGCGGCTGCTGATGCGGCCGATGGCGGAGGCGCCGGTATTGTCCTCGGTCGGCGTTTTCATTGGCCTTTTGCTGATTTTCAACAGCGTGACGGGGTGGATTTTTTCCTACTCGGTCAAGGCGTTCCCGAGCCCGTTTCCGGAGACGAGCCGCTTGCTCGGCGGCTGGGCCTCGCCGCACGAGGCCGGGGCGACGGCGGTGACGCTGATCGTGCTCGCCATGGTCTATGGGTTTTTCCGCTTCACCAGGCTCGGTCTCGCGATGCGCGCCGCGGCCTTCAATCCGGTCTCCAGCCGCCTGGTCGGCATTCGCGTCGGCTGGATGCTGGCGCTCGGCTGGGGGCTCGCGGCCGGGATCGGGGCGATCGCCGGGATGATGGTGGCGCCGATCGTTTTCCTCGACCCCAGCATGATGTCCGGCATATTGCTGTATGCCTTCGCCGGCGCGCTCCTCGGCGGGATCGACAATCCGCTCGGCGCGGTGATCGGCGGATTTGCCGTCGGCGTGATCGAGAACATCGCCGGCGCCTATCTGGTCGGCGCCGAACTCAAGCTGACCTTGGCGCTGATCATCATTCTCGCCGTTCTCATTCTCAAACCCGCCGGCCTGTTCGGCCGCGCCATCGTCAGCCGGGTATAGCCATGAACGCGGCGCGCCGGCCAATTTTTCTCGCCGTTCTCCTTCTCGTGCTCGCCGCAGCACTCGCGTTTCTGCTCAGCGATTATCGGTTGTTTCAGATGACCATGGTGGTCGCCTACGCCATCGCCATTCTCGGTCTCGACATGCTGACCGGCTATACCGGCCAGATCTCGCTCGGCCATGGCGCGTTCTACGCCGTCGGCGCTTATACCGCGGCAATCCTGATGGCGAATTTCGATGTCCCTTACTGGGCGACGCTGCCGATCGCGGCACTCATCTGTGCCGGCTTCGGTTTCGCCTTCGGCTTTCCCGCGTTGCGGCTCGGCGGGCTCTATCTCGCGCTCGCGACCTTCGCGCTCGCGATCGCGGTGCCGCAATTGCTGAAATACAAGGCCTTCGAGGCGTGGACCGGCGGCGTGCAAGGCATCGTGATCAGCAAGCCGGATCCTCCCTTCGGCCTCAAGCTCAGTCAGGATCAATGGCTTTATCTGTTCACGCTGGCGGTGGCGGCGGTGCTGTTCCTGCTCGCGCGCAATCTCCTGCGCGGGCGGATCGGGCTCGCGATGCGCGCGGTACGCGATCATGCGCTGGCCGCCGAGGCGATGGGTATCGATATCGCCTTGCTCAAGACCCGCACCTTCGCGCTGAGTGCTATGTATACCGGCATCGCCGGCGCGCTCGGCGCGATCGCGGTGCAGTTCGTCGCCCCCGACAGTTTCGCGGTTTTTTTCTCGATCACGCTGTTCGTCGGCCTGGTGGTGGGCGGCATCACCTCGCTTCTCGGCGCGGTGTTCGGCGCGATCTTCATCGTATTCATCCCGAACATCGCGGATAAGATCTCGAAGGCGGCGCCGGGGGCGATCTATGGCGTCATTCTGATCGCATTTCTCTATCTTCTGCCGATGGGGTTCGCAGGGCTTCTCCGCCGCGCGGCGCGGCTGGATGCTTGCGCGGCCCCGCCGACGAAAACGCTGGCTCCGCCGCCGGGAAAGATGGCGGAGGAGATCAGGATCAGGAACGGATGAACGAGGTTACATAAAAGAACTCAGGGAGAAGACGAGATGCGATATTCGGTTTTTGCCGCCATCACTGCCTCCGCCATGGCGCTGGGGCTTGCCGCCGGGGGGGCGCGTGCCGGCGACATGCCGGGCGTCACCGCGACCGAGATCAAGATCGGTGGCACCATGCCCTATAGCGGCCCGGCCTCGGCCTATGGCGCCGATGGCCGGGCGGAGGTGGCCTATTTCAAGATGGTCAATGACCAGGGCGGCATCAACGGCCGCAAGGTCGATCTGATGTCGGTCGATGATGGCTATAGCCCGCCGAAGACGGTCGAGCAGACGCGCATGTTGGTCGAACAGGAGGGCGTCGCCTTCATGTTCAACGGGCTCGGCACGCCGACCCAGACCGCGGTGCAAAAATACCTGAACATGAAAAAAGTGCCACAGCTCTTTGTCGCCACAGGCGCCGATAAATGGGGCGATTACAAGCATTTTCCGTGGACCATCGGCTATCAGCCGAGCTACCGGATCGAGGCGCAGGTCTATGCGAAATACATCCTCAAGACCAAGCCCAATGCCAAAGTCGCGATCATTTATCAGAACGATGATTTCGGCAAGGACTATCTCAACGGCGTCAAGGACGTGTTCGGCGACCAATATGCGAAGCTGATGGTCAAGGAAGCGACCTACGAGGTCACCGATCCGACCACCGATTCCCAGGTGGTGACGCTGCAAGCCTCGGGCGCCGATACGCTGGTGATCGCCGCGACGCCGAAATTCGCCGCCCAGATCATCCGCAAAGTCTATGATATCAACTGGCACCCGGCCGAGTTCCTGACCAATGTATCGATCGCCGTGGGCTCGGTGATCAAACCCGCCGGGGTCGAAAAAGCGGTCGGCATCATCACCGGCGGCTATCTCAAGGACAGCACCGATCCCGCCTGGGCCGACGATCAGGGGATGAAGGACTGGCTCGCCTTCATGGACAAATACATGCCCGGCGCCGACAAGACCGATGGCAATTATACCTATGGCTATGCCGTCGCGATGACGCTCGCCCATGTGCTCAAGGAATGCGGCAATGATCTCTCGCGCGAGAACGTCATGAAACAGGCGACCAATATCCAGGATCTCGAAATTCCGGTGCTGATCCCCGGCATCAAGGTCAATACCAGCCCGACCAATTTCCACCCGCTGCGTCAGTTGCAGCTCGCGCGCTGGAACGGCAAGACCTGGGAGCGCTTTGGCGAGATCATCGAAGGCAGCGGTTCCTGATCGCCGGCGCGGCTTGAGGGCAGGCGGCGGGGCTGGACGGCGCCCGCCGCTCGCCTCTACCCTCTGGCGAAACCCGCTGGAGAATGACGATGAGCACCCCCGAGACCATGCACCATATCGCGACCGAAGGCGCCGGTGGGCCGGAGGTCATGCGCCTCGTCACCGGGGCGAGGCCGCGCCCGCGCGTGGGCGAGGTGCTGATCCGCGTCGCCGCCGCCGGCGTCAACCGGCCCGATATCCAGCAGCGCCGCGGCCTCTATCCGCCGCCGTCGGAGGCGAGCCCCATTCTCGGCCTAGAAGTCGCGGGCGAGGTGGTCGGGCTGGGCGAGGGGGTGACGCGCTGGCGGATCGGCGATCGGGTCGCGGCGCTGGTCAATGGCGGCGGCTATGCGGAATACTGCGTCGCTCCCGAGGGGCAGTGTCTCCCCTGGCCGTCCGGCTATGACGCGATCCGCGCCGGCGCCTTGCCCGAGACCTATTTCACCGTCTGGGCCAATCTCTTTCAGCTCGGCCGCCTCGCGCCGGGTGAGCGCGTTCTCATCCATGGCGGCACCAGCGGCATCGGCGTCACCGCGATCCAGCTCGCGGCCGCCTTTGGCGCGACCGCCTACGCCACCGCCGGCAGCGATGAGAAATGCGCCGCCTGTCTTCGCCTCGGCGCGGCGGCGGCGATCAATTACCGAACCCAGGATTTCGCCGACGAGATCGCCCGCCTCACCGATGGCGCCGGCGTCGATGTCGTGCTCGACATGGTCGGCGGGCCCTATGCCGCGGCCAATCTCCGTTCGCTCGCCAAAGGCGGGCGGCTGGTGCTGATCGCTTTTCTCGGCGGGCCGAAGGTGGAAAAATTCGATCTCACCCATGTCATGACCAAGCGCCTCACCATCACCGGCTCGACCATGCGGCCGCGGAGTGCTGAGGAAAAAGGCGCCATCGCCGCCGAGCTGCGCGAGAAGGTGTGGCCGCTGCTCGACGCCGGGCGGGGCGGGCCGGTGGTCCACGCGGTGTTTCCGCTCGCGGAGGTGCAGGCGGCGCACGCGCTGATGGAGAGCAGCACCCATATCGGCAAGATCATGCTGCGTGTCGAGGCCTGAAAGCGCGGGCCCCGAAAGCGCGGACCCTGAAAGCGCGGACCCTGAAAGCGCGGGCGATGTCGGGCATGGCGCGTCCGGGTGAGATCACCCCGGCGGGGATCGCACAACTCGCGGGCGCGGTGCTGCTCCTCGGCGGGGCGTGGCCGGTGACCAAATTTGCGACCAATGCGGGGGCGGCGCCGCTCTGGTTCGGGCTCGGGCGGGCGGCGTTTTCGGGTTTTGCGGCCTTTGTGCTGCTCGGCGCGCTCGGGCGATTGCGCTGGCCGCGGAGAGCCGATCTGCCGGCGCTGCTCGCCGTCGGCGTCTTGCAGATCGCCGGCTTCTTCGCCCTCGCCCATGCCGCCATCGCCTATGTGCCGGCCGGGCGCACCGCGATCCTCTCCAACACCACGACGATTTTCGTCGTCCCGCTCTCGCTCCTCGTCTTGCGTGAGGCGATCCCGGCGCGGCGCTGGCTTGCGGCGCTGATCGGGCTCGCCGGGATCATCGTCCTCGTCGGCCCGTGGGCGGTGGACTGGCACCATGGCGAGGTGCTGGTCGGGAATCTGTTTCTGCTCGGCGCCGCGGGGTCGTGGTCGCTCGCGATCATCGCGGTGCGGCGCTTTCCGCCGCAAAGCTCGATGTTCGCGCTGCTCCCCTGGTGTTTCGCGATCGCCTCCGCTCTCCTCGCGCCGCTCGCGATGCTGCATGGCGGGGTCGGGCACTGGACGCCGGGTGGGCTCGCGGCCCTCGGCTTCATCGGCCTGATCGGCGGCCCGATCGGCACCTGGTGCGTGATGGAGGCGGCGATGACCTTGCCCTCCGTCGTCGCCTCGGTCGGGTTTCTTGCAACGCCAGCGGTCGGGCTTCTGCTGTCGGCGCTGTTTCTCGGCGAAAAACTGGACGCCGCTCTCTTGAGCGGCACGGCGCTGATCCTCGGCGGCGTCCTGGTCGCGGTCTGGCCGCGGCGGCGAGCGAGGGGGCTCGGCTTGCGCGAGCGGGTGGTGCGCTGATGCGTTTGCATGTCATCGAGGCCGGCGCCGGGCCGGCGATCGTGATCCTGCACGGGCTGTTTGGTGCCGCGCGCAATTTCGCGACCATTCAGCGCCGTCTTGCCGCCCATTATCGCGTGCTCGCCCTCGATTTGCGCAATCACGGCGAAAGCCCGCACGCGCCGGGCATGGCGTATGCGACGCTCGCCGCCGATGTGCGCGAGACGCTTGCCGCCCACGGCGCGCTGCCGGCGGCGGTGGTCGGGCACTCGATGGGGGGGAAGGTCGCGATGCGGCTCGCGCTCGCCGCGCCCGAGGCGGTGAGCCGCCTCGCCGCCTGCGATATCGCCCCGGTTCCCTATCCGAGCCACGGCCATCGTGGCTATATCGCGGCGATGCGGGCGCTGCCGCTCACCCCCGAACTCACCCGCGCCGGGGCCGAGGCCGCGCTCGCCGAGGCCGTGCCCTCGGCGCCGCTTCGCCAATTCCTGCTCCATAGTCTCCGCTTTGGCGCGGCGCCTTCCTGGCGGCTTGGGCTCGCGGAGATCGCCGCGGCGATGCCGGAGATCGAATCCTGGGACGCGCCCCCTGGCGTCAGCTATGCCGGGCCGACGCTGTTTCTGACCGGCGGCCGCTCGGATTACGTGCGGCCGGAATACCGCCCCGCCATTCGGGCGCTGTTCCCGCATGCCCGGTTCGCGACGCTGAAGCAGGCCGGGCATTGGCTGCACGCCGACGACCCGGAGGGGTTCCTCGCCGCGATTGCCGCTTTTCTCAGCCCGCTGCTGGGCTCGGGGATCAGAGCGGAGGGGGCGGAACCTTGAGTTCGTTCGCGGTTGCCCCGATCGCGGCCCAGGTCTCGGGCGAGAGCGGGATGCCGGCGGCAAGGCGCGCGGCGCGCGTCCGGGTTTCGGGCTCGCCGGGCAGCAGCACCTCGCCCCCCGGTGTCGTCGGCCGCGCCGCTTTCACGTAAGCGGCATAGTCCTCGACCGCGCGCGCGAAGCCGGCGCCGGCGAAATGAGCGGGATCGATATAGAGCGACAGCATGCCGTTGGTGATCCGCCGTGACCCCTCCGGCATCGGCCCCGAGGTCGCGCCGCCGGTCAAGCAGCCGGCGAGGAGTTCGCACATGAACGCCAATCCCGAGCCCTTGTGCTCGCCGAAGGTGCGAAGCGCGCCCTTGCCCTTGGTCGCATCACGGAGATGGGTGCCTTCGATCTCGCCATAGAGCAGGCGCGGGTCGCCGGAGATCGTGCCGTCGGGGCCGATCAGCGAATCCTCGGGGACTTTCTTGCCCCCCTGGGAGGCGACCAGCACCTTGCCCTCGGCGACGCGCGAGGTCGCGAAATCGAGCACCAGCGGCAATGCGCCGGGGCGCGGCACGGTGATGCAGATCGGGTTGGTGGCGAAGCGCCGCGAGACGCCGCCCCAGGGCGCGGTCAATTCACCGCCCGCGACATTGACGAAATGGAGCGAGAGCAGCCCGGCTTCGGCGGCGCGCTCGCCCCAATCGCCGATGCGGCCGAGATGGCCGGCGCGCCGGAGCGCGATCGCGGCGAGCCCGGTGTTTTTCGCCTTGGCGATGCCGAGATCGACGGCGAGCGGCCCGACGGTCTGCCCGAACCCGCAATTGCCATCGACCACGGCATGGCTCGGCAGGTCATGGACGATGGTGAGCGTCTGCCCGGCCAGCACCGCCCCCTCCTTGAGCCAGGCGACATAGCGCGGCACCCGGATGACGCCGTGGCTGTCGTGCCCCGCGAGATTGGCCGAGACCAGATAGCGCCCGATCCGCGCCGCTTCCTCGGCGTCGCAGCCGGCGGCGGCGAAGATCCTGGCGACGAAATCCTGCAAGCGATCGACAGGGACGGCGATGATGGCATGATCCGGCATTTTTTTCTCCCACGGCTTTCTCTTCCCCATGGTTTAGCGCCTGCCGCGCCGCCGGCCCAGAGGGGCTCGCTGCGTATCGTCATCCGTAATGGAGACTTTCGGCTACTTGGCTGGAGGAAATGCCAACAAAGGCGATGGCGGTACCGTCGGGGAGGGTCATCGCGGTGCCGCCACTATTGGCGACGATATGCGCCGCGCCGGCACTATAGCCATACAGATTAACCACGTCCTGCCCCGGCTTGAAGCCAAAGATCATGTTCTGGCCGCCGGCGGTGCCGCTGATCACGTCATAAACATCGGTGCCGGCGTTGGTGCCGCTGGCGCCCCAGATGGTCGCGTCACCTGATTGCAGGACAATGGAATCGATGGCCTGGCCGCTATTCTGCAATACCGCCGTCAAGGCTTCGCCCCCGGAGAACAGAGTCGTGTTGCCGACGCCGGAGAAGATCGTGGCATGGCCGGAAGTGGCGCCGACGAATTCCTGATCGCCGGAGCCGCCGACCAGCGTCGATGCGCCGGTTCCGGCGACCACGGTGGTGTTTCCCTGGCCGCCGCCCAAAGTCTCGTTGCCGGAGCCGCCGAAGAGAATATCCCGTCCCGTCCCACCCCACATTTCATCATTGCCGGTCGACCCGACCAATGTCGCGGCGCCGGCGTTTCCGCCGACCAGGGTATCGGTGCCGGAGGCGGTGCCGAAAACGGTGTCATTACCGCCGTTGCTGGCGGCGAAGACCAGATCATTCGGCGTCGCGGCAATCATCACCGTGCCCGCGGCACCCACCAGCGTATCATTTCCCCCGGTGCTGCCAAGGACAGTGGTGGCGCCGCCATTCGCCACCAGCACATTGTCGCCGCCGGCGCCGCCCTCCAAAAGCCCGCCGCCTTGCCCAAAGACAGTGGCCGCGCCCATATGGCCGAGGAAGGTGAGCGCGGCCGAGGGGCCGGCGGATACCCAGATGTTTTTCGCCAGCGCGCCGATCGTGTCCGCGCCGCCATTGGCGTAAATCGTGCCGCTGTTGGAAAAATCCGGCATGTCGACATTGCCGTCGAGCGCGAGCGTCCCGCCACTTGTGATGGCGCCGTCGAGCGCCAGCGTCGTCCCCGAGATGGCCGAGATCGTGCCGTTGCCGGAGAAGATGACGGGCGTTTTCAGCGTCGTATTGCTGGCACCATCGTCGAGCGCGCCGCCATTGGGGATCGTTAATGTCCCAAAAGGATATTCTATTGCCGTGCCATTCACCTCAATGGTACCGCTCAATTCGGGGCTCTGTGGCGGGGGCGTTACGGTGCCGGTAAAAACGCCAGGTGGCGGGGTGACAGAAAAACCTGAGGACCAGGTAATGGCCGAGAATTTTCCAGACGTGCTGAGATTAAAGTTGTTGGCAGTGTAGGCTCCAGAAAAATCCAAAGTTCCAACCAGCGTGCTGCCATCATATAATGAAACAATAGCTTCTGAATGAACGATAGACACGCTGCTTTTTGTTATAGTTAGCGAATCAATCCGGACGAGATCCCCGCTTTGATAATTGTCTATCGTTCCCGCAAAACCGGTGAGATCACCGAGGTCCAGCGTGCCGGTGCCATCTAAAAAAGCAACGGTCTGGCCGCTGCCAATGGCTCCCATAAGTGCGACGTCAGCGCTGGTTCCGATGGACACGGTCCCAGTGCCGGTGATGGATCCCTCAACGGTCAGTTCTTCGCCAGTGGGGTCAAGAACGCCATTGTTTGTTACATTGCTCCATAGAACACCGTAGCCATCAACCAGACCAGAGGTGTCAATTGTTACGCCATCTCGTGTGTTTACGGCGTTGCCCGTAAGTGACATTGTGCCGCCAGAGTTGATCAAGGCTGTGTTGGTGTTGATTTGCGCCCCGGTAGGTAAAACGGTGTCGGTGGCCGAGCCTACAACGAGAGCATTCATGTTGACATCGATCGTGCTGGTTGCCCCGATCGAACTTCCTGACGTATCGCTCACCGACCAGGTGATGGTGCGACTGTCGTCGGTTCCGTTTGCGGTCGGGTCGGTTGCGCTCGAACCGAAGCTTACCGAATCGAGCGCTTTCTGGTAATCGGCGAGACTTGCGGTGCCGGACAGCGTCAGCACGCCGGCCGTGTTGTCGAAACTGCCGCTGATGCCGTTCTGGTTGGTGAAATCGAGCGTGTCGCCGGAAAGGAAGCCATGGCTGATCACGACGCTGGCCCCGACCAAATCGGTGGCAGTGGCGTCACTGACACCGAGGTTCGGATCAATCGCGACCGCCGCGCCACCAGCCGTGTAAGCAACAGTGTTGCCTTCCCCTGATAGTGAAATCCCGGTATTAATATTGGAACCCGTGATTTGGAGATTGCTCCAATAGGCTTGGTTGGGGCTGCCGCTGGAATAGGCGCCGGTGCCGTCGGAGAGCACGACGTAGAATGGCCCGGTGCCGACGCTGGCCGTGTTGCTGCCGAGAAGGGTGCCGTTGTTGGCGACGCTGACCGTCGCCTCGCCGGCGGCACCGACGCTGATGGTGAAGGTGTAGGGCACGTTGAGCGTTGGTGCCGTGGCGTAGAGATTGCCGGCCGTCTGCCAAAGCGTGCCTGGTCCGGAGGGCAGGCTGTAATTGAACCCGGTGGTCTGGGGATTAGCGCTCTGACCCGCGTCGATGCCGATGCCCGAGCCGCCATCGGCGCTGGTAATCGCGATCTGCAGCGGCCCGCCATCGATCGAGGTCGCCATGCCGGTCGCGGTCACCGTGAATGGCCCGGAGAACGCTTCCGTGCTTTGAATGCCGCCCTGGGTATAGGTGCCAGCCGGATCGCCGATCCCGAGCCCGAGGGTTGGCGAAAACGTGATCTCCGGCGCGATGATCGTTGCCGTCGGGGACGCATCGAAGTTGGTGAGCGCCGCTGTCGCTGCGGGTCCGTTGATCTCGAATAAATTGGCATTGAGCGAACTATCCTGCGTGAAATTATCGCTCAGAAGAGTCGTGGAATTGCTGATGGTCGTGGAAGCGTTGATTCCCAGGTTCGGGAAGCTTGTCGCGACGTTGCTGAGATCGGCGCTTCCGCCCGCGCCAGTGATGCTGGCGCCGTTGAGGTCGAGGGTGGAGACAGCCAGCGCATCGGTGCTCTGGCCGGATTGCACGGTGTAGTCGAATACCAGGTCCGACGTGCCCGACGCCGCGGCGTCATACGTTGCCGTGCCGCCGTCGTTCAGGATGAGATCGGGCGTGCCCCCGGAGACCGTCACCGGGGCGCTGAGATCGAGCGTGAAGGCGATGCTGTGGCCGGTCGTGATGTCCCCCGTATCCGGCGAGGCGGTCAGCGCCGTCAGGGTCGGCGCTGATTGAGCGGTGGAGCCATTGACTATCCCCACATCGCCGCCGGCGTTGACAAGGCTGAAGTCGCTCGCCGAGTAGCTGCCACTTGGGTTGAATTGCAGGCTCGCGAGTGGGCCATTGGCGCCGGCCACGGTTAGCGCGTTGTTGGCGCCGAGCGAAACCTGATCAGCGCTTGTGTAGGCGTCATTGGTGAGAACGATGGTGTCGCCGGTGACAAATCCGCTAATAATTCCGGAAAATTCGCCAGGAACGCCAAGATCCAGTACGCCACCGACGCCGTTGAACGAAACATCTTGCCCATCATTTGCACGGAGATCAATCGTCCCGGCCGCCTCGATTGTTGCCGCGCCGGCGCCAGTGACAGGGATATCCACGATCAATAGGCCATGATGTGCGACGAATTCGCCATCGTTAACGAAAGAGTAGTTGCCAGGATCAAGCACAAGTGCGCCACCGGATACGTTCGCTTCAACCAGCCCCCCTGCACCATTGATGAAATTAAAAGTGTCTATGGCTCCGGCACCAGAGATCGTATTGTTGTAATTTGTTAAGGTGGCGCGGCCGTTGCTAAGGACACTGCTATTTCCAGAGAGCGAGATCGATCCTCCCCCTGTTAGCGTCAAGTCTTCGTTAGAAAGGAGATCAGAATTCTGGTCGACGGAAATGACGCCGGCATTGTTGACATCTCCACCACCACTTATAGATAAAACGCTACCCTGCGTGATCGTCAGTGTCGCATCGGAGCTTAGCGTAAGATTTTTGCAAAATGGATTATCACCATTATTGATTACGACAGTACCAGCTTCGATAATTACATTATCGGTTGATCCTGGTATAACGATTGGGCTCCAATCTGTAGACGTAGCCCAATTCCCATTTGTACCATTCGACCACGTTATATTAATATTTTGTGGAACATTAACCGCCAGATTCGCAAATGTCTCAAAGGGTGCGTTTGGAAAATTGGCGCTTCCCCCCGCACCGATGACGCCGGCGCCATTGAGGTCGATGGTCGACACAGCCAGCACGTCAGCGCTCTGGCCCGATTGGACGGTGTAATCGAACACCATGTCCGATCCGCCCGATGCCGCTGCGTCATAAGCCGCTGTGCCCCCATCGTTCAGTATGAGTTCTGGCGTGCCCGAAACCGTCACCGAAGCGCTCATGCGGAGCGTAAAGGTGATGGACTGGCCAGTCGTGATGTCAGCCGTCGCATATGGCGAGACCGTCAGCACCGTCAGAGTTGGCCCTGGCTGGGGTTGAAGTTGAACATCGATCGTGCTGGTCGCCAGCTTCGACGACCCATTGGCATCGCTGACCATCCAGGTGATGGTGCGGCTGGTATCGGTTCCATTTGCTGTCGGGTCAGCCGCCGTTGAACTGTAAGTGACGGAGTCGAGCGCCGTCTGATAGTCAGCCAAACTTGCCGTGCCCGAAAGCGTTAACTCGTCGGTCGCACCATTAAATATGAAGACCTCGCCAACGATGCCATTTTGATCGACGAAATTGAGCCTATCACCTGCGAGCACACCACTGCTAATTTGAACGATGGCGCCGGTCAAATCGGCAGAGCTGGGATCAGTTACTTTCAGACCGGGATCTAATGCAGCGGCGGCGGCGCCGGCAGTATAAGTCGCGGAGACTCCGATACCTGTAACAGAGGGGAGCGCATTGACTTCTAGGTTCGGGAAGTTTTGCGCTACATTGGAGAGATCGGCATTTCCCCCCGCGCCGGCGATGCTGGCGCCGTTGAGGTCGAGGGTGGACACCGAAAGCGCGTCGGTGCTCTGGCCGGATTGGACGGTGTAATTGAACACCAGGTCCGAAGCGACTGACGCCGCCGCGTCGTACGTCGCGGTGCCGCCGTCGTTCAATACGAGTTCGGGCGTGCCCCCGGAGACCGTTGCCGGGGCGCTGAGATCGAGCGTGAAGAGAATCGTCCCGCCGGTCACGATATCGCCGGTCTCCGGCGAGGCGGTCAGCGCCGTCCAGGTTGGCGTTGGATGAGAGGAGGATTGAACATCGATCGTGTAGCCAGGCAAAACAGCACTTCCGGCTGAAAGATCGAGTGTTGTGGTGGGTAAGGTTAAAAGTGGCAAGAAAGACGACGGGACCAATGGATAGGTTTGATCGAATGCTGGGCCTAGCTGAAGCGTACCACCGAGTGATACCACCTGAAGAGACAAAGCAGAAAGGTCAAGCGCCGCTGACCCGGCTAATCCATATTGGGTTGTTAGAATACCCGAGAGAGAATAAGTGGGCGTCAATACAACTGGCTGGTTCCAGCCGCTCGGAACATGAAAAACGAAGCCGCTACCGACTGGCTCGGTTTCCGCTTGGCCACCAAAATTTGGCGTCAGGGTAATATCAAGCGCCGTCGGTGTGAATGTTGTTTGTTCACCTATCGCGAGCGAACCTGTCAAATCAGCAGTTAGAATATTGTAAGCCAAGGAGCCAATACCAAATCCGATCGTGCCAGACAGCGGCGGAATGGCCACTCCAATACCGGTCGCGTCGAGAATATCATTGATGAGACTGGGAAGATCGGCCGTAGCCGTGAGAAAATCACCAGTACCGAACGCCTGAAGAGGCGGCATAGTGACGCCGGTTTCGTTAAGAATGCCTCCTTTGCCAGTGAACGGCTGCGGCAAATTGACTTCAAGGGAAAGCGCGCCTAAAGATAGATCATAAGTAGGCAATGACGTATTAAGTTCTAAAATGGGATTCGTGCCGCCAAATGAAGCATCCACAGGAACTGAAAAACCGAATCCTTGAATTTGCGCTGCAATATCAGCTGAAGCGGTGGCATCTATCGCAGCCGTAAGATTAGGAGACTGTGTTTGCAAAAACGCCTGCGCAGTCTGCCCGCCGGCGAAGCTTGTAATGATATCGAGGTTTGCTCCCGGTTCAATCGTATTAGGTGTTGAGACTTGAACATCAACCGGATAATTAATTGCGGCCGTACCAGAGGTTGCATCTAATATGGCTTGTAGGCCAATGTCCGCGGAAGCGCTGCCAGTGAGAGCGCCCAGATCTATGCTGGGTACGTTGAAGCTTTTGTCAAACAGATCAAGCGTGTTCGCCCAACCAGCGTAGGTATAATTATTGGTAAAATCTAACGTGCTAATTGATGGCGCTTGCGTCATATCGTTCCCCCATTTCCAGTAACCAGAAAATGATCGGCTTGCACGGGCGCAAAGCTATACTGTAGCTCGGTGCCAACTATTCAACTAATTGCCAAACATCTCGGAATTTGGAGAATTTATTTCTATTTAGTACTATTTGAGACAAATAAGTTTTATTTATCACATAGATTGTCATTTTTTCCTCCATTGTCGTTTCTTATGGTGTTATGGTATGCCCTCCGCGCCAACGGCTCCGGCCCCCAGAAACCGACCATCCTTGTCGAAATCATAGGCAAGCACCGGCCGGGCGGCGGAGGCGCAGGCGTGGCATTGGCTGAGTTCGATCCGGAACAGGAAGCTCTGGCCGCCATCGGGGCGGGCGTGCTCGCTCAGGAATTCCGGCGGCGCGTCGCTCAGGGCGAGGCCGCGGTTGCGGGCGAGCAGGGCGCGAAGCGCCGGGTCGGCACCGAGATCGACTTTTTGGGCGATTTTCCAGACATCGAGGATCGGCGGCGTGCCGTTGAGCAGAACCGGCGTCTCGTTATCATTGGCGAAAAACGGATGGGTGACGGTCCCGAGATCGACACGGCCATGGGCCTGGAAGGCGCTGAGATAGCCGTCGAGGCCGATCTCCCGCGCGAAGGCGATCGCCGGCGGCGAGGCGTGCTCGCGCGTCATCGCCCGCAAAAGACAGGCGCCGTCGCCATGCGGACAGGCATCGGCGGTGAAGTTGGTATGCCAGACGGTCTCCGCCCCCCAGCGGTTGCCCCGTGGCGGGTCCGGCGCTGGCGCGGGCGGTGATGGTGATGGTTTCGGGCCGGTCAGGCTGGCGAGATCTCGCGTGATCTGGCCGAAAAACGCGCTCGCCGACGAGGTTCCGCCAGCCCCCGGATTGGATTGTCCATTGCTGGCGCAGGCCGTGAGCACGAGACAAGATGCAAAAAGCACGAGCCACTTGTTGCGCGTGGCGATGTTTCGTCCCGATCGTGAGCCTCGGGCGTGCTGCATCGGAGAAATCCGGCCAGAGAGCACGGAACGCCGCTTGTTAAAATGATGTTACACTGTGATCCCGTAACGAGCCAGGATTGACGTTAACTTTTCGTTAACATTTTCGTGATTCCGAGCGTATCCAGCGCCGGCGCGCACGCCGCGCGCTCGCCGGCGGGTGGTTTCTGCTCTCGCTGACCCTCGGCCGCGCGCAGGCACGGCGGGCGGCGCGCGGGCCGATGCCGGGGCCTTGATCGCGGCTGTTCAAGCAACTTTCGATGGATATTTATTTTTGATTTTTACACCCTTCGCGTGTTACGATTAAAAATCACATCGCGAAATTTGCGAACCTGGGCCGGACGATGCGGGCCGGACGGGAAGAGCCAGACGGGAAGAGTATAGAGACAAAATGTCTGGATGGTTGCGCCTGACAGGGATGGTCGCTGGGGCGGTTGCGGCGTTTGGCTTCGGCGCGGCCGCGCAGGCCGGCACATGCATGATCGGGCCTGCGGTCGATTTCGCCGCGAGCACGGCGATCATCGATTGCACGGTTGCCGCGGCCGGCACCTACACCATCACCGCGATCGGCGCCAGCGGCGGCGGCGGCAATCCCGCGCCGGGCGGCCCCGGCGCGAAGGTCAGCGGTGATTTCGTCCTGAGCCAGAACGAGGTTCTGCAAATTCTCGTCGGCGCCGGCGGCGGTAGTTCGAACGGTGCCATTGGCGGCGGCGGCGGTGGCAGTTTCGTGGTGGTGGATGACGCGGGTATACTCACGCCGCTGATCATCGCCGGTGGTGGTGGCGGCGGCGGCATCGTCGGGGCTGGCGACGGCGGATTGGCTGGCACGAGTGGCGGCGGCGGCAATGGCGGCAGCAACGGCGGTGGCGGCGGCGCGATCAGTGGCGGAAGCGGCGGCGGCGGCGGCGGCTATAGTGGCAATGGCAGCAATGGGTTCGGCTTTGGCGGCGCGAGTTTCCTCGCCGGTGGCGCCGGCGGCAATGGCGGTCCTGGCGGCGGGTCGGGCGGTTTCGGCGGCGGCGGCGGCGGCGGCGATGAGGGCGGCGGCGGCGGCGGCGGCTACAGCGGCGGCGGCGGCGGGGTGAGTGGCGACAGCGGCGGTGGCGGCGGCTCTTTTATCGCGAGTTCGGCCATCGATCAGACCGCGACCTCGGGCGGCGGCGGCTACACGCTCACCGGCGCGTCCGGCAGCAATGGCGCGGTCGATTTTGTCCTGATCCCGACCACGCCGCCGGGTTCGGTTCCGGAACCGGCGAGTTTCGTGCTCCTGGCAACCGGCGCCATCGGTTTTGGCGTCATGCGGCGCTGGCGCCGCCGGATCCTGGCTGTGGAAGCTTAACAGGCCGCGAAAGACGCTTGCAACGGCGCGCCCTCCGGTCCATTTCCTTCTGAGCGGGATTTTTTGCGGAGCGAAGACGCCATGGGAAGCTTGAGCATCTGGCATTGGCTGATCGTCTTGATGGTCGTCCTGTTGCTGTTCGGGACCGGCAAGGTGAGCCATCTGATGGGCGATTTCGCGAAGGGAATCAAAGCCTTCAAGAAAAATATGGCGGAGGGCGACGACGCTTCCATGGAAGCCTCGGCGGAGCGGCCGCCGGGCTCGATCGCCGGCCCCGGGGTGAAGACCGCCGCCAAGGAAAATCAGGGGAGCGCCGCGCATCAGGGGTGAGCCGTCCCGAGGCGCCGAGGTCGCGCGTCTCCGTGCCCATGCCCCGGATGACCACCGCCGCGGCGGCGGTGGAATCGCTGATCGGGCATGGGCTGACCGCCATCTACGCCCTGCCGGGGGTCCATAATGACCCGCTGTTCGATGCGCTGCACGCGGCATCGGATCGCATCCGGGTCATTCATCCGCGGCATGAACAGGCGGCCGGCTATATGGCGCTCGGCGCCGCTCTCGCGACCGGCAAGCCGCAAGCCTTCTCGGTGGTGCCGGGGCCAGGGGTTCTGAACGCCGGCGCGGCCCTGCTCAACGCCTACGGGCTCGGCGCGCCGGTGCTGGCGCTGGTCGGGCAGATCCCGCAAAACGCCATCGATCGCGGCTATGGCCATCTGCATGAACTCCCGGATCAGCTCGGCCTGCTTCGCCATCTGACGAAACACGCCGCGCGCATCACCCATCCCGGCGAGGCGCCACGCCTGATCGCCGAGGCGCTGGCGAAGGCGCAGGCGGGGCGGGCGCGGCCGGTCGCGCTCGAATGCGCGATCGACGTCTGGGGGCGCGAGGCCCCCGTCCCGATGGTCGCGCCGCAGCCGCCCGCTCCGCTCGCCCCCGATCCCGAGGCGGTCGCCAAAGCCGCCGCCATGCTCGATCGCGCCGAGCGGCCGCTGATCGTGGTGGGCGGCGGCGCGCTCGATGCCGCCGCGGCGCTGCGCGCGCTCGCCGAGGCGCTGGCGGCGCCGGTGATGAGCTTCCGCCGCGCTCGTGGCGTGCTGCCGAGCGATCATCCGCTCGCGGTCTCCTGGCCGGTCGGGCACCGGCTCTGGGCCGAGGCGGACGCCGTGCTCGCGGTCGGCACGCGGTTGCATCTGCCGCTGTCCGTCTGGGGCAGCGATGCCGCGCTGAAGCTCATCCGTCTCGATGTCGATGCCGAGGAGATCGAGCGCTATCGCCGCCCCGATGCCGCCATTCTCGCCGATGCCACGCTGGGTCTCGCCGCCCTCGCCGAGGCCCTGCCGCGCCGCCGACGCCCGGCGCGCGCCGATGTCGCGGCGGCGCAGGCCTGGTTCGCCACGGAATTGACACGGCTCGCCCCGCAAATGGGGTTTCTCGGCGCCATCCGCGAGGCTTTGCCGGAAGACGGCATCGTCGTCGAGGACGTCACGCAAATGGGTTTCGTCGGTCGGCTCGCCTTTCCGGTCGCCGCGCCACGGCGCTATCTTTCCCCCGGCTATCAGGACAATCTCGGCTGGGGCTATGGCGCGGCACTCGGGGCCAAGGCGGCGCTGCCCGATCGCCCGGTCGTGCTGCTCACCGGCGATGGCGGATTTCTCTATCAGGCCGGGGAGATGGCGACCGCGATGCGGCACGGCATCGCGGTTGTCGTGGTGGTGTTCGACGATGGCGCCTTCGGCAATGTCCGCCGTATCCAGGCCGAGCAGTACGGCAACCGGCTCATCGCCTCCGACCTGCGCAATCCCGATTTCGTGCTTCTTGCCGAAAGCTTCGGCATGCCGGCATGGCGCGCCGATACGCCGGCGGCGCTGCGCGCGGCGCTCGGCGCGGCGCTGTCGCGCAACGCGCCGGCGCTGATCCATGTCCGGCTCGGCGAGGTGCCGAGCCCGTGGCCGCTGATTCTGCTCCCCCGGGTGCGCGGCTTCGAAGAGGTCTGGCGCCGCGCCTGGCCGTGAGCGGCGGTGGGCCTGGCGCGCGGCGGATTTGCGGCGGGCGTGGTTTCGCGGTAAGCACGGTCTCATCGACCCGTTGCTCAGCGGAATGACCTGCCGTCCGCCAAGGGGCGGCGTGTCGAAGCATCATTGACCAGAGTGATCGGCAGAGAGTAGTCCACGGTTAAGGCACCCGTAGCTCAGCTGGATAGAGCGCCACCCTCCGAAGGTGGAGGTCGCACGTTCGAATCGTGTCGGGTGCGCCAATAAAATCAGAGATTTAGGAGCGGATATCTCACAGAGGCCCAGTCCCTGGGGGAGACAGCGCGGGGCGCTTGATCGCCGGTGCGGCGGGTGGGCTGGTCCCGTCGGTTTGCGCGATTGGGGTATGATCGGGCCGCGTCGCCTCGCCGCTCGAAGGAACGGTCATTGGCTTCGCCCGGTGCTGTGGCTTGCGGTGTCTGGTTCGTGTCGGCTCAGGCGGAGGCTCGGCTCAGCGCGGCGTGGGCCTGTGCGAACGCGCCCTGCCACGGGCAGGCGGAGGCCATGGCGACGCTGACCCGGCGCACGCTGATCCGCACCAGCGCGCCGATCTTGAGCAGCTTCAGCCGGATCGTGCCGCAGGTGGCATTGGCCAATTCCGTCTCCGCGAGGCCGATCCGGCGCAGCGCACATCAGCACATAGGCCAGGGAGGAGAACCACAAGCGCAACTGGTTGGCCCGCATCGTCGCGCTCGAGGTGCGGTCGGCGAACAGGTCGAGCTGACACTCCTTGATCCGGTTCTCCATCTCCCCGCGGGCGCAGTAGATCGTCTCGTAGAGATGTTTCGCCGCCACCGCTGCCTCGACCTCGGCCGGATCGGCGGCGATGCGGGCGTAGCGGGTGGGGTCGGGGCGACTGCGTTCCAGCCGGTTCAGCGTGCTCTTGCCCGCCAGCGGCGCATAGTCGGCCCGCCCGGCGGAAAGCTTGCCCGCCAGCACCGCCAGCGCCGGGTCGTGGCGGAGTTCGTCGTGGTCGATCAGGTTCTCATAGCCCAGCGCAATGCCAACCACCCGCTGCGTCACCAGCGTCTGCACACTGTGCTCCACGAATGGTGCGTGGCGCGCATCCTTGAAGCAGGCGGCGGAAGATTCGGCCGAGGGCAGGCTCGCCGAGGGCGAGGAGCGCAAGCGCCGCCGCCGCCGCCGCCGCCGGGGCGGGAGCAAGCGCCGCGAGGAGGCGGCGTCCCTGAACGATGCCGCCGCGCCGGCATCGGCCGCCGAAGAGGACGAGGACGCCGCCGAGGCGCTGGCGTTCGCGGCCCCCGAGGTGTCGGCCCCCGAGGTGTCGGCCCGCGAAGCCGCGCCGGAGGTGGTTTCCGAACCCGTTGCCGCGCCAATTCCGGGGCCGGTTGCGGCCGAGACGCTGCCGCCATTGGCGCCCGAGCCTGTTCCTGAACCCGAACCCGAAGCCGTGTCGCCGGGCGAGGAGGCGCCGAAGCGCCGCGCCCGCGCACCCCGCCGCACGCCCACGGCGCGCCGCCGCAAGACCGTGGCCGAGGGTGAGACGCTTCCGGATCTCGCCCTGCCCGGCGCGCCGCAGCCCGATTTGCCGGTGCTCACCGCGCCGCCCGCCGCCCCGGCCCCCATGGCCGTCACCGCCCCCGAGGTCACCACCCCCGAGATCACCACCCCCGACCCGGACCCCGCCGCGGCCCCGATGGTTCAGCCGACCATCGTCGCCGACGCACCCCCCGAAGCCCCGCGCAAGCGCGGCTGGTGGCGCCGGTAAGCCTGTCCCTGACCGAACATTTCCGCCGAGAGGGCGGCGGCCATGGCTTCCGCCTTGGCGGCGGCGGTGTCGAGGGCGCGGGCGGTGGCTTCGAGGCGCTGGGCCTGTTCGGCGAAAGCGGTTTGGAGCGGGAGAGGTGGAAGCGAAAACCTAAAAATAGCCACTTCTTTAGTGTTGATATTGTGCTGAATCGCAGATGCGCGCTTTTGACGAAGCAAGCGAGCTTTGCCGCCGTCGGTATTCATCAACGTGTGCAGCCATACGGGTGATATTCGATTTTGATCCACACGTATTCGCATAATGTGGCTGTCATACGCCCACCGCTCTTTGCCTGGATACACGACTGCGCATTTGCCCAAATGGGACTCTGAACCAATCGCACGAGCGAGAACGATATCACCATCAGCCAACGAATGTTTAGCGGCAAGCGACGGCTCTAGGGTTACATACTTCTTATCGGAATGATCGATCTGGTTGCCCTTGATGTTGGCTACACGAATGTCGAGCCACTCGTCGTCGGACGCACGCGGGCTGGTCATTGATCCATAGCTAAGCGTAGTGGCAAGCACTTCCGAAAGCTGCGTTTCTGGCCACCCCTTGGGGTTGGTGGCGGGGTCGCCGAAGGTGTCGAGGAAGAGGGCGGGGATGATGGCGCGGGCCTTGGCGCGCGCGGCGTCTGTGCTGCGCCTGATCTCCGCCGCCCGGTCCAACAACC